>NZ_LR655705.1 GCF_902168065.1 Mycobacterium tilburgii | reverse complement strand
CATCTTACTCATACTACAAACTATCTACCTAACTGACTACACATCTTACTGAACACTGTCTCTTTCGTCTCTCACGTTCTATTCGTCTTTTTTTTTTTTTTCAAGCAGAAGACGGAATACGAGTTTTCTGCCTGTCTCGTGGGCTCGGAGATTTGTATAAGAAACAGGGGGTGCACACCGGCGACTCGGTCACCGTCGCGCCCGCCATGACGCTGACCGACCGGGAATACCAGCGGATGCGGGATCTGGGCATCGCGATCCTGCGCGAGGTCGGCGTCGACACCGGCGGCTGCAATATTCAGTTCGCGATCAACCCGACCGACGGCCGGCTGATCGTCATCGAAATGAACCCCCGGGTGTCCCGGTCCAGCGCGCTGGCCTCCAAGGCCACCGGCTTTCCGATCGCCAAGATCGCGGCCAAGCTGGCGATCGGCTACACCCTGGACGAAATCGTCAACGACATCACCAAGGAGACGCCGGCCTGCTTCGAGCCCACCCTGGACTATGTCGTGGTCAAGGCGCCGCGGTTCGCGTTCGAGAAGTTTCCCGGCGCCGACCCGACCCTGACCACCACTATGAAATCAGTCGGTGAGGTAATGTCGTTAGGCCGCAACTTCATCGAGTCGCTGGGCAAGGTGATGCGGTCGCTGGAGACCGACCGGGCCGGCTTCTGGACCGGACCCGACCCTGACGGCGGCGTCGATGAGGTGCTGACCCGGCTGCAGACACCGACCGACGGACGCCTCTACGACATCGAGTTCGCATTGCGGCTGGGCGTGTCGGTGGAACAGGTCGCCAAGGCTAGCGGGGTGGACCCGTGGTTCGTCGCCCAGATCGGCGAACTGGTGGCGCTGCGCGAGGAGCTGACCGCGGCGCCCGTGCTCGGCGCCGAACTGCTGCGACGCGGCAAGCACAGCGGGCTGTCCGACCGCCAGATCGCGGCGCTGCGACCGGAGTTGGCCGGCGAGGCCGGGGTGCGCTCGCTGCGCGCGCGGCGCGGCGTGCACCCGGTGTTCAAGACGGTGGACACCTGCGCGGCCGAGTTTGAGGCCAAGACGCCTTACCACTACAGCAGCTACGAACTGGATCCCGCCGCGGAGAGCGAGGTCGCGCCGCAGACCGAGAAGCCCAAGGTGCTGATCCTGGGGTCAGGACCGAACCGGATCGGCCAGGGCATCGAGTTCGACTACAGCTGTGTGCACGCGGCAACCACGCTGAGCCAGGCCGGTTTTGAGACGGTGATGGTCAACTGCAACCCCGAGACGGTGTCCACCGATTACGACACCGCCGACCGGCTCTACTTCGAACCGCTCACGTTCGAGGACGTCCTGGAGGTATTCTGGGCCGAAGCACAATCCGCGGAGGGCGGGCCGGGCGTGGTGGGCGTCGTCGTCCAGCTCGGCGGTCAGACTCCCTTGGGGTTGGCCCAGAGCCTGGCCGACGCCGGTGTTCCGATCGTCGGCACCCCGCCCGAGGCCATCGACCTAGCCGAGGACCGCGGCTCGTTCGGCGATGTGCTGACCGCGGCGGGGCTGCCGGCGCCGAAGTACGGCACCGCAACCACTTTCGTGCAGGCCCGCCGGATCGCCGACGAGATCGGCTACCCGGTGCTGGTCCGCCCGTCCTACGTGCTGGGCGGTCGCGGCATGGAGATCGTGTACGACGAAGAGACGCTGAAAAGTTACATCACCCGCGCCACCCAGCTCTCACCCGAGCACCCGGTGCTGGTCGACCGGTTCCTCGAGGATGCGGTCGAGATCGATGTCGACGCGCTCTGCGACGGCTCCGAGGTGTACATCGGAGGAATCATGGAACACATCGAGGAAGCCGGCATTCACTCCGGCGACTCGGCGTGCGCCCTGCCGCCGGTGACGCTGGGGCGCAGCGACATCGAGAAGGTGCGCCGCGCGACCGAGGCCATCGCGCACGGTATCGGCGCGGTGGGTCTGCTCAACGTGCAGTACGCTCTCAAAGACGACGTGCTCTACGTGCTGGAGGCCAACCCGCGGGCCAGCCGTACCGTGCCGTTCGTCTCCAAGGCCACCGCCGTTCCGCTGGCCAAGGCGTGCGCGCGGATCATGTTGGGCACTACCATTTCCCAGCTACGCGACGAAGGCATGCTGGCGGCCTCCGGGGACGGCGCCGCGGCGGATCCGTACGCCCCGATCGCGGTCAAGGAGGCGGTGCTGCCGTTCCACCGGTTCCGCCGCGCCGACGGCTCAGCCATCGATTCGCTGCTGGGCCCGGAGATGAAATCCACCGGCGAGGTGATGGGCATCGACCGCGACTTCGGCACGGCCTTCGCCAAGAGCCAGACCGCCGCCTACGGTTCGCTGCCCGCGCAGGGCACCGTGTTCGTCTCGGTGGCAAACCGGGACAAGCGCTCACTGGTCTTCCCGGTCAAGCGGCTGGCCGATCTGGGCTTCCGCGTGCTGGCCACCGAGGGAACTGCGGAAATGTTGCGCCGCAACGGAATTCCATGCGACGAGGTCCGCAAGCACTTCGAGGCGCCACGGCCCGGGAGGCCGGAGGTATCGGCGGTCGAGGCGATCCGGGCCGGTGAGGTCGACATGGTGATCAACACCCCGTACGGCAACTCCGGCCCGCGCATCGACGGCTACGAAATCCGTTCCGTCGCGGTGTCGGTCAACATTCCGTGTGTCACGACGGTGCAGGGGGCGTCGGCTGCGGTGCAGGGCATCGAGGCCGGCATCCGCGGCGACATCGGGGTGCGATCGCTGCAGGAGCTGCACAGCATGATAGGGCCGAACGGGTATGCTGACACGGCCCTGGCAAAGGGCGTCAGGTGACCGGGTTCGGGATCCGGCTGGCCGCGGCGAAGTCGAGCCGTGGGCCGCTGTGCCTGGGCATTGACCCGCATCCCGAACTGCTGCGGGCCTGGGGGCTGCCGACCACCGCCGACGGGCTGGCCAGGTTCTGCGACATCTGCGTCGACGCCTTCGCCGGATTCGCTGTCGTAAAGCCTCAGGTGGCTTTCTTCGAGTCTTACGGCGCCGCCGGCTACGCGGTGCTGGAACGCACGATCGCCGCGCTGCGCTCTGTCGGGGTGCTGGTAGTGGCCGACGCCAAGCGCGGCGACATCGGGACGACGATGGCCACCTACGCGGCGGCCTGGGTCGGCGACTCGCCGCTGGCCGCCGACGCGGTGACCGTCTCGCCCTATCTGGGCTTCGGCTCGTTGCGGCCGTTGCTGGAAACCGCCGCCGCGCACGACCGGGGGGTGTTCGTGCTTGCGGCGACGTCCAACCCGGAGGGCGGGACCGTGCAGCGCGCCACCTTCGACGGGCGCACCGTGGCCCAGCTGGTCGTCGACCAGGCCGCGGTGGTCAACCGGTCCACGCATCCGCCGGGGCCGGGTTACGTCGGGGTGGTGGTCGGCGCGACGGTCTTCGAGGCGCCCGATGTGAGCGCGCTGGGAGGACCGGTGCTGGTTCCCGGGGTAGGAGCGCAGGGCGGGCGTCCCGAGGCGCTTGGCGGCCTCGGTGGGGCCGCGCCGGACCAACTGCTACCCGCGGTGGCCCGCGAGGTGCTGCGGACCGGGCCGAAGGTGGTGGATCTGCGTGCGGTGGGCGAGCGGATGCTGGACGCCGTGGCGTACCTCAGCACCTGAGACAGCACCCGAAACGGCACCCCAGACAGCGCCCAGTAACGGCACCGCCGGCGACCCGGTTAACCGCTCGCGCCGGCTCCCGCGCCCGCATCCATGCGTCGACCTGGGGTTTGTCGGCTGCGCGACACGCGCGACGCGCCGCGGCAAATCGTGATCCCTCGCACGGCTACTTCCGAGCGTCGTCCGCCGGGCCGCGGGTGCCGCCGTCACCCCCTCCGGGCTGGGACACAAAAGTGCAGGTAAAGGTCGGATTGGCAGGTCATTTCGGGGCCGCGCAGCGCCCGCGCGAACACCGGATACGGACGTCGCCAGCGATGCCCGAGCATGGCCGCGCCCGCGTGCTTGGGCGGGGCACAAGCTGGGCATTTGAGCTCATAACCTGGGGGTCGGGTTAGATTTCGTCAGGAACCGTGAGTACGGTCGTCTCCGCTGGGCTCAAGAGCGCTCGGCCGAGACAAAAGATTGATCAGATACGGAGGAATCGTGGCCCTTCCCCAGTTGACCGACGAGCAGCGCGCGGCCGCGTTGGAGAAGGCGGCTGCCGCACGTCGAGCCAGAGCAGAGCTGAAAGACCGCCTCAAGCGGGGCGGCACCAACCTCACCCAGGTACTTAAGGACGCCGAGAGCGACGAAGTCCTGGGCAAGATGAAGGTGTCCGCGCTGTTGGAGGCGTTGCCGAAGGTGGGCAAGGTCAAAGCGCAGGAAATCATGACCGAGCTCGAGATCGCCCCGACCCGCCGCCTGCGTGGTCTCGGCGATCGCCAGCGTAAGGCCCTGCTGGAAAAGTTCGGCTCCGCCTAGCTTGCCGCCAATGCAGGCCGCATGGCCTGTGGGCGCACCCGCCGAGGCGCGCCAATGAGCGCCGATGGGGGACCGGACGTCGAGCACGTCGCGTGTCCTGAGTCAGCAGGCCAGGGTCGTGTGGTCGTGCTGTCCGGTCCCTCGGCGGTCGGCAAGTCGAGCGTGGTTCGGTGTCTGCGCGAGCGCATACCGAACCTGCACTTCAGCGTCTCGGCCACCACGCGGGCGCCGCGTCCCGGCGAGGTCGACGGTGTCGACTACCACTTTGTGAGCGCCGCCCGCTTTCAGGAACTGATCGACGAGGGCGCCCTGCTGGAGTGGGCCGAAATCCACGGCGGACTGCAGCGGTCGGGCACTTTGGCGGCGCCCGTACTGGCCGCGACCTGCGCGGGATTCCCGGTGCTCATCGAGGTGGACCTGGCCGGTGCTCAGGCGATCAAAAAGGCCATGCCAGAGGTCATCACGGTGTTTTTGGCGCCGCCGAGCTGGGAAGACCTGCACGCCAGGCTTGTCGGACGGGGCACCGAGACGCCCGAGGCGATGGCGCGCCGACTGGAGACCGCCCGGGTGGAACTGGCCGCCCAGGATGACTTCGACCGGGTGGTGGTCAACAGGCAATTGGAGTCTGCCTGCGCAGAATTGGTATCCTTGCTGGTGGGAAACGCGCGTGGCACGGCATGAGCCGACTCGCCAGGCGCGAGAATCAGGGTTTTAGCCGTTTCACCGCTCTTGAGCAGGTCAAGCGCCAGGAGAAAGTCTTAGTGAGTATGCCGCAGTTCAACACATCGCTGTCTGCCGTCGACCATTTCGATCCGTCGTCCGGCGTTCAGCACGCCTACGACACCCCGCTGGGCATCACCAATCCGCCCATCGACGAGTTGCTGGACCGCGTCTCGAGCAAGTACGCACTGGTGATCTACGCTGCCAAGCGCGCCCGGCAGATCAACGACTACTACAACCAGCTCGGCGAGGGCATCCTCGAGTACGTCGGACCGTTGGTCGAGCCGGGTCTGCAGGAAAAGCCGCTCTCGATCGCGATGCGTGAAATCCACGGCGACCTGCTCGAACACACCGAAGGCGAATAACGGGCCCGGGCCGGACGCGCCGTGATCATCATGGGCAACCGCTTCAGCGAGGAAGGGCCCGCATAGGTGGACCGCAAGCGGGTCGTAGTCGGCGTCTCCGGGGGGATCGCCGCGTACAAGGCATGTACCGTCGTTCGACAGCTCGCCGAGGCCGGCCATGACGTCCGTATCATCCCCACCGAATCCGCGTTGCGCTTCGTCGGGGCCGCCACTTTCGAGGCGCTCTCCGGCCACCCGGTGCATACCGGCGTTTTCTCCGACGTCCCCGAGATGCCCCACGTTCGGCTCGGCCAGCACGCGGATCTGGTGGTGGTAGCCCCTGCGACGGCCGACCTGCTGGCCCGCGCCGTGCACGGCCGCGCCGACGACCTGCTGACCGCGACATTGCTTACGGCGCGCTGTCCTGTGCTGTTAGCGCCCGCAATGCACACCGAGATGTGGCTGCACCCGGCCACGGTCGACAACGTGGCCACGTTGCGCCGCCGGGGCGCCGTGGTGCTGGAACCGGCATTCGGACGGCTCACCGGCGCCGACAGCGGCAAGGGCAGGCTGCCGGAGGCCGAGGAGATCACCACCCTGGCCCACCTGCTGCTGGAGCGCCCCGACGCGTTGCCGTACGACCTCGCCGGCCGCAAGCTGCTGGTGACCGCCGGGAGTACCCGCGAGGCGATTGACCCGGTGCGCTTCATCGGCAACCGCAGCTCGGGCAAGCAGGGCTACGCCGTCGCGCGGGTCGCCGCCCAGCGCGGTGCCGAGGTCACGCTGATCGCCGGGCACACGGTCGGGCTGATCGATCCGGCCGGCGTCGAGGTGGTGCACATCAGCTCGGCGCAGCAGCTGGCCGACGCCGTCTCCAAGCACGCACCCGATGCCGACGTGTTGGTCATGGCCGCCGCGGTCGCCGACTTCCGGCCGGCGCAGGTTGCTGCCGCGAAGATCAAAAAGGGCCCGAACGACAAAGACGAACCGCCGACGATCCGCCTGGTCCGCAATGACGACGTGTTGGCCGGCGCTGTGCGCGCCCGAGCCCACGGCGAGCTGCCCAACATGTGGGCTATCGTGGGCTTCGCCGCCGAGACCGGGGACGCCAACGGCGACGCGTTGTTCCATGCCCGGGCGAAGTTGCGCCGCAAGGGATGTGACCTGTTGGTCGTCAACGCCGTCGGCGACGGCAGGGCATTCGAGGTGGACAACAACGACGGTTGGCTGCTGGCGTCCGACGGCACCGAGTCGGCCTTGCAGCACGGGTCGAAGACGTTGATGGCCAGTCGGATCGTCGACGCGATCGCGACGTTCCTGGGGACAGCGGATAGCGCTCGGTTGCAATCGCCCGGCTCAACCGATTGAGTTGAGGGCGCCTAAAATAATTTGCCTAACTAACATTAGTCATGTATGGAAGGAAGACGCAGTGAGCGAAAAGGGTCGGCTGTTTACCAGTGAGTCGGTGACCGAGGGGCACCCCGACAAGATCTGCGACGCGATCAGCGACTCGGTCCTCGACGCACTTCTGGCGCAGGACCCCCGCTCACGTGTCGCCGTCGAGACGCTGGTGACCACCGGGCAGGTGCACGTCGTCGGCGAGGTCACCACGACCGCCAAAGAGGCGTTCGCCGACATCACCAACACCGTGCGCGAGCGCATCTTGGAGATCGGCTACGACTCCTCGGAAAAGGGCTTCGACGGTGAGACCTGCGGCGTCAACATCGGCATCGGCCGCCAGTCGCCCGACATCGCGCAGGGCGTCGACACCGCCCACGAGACCCGCGTCGAGGGCGCGGCCGATCCGCTGGACGCCCAGGGCGCCGGCGACCAGGGCCTGATGTTCGGTTACGCGATCACCGACACCCCGGAGCTGATGCCGCTGCCGATCGCGTTGGCCCACCGGTTGTCCCGGCGGCTGACCGAGGTCCGCAAGAACGGGACGCTGCCCTACCTGCGCCCGGACGGCAAGACCCAGGTCACCATCGAATACGAGGACGACGTCCCGGTGCGCCTGGACACCGTCGTGGTCTCCACCCAGCACGCTGACGGCATCGACCTGGACAAGACGCTGGACCCCGACATCCGCGAGCGCGTGCTCAAGTCCGTGCTCGACGAGCTGGCGCACGAAACCCTGGACTCGTCGTCGACCCGGGTGCTGGTCAACCCCACCGGCAAGTTCGTGCTTGGTGGCCCGATGGGCGACGCCGGCCTGACTGGCCGCAAGATCATCATCGACACCTACGGCGGCTGGGCGCGGCACGGCGGCGGCGCCTTCTCCGGCAAGGACCCGTCCAAGGTGGACCGGTCGGCGGCGTACGCGATGCGCTGGGTGGCCAAGAACATTGTGGCCGCCGGGCTGGCCGACCGGGTCGAGGTGCAGGTGGCCTACGCCATCGGCAAGGCCGCCCCGGTCGGGCTGTTCATCGAGACGTTCGGCACCGCGATCGTCGACCCGGTCAAGATCGAGAAGATCGTCCCCGAGGTGTTCGACCTGCGGCCCGGCGCGATCATCCGTGACCTGGACCTGCTGCGTCCGATCTACGCGCAGACCGCCGCGTACGGGCACTTCGGCCGCACTGACATCGAGCTGCCGTGGGAGCAGCTGAACAAGGTCGACGACCTCAAGCGCGCCATCTAGCCCGGCAGCGGGTGACTTGGGTCCTAGAGCGGGTAGCCCGTCGATGCTGTGCTGGTTGCGCTTGACGGCACGCACGTAGGTCTGCTCGTCCGCCTTGGCGTGGTAGGTGTGGTCCAGCACCGGACGGTCGTCGACGAGCTCGTAGTAGGGTACCGCGAATCCGCAGGCATCGGCGATGCGCTCCACGTCGACGACGATGGCGGCGCGAACACCGGCTGGTGCCCGAAATGCGTCAGCAGACCGGGGAATTCGTCATCATCCGGGCGCATCGCGCGCCCGGTGCCGAACAGCCGCAGGATCCGCGAGTTGCGGCTGAACGAGCAGAACATCAACGTGATCCGGCCGTTGTCGCGCAGGTGTGCGGTCGTCTCCACCCCGCTGCCGAACAGGTCCAGGTAGGCGACGGTGTGATCGTCGAGCACGGCGAAGGTGTCCCGATATCCCTTGGGGAGAGGTTGATTCGCCCACCCTCGGACGGCGCGGTGGCGACGAAGAAACATGGCCTGCCGATGATGAATTCTCGCAGCGACTCATCGCGACTCGAAAACTCCTTTGCCACGTGCCGAGCTTAGCGTCGCTCGTTCAACGGGCGTGGATCAACCGGCCGTGCGCGATCAGGCCGGCTTGCTTGAGCCGCTTGCTGCGGACGCTAACGTCGTAGGCCTGGATGTGGTCGACGGTGCCCAGACGCTGCGTCAGGTAGCCGTACAGATCCGCTGGCCCGCGGCAGATCACTACGACCATCACGTTGGCGGGCCACCTCGGGTCGGCGGACCAGCGCCTCGGCGAGCCGGGGGAGATCGTCCGGTTTTGCCCTGACGCGGACCCTCACTGGCATTCGCCGTATACCCCGTGGATTCACCACGCCGATCACGCGCAGCACCCCGTCGCGGCGCAGGCTCCGGTAGCGCCCCGTGCGACGGTCTGTTCACCGGTACCGATGAGCTCGGCGATGCGCCGGAACGACGCCCGCGACGAGACCTGCAGCGCGTGCAGAATATGTGCGTCAAGGGCTTCACATTATGCGTCAAGGGCTTCACATTATGCGTCAAGGGCTTCACATTATGCGTCAAGGGCTTCCATTATGAGGAAACTCTACGTATTACGCGCAGAGCGCGCCTATTTCTGACGATGAGAGGGGTTTTCCTCGCCAAACTAGATGGCGCACCTGACCATGGACTCACATCCTTTCGGCATCGGAGGTACCCGTGGTCGCGACCAATCTGCTGGCCGCCGTCAATACCGACATCAACGGGGAGGTTGTGCTGTGAAAGTGGGAGTTGGCCTGCCGAACCACATCGCCGACGTTTCCGGGCCCGCCATCACCCGATGGGCACGTCGCAGCGAAGAGGTCGGCTTCGAATCCGTCGCGACGATCGACCGGCTGTTCTACCCCGGCGTGGACTCACTGATTGCCCGGGCCACCGCGGCCGGCGCCACCGCCCCGACCGACCCTGATAACCAATGTGCTACTGGCCCCCTGTATCCGGCGGTTCCGCTGGCTAAGCAACTCGCCAGCCTGGCCCGGATATCCGGCGGTCGGATGGTCGTCGGACTGGGTGTGGGCAACCGACCAGATGGTACGCCAGCACGGGCGCCGATTTCCACGGATCCTAGACACGCAGGTAAAGCGGCTGCGCAGCCCGTGGGCCGGCGAAGCGGTTGCCCAGGCCACCCCGGTATGTCCTGTGCCCGTGCAGACTCCGCCGCTGTTCGTCGGACGGTCCGCCGCTGCGGTGCACAGAGTGATCACCCTCGGCGACGAGTGGGCGGCCGGTGCCGTGCGCGAGTACGACGAGCAGGCGGAGCTGGTGCGCATTCGCACCGGCTGGCAGGCCGCGGGGTCGGCCCGGCGTTCATACCTGCAGGAATCGGTGAACTTCGGGCTCGGACCGGCCGAGGCCGTCGCAGCGGGGAGGGATCAGCTGGAGTGGTACTACGGATTCGCTCCGCACTACGGACAGCTCAACGTCGCCGATATGGTCTGTTCGGCGGCCGACGCCCGCGACACCGTCAGCCGGTATCGAGACCTCGGCTTCGATCGGCTGCTCTTCCATCCGACGACCGAGTCGGTCGAACAGCTCGATCGCCTCGCGGATGCGATTCTCTGAGGTCGTTGCGGCGCAGCGATTTCAGGTGCCGACGCCCGTGAATCGGTAGTCGGCAAGGTCGATACGACGGCTACGCCAATGCGCTTCGAGCGTGGTCGACGGCCGGATCGGGACGTCACCGTTCTTGTCGAAGTAGTAACTGTTGGCCAGCTTGCAACTGTCCTGCCAGAAGATCTGCCGGTGCCACTTGCGCATCATCTCGGCGAAGTAGCAGGCGTTGGCCTGCTCGGTGACTTCGACGCGGGTCGCGCCGAGCCGCCGGGCCCGCTTGATACACCGCACCATGTGATGGGTCTGCGTCTCGATCAGCGCGAAATACGAAGAGCCGACGTAACCGTAGGGCCCCATCACGCTGAACATGTTCGGGAAGCCCGGAACGCTGACGACCTCGTAGGCCTGCAGCCGGTGCTGGCTCCGGAATTGGGCCAGTGTCACACCAGCACTGCCGGTGATCGCGAAGGTCGGCATGCTGTCGGGGTCCATCACCTGGAAACCGGTGGCTAGGATCAGCACGTCGATATCGTGGTGTTCGCCGTCGGTGGTGGCCACCGGTCCGGGGGTCACCTTGTAGATCGTTTTGGTGACCAGCCGCACGTTGTCGCGGTTGTAGGTGGCCAGGTACTCGTTGTGGAAGCCCGGCCGCTTGCAGCCCACCGCGTACCGGGGGTGAGCCGCTCACGCACGTCCGGATCCTCGACCTGCTGCGCAAGATAGCGGCGCCCCATCTCGCCCATCCGCTTGGCCAGCGGAACTACCGTGAAGTACTGCGCGGCGATGGTGAAGGTCAATTCGACGAAGGCCTGACTGAGCAGCCGCTGCACCATCGTGCCGCCCGGAATCCGCATCGCCCAGCGCGCCGCCGGCGGCAGTGGCACATGGAACTTGGGGAAGCACCATATCGGAGTGCGCTGAAATACGGTGAGCTGGTTGACAATCGGTGCGAGCGGGATCACCTGCACGGCGGATGCCCCGGTGCCGATGATGCCGACCTGCTTGCCGGTCAGATCCTGGTCGTGATCCCAGCGCGGTGTGCATGGTGACGCCGTCGAAGGAGTCCACACCGTCGATGTCCGGCAGGTTCGGCACGGTAAGCACGCTGCTGGCCGAGATCAGGAACCTGGCCGTGATTTCCCCGCACGGGTCGGTCTGCACCCTCCACACCGAGTGTTCGTCGTCGAACTCGGCGACAAGGACCTTGGTGTTGAACCGGATTCGCGACCGCAGTCCGTACTTGTCGACGAAGTGTTCTGTGTAGGCCTTCAGTTCCCGGCCCGGCGCGTAGGTGCGTGACCAATGCCGGCTCTGCTCGAAGGAGAACTGATAGGAGAACGACGGGATGTCCACGGCGATGCCGGGAAGGTGTTCCAGTGCCAGGTGCCGCCGACCCCGTCGCCCGCTTCGATCATCAGGTAGTCGTGCAGGCCGGCCTTGTCGAGCTTGATCGCGGCACCGATACTGGAGAACCCGGCGCCGACGATCACGGTCTCGTAGTCGGGTTTGATCTGGTGACGCATCGGAGGGCTCCGTTTTTCCTAGGGGTGCAACGCCTTTCGTAACGCCTTCAAGCCACGTTCGGTCGCAGCCGCGGCGCTGGGAACCACCGGGGCGAAGCTGGCATAGCCGTGCACCAGGGTCGGCTCGTTGCTTAGCTCGGTGGGCACGCCCGCGGCATTGAGCAGCTCGGCGTAGCGCGCGCCATCGTCGCGCAGCGGGTCGTGGCCCGCGGTGCCGATGAAGGCTGGCGCGAGTCCCGACAGGCTGGCGGCGTTGGCCGGGGCGAGGGTGACCGGCAGCGCCGCGGGGTCGGCGAAGTCGATGTGGGGCGGAAGGTACCAGGACAGGAAGGCGTCGATGCCCTCCCGGTCCAGGATCGGCGCGAAGGCGTTCTCGGTGTGCGACGGCAGCGACAGATCGCCCGTTGCGACGGGATACCACAGCAGCTGGAACGCCAGCCGGGGCCCGCCGTTGTCGCGGGCCAGCAGCGCCATGACCGCGGCGAGGTTGCCACCCGCCGAATCGCCGGCGACGGCGATGCGGTTCGGGTCACCGCCCAGCTCGGCGGCGTGCGCCCCGACCCACTGCAGGGCGGCCCAGCAGTCGTTGACCCCGGCGGGATACCGGTGCTCCGGGGCGAGCCGGTAGTCCACCGACACGACGATCGCCTCGGCGCCGACGGCGTGCGCGCGGGCAACGTGGTCGTGGGTGTCCAGGTCGCCCAGACAGAAACCGCCGCCGTGATAAAACACCACGACGGGTGAGAGCTTGGCGGCGGTGGGCGGCCAGTAGATCCGGGCCGGTATGTCGGTGAGGTCGCCGTGGCCGATCGTGCACTGTTCGATCCGCAGCTCGGGCAGCATCTCCGCCGGCACCTTGAGCAGCTTGAGCCGCTCACGGGCGAGCTCGACGCCGTCGTCGGCGCTGAAGGCCATCGGGAACGCGTCGAGCAACGCCTTGAACGTCGGATCGATCTCCGGTCGGGCGAGGTTAGACTCACTCATCAGACCACGGTACAACCGGCGACCATTGCTGCAGGGCGGCGCGCAGCGCGGTCAGACCCCGCTCCATTTCGGCGGTGGCGGCGGGCACCACACCCGCATAGCCGAGGTAACCGTGCACCAGCGTCTCGGCGTTGTGCACCTCGGTGGGCACGCCCGCGGCGGCCAGCAGCTCCCCGTACCGAAGGCCGTCGTAGCGCAGCGGGTCGTAGCCGGCCACCTCTGATATAGGTTGGCGGCAGCCCGGCCAGGTCCGTAGCCCGGCCCGGCGCCATCCCGACCGGCGGGTTGGCCAGGTCCGCGTCACCGACATACCAGCGGGAGAACTGTGCGATGGCCTTGGTGTCGAGGATCGGTGCGCTGGCGTTCTCGGCGAACGACGGCAGCGTTGCGTCCCAGAGCACCGACGGATACCACAGCAGCTGGAAAGCGAGCGTCAAGCCGCCCTCGTTGCGAGCCCGCTGGGCGACCGCCGCCGCGAGGGTTCCGCCCGCGGAGTCCCCGGCGACGGCCATTCGGGTGGGGTCGGCACCGTGCGCGGCCGCCGCGTCGCGGCCCACGCGTTCTCGACGGCCGCCGGATACGGGTGCTCGGGAGCCAGCCGGTAATCGACCGACACCACGACCCCGCCGGCGCCCACCGCGTGCTGGCGGGCGGTGCCGATCGCGGGTGTCCAGGTCGCCGATGACGAAAACCCGCCGCCGTGGAAATACACCACGACAAGCGGTGTCGCATCGGAATCGGTTGGCGGTCAATAGATCCGGATGTTGATGGGGCTTTCCGGGCCGTCGATGGTGAGATCCTCGACCCGCAGTTCGGGATGCACGGGCTGGCGCGGCAGATCGCGAAACCGCTGACGTGCGGCGTCGATGCCGTCGTCGGTGGATAGTCGGAACGGAACCGCGTCGAGTACCTTGTCGAGTACCTTCAGCAAGATGGGGTCGATAGGAGGTTTCTCGTCGGCTTTGTCGAAGCGGGGCATGGAGGTACCGTACGCACACTCCGCGTGCTGACGGGCGGCTGGGTGGCGGCCTGCTGGGCGGGCATCGCCTACGGCGTGTACCTACCGTGATCGCGGTGCAGTCCCCACCCGGGATGGCGCTCACCGGACAGTCCGCCGTTCAAGGCGCTGATGGCGTTGCTGCTGACCGTGGCCGCGCGCTCACCCCATCGTTAGCGAACGACGCTGGCTGATGCACGCGTTTTTACTGTCGGCTACCGGCGACTGGCGGCTGGCCATCCCGTGGTGGACCATGTCGTTCGTGCTGGGGCTGGCGGCGTTTTTGTGCGCGCACCTGTGCTTCATCGGCGCGATGTCCCCGCTGGTCGTTAAGGGCGTGCTGTCGCGGGCCTGGATCGTAGTGATAGTGCTGCTGTGTCTTACGCAGCCGCGCTGCTGGTCTGGTTCTGGCCGCATCTGGGCCAGGACAACCTGAAGTCCTGCCGGTGACGGTGTACGTCGTGGCCGGGCAGGGCCGCACCCGACGATGACGCCAAGCCCGTCGAAGGCTGACTGTCGGCGGTCGCTGCTACGGTGTGGCCACGAACGGTAATCATGGCGGCAAACAACGTATTTGGTGACTCGAGGGCGCCATGAGCGCGCGCACACCCGTCGAGGTGGAGTCGATTGCCCGGGTGCTGCCGATGCTGTCCGCGCCGCACCTGGATCGCGAATTCGACTACCTTGTGTCGGCCGAGCAGTCCGACGACGCGCAGCCCGGGGTTCGGGTGCGGGTCCGGTTCCACGGCCGGCTGGTCGACGGGTTCGTGTTGGAACGTCGCAACGACACCGATCACGCCGGCAAGCTGGGCTGGCTCGATCGTGTGGTGTCGCCCGAGCCGGTGCTTACCCCGGAAATCCGCCTACTCGTCGACGCCGTGGCCGCGCGCTACGCTGGGACCCGCCCGGACGTGCTGCGGCTGGCGATCCCGGCACGGCACGCCCGGGTCGAGCGCGAGGTCACCGCGATCCCGCCCCCCGCGCAGGTCGCGCCCGTCGACCCATCCTGCTGGGAGGTCTACGGCCGGGGCGCACAGTTTCTGACCGCGCTGGCCGAATCGCGGGCCGCCCGCGCCGTGTGGCAGGCGCTGCCGGGGGAGCAGTGGGCGGACCGGTTCGCCGAGGCCGCCGCGGAGACGGTCCGCGCCGGCCGCGCGGTGCTGGCGATCGTGCCCGATCAGCGGGATCTGGACGCGCTGTGGTTGGCCGCTACCGCCCGAATCGGCCCCGACAGCGTCGCGGCGTTGTCGGCGGGGATCGGCCCGGCCGCCCGCTATCGGCGCTGGCTGTCGGCACTGCGGGGCACGGCGCGGATGGTGATCGGAACCCGCAGCGCGGTCTTCGCACCGCTGACCGATCTGGGGCTGGTGATGGTCTGGTCGGATGCCGATGACAGCCTGTCCGAGCCGCGCGCACCGTACCCGCACGCCCGTGAGGTGGCGATGCTGCGCGCGCACCAGGCGCGGTGCGCGGCGCTGATCGGCGGCTATGCCCGCACCGCCGAGGCGCACGCCCTGGTGTGCAGCGGATGGGCGCACGACATCGTCGCCACCCGGCCCGTGGTGCGGGCACGCACGGCGCGGGTGGTCGCGCTCGACGACACCGGCTACGCCGCCGAGCGCGACCCGGCCGCGCGCTCGGCACGGATTCCGTCCATCGCATTGCGCGCCGCCCGTTCCGCGCTGGAGGGCGGCGCCCCGGTGCTGGTGCAGGTGCCCCGCCGCGGCTACATACCGTCGCTGGCCTGCAACCGCTGTCGCACCGTCGCGCGCTGCCGGCATTGCACCGGGCCCCTGTCGCTGGCCGAGTCGTTGCAGCAGGGCGGACCGGGCGCGGTATGCCGGTGGTGCGGACGGGGCGAGCCGGTGCTGCGCTGCGCGCTGTGCGGGTCGGAGTCGGTGCGCGCGGTGGTCATCGGGGCACGGCGCACCGCTGAGGAGCTGGGCCGCGCCTTCGCCGGGACGCCGGTGATCGCCTCGGCCGGCGACGCGGTCGTGGCCGAGGTCGCCGCCCGGCCCGCCCTGGTGGTCGCGACGCCGGGTGCCGAGCCCCACGCGGATGGCGGCTACGGGGCAGCGCTGCTGTTGGACACTTGGGCGTTGCTGGGCCGGCAGGACCTGCGGGCCGCCGAGGACGCGCTGTGGCGCTGGATGAGCGCCGCGGCGCTGGTGCGTCCCCGCGGCGGGGTGGTGACGGTGATCGCCGAGTCGGCCAACCAGACCGTGCAAGCGTTGATCCGCTGGGATCCGGTCGGTCACGCGGAGGCGGAGCTGACGGGTCGCGGTGAGGTCGGCCTGCCGCCCGCCGTGCACATGGCGGCCATCGACGGGTCGGCCGCCGCGGTGACCGCGCTGCTGGAGGCGGCTCGGCTTCCCGACGGCGCCGAGCTGCTCGGCCCCGTCGACCTGCCGCCGGGGGTGTGCCGCCCGCCTGGCACCCCGACCGGCTTGCCGGTGAGCAGGATGCTGGTGCGGGTGCGCCGCGAAGATGGCCTGGAATTGGCGACGAGTCTGCGGCGCGGCATCGGCGTGGTCAGCGCTCGGCAGGAGAATAAACCGGTCCGGGTGCAGATCGATCCGCTGCAAATCGGTTAGTGCGGCCACCGAGCGGAAACGCTTGTGCGCAGGATATTATGCATGAGAAATGGTCTTTTCCCTATGTCATTCGGGGCGGTGCACTTTCAACTGTTCAGCCCGGTTCCGGGCATGGGAAGGGAACGCTGAATGACCACGGAGGACGTGACGGAAGTCGACGATTCGCTGGATGTCATCAACTGATGCGCTGATCACCGCCCCCGGTTGCTGGTGAGCATCTCGGCGCGGGCGATCGCCCAGTTCGACGAAACCATCGCGATGGCACAATTTTGGACCCTGGTGATCCTGTCGCATCGCGGCCCGGTGAACCTGGCCACACTGGCCAATCTGCTGGGGTGCAGCCGTCGGCAACCGGGCGGATGGTCGATCGACTGGTCGCCGCCGGCCTGATCGCCTCCCGCACCCGACGTCGCGCCGCGAGCTGATCGCCGCGCTCACCAAACGCGGCCGCGACGTGGTGCGCCGGGTCACCGCGTACCGGCGCACCGAGATCGCCGCGATCGTGGAGAAGATGCCGCCAGCTGAGCGTCAGGGCCTGGTACGCGCCCTGACGGCGTTCACCGCGGCCGGCGGACCCGACGCGTCGGTCGATATCGATCTCTAGGGATCGCTACCGCCTTTCGGCGGTGACCAACAGGTACTCCCACCCCATGGTGCCGTCGGTCAGATACTCCTGCGCCAGTTCGATGAGCTGGGCGTCGAGTTCGGCGACCAGCACCCGATTGTGGGAGATGTTGGCGTAGGCCTCGATCGTCGGGCCGTAGTGATTCTTGAAGTAGTCGTGAACCGCTGTGGCGCAATCGAATCGGCGAACGTCCAGCGTGCTTCGCACCGTAGTGATGCGACCCACCCGATCGCCCAGGAGTCCGGCGACGTAGCGTTCACGTCCCCAGAGCGCCGCCGGCGGCACGGCCGGCGACAGGCTCGGCCGGTACGGCCGGATGGTGGCCAGCATGCGGCCGAAGAATCCTTCAGGGGTCCAGCTGATCACCCCGATCGTCCCGCCCGGACGGCAGACCCGGACCAGCTCGTCGGCCGCGCGCTGATGGTCGGGCGCGAATTGCACGCCGATCGCCGACATCACGACGTCGAACGCCCCATCGCCGAACGGCAGGGCGTGCGCGTTAGCCTCCCGGTAGTCCAGCGTTAACCCGCGCGCCGCGGCGCGGGACCGGGAGCGTGCCAGCAGCTCCGGCGTGAGGTCGGTGGAAACGACGGCGGCACCGGTCGCGGCCGCGGGCAGGGAGATATTGCCCGACCCGGCGGCGACGTCGAGAACTCGGACGTCAGCTCCAATACCTGTGGCGGACACCAAGATTGGGCCCAGCGGCGCCATCACTTCTTCGGCCATCAGGGCATAATCGCCCAGCGCCCACAGCGCCCGATGCATGGTCGCCAGGTCTTCGCGGCTGGTGGTGTCGAGCGTCATCGGACCTCCCGAGTCGGTGGCAGGGCACCGGCTCGCCAGTGAATAGTGCCCTTTAGAAATAGTATGTATAAACAACAATGTAGCTAGGTAACATTGGCGTTTGCTGAGCAGCGGTTGAAAGGCGGCTGGGAGCACGGATCGCGCGACGCGGATGCCACCTTCCTAGACTGTGCCCGTGCGTCTTGTCTTCGCCGGAAGCCCCGAACCGTCGCTGCCCTCGTTGCGCCGCCTCATCGATTCGCCTCGCCACGAGGTCGTCGCCGTGCTGACCCGGCCCGATGCCGCCGGGCGCCGCGGTACGCCGCAGCCGTCGCCGGTGGCCCGCGAGGCGCTCGACCGCGGCATCCCGTTGCTGCGGCCCTCGCGGCCGAAGTCGCCGGAGTTCATCGCCGAACTGGCCGAGTTCGCGCCCGACTGTTGCCCGGTGGTGGCCTACGGCGCGCTGCTACGCGAGGGGCTGCTGGCGGTGCCGCCGCGCGGGTGGGTCAACCTGCATTTCTCGCTGTTGCCGGCTTGGCGCGGCGCGGCGCCCGTCCAGGCCGCCATCGGCGCGGGCGACTCGATCACCGGAGCGACGACCTTTCAGATCGAATCCAGTCTCGACTCCGGACCGGTCTACGGCGTCGTCACCGAAACGATCCAGGCCACCGACACCGCGGGAGATCTGCTTGAGCGACTTGCCGTTTCGGGCGCGGCCTTGCTGTCGGCCACGCTGGACGGCATCGAGGACGGCACCCTGACGCCGCAGCCGCAACCATCCGACGGGGTCAGCATCGCGCCGAAGATCACCGTCGAGAAGGCGCGGGTGTGCTGGGACCTGCCGGCCGCGGTGGTGGAGCGCCGCATCCGCGCCGTCACGCCCAACCCCGGCGCCTGGACGATGATCGGCGACCTGCGAGTCAAGGTGTGGCCGGTGCATGTCGATTTGGATGCCCCAGAGGTGTTGCCGCCCGGCGCTATTCAAGTAGATCGCAAATGCGTGCGGATTGGGACTGGGTCGGAACCGGTGCGGCTGAACATGATTCAGCCGTCCGGCAAGAAACTCATGAACGCCGTCGACTGGGCGCGCGGGGCGCGTCTCGACGCGGGGACGCGGGCATCATGAGATCGGCCCCCAAACAGCGCCGGCCCGCCCGGCCGAGACGGCACAAACCGCTGGATCCGGCCCGGGCCGCCACTTTTCAGGTGCTGCGCGCCGTCAGCGAGCGCGACGCCTACGCGAACCTGGCTCTGCCCGCGCTGCTGCGTGACCGCGGCATCACCGGACGCGACGCGGCGTTCGCCACCGAGCTGACCTACGGCACCTGCCGTACCCGCGGGCTGCTCGACGCGGTGATCGCCGAGGCCGCCGGACGCCCGCCGGAGACGATCAATCCGGTACTGCTCGATCTGCTGCGGATGGGCAGCTACCAACTTTTGCGCACCCGCGTCGACGCGCACGCCGCGGTTTCCACCACGGTGGAACAGGCTGGTATAGAATTCGATTCGGCGCGAGCAGGTTTCGTCAATGGTGTGTTGCGCACCATCGCAGGGCGGGACGAGAAATCCTGGCTGGACGAGCTGGCTCCCGACCCGGCCCGCGACCCGATCGGGCACGCCGCGTTCGTACGTGCCCACCCGCGCTGGATCGCCCAGGCCTTCGCCGACGCGCTTGGCGCGGACGCCGGCGACCTCGACGCCGTGCTCGCCAGAGATGATGAGCGCCCACAGGTGCACCTGGCGGCCCGCCCGGGCGTGCTCAGCACGGCGAAGCTGGCCGATGCGGTCGGTGGCACGGTGGGCCGTTACTCGCCGTACGCGGTGTACCTGCCGGGTGGTGATCCCGGACAACTGGCACCCGTGCGCGACGGGCAGGCCCTGGTGCAGGACGAAGGCAGTCAGTTGGTGGCCCGCGCGCTCACCCTGGCGCCGGTCGATGGGGATACCGGACGGTGGCTCGATTTGTGCGCCGGGCCGGGCGGCAAGACCGCGCTGCTGGCCGCGCTGGGCGCCGAGCGCGGCGCCCGGGTCACGGCCGTGGAGCCATCGCCGGCGCGGGCGGAGCTGGTCGCCGAGAACACCCGGGGGCTCGACGTCGAGGTGCGGCGGGTCGATGGGCGCGAGAGCGGCCTCGAGCCGGGTTTCGACCGGGCGCTCGTCGATGTGCCCTGCACCGGGCTGGGGGCGTTGCGCCGGCGGCCCGAGGCGCGCTGGCGCCGACAGCGCTCCGACGTGCCGGCCCTGGCCAAGCTGCAGCGCGAGCTGCTGGGCGCCGCGATCGCGCTGACCCGCCCCGGCGGTGTGGTGCTGTACTCGACCTGCTCGCCGCACCTGGCGGAGACGCTCGGGGTGGTAGCTGACGCGCTGCGGCGGCATCCGGTGTCCGCCTTGGATACTCGTCCGTTGTTCGAGCCCGCGGAGTCGGGCGACGGACCGTATGTGCAATTGTGGCCGCACCGGCACGGCACCGACGCCATGTTCGGGGCGGCGCTGCGCCGCCTGGCGTGAGGGCAAGCGCCGGCCCTCGATAGGCTGGCGGATATGGCTGGCAGCACTGAAGGACCCCTGGTAGCGCCGTCGATCCTGGCCGCGGACTTCGCCCGGCTCGCCGACGAGGCGGCCGCGGTGCATGGCGCCGACTGGCTGCACGTTGACGTGATGGACGGCCATTTCGTGCCTAACCTCACGATCGGCCTGCCGGTGGTGGAGGCCCTGCTGGCCACCACGCGCATCCCGATGGACTGCCATCTGATGATCGACAACCCCGACCGCTGGGCACCGTCCTATGCCGAGGCGGGCGCCTATAACGTCACCTTCCACGCCGAGGCCACCGACAACCCGGTCGGGGTGGCCCGCGACACTCGCGCGGCCGGCGCCAAAGCCGGCATCAGCGTCAAGCCGGGAACCCCGCTGGAGCCTTACCTGGAAATCCTGCCGCAGTTCGACACCCTGCTGATCATGTCGGTCGAGCCCGGCTTCGGCGGCCAGAGCTTCATCCCCGAGGTGCTCAGCAAGGTCCGCACCGCGCGCAAGCTGATCGACGCGGAGGAGCTGACGATCCTGGTCGAGATCGACGGCGGCGTCAACGCGGACACCATCGCACAGGCCGCCGAGGCCGGCGTCGACTGCTTCGTCGCAGGTTCCGCGGTCTACGGCGCAGACGACCCCGCGGCGGCGGTGGAGGCGCTGCGGCGCCAGGCGCTCGCCGCGTCGCCGCACCTACGGCAGTGAGCGGCCATCAGGTCGAAAGTCTCGACGCCGCAATGCGTGTGGCGATCGAACAGTCGAACCTGGTCAAGGGTCGCACCCATCCGAACCCGCCCGTCGGGGCGGTGATCCTGGACGCCGACGCCCAGGTGGTCGGCGTGGGCGGCACCGAGCCGGCCGGCGGCAACCACGCCGAGGTGCTGGCGCTGCGCCGCGCGGGCAGCCTGGCGGCCGGGGGCACGGCGGTCCTCACCCTGGAGCCGTGTAACCACTACGGCAAGACGCCGCCGTGCGTGGACGCGCTGCTTGCCGCGGGTGTCGGGAAGGTCGTCTACGCCGTCGCCGACCCGAACGAGATCGCGGCCGGCGGCGCGGCCCGGCTGTCCGCGGCGGGGGTGAACGTGCAGTCCGGCGTGCTCGCCGACGACGTCGCCCGCGGGCCGTTGCGCGAATGGTTGCACAAACAACGCACCGGCTCGCCGCACGTCACCTGGAAGTACGCCAGCAGCCTCGACGGCCGCAGCGCGGCCGTCGACGGCACCAGCCAGTGGATCTCCAGCGAGGCCTCTCGGCTGGACCTGCATCGCCGCCGCGCCGCCGCCGACGCGATCATCGTCGGGACCGGCACTGTGCTGACCGACGATCCCGTGCTGACCGCCCGGCAGCCGGACGGATCACTGGCCGGCAAGCAGCCGTTGCGCGTGGTGGTCGGCACCCGTGAAATACCGCCCGAGGCAAAGGTTCTCAACGACGACTCGCGCACCATGGTGATCCGCACCCATGACCCGCTGGAGGTGCTCAAGGCGCTGTCAGACCGCACCGACATCCTGCTGGAAGGTGGTCCCACGCTGGCCGGTGCCTTCCTGCGGGAAGGGGTCATCGACCGGATCCTGACCTACGTCGCGCCGATCCTGTTGGGTGGCCCGGTCACCGTCATCGACGTCGGGGTGCCCACCATCACGCGTGCGTTGCGGTGGCGTTTCGACGGGGCCGACCGGATCGGTCCGGATCTGCTGCTGAGCCTGGTGCCGCAGATCGGCTAGCTAGTGCTTGCCCAGCGCAACAGTCTCCTGCGCGGGCAGTGCGGGCTCCTCGGCGTGGTGTTTGCGGCTGCCGAGCAGCAGACCCAGCAGCGCACCCACCACGCAGATGACGACCGTGGCCGCGAAGATGTCGCCGTACATCATGGCGAACGCCTTGATGTACAGCGTGGCCTGAGCGGCGACCCGTTCGAACAGGGTCGCATCCGGCGAGATCTTCGCCGACAGCCTCGCGATGATCTGGTTGAAGCGGTACAACCCCCAGGCACTCAGCGCCGCAACACCGATCAGCATGCCCGTCATCCGGGCCACCACCACCGCCGCGGACGCGATGCCGTGTTGGGCCGAGGGAACCACCCGCAGAGCGGCCGAGGTCAACGGCCCGATCACCAGGCCGATTCCCAGACCGGCCACCAGCAGGTCGGTGTGCACCAGCGGCAGGCTGACACCGAAGACGTCGTGGTGCTGGCTCATCACGTCTTGGCGCCAGTAGTGGATCAGCCAGTACCCGTACGCGGCGATCAGCAGCCCGATGAATGTCATTGCGCGGTCGCCGATCCGGGTCGCGATGCACCCGCCCAACACCGCCCCGACCGGCAGCGCGATCAAGAACCACAACAGCAAACCGGCGGCCGCCGTCTGGTCCATCTGCAGCACGCCCTGGCCGAACAGTTCAACGTTGACCAGCGTCACCATCAGCGCCGCGCCCGCGCACACCGAGGCGCCCAGGGCGGACAGGAACGGCCGGAAGTGCACGCCTGTCGGATTGATGAGCCGGGTGCGGGAAAAGCGCTCCCACAAGATGAACAGCACGCCGACGACGACGGCGCCGATCACCAGCGGTAGCCCGTAGCTGGGCAGGATGGTCTTGCCGTCCGGCTGTGGGTTATACAACCCGATGACCGCCAGGCCCAGCGCAATGGCCAGCAGCACCCCGCCGACCACGTCGACCCTCTCGGGATCGTCGACCTGCTGATGCGACGGCAAGCTGAACTGGATCGCCACCATCGCGATCAAGGTCAGCGGCACGTTGATCCAGAACACGTACTGCCACTCGTGGAACACCCAGACGATGAAGATTCCGTACAGCGGGCCCAGCACGCTGCCGAGCTCCTGGGCGGCACCGATGCCGCCCAGCACGCTGGCGCGGTTGCGCTGCGCCCACAGGTCGGCGCCCAGGGCCAGCGTCACCGGCAGCAGCGCGCCGCTGGCGGTGCCCTGCACCGTGCGTCCGGCGATCAACAGGTGGAAGTCACCCCGGTGCCCGGCCAGCGCGGTTATCACCGAGCCGATGATGAACAGCGCCAGGCTGACCTGCAGTACCAGCTTGCGGCCGAAGCGGTCCGAAGCCCGGCCCAGCAGCGGCATCGCGGCGATGTACCCGAGCAGGTACATCGTGATGATCCAGGTGATGCGCTGTAGCTGGTTGATCGGGATGTGAACGTCGCTCATGATGTCGCGCATGATCGTCACGACGACATAGGCATCCAGCGCGCCTAGCAGCACGGCCAAGCTGCCGGCGCTGATCGCGATTCCGGGTCCTGCCCGCATGCTGATCAGCTCACCGGAGGCTTGGTGACGGTGACCGGCTTACCCCAATCCGAGAGCGTAACCTGGAGCGAATTGCTCTGGCTTTTCTGCAGGTTGGCCTGGACCAGCTCGTGGTCGCCGGTCTCCTGAATCCACACCGTGGCGGGCATCGGCTGGGTCGCGCTCAGCGACGGGATGATCTTGTTCACCGCGTCCGGTGCGACGTTGCCGCTGATCTTGATCGTGGTTTGGCCGTTGATCGTCTCGCGGCCTTCGGCCTTGGCGTTGGTGAAGTTCGCCAGCACATTACCCAGGCCGTCCGCCGGGCTCAGCAGCACGGAGACGTCATAGACGTCGGAGGCCTTACCTAAGTCGCTCCACTTGTTCGGGGTCAGCGTGGCGTACAGCACCGAGTCGTAGACGACGAAGTTGGCGTCGATGTCGGAGCCGGCCATCGACAGCTGCGCGTTGCCCGAGGCCGCGGTGCTCGGGGTGGTGGTCAGGTCGCCGGTCAGTTTCTTGATCGGCAGCCCGGGGATCTTGCCTTCGGTCGACAGCACCAGGTGCACGCTCTTGACGGTCTTGGTGGTGTCGGCGGATTTCTTGACGAGAGCGGTGGCGTCGGGCAACAGCCCGCCGCTGTTCTTCGAACCCGACGAACAACCCGCGATCAGGACGGTGGCGAGGGTCAGGGAAGCAAGGACGGCCGTGAGACGGCGGCGTGTCTGCATACCGTGCATCGTAGAGGGTCTCAATTGACGGGCCTCCGGAACGCGGGGCCTCAACGGCCGTACGCCGCGGTCGCGTCTTCGGGCGGTCGTGGCCGCTCACCAGGCAAAGCGGGGGCGAATTAGCCTGGTGGAATGTTCACCGGAATTGTCGAGGAACTCGGAGAGGTAACCGGCCGAGATGTCCTCACCGATGCAGCACGCCTGACCATCCGCGGACCCGTCGTCACTGCCGACGCCGGCCATGGCGATTCGATCGCCGTCAACGGTGTATGCCTGACGGTCGCCGAGCTATTCGCCGACGGGCAGTTCACCGCCGACGTGATGGCCGAGACCCTCGACCGCTCCAACCTCGGTGGCCTGGACGTCGGAAAGCGGGTAAACCTGGAGCGCGCTGCGGCGGTCAACAGCCAGCTCGGCGGCCACATCGTGCAGGGGCATGTGGACGGGACCGGTCGGGTGGTGTCCCGCACGCCGTCGCAGCACTGGGAAGTGGTGCGCATCGAGATCCCGTCGTCGATCGCTCGCTATGTCGTGGAGAAAGGGTCGATCACCGTCGACGGGATTTCCCTGACGGTCTCCGACCTCGGCGCCGAACCCCGGGACTGGTTCGAGGTTTCGTTGATCCCGACCACCCGGGAACTGACCACGCTGGGGCACGCACCGGTCGGCACTCAGGTGAACCTCGAAGTCGACGTGATCGCCAAGTACGTCGAACGGCTGCTGGCCGCCAGAGACCAGTGAGCGTCCGATGAACGTCGTGGCGCTGCTCGCGGCCGGTGTCCTACTCGGGATGGCAGCGCTGGCGGGCGGTGGTGTCGCCGCCGCCGACGCAACCGAGGAAAAGGAAGCGTGCCAGCTGATGGACGATCCGGCGGGCCGCGACGCACGCTACCAACCTGCCGAATACGCGTTCATGGTGTTGCGCGGCAGGATGTCGGCCGGGGACGCCCGCAACGTCATCTCGCTTGCGGCGCAGGACTTCTGCCCGAATCACATCATCGATCTGCCGGCCAGCTGGCGCTGAGGCCGAGGCAAAAGATTACAGTTTCATAACGATAGTCACAATCGCACTACACCATGGCGACACGCCTGTTCTAAATCCCCGCGCAGCCCTTCGCAGGTACATTCTCAAATGACAGAGGCCGGCCGCACCATTTCAGCGAATGAGCAGCAGAAATGTACGTTGAAAGGTTGGCCGAGGCTGTCTACGAAGACCTCGCATTCGAAGCGGTGGCGACACTTGCCGGCCGGAAGGCCGAAGCGGAATCACGGGCCGTGTGGAGCAAAGAAGGCAACGACACCACGCTGACGATCGTCGAACACTGCGTGCGCGACCACACCAGCTACGAGTTGGTCGGCAACGACGGCCGCGACGTGTCGCTGGGGCGGTACTCCACGTACCCCTCCGTCACCGCCGCCGTCAGCCGGTGGACGCACTACATCGAGGCGGGTGGTTCGGTCGGCCGCTGGCTGGCCCACTACACGGTCGACTGCGCCGGCGTGCAAGTCATCCAAATGCTGGTTCGCCGCACCGTCTGACCACTTTCCGACACCTCGGTTGGCCTCAGACAGCTGTCTGCGCCACACGATCGCCCGCCCGAACAGGACCAGGACAACGGGCGCTGCATGAACGCCGCGCGACTTGCAACGTCGTCATCGATATGGTGCCGAAAGCCGCGAATAACAGGGTGCTCGGCGTGGTTCATACTTGATGCAATACGCGGGCTTCGCGTGTTGGTCGGTACGACAGCAAGGCAGCGCAGATGACGAGGTTGGACTCCGTCGAAAGGGCGGTTGCCGACATTGCGGCCGGAAAAGCCGTCGTCGTTATCGACGATGAGGAACGCGAGAACGAGGGCGATCTGATCTTCGCCGCCGAGAAGGCGACGCCGGAGATGGTGGCCTTCATGGTGCACTACACCTCGGGCTACCTCTGCGTTCCCCTCGACGGCGCCATCTGCGACCGGCTGGGCCTGCTGCCCATGTATGTGCTCAACCAGGACAAGCACGGGACCGCCTACACCGTCACCGTGGACGCGCGGCTCGGCGTGGGCACCGGCATCTCGGCATCCGATCGCGCCACCACGATGCGGCTGCTGGCCGACCCGGCCAGCAGCGCCACCGACTTCACCCGTCCCGGTCACGTCGTTCCGCTGCGCGCCAAGGACGGTGGTGTGCTGCGGCGGCCCGGCCACACCGAAGCCGCCGTCGACCTGGCCCGGATGGCCGGCCTGCAGCCGGCCGGCGCGATCTGCGAGATCGTCAGCCAGAAGGACGAAGGGGCGATGGCCCAGACCGATGAGCTGAGGGTATTCGCCGACGAGCACGACCTGGCGCTGATCACCATCGCCGACATCATAGAATGGCGCCGCAAGCACGAAAAGCACATCGAGCGCATCGCCGAAGCGCGCATCCCGACCCGGCACGGCGAGTTTTGGGCCATCGGCTACGCGAGCATTTACGAAGACGTCGAACACGTCGCGTTGGTCCGCGGCGACATCGCCGGGCCCAACGGCGAGGGGGACGACGTGCTGGTGCGCGTGCACTCCGAATGTCTGACCGGAGACGTGTTCGGCTCACGGCGATGCGATTGCGGACCGCAACTCGACGCGGCGATGGCGATGGTGGCCCGCGAGGGGCGTGGCGTGGTGCTCTACATGCGCGGTCACGAGGGTCGCGGCATCGGCTTGATGCACAAGCTGCAGGCCTACCAGCTGCAAGATGCCGGCGCGGACACCGTGGACGCCAACCTCAAGCTCGGATTACCGGCTGACGCAAGAGATTACGGAATCGGCGCTCAAATCCTCGTGGACCTGGGTGTGCGCTCGATGCGGCTGCTGACCAACAATCCGGCCAAGCGGGTGGGGCTGGACGGGTACGGGCTGCACATCATCGAACGCGTCTCCCTGCCGGTGCGGGCCAACGCGGAGAACATCCGCTACCTGATGACCAAACGGGACAGGATGGGGCACGACCTGGCCGGCCTGGACGACTTTTACGAATTCGTCCATTTTCCGGGCGAATTCGGTGGCGCTTTGTGAGTCGACTCGGAGAAGTGACGCAAATGAGTCGCGTTGGCGACGATGCAGAACGAAGTGATGAGGAGAAGCGACGCATATGAGTGGAGCCGGCGAACCTGACCTGGGCGAGCTCGACGCGTCCGGCCTGCGGCTCGGCATCGTTGCCAGCACCTGGCATAGCACGATCTGTGACGCACTGCTGGCCGGCGCCCAGCGGGTGGTGGCACGGTCGGGGATCGACAACCCCACCGTGGTGCGGGTGCACGGCGCGATCGAGATTCCGGTCGTGGCCCAGGAGTTGGCCCGCAATTACGACGCCGTCATCGCCCTGGGCGTTGTGATCCGCGGCGGCACACCGCATTTCGAATACGTGTGTGACGCGGTGACGCAGGGTCTGACCCGAGTGTCCCTGGACGCGTCGACGCCGGTCGCCAATGGGGTGCTGACAACCAACAACGAGGAGCAGGCACTGGACCGGGCGGGGCTGCCCAACTCCGCGGAGGACAAGGGCGCGCAGGCCGCCGGCGCCGCGCTGACCGCCGCGCTGGCCTTGCGTGACCTGCGCGCTCGGTCGTGACCAGGCCTGCCGACGGTGCCAACTGGGATGCCGAGCTGCGCCCGCATTGGACGCCGTTATTCGCTTACGGGGCAGCATTTCTGATAGCCGCGGCGCACATTGCCGTCGGCGTGGTGCTCAAGGTCAGCTCCAGCGGTGTGGTCTTCCAGACCGCTGACCAGGTGGCGATCGCCGTCCTCGGTCTGGTGATCGCCGGGGCGGTGCTGTTGTTCGCCCGCCCGCGGCTGCACGTCGGGCAACCCGGTGTATCGGTGCGAAACCTGTTGGGGGACAGGTTGATCCCGTGGTCGGAGGTCGTCGGCGTTTCGTTTCCCGCCGGGAGCCGCTGGGCGCACATCGACCTGCCCAACGACGAATACATTCCGGTGATGGCGATACAGGCCGTCGACAAGGACCGGGCCGTCGCGGCGATGGACACCGTCCGATCGCTGTTTGCCCGCTATCGTCCCGACCTCGGCGCGCGCTGAGCCACGAGCGGCGACTTTGTCGTAGAATCGCTCGATGACACGGCATTTGCGGGGGATCGCCGCATTCGGTCTTGGTCGCAGCGGCGTTGTGTGCGTGCACGACATCGGTCAGCGGTCGGGCGATCCGGGCACCCCGGAGCGTCCGGAGTGCTACGGTCGGCCGCACCCGCCTTCGCGCCGATTCCGTGCGCGGGATTTGCTGCTTCAGGGCGGGGCCAGCACCCCACTCGGCCCGGCCACGACGATGCCGGTGGGCGCCACGTACTTCACCAGTGTCACGCCAACCGAATGCAACGCGGCACTGCTGTTCAAGGGTTCGCCGCGCTCCGCCGATCACGCCGAATCGTCATATCAGGTCGACGGCCAAGCCCTGTACGCCGAATCCATCGACAACTACGACAAGAAGCTCAATCCGCACGACGTGGTGCGAAAGAGTTTTGGCGCTGTGTCGAAATGCCACGATGATGCCGTCGGCCACAGCCCGCAGGGCGACTTTCGGCCGATGCCGATGCACCTCAGCCTGTTCACCATCACCTCCGACAGGGTGCTGGTGTGGACGATGACCCGTTCCGACTGGACCTGCGACTACGGGCTGGTCGCGCTCGCGCGAACCGTCTTGCTGGCGTCGGCGTACGACGCCGAAAGCGGGTTTCCGATGGCCGACTGGGCATCGAAGCGCCCCGCCCAACTCGACAGCCGAACTACCTGAGACTCGCTCAGTAGTTCTTGCAGCTGATCATCATCTGCCGGAATATCGGGAAGGCCTGGTCGGCGCCCGGGTTGTTCCGAATCGCCTTCAGCAGATTCAGCCGCTCATCGGGCGTCGACGCCATGAACGTCCGCAGGAACTGCAGGTTGGGCGGCGACTGGTCGAGGTACTGCGCGGCCATCGGATTTTCGGCGTGTACGGCGCGCATCGCCTGGTCGTAGGTGCAGGTGGTGTTCACCATCGGACCGACATCGGGGATCGCCGACACAACCCCGGCCCCAACACTCAACGACAACGCCAAACAACCAATCCCCACGGCCAGCCCGGCCAACGGTCGTTTGCTCATGTGAAAGCTCCCTCCAGCTGTTGCACCCACTCTAGCGCCACAGCTAACACGGGGCTTAGATCAACTGAAGTCGCCCAAACGCCCAAACACTGTGCCTCGGGCGCGTCCGGTATTGCGCCGGCCGATTTGCGCCACGCGATCCCGGTTCGCCGGCCCCCGTTTTCCGGCTACTAGCCTGGATACGTGCCAGATCCCGTCACGTATCGCCCCGCTCCCGGATCCATTCCGGTCGAGCCCGGCGTCTACCGATTCCGGGACATGCACGGCCGGGTGATCTACGTCGGTAAGGCCAAAAGCCTGCGTAGCCGGCTCACGTCCTACTTCGCCGATATCGCGAATCTGCATCCCCGCACCCGGCAGATGGTGACCACCGCGGCCAAGGTCGAGTGGACGGTGGTCAACACCGAAGTGGAGGCCTTGCAGCTGGAGTACAACTGGATCAAAGAGTTCGATCCGCGTTTCAACGTCCGTTACCGCGACGATAAGTCCTACCCTGTGCTGGCCGTCACCCTCAACGAGGAATTTCCCCGGCTGATGGTCTACAGGGGCCCGCGCCGCAAGGGTGTGCGGTACTTCGGTCCCTACTCGCACGCGTGGGCGATCCGGGAGACGTTGGATCTGCTCACCCGGGTGTTCTCCGCTCGCACCTGCTCGCACGGAGTGTTCAAGCGGCACAAGCAGATCGACCGACCGTGTCTGCTCGGCTACATCGACAAGTGTTCGGCGCCGTGCATCGGTCGGGTCAGCCCCGAGCAACATCGGCAGATCGTCGACGATTTCTGTGACTTCCTGTCCGGCAAGACCGATCGCTTCGCCCGGGAGCTGGAGCAGCAGATGCACGCGGCATCCGATCAGCTCGACTTCGAACGGGCCGCGCGGCTTCGCGACGACATCGGCGCGCTGAGGCGGGCGATGGAGAAACAGGCGGTGGTGTTCGGTGACGGCACCGACGCCGACGTGGTGGCCTTTGCCGACGACGAGCTCGAAGCCGCGGTGCAGGTGTTCCACGTCCGCGGTGGCCGGGTTCGCGGTCAGCGCGGCTGGATCGTCGAAAAGTCGGCCGACCCACGCGATTCGGGCGAAGAGCAGTTGGTCGAACAATTCTTGACCCAGTTCTACGGTGATCAGGCCGAGCTGGGTGGTGCCGCCGACGAGGCCGTCAACCCGGTTCCCCGCCAGGTGCTGCTGCCGTGCCTGCCGTCCAACGTCGACGAGTTGGCCAGTTGGCTCACAGGGTTGCGCGGATCCCGGGTCGTGCTGCGGGTGCCGCGTCGCGGTGACAAACGAGCGCTCGCCGAAACGGTGCAGCGCAACGCGAAAGAGGCGCTGCAGCAACACAAGCTGAAGCGCGCCGGCGACTTCAACGCCAGATCCGCTGCGTTGCAGAATATTCAGGATGCGTTTGGGTTGGCCGACGCGCCGTTGCGGATCGAGTGTGTGGACATCAGCCATGTGCAGGGCACCGACGTCGTGGGGTCGTTGGTGGTGTTCGAGGACGGTCTGCCGCGCAAGTCGGACTACCGTCACTTCGAGATCCGGGAAGCCGCCGGGCAGGGCCGCTCGGACGACGTCGCCTCCATCGCCGAGGTGACCCGGCGCCGCTTCGCGCGTCACCTCAGCGAGCAGAACGACCCCAATATGCTTTCTCCGGAAGGCAAGTCGCGCCGGTTCGCCTACCCGCCAAACCTGTACGTCGTCGACGGCGGCTCCCCGCAAGTCAACGCGGCCAGTGCGGTGCTCGACGAGCTGGGGATCACCGACGTCGCGGTCATAGGCCTGGCCAAGCGGCTGGAAGAGGTGTGGGTGCCCGCCGAGCCGGATCCGATCATCCTGCCGCGCAACAGCGAGGGGCTCTACCTGCTGCAGCGCGTGCGTGACGAGGCACACCGGTTCGCGATCACCTACCATCGCAGCAAGCGATCGAAGCGAATGACCGCCTCGGCGCTGGATTCGGTGCCAGGATTAGGAGAATACCGCCGCAAGGCGCTGGTCACCCACTTCGGATCGATAGCCCGCCTCAAGGAGGCCACCGTCGACCAGATCACCGCCGTTTCGGGTATCGGCGTGGCAACGGCCACGGCTGTCCTAGAGGTGCTCCGACCCCCACCGGCCGAGCAGCCCGGACAAGCCGAACAGTCCGGAGCCGGCGCATGACGAGCCGGGTCGGGGACAGTGACCAGCAGCAGGGCCCGGTGGCGGGCATCGACGTCGTCCTGGTCACCGGGTTGTCCGGGGCCGGGCGCGGTACGGCGGCCAAGGTGCTCGAGGATCTCGGCTGGTACGTCGCCGACAACCTGCCGCCCCAACTCATCACCCGGATGGTCGATTTCGGGCTGGCCGCCGGGTCACGGATCACCCAGCTCGCGGTGGTCATGGACGTCCGGTCCCGCGGCTTCACCGGCGACCTCGACGAGGTGCGCAACGAACTGGCCACCCGCAACATCAACCCGCGCGTGGTGTTCATGGAGGCGTCCGACGACATGCTGGTCCGCCGCTACGAACAGAACCGGCGCAGCCACCCACTGCAGGGCCAGCAGACGCTGGCCGAGGGCATCGCCGCCGAACGCCGGATGCTGGCGCCGGTGCGCGCCACCGCCGACCTGATCATCGATACCTCCACCCTGTCGGTGCGGGGCCTGCGGGAGAGCATCGAGCGGGCGTTCGGCGGCGACACCGATCTGTCGACCAGCGTCACGGTCGAATCGTTCGGCTTCAAGTACGGGCTGCCGATGGATGCCGACATGGTGATGGACGTGCGCTTCCTGCCGAACCCGCACTGGGTCGACGAGTTGCGCCCGCTGACCGGGCAGCACCCGGCGGTGGCCGATTATGTGGTGGGCCAACCGGGGGCGGCGGATTTCCTCGACGCCTACGATCGGTTGCTGGCCCTTGTTGTCGAGGGTTATCGCAGGGAGGGCAAGCGCTACATGACGGTCGCGATCGGCTGTACCGGCGGCAAGCACCGCAGCGTGGCGATCGCGGAGGCGTTGATGCGGCGGCTGCGGGCCCACCAGACTGGAGCCCAACTGTCGGTGCGGGTGCTGCACCGGGATCTGGGCCGCGAATGAGCCCACCACATAGCGAGGGCATCGTCGCGCTCGGCGGCGGACACGGCTTGTACGCGACGCTGTCTGCCGCTCGCCGGCTGACCCCCTACGTCACCGCGGTGGTGACCGTCGCCGATGACGGCGGCTCGTCGGGCCGGCTGCGCAGCGAGCTGGATGTCGTGCCACCCGGCGATCTGCGAATGGCCTTGGCAGCGTTGGCATCTGACAGTCCGTACGGGCAGTTGTGGGCGACCATCCTGCAGCACCGATTCGGCGGCAGCGGGGCGCTGGCCGGGCATCCGATCGGCAACTTGTTGCTGGCGGGCCTATCCGAGGTGCTGGGCGACCCAGTCGCCGCCCTCGACGAACTGGGCCGCATCCTCGGGGTCAAGGGCCGGGTGCTGCCGATGTGCCCGATAGCGCTGCAGATCGAGGCCGACGTTTCCGGGCTGGAGGCCGATCCACGGATCTTCCGATCGATCCGCGGTCAGGTCGCCATCGCGACGACGCCGGGAAAGGTGCGCCGGGTGCGGCTGCTGCCGCCGGATCCGCCGGCGACCCGGCAGGCCGTCGACGCGATCATGGCCGCGGACCTGGTGGTGCTGGGCCCCGGTTCCTGGTTCACCAGCGTGATCCCGCATGTGCTGGTCCCGGAGCTGGCGGCCGCGCTGCAGGTCACCCCGGCCCGCCGGGCGCTGGTGCTTAACCTGGTGGCCGAGCCGGGGGAGACGGCGGGCTTCTCGGTGGAGCGGCACCTGCACGTGCTGGCCCAGCACGCGCCCGGTTTCACCGTGCACGACATCATCATCGACGCCGATCGCGTTCCCAGCGAACGAGAGCGCGAGCAGTTGCGCCGCACCGCGACCCTGCTCAGGGCCGAGGTCCACTTCGTCGACGTGGTCCGACCTGGTACACCTTTACATGACCCGGGCAAGCTCGCGGCGGCCCTGGACGGGTTTCGCACAGGCCGTGCGGGCCCGGCAGCGCCTTCGGCGAAGGCCACCGCAGAGATTCGGGTCGACGGTGAACCTCACCGACGGCGTGAACGGACCGGCCAGCAGCGGACCAAGGGGTGACGACGCGTGGCGATGACGACCGAAGTCAAGGACGAGCTGAGCCGCTTGGTAGTGAAGTCGGTCAGTGCCCGCCGAGCGGAGGTCACCTCCCTGCTGCGGTTCGCCGGCGGCCTGCACATCGTGGGCGGCCGGGTGGTCGTCGAGGCCGAAGTGGACCTGGGCAACATCGCCCGCCGGCTGCGCAAGGACATCTTCGATCTGTACGGCTACAACGCCGTCGTGCATGTGTTGTCGGCGAGCGGGATTCGTAAGAGCACCCGCTATGTGCTGCGGGTGGCCAACGACGGCGAGGCGCTGGCCCGGCAGACCGGATTGCTGGACATGCGCGGGCGCCCGGTGCGCGGCCTGCCGGCCCAGGTCGTCGGGGGCAGTATCGCCGACACCGAAGCCGCCTGGCGGGGTGCCTTTCTGGCGCACGGGTCGCTGACCGAGCCGGGCCGTTCCTCGGCCCTGGAGGTGAGTTGCCCCGGACCCGAGGCCGCCCTGGCGTTGGTCGGCGCGGCCCGCCGGCTCGGGGTCAGCGCCAAGGCCCGCGAGGTGCGCGGCGCCGACCGGGTGGTGGTTCGCGACGGCGAGGCGATCGGCGCTCTGCTGATTCGGATGGGTGCCCAGGACACCCGGCTGATCTGGGAGGAGCGCCGGATGCGGCGCGAGGTGCGGGCGACCGCCAACCGGCTCGCCAACTTCGACGACGCCAATCTGCGCCGCTCGGCTCGGGCCGCGGTCGCTGCGGCCGCCCGGGTGGAGCGGGCGTTGGAAATCCTGGGCGACAGCGTCCCCGACCATCTGGCGTCGGCCGGCAAGCTTCGGGTGGAACACCGTCAGGCTTCGCTCGAGGAGCTGGGCCGGCTGGCCGACCCGCCGATGACGAAAGATGCTGTGGCGGGCCGTATCCGGCGATTGCTGTCGATGGCCGACCGGAAGGCAAAGGTCGACGGCATTCCGGACACCGAGTCCGTGGTAACGCCGGATTTGCTCGAAGACGCCTGAGGAGATTGTCGGCAATCCCTCGACGCGGTTTGCTGGCGGGGTCTACGGTCTTCGCATGAAGCAGCTTTCGAGTGTCGATGCGGCGTTTTGGTCTGCCGAGACTGCGGGTTGGCACATGCACGTGGGCGCGCTGGCGATCTGCGACACCACCGATGCACCCGAGTTCAGCTTGCGTGGCTTCGCCAACTGCGGCTGCCCCGAGCTGCCGCAGCTGCGCTGGCGGGGTCACCGGATCACCACTCGGTCTGGACCGGCCCTGGTTCGTCGAGGACGAAGACCTCGACGTCGACTTCCATATCCGCCGCATCGGGGTTCTCACCCCAGGCTGCCGGCGCGAGGTAGACGAACTCGTCGGCCGGTTGATGCCCTACAAGCCGGACCGTTCCCGGCCGCTCTGGGAGCTCTGGGTGATCGAGGGGGTCACGTCGCGACGCTGACCAAAATGCATCACGCCATCGTCGACGGTGTGTCGGGTGCCGGCCTGGGTGAGATCCTGTGCTGGACGTCACCCCCGAACCCCGGCCGGCGTAGCACGAGACGGTCGGCTCCCTGGTGGGCTTTAAGCTCCCCCGCCTGGAGCGCCGGGCAATCGGGGCGCTGATCAACGTCGGGGCCATGACGCCGTTCCGCATTGCGCGGCTGGTGGAGCAGACGGTTCAACGCGCCCGTCTCGCCGCATCGCCAGATGATCACCGGCACCCGGGTGGAATTGGCGCGCGCCAAGGACGTCAAGGACGCGATAGGCGTCAAGCTCAACGACGTGGTGCTGGCGCCGGTGGCCGGCGTGGCGCGGGAGTATCTGCAAAAGCGGGGCGAATTGCTCACCAAGCCGCTGATCGCGCAGATCCCGGTGTCCACTCGGACCGGCGACTCGCAGTCCGACGTCGGCAACCAGATCGGCTCGATGACGCGTCGCTCGTGACCGACATCGCGGACCCCGCCGAGCGGTTGCGCGCGATCTTCGAAAGTACGGAGAGCGCAAAGGAAATGGCCAAGGCGCTGTCCACCCATCAGATCATGGGCCTGACCGAGACCACGCCGTCCGGGCTGTTGCAGCTGGCGGCTCGGGCCTACACGGCCACCGGGCTGTCCCGGAACCTGGCCCCGATCAATCCTGGTGGTGTCGAACGTTCTCGGTCCGACGATGCCGGTATACATGGCGGGCGCCACCGCTTCGGCCGACCAATGTGCCCGCGGGGAACTGAAGATGTCGAAAGCGTGCTGGGCGCTGGGCAATTCGGCATAAGAGACCGGCGACTTGGACACCGCCCGCAGTTCTTCGACGAACTCGCGGGCCTCACCGACCGGGATGAGCGAGTCGTCGTGGCCGTGCAGAACGGCGGCGCGTCGGTCCGCACCCGCCGGAACGGCGACGCGTCGACGTGGATGTCGCGGTTGGTGGCGAATTTCCGCTTGAAAACGAACTTTTCGAGCAGTTCGATGAACTCGCGGCAGCCTTCACCCTCGGTGGAGAACCAGCCGTGCCGGCCGTACACTGGGGACGGACGCGACGCCCGAGGTGTCGGCGTCTTCGAAGCCCGGCTGAAAGGCGGGATCGTTGGGCGTCAGCGCGGCCAGCGTGGACAGGTGCCCGCCCGCTGATCCGCCGGTGATGGCGACAAAGTCGGGATCCCCGCCGTAGTGCGCGATGTTCTCCTTGACCCAGGCCAGCGCCCGTTTGACGTCGACGATGTGATCGGGCCAGGTGTGCATCGGGGACACCCGGTAGCCGATGGACACGCAGATCCAGCCGCGGGCAGCGAGATGGCTCATCAGCGGTGTAGGCCTGCGGCCGGCGCATCCCGATCACCCACGCGCCCCCGGGAACTTGCACCAGCACCGGCGCCTTGACGTCGCGGGGCAGGTCCCGGCGACGTCAGATATCGGCGCGATTCGCCCGGCCGTGCGGCCCTTAGGTGACAACGTTGGTCTTCGTGACGTAGCGTCGGCGGGCCATGGTGTTGATCAGCGGCAGGTTACGCCGACCGCGGCGCTGCGGCGTGGTGGTCGGCAGGTCGGTCAGCGCCTCGGTGTAGTCGGGTCCCAGTTGTTCACGCAGCCCGGCCTCCAGCACCGGTCCCGGAGTGGTGACGCCGCGATAGCGGATCACCGCGAGGATCGCCCATGACGCGGCGGTCAGTATCAGCGCGGCGTTGCCGCGGCGCCCGGCGAAGTCGCCGCGCCGGGCGCGGCGAAGCGCGTCGAGCAGCGAGGCGGTGAAGTACATGCCGGGCACTTCCGAGGTCGGCCAGCCGAACGCGAACACCAGCACGGTGCTGTAGCCCTTGCGCACCAGCGGAAGTAAGCCGTTGGCGGCGTTGAGGAGTTCGACGGCCGCGCGCATCAGCTGCTCACCCGTGCTTGCAGTTCGGCCCGCAGGATTTTGCCGGTGCTGCCGCGGGGAGTTCGTCGATCACCGAAATCTAGCGTGGCACTTTGTAGTTGGCCAGATTATCGCGGAAGTGCTGCTTGAGTGTTTCGACAGTGGCGGCTTCATCGAGTCGAGCGCCGGGCGCGAACACCACGAACGCCGTCAGCCGCTAGCCGTACTGCTCGTCGTCCACGCCGATCACCACGGCCTCGGCCACCTCAGGGTGGGCCGCGAGCGTTTCTCCACTTCGATCGGATAGATGTTCTCGCCGCCGGAGACGATCATCTCGTCGTCATGGCCGACGGCGAATAGTCGTGCGTTCTCGTCGAGGTACCCGACGTCGCCCGAGGACATGAACCCGGCGTGAAAATCCTTGGTGACACCCGAGGTGTACCCGTCGAATTGGGTGTCGTTGCGGACGTAGATGGTGCCGACCTCGCCGGTCGGGACCTCGTCGAATTCCTGGTCCAGAATTCTGATCTCGGTTCCGCCGGCCGGCTTGCCGGCGGTGTCGGGCGCGGCGCGTAGGTCGGCGGGTGTGGCGGTGGCGATCATGCCCGCCTCGGTTGAGTTGTAGTTGTTGTAGATCACGTCGCTTAATTGGTCCATGAACGCGGTGACGACGTCGGGGCACATCCGCGATCCCGAGGCCGCGACGAGGCGCAGGGAGCGGCAGCTGTAGCGGTTGCGGACGTCCGCGGGTAACTCCATGATCCGGTCGAATCGAGGCGGCGAAGATCAGCTGTGAGAAGCTCCACGCGTGGAACATGGGTCCACGCGTGGAACATGGGCGCCACGATCACGATCGTCTCCTCGGCGCGCCACGGGGTGCGGTCCAGAATCGCCTTGTGGGTGCCGATGTCGGCGCCGCCGGACTGCTTGGCGCCCTTGGGTCTTCCGGTGGTGCCGGATGTCAGCAGGATCATCTTGCCGGTGCGGCCGGTCCGCCGGGGCCGCTCGCCGGCGTGGCCGGCGATGAACTTTTCGACGGTCAGGTCGTGCCGGCCATTGGTCTAGGCTACGATGCGGGTGGCGCCCGGCCGGTCGGCCAACGCGCGGTCCAACCGTCGCGGTGAACTCCTCGTCATAGATGGCGGCGTCGACGCCTTCGCGGTTGACCACGTCTGCCATCGCCGGCCCGGCGAAGGACGTTTTCAGCAGCACCACGTGGAGCCGATCCGGTTGGCGGCGACCAGCGTCTCGACGAACCCCCGGTGGTTGCGGCACATGATCCCGATGACCTTCGGCTGACCCGAGGACAGGCCCTGCAGCGCAGTGGCCAACGTGTTGATCCGTTCGTCGAGTTCTCGCTAGGTCAGCGTGCCCAGCTCGTCGATCAGGGCGGGACGGTCCGGGCAGCGCTGCGCGGTGCCGGCGAAACCCACGGTCATGCCCATGCCTTCGCGGCGCATCGCGGTGGCCATCTTCAGATAGCGGTCGGGCCGCATCGGCGCGATCATCCCGGCCCGGCGCAGCGTCGCCACCACGCCGGTAGCGCAACGAACCCGTTCGTATATACGTTCATATATATATTCATATATAGAGGCCATCGATTAGCCCCAGATCGGGAATCGGCGCTTGGCGGCCAGCGCGGTCAGGGCCTCTTGCATCCGAGCGCACGTACTCGTCGACCTCATCGATGTCCGGGTTGGCACCGAACCGCTCAGTGAGATGGATCGGCTCGAGCACCTGCGTGACGATCTTGGTAGGTAACGGCAGGTTGGGCGGGATCGGGCGCTGAACCCGAAGGGGAAGCCGAACGAGAGCGGCAGAATGGCGCTGCGCAGCAGGCGCTTGATGCCCAGTCGTTCGGCCAGCCATGCCTGCGGGTCAGATAGAGCTGGGGTTTCCTGCCCCCTGATGGACACCCCCGGAACGATCGGCACCCCCGGCTTCGATCGCCGTGCTCACATATCCCTTGCGGCCGTTGAAGTCTATCACGTTCTCGGCGAGCGTGGGGTGGTAGGCGTCGCGTAGTCACCGCTTGGAAACACCACGACACGCCGCCGGACCGCAACGCCTTGGCCGCGTTGTCCCCCGGGTCGCGCGGATGTAGCCGGTCCGGCGGAACAGCCTACCCGTCACGCCGAGGAACAAGATGTCGTGGCTGAGTGTGTAGACCGGCGCTGGTAGCCGAACCTTTCGTAGAAGTCGACGAAGTCGACGCTGAAGATCGGGACGTCCATCGGGAACATGCCGCCGGAGTGATTGCCGACCACCAGCGCGCCGCCGGATGGGAAGGCTTCCAGCCCGTGCACCTCGGAGCGGAAGTACCTCTTCAGGATGGGGCGCAGCACACCCATCAGTCGCTGGGTCAGCGCCGGGTCGAACTGGCCGCCCTCGGGATCGTCACCCTCGGTATCGCTCACCGGCGCCCCCTTGTGGCTGTGTCTTGCAGCTGGCGGGTCCCTAGATGGTAGCTAGGGCCTCCCAGTCCGAAGTCATCAGGCAACATCGCCGCCTCCGCCGCGCCGGGGCGCACCCGCGACCGGGGCCGGCGACCGTAGCGAAGCCCGCGCAGTCTCACCCCGCCGACAGCGCCCGGCCGAAAACCGTTACACCGCACGGCGAATCTGACACGTCTTCACCGATGTTCCTGGCCAGAATTTTGTAGAAAATGGTTAACCGAGTTGCACATTCGGATATCCGACGACATCTCAGGTTCTAACCTCGTTAGCGTGCAACGGAATTGCTGCGCGCTGCCGTGCGTGCCGCAGCCGTAAAATATTCGTGGCGCGACATCCGGACACCTCGGTATCGATAGATAAAAACTCTCAGCGGCTGACCTGAGAATAACGTAGCGGAGATGGTGCCAAAGTGTATGCAGTGTGAGAATATGCGACATACGCAACTCGCCGAAGCGTATGGCGTTGGCCACTTTAGGGGAGTTATCGTTACTCCGCTTACTCCAGAACCGTCGGCCGAGAGAGACTCAATGGACTTCGCTAGTTTGTCCGACGAACGGGATACACGTCCGGTTGCAACGCACATGCCGAGTGGTGCCCGGGACCGCCGCGGGTTTCCGCCGCCGAGCTCCGTGGTCCGTCCCCCCATGGGGCACGTTCGTCCGACGGGACCCGCGCCCGCACGGTTGACCGCGAACCGGCCGCCCAGTGCACTGGATCGTCCCGCCGCGGACACCGCGGATCAACGGCAGGCCGACTACTTTCTCCGGCTACTCATCCAGAACCGTCTGCTGATCAAACAACGGATCGACGGCTACTACAAGGCGATCGCTCTAGCCGAGGCCAAGAATGACGAGAAGACGGCATCCATCTTCCGTCACACGGCCCGGATCGAAGAGCAGGAACGCGAAACCCTCGACACCCTGATCGAGAACCTGCACCGGCGATTCCCCATCCGGCTGGCCCTGGACGCCGCCCCGGCGGCTCCGCGGGGACCGCGGGTACTTGCTCGCTAGAGCCGCGTCACTCGTCGCGTCAACACCCGTTCGCGTCGGGCCGGTGCCGTTGTCGTTACCGGCACTCGCCGTACCGTCGCTGCCCCGCACCGGTGAACTGGGCAGTGTACGGACATGTCGTCCGCAAAGGTCCGGGACTTCTACCGGCCCCACTGCCGTTGTCAGCGCTGTTCTAGGCTGAGGGCCAAAGGTTTTACCAGGAGAAGCGAAGGCGAGGGAGACACAAGTGACGGTCCGAGTAGGCATAAACGGCTTCGGTCGAATCGGACGGAACTTCTACCGTGCGTTGCTGGCTCAGCAGGAGCAGGGTGGTGCCGAGGTGATCGCGGTCAACGACATCACAGACAACAGCACGCTGGCACACCTGCTGAAATTCGACTCCATCCTGGGCCGGCTGCCCCACGATGTGAGCCTCGAGGGCGAGGACACCATCGTCGTGGGCCCGGCCAAGATCAAGGCGCTCGCGGTTCGCGAGGGTCCGGCTGCGCTGCCGTGGGGCGACCTGGGCGTCGACGTCGTCGTCGAGTCCACCGGCATTTTCACCAACGCCGCCAAGGCCAAGGGCCACCTGGACGCCGGCGCCAAGAAGGTGGTGATCTCGGCGCCCGCGACCGACGAGGACATCACCATCGTGCTCGGCGTCAACGACGAGAAGTACGACGGCAGCCAGAACATCATTTCCAACGCCTCGTGCACGACGAACTGCCTCGGGCCGCTGGCGAAGGTCCTCAACGACGAGTTCGGCATCGTCAAGGGTCTGATGACCACCATCCACGCCTACACCCAGGACCAGAACCTGCAGGACGGCCCGCATAAGGACCTGCGCCGCGCCCGGGCCGCCGCGCTGAACATCGTGCCCACCTCCACCGGCGCGGCCAAGGCCATCGGCCTGGTGCTGCCGGAACTGAAGGGCAAGCTCGACGGGTACGCGCTGCGGGTGCCGATCCCCACCGGTTCGGTCACCGATCTCACCGCCGAACTGTCCAAATCTGCCAGCTCCGAGGACATCAACGCGGCGTTCAAGGCCGCCGCCGAGGGCCGGCTCAAAGGCATTCTGAAGTACTATGACGCGCCGATAGTCTCCAGTGACATCGTCACCGACCCGCACAGCTCGATTTTCGACTCCGACTTGACCAAGGTGATCGACAACCAGGCCAAGGTGGTCTCCTGGTACGACAACGAGTGGGGTTACTCCAACCGCCTCGTTGACCTGGTCGCGTTGGTTGGCAAGTCTCTCTAATCGTGGGCGTTCCGAACCTCGAAGACCTTCTGTCCGAAGGTGTTTCGGGTCGACCGGTGTTGGTGCGATCCGATCTGAATGTTCCACTCGACGACGCGAGCGCGATCACGGACCCAGGCCGGATTACGGCGTCGGTTCCGACGCTTCGGGCGCTGCTGGACGGCGGCGCCAAGGTGGTGGTGACCGCGCACCTGGGTCGCCCCAAGAACGGGCCCGACCCGAAGCTGTCGTTGGCGCCGGTCGCCGCGGCTCTGGGGGAGCAGTTGGGCCGGCACGTGCAGCTGGCCGGTGATGTCGTTGGGACCGATGCGCTGGCCCGCGCCGAGGGGCTGACCGACGGCGACATCCTGCTGCTGGAGAACATCCGGTTCGACCCGCGCGAGACCAGCAAGAACGACGGCGAGCGGCTGGCACTGACCCGCCAGCTCGCCGAATTGGTTTCGCCAGGAGGAGCTTTCGTCTCCGACGGGTTCGGGGTGGTGCACCGCAAGCAGGCCTCGGTGTACGACATCGCCACGCTGCTGCCGCACTACGCGGGCACGCTGGTGGCCGACGAGATCCGGGTGCTCGAGCAGTTGACCAGCTCGACCGCCCGGCCCTACGCGGTGGTCCTCGGCGGCTCGAAGGTGTCCGACAAACTCGGCGTCATCGAGTCACTGGCCACCAAGGCCGACAGTATCGTCATCGGCGGCGGCATGTGCTTCACTTTCCTTGCCGCACAAGGATTTTCGGTCGGAAAATCACTGTTGGAAGAGGAAATGGTGGACACCTGCCGCCGGCTGCTGGACACCTACGTCGACGTGCTGCGGCTGCCGATGGACATCGTGGTCGGGGAGAAGTTCGCCGCCGATTCGGTGCCGCAGACCGTGGCCGCCGTCTCCATACCGGACGACACGATGGGCCTGGACATCGGGCCGGAGTCGGTGAAATGGTTCGCCCTGTTGCTGTCCAACGCCGAGACGGTGTTCTGGAACGGTCCGATGGGCGTCTTCGAATTCCCGGCCTTCGCGGCAGGCACTAGGGGGGTCGCGGAGGCGATCGTCGCGGCGACCGGCAAGGGCGCGTTCAGTGTCGTGGGCGGTGGTGATTCCGCTGCCGCCGTCCGCGCGCTGGGCATCCCTGAGGATGACTTCTCGCACATCTCCACCGGCGGTGGTGTGTCGCTGGAATACCTGGAGGGCAAGACACTACCCGGCATCGAGGTGCTGAACCGGCCTCAGCCAAGTGGGGGAGCCGCATGAGCCGCAAGCCACTGATCGCCGGCAACTGGAAGATGAACCTCAACCATTTCGAGGCCATCGCGCTGGTGCAGAAGACCGCCTTCGCGTTACCGGACAAGTACTACGACAAGGTCGATGTCACGGTGCTGCCGCCGTTCACCGACCTGCGCAGCGTCCAGACGCTGGTCGACGGCGACAAATTGCGGCTGACCTACGGCGCCCAGGACTTGTCGCCGCACGATTGGGGCGCGTACACTGGCGACATCAGCGGCGCCTTCCTGGCCAAGCTGGGTTGCAGCTTCGTCGTCGTCGGCCACTCGGAGCGGCGTACCTACCATCACGAGGACGACGCCCTGGTGGCCGCCAAGGCGGCCACAGCACTGAAGTACGAGCTGACGCCGATCGTGTGTGTCGGCGAACACCTCGACATTCGCGAGGCCGGCCAGCACGTCAGCCACTGCGAGCGGCAGGTGCGTGAGTCGCTGGCCGGGTTGTCGGCCGAGCAGATCGCCAAGACCGTCATCGCCTATGAGCCTGTGTGGGCCATCGGGACCGGGCGGGTGGCCAGCGCAGCCGACGTGCAAGAGGTGTGCAAGGCCATCCGCGGCCAGCTGGCCGAGCTGGCGTCGCGGCAGGTCGCCGACACCGTGCGGGTGCTCTACGGCGGTTCGGTCAACGCCAAGAACGTCGGCGAGATCGTCGCGCAGGACGACGTCGACGGCGGTCTGGTCGGGGGAGCGTCGCTGGACGGCGAGCAATTCGCGACCCTGGCCGCCATCGCCGCGGGCGGCCCCTTGCCGTAACCGCCGCGTGCGTCGGTTTCGGCGCCGGCAACCGCATTAGGTAGGGTGGGTGCATGCAATTGGCCCTGCAAATCACCCTGGTGGTCACCAGTATCCTGGTGGTCCTGCTGGTGCTGCTGCACCGCGCCAAGGGCGGTGGTCTGTCCACGCTGTTCGGTGGTGGCGTGCAGTCGAGCCTGTCGGGCTCGACGGTGGTGGAGAAGAACCTGGACCGGTTGACGGTGTTCATCACCGGGATCTGGCTGGTCTGTATCATCGGCATCGCGCTGATGATCAAGTATCGCTGATCACTCGGCGGGCGCCTGGTCTATCCTCACCGATGCTGGGACGCATGGTTGAGGTTTCCGAGCTCCTTTCCGGGCTGGGTGTCCGACGCCGCGCCGGCGCCGATCTCGGCGCCGGCGCGGCGTACCCAGGTAGGCCGCGAGGCGACCGAACCGATGCACGCCGACATCCGGATGCTCGGCAGTATTCTCGGCGACATCGTGCGCGAACAGAACGGCGACGTCGTCTTCGATCTCGTCGAACGCGCCCGGGTGGAATCGTTCCGGGTGCGGGTTCGCCGAAGATATCCACCCGGCGCACCGGCGCACGATTCACATCGACGCCGGTGAACCGCCATACGACAGCAGCCTGGCTGCCACCTACGCGAAATTGGACTCCGCGCAACTGGATTCAGCCACCGTGGCCGAGGCGCTGCGCGGCGCCCTGGTTTCGCCGGTGATCACCGCGCACCCCACCGAGATCCGTCGGCGCACTGTCTTCGTCGCCCAGCACCGCATCATCAGTTGATGCGCCTGCACGCACAGGGGCACCGGGAGACCGCCGACGGCCGCAGCATCGAACGCGAGCTGCGCCGCCCTGTGGCAGACTGCGCTGAACCGGGTGACCCCGAGGCCGACCTGCTGTCCGACCCCATCCTGCAACCGGGTTCCTGGATCGGCGGCGACCGTGACGGGAACCCCAACGTGACCGCTGCGGTGGTACGAAGGGCCACCGCGAGCGCCGCGTACACCGCGCTGGCGCATCACCTGTCCGAGCTCACCGATCTCGAACAGGAGCTCTCCATGTTTGCGCGGCTGGTCGCCGTGAGCCCCGAGCTCACCGCGCTGGAGCAGAGCTGCCCGGACGCGGCCCCGGGCCGACGAGCCGTACCGGCGGGGCCGTGCGGGTGATCCGGTAGGCATTTCACCGCTGTTCGAGACGATCGACGATCTGCACAACGGCGCGGCGATCCTGCAAGCCGTGCTGGAGCTGGCGCTGTCACCGCGGTCGTGGCCGCTTGCGGTGACAGCCAGGAGGTGATGCTCGGGTATTCTGATTCCAACAAGGACGGCGGTTACCTGACCGCGAACTGGGCGGTGTACCGTGCCGAACTGGCGCTGGTTGACGTGGCCCGCAAGACCGGAATCCGGTTGCGGCTCTTCCACGGCCGCGGCGGCGGTCCGAGCTACCAGGCCATCCTCGCGCAGCTGCCGGGGGCGGTGAACGCGTCGCTGCGCCTCACCGAGCAGGGCGAGGTGGTCGCGGTAAAGTACGCCGAACCGCAAGTGACGCAACGAAACCCGGAGAGCCTGGTGGCGGCGACGCTGTAGTCGACAGCTGTTGGACGTCGAGGGGCTCGGTGGCGATCCCGAGCCCGCTTACGCCGTGCTCGACGAGATCGCAGTTTTGGCGCGCCAGGCCTACTACGAATTGGTGCACGACACACCGGTTTTCGTCGACTACTTCAAGGCCTCCACGCCGGTCAGCGAGATCGGGGCGCTGAACATCGGTAGCCGCCCGACCTCGCGCAAGCCCACGTAGTCGATCTCCGATCTGCGTGTCATCCCGTGGGGCGATGGCGTGGAGTCAGTCGAGCGTCATGCTGCCCTGCTGGTACGGCACCGGATCGGCGTTCCAGCGGTGGATCGGGGCGAGGCCCGAAAGCGAGGACGAGCGCGTCGAAATCCTGCACGCCCTCTATCAGCGCTGGCCGTTCTTCCGTAGCGTGCTGTCCAACATGGCGCAGGAGAGGCACCGCGTACTGTGCGGCGGCTGCGTGACGCCGGTTTGGATCGGTTGATCATGCTCACCGGAGACCGACTTGAGCCCACCCGTGAAATTGCTTCCGTTCTGGGATTGGACGATGTTCGCGCTGAGCAGACACCGGCCGAGAAATACGCTGCGGTGCATGCCGAAAGTGAGCGGGCGCCGACGGTGATGATCGGTAACGGAATCAATGACGCTCCCGCGCTAGCGGCAGCAACGGGTCGGTGTTGCCATGGGCGCCCGGGGCGCCACTGCTTCCTCCGAGGCCGCCGACGTGGTGTTGACCACCGATCGGATCGATCGACTCGCCGACGCGATGAACATTGCCCGCTGGTCTCGGCACATCGCAGTGCAGAGCGCGGTCGTCGGCATGACTTTATCGGTGATCGCGATGGGAATCGCCGCCCTCAGCTGGTTGCCGCAGGGGCGCTGCTGCAAGAAGGCATTGATGTCGCGGTGATCCTCAACGCGCTGCGGGCACTGCGCGGCGACCCGGCCCGCGGAGGTGCCGTTGGCACTGGGAACCGAAGAGATGCTGCAACGCTTTTCCGTCGAACATGACGAACTTCGCGATGCAATTGGGCTCTTGCGCGACACTGCGGATCGGCTTGTCGCCAGGCCGGGTGACGTCGCGTTGCAATCTTTCAGCAGCGCACGCCGTACTCGCCGATCGGATTCTGCCCCACGAGATGCCCGAGGAAACCCAGCTCTACCCCGCTCTGGCACGCCCTTTGGGTGGCGAAGCCACCGCGGCAATGAGCCGGATGCATGCCGAGATCCGGAGGCTTTCGGACCGCATCGCGACACGCTTGGCCCTGGCCCGATCGGAAGGGACGATTCAGCCAAATCAAGTCGACGACTTGCTGGCGTGCCTCTACGGCCTCTACGCACTTCTGCGGCTGCACTTTGTGCAAGAAGAGACTACTTCGTGCTAGCACAGGACGGGCACGCTCGTCACGAAAAGCACTGTCCGACAGGGTGATCTGCCAGGACCTTGGATCCCCTCGCCGACCAGGTGACGAAAGGTCCTTACGACCCGCTCAGGGGAGTGTTGTGTGCCTACCTCGCTGGTACACCCAGATGTGGCCCAAAGTCCCTTCGATCGAGGCCGTCATTCCCTCGTGCGAGTGCGGGGTATCCGGCATCGTCGGCCTCAGCACTTAGGAGGGGACGAATGGCCATGAACACGCGATTTCCTGATGCGGGCACCATCCGCACGGTCCTGGCTCTGACATCGCGGGCGCCCTCTGTCCATAACACCCAACCCTGGCGCTGGGTGGTGGGGGAGCAGAGCGTGCATCTGTATTCCGACGCGGATCGCCAGCTCCCGATGACCGATCCGGACGGACGGGACTTGATGTTGAGCTGTGGTGCGGCGCTCAATCACTGCGTCATCGCCTTCGCGGCGGTCGGGTGGCACGCCAAAGTATCCCGGCTGCCCAATTCTGCGGACCCGAATCACCTTGCCGCGATCGAACTTTCCCAGCACAAGGCCGACGCCGCAGACATCGCACTCGCGGCCGCGATACCCCGCCGGCGAACCGACCGCCGGCACTACAGTTCCTGGCCGGTGCCCGTCAGTGACATCGCGCTGATGGCGGCGCGTGCGGCGCGTCATGGCGTGACGCTGTGCGAAGTAGAAGATACCGAGAAGCTGCACAAGATCGTGGTGCAATCCGTCTGGGACCACATGAACCGCGACTACCTCCTCGAACTGACCGCCTGGAGTGGCCGCTACGCGTCAACCGCGGGAGTTCCGGCCCGCAATACACCGAAATCGGACCGTCACGCCAAGATCCCGGGTCGGTTCTTTGCCGGTCCCGTGCTTGCCGAGCCACCCGGTTCATCAGCCACGGAAGACAACGCCGTGGTCCTGGCGTTCGGCACGCGCACAGACGACCCGCTTGCCCGGTTATGCGCCGGCGAGGCCACCAGCGCGGTTCTCCTCACCGCGACGTCGATGGGTTTGGCCAGTTGCCCCGTCACCGAACCGCTGGAGATCGCCGAAACGAGCGCGGCCGTGCGGTCGGAGATCTTCGGGGATACCAGCTATCCGCAAATGCTGCTGCGCGTGGGTTGGGCGCCGATCAACGCCGACCCGTTGCCGTCGACGCCGCGGCGCGAACTCGGCGAATTCGTCGAATGGATGGCGGACCGCGACGTAGTCTGATATTTAGACACCTTGCGCACGAAGGATTTCCGATGGAGACGTTCACGGTGGATCCACACTCCTGGAAACTCGCCCGCATATTCGGGCGCAACGCGCTGCTTCGGTGCACCGACCGCATCGAGGCCCTGGTCACGGTGTTCGCAATGGCCTTGTCCCTGTTGGCAATTCCGCTCGCCGGTAGCGGCCGGGATGACCTACAGTGCGCGGGAGCGGGTGTACACCCAACAGGTGTAGCAGCGGCACGCGGCGCAGGCAACGGTGACCCAAGCCGCGACGGATGAGTCGGGTATCCCTGTCGCGCAAGTGACGTGGCCGATCGCGGACGGCGAGCGCAGCAGTGCGTTGGAACTCGCCCATGTGCCCAAGGTTGGTGATCAGACGAGCATCTGGATCGATCAGGACGGCGATCTGGTACCGCCGCCCACCCCGACGTGGCAAGCGGGGGTGGACGCGTTTGCCGCCGCGCTGGCCATCTTGCTGGTGGTCGGGGTGGCAGTGCTCGCGCTCGTGATGAACACCCGCTCGTGGCTCGATCGATCCCGCAGCGCCGAATGGGACCGTGAGCTCAGGTGCCTCCAGGAAGACGGCGGGCCGAACTTCCGCTTGACGACGAATGCTCCTATGCGTTGTGCCCCTGACGGGACGGATGATATGTCGATGGCAGGCTAGAATGCCCAGGTCGCCGTCTTTGATGCGGTCAACATCAGGCGCCTCATCGAGGTGCTGAAGGGCCGGAGCTACCGTGTCGTCGGCCCGGTGCTTCGCGACGACGCGATCGTCCTGGTTGAACTGGACTCGGCGAACGACCTGCCCTGGGGTTGGGGTGTCGACGTGGGCCCGGGGCACTATCGGGTGCGCCACCGCGATGACGGCACGGCATTCGGGCATTCGGCGGGTCCCCAGTCCTGGAAACAATTTCTGTACCCGCCGTGGCAACGACTGTGGGCCGGCACTCGCGATTGTGACAGCGATGCCTAATCCGAAACTGAGATTCCCCGATATGCATTTCCTCGGGGTACGAGGATGTGACCTCGCCCCCATCGATACCCTCGAAGGCGTTCTCGGCGCGCGGAATATCCCGACGGCTCTTCGTCGGGCGGCGACGGCAGATCTTCGTGATCGCGGTGAAATGCACCGAACCCGGCGGACTGTGTTTCTACGCGTCGATGGGAACCGGTCCCGCCGTGGGACCCGGTTACGATCTTGCACTCACCGAGCGAGTCGACGACGCCACGGTGTCGTATCTTGTCGACGTCGGTAGCTCGGAGGGCGCCGACGTGCTCGCGCAGCTGCCACACCGACCAGCCGGTCGGGACGAAATCGATTGCGCGCGAGGTGCTGTCGATCGCATCGCATCGGATCGGACGACAGATGCGCGACACCGATCTGAGGAACCTGTTGATCCAATCCCGCGAGTCTCCCTAGTGGGATGAGGTGGCCGCCCGCTGCCTGACTTGCGGCAAATTGCACGATGGTGTGTCCGACGTGCTTTTGCACCAGCACCGAGGACGTCAGCGACCTCACCGGCGAGCATGCCGAACGCTGGCGGCACTGGGCGTCGTGTTTCGAATTCGACTTCACGTTCATCCATGGCGGGGGCAGTGTTCGCCGGTCCGGCGCCTCGCGCTACCGGCACTGGCTGGCGCACAAATTGGGTACCTGGCACGACCAGTTCTGCACGTCCGGCTGCGGTCGCTGCATCGCGTGGGTGTCCCACCGGGATCGATATCACCGCGGAGATGAACAAGATGGCCGGCAAGGTCGTCGATGAGTGACATCGCGGCCGGCCGCCGCGCCGACGCCTTATCGAGTGCTTAGCCGGATCGTGGAGCCCGGACTCGGCCACGCTGTGCCTGGACCCGGTGCAGGAAACACTGCGTATACCTCATCCACCCGATCAACGTGCGGCTGGGCGGGTTCTATTCGGTGCCCCACACGATCGGACTTCGCACCGATCGCCGAACAGCTGCGCCGGGCGCTGGACGACGCCGTGGCCACCGTCGAGTGGGTAAGTGGATTCGACTTCCCAGCCTTCGACCTCGAGCATGAGTTCTTGGCGCTCAGGGACAACGCGGGGTATCCGATCGAAGACGGCAGCACGGAGTGCGGGACAGCCTTTTCCGGTGGCCGATTTCACTAGCCATGTCACCGAATCGCAGGTGCCCTATTCCACGGCGCTGCACGCAACCCTCGACGGCGGCCGTTACCTGACCGGGCCGTTGGTGCGGTATTCGCTGAATTCGGCGGCGCTGTCGCCGGTCGCCGCATAGGCGGCTGCGAGCGTGGGGCTGGGGCCGAATGCCGAAACCCCTTCCGTAGCATCGTGGTCCGTGCTGTCGAAGTGGTCTACGCGATCGAAGAGGCGTTGCGCATCATCACCGATTACCGGCGCCCAGCACGCCCGTTCGTCGACACCCCGGCCTGACGTGGCGTCGGACACAGTGTCAGCGAGGCGCACCGCGGGCTGCTCTATCACCGGTATGAGATCGACGCCGACGGACTGGTTTCGTCGGCGTCGTGTGCAGGAATCTGTCACTGGATGATGCCGCACTGACGGCGTTGTGCGAGAAGACGGCGTTGTGCGAGAAGGTGATCCTTAGCTACCCCATGCATCTCGTGCTCGACGTATTTCCTGACGTTGACGATGCAGGGGTATCAACCCCAATCAGCCTTCAGCGAGGCGATCGCGGCGCCCAAACTTAGCGGTGGCCTCATCGGCGATGGCAATCAGCCCTGGTTCGCCGGTGACCTCGACCAAAAGGGTCGGATCCATCGCTTCGACGATCGTCGTGCCCTGCTTGTTCTGGTCCGCGCGCACCAACACGTTGCAGGGCAGCAGCAACCCGATTTCTCGATCGATGTTGACCGCGCAGTGTGCCAGCGCGGGGTTGCACGCACCGAGTATCAGGTAGTTTTACATGTCCACACCGAGCTTGGCCTTGAGCGTTGCTTTGATGTCGATCTCGGTCAGCACGCCAAACCCCTGTCTTTGGAGGGCTTCTTGGGTGCATTTGACCGCCCGTTCGAAGTCCGTCGCCAAGTGGGTCGACAGCGCAATGCCCATAGCGGTTATCTGATCGTCTTGACGCTGCACGCGGTAGGGGCGAAAGCCCCGAGGTTCTCCCGGCCCGTCTAACGGGATCGACGAACGGACACGGCGGGCCGGCTGAAGCGAGCCGCTAAGCGGTGAATGCGGTGGGAGCGTCCCCGGGTCCGGGTCAGTCGATGGGTGAGGTGCAGCGCATCGGCATAAAACCATCGCTTGGTGATTTCCACCAGCACCAGATAGGCAACAGTGAGACTGAGGAGGGCAGCGAAGAATTGCCAGGGCAGTGCCCGGAATCCGAGGTCGGCGGCCAGCGGTGAAACGGTCAGGGCTACTCCAAGCACGATGTTCGACAGGGTGGCCGCGGTGAGCAAGGCACCGGGTCTGCTGCGGAGGAACGGCACCCGCCGGGTGCGAATCGCGAAAATGATCAGAGTCCGGGTGGCAAGAGATTCCACCAACCAGCCGGTGCGGAATTCAACCGGGCCCGCGTGCAATACCCCCAGCATCAGTCCGAAAGTGAGGAAGTCGAACGAATTGATCGGACCGAACGACAGTATGAAGCGCCGGATGAATGCGACGTCCCAATGCGCAGGTGCGTGCAACTGCTCGTCGTCCACCCGATCGGTCGGAATCGCGAGCTGCGAGGTGTCGTAGAGCAGGTTGTTGAGCAAGATCTGGCTCGGCAGCATCGGTAGGAACGAGAAAATGGCGGATGCCGCAGCCGCGCTGAACATTTTTCCGAAATTGCTTGAGGTGACCATCAATACGTATTTTATAGTCTTGGCGAAGATACGCTGCCCTTCGGCCAACATACCGAGGTCCTTCTGCAGCAGGACCACGTCGGCTGCGTCCTTGGGCAACGTCGGTGGCGGTGTCGACCGAGATGCCGACGTCAGCCGAACGTAGAGCCAGGGCGTCGTTGACTCCGTAGCCGAGAAATCCGACCGACCGCTGGGCGTGCCGCAGTGCGGAAATGACGCGGGCCTTCTCTCCGGTGAAATGCGGGCGAAGGTCGTGTGGCGTTGTGCGGTCGCGGTGAGTTCCTCGTCGTTCAGCCGCTGCAGTTCGGCGCCAGTGATGGTGCCCTTTGACGGCAATCCGATGTCCTCGCAGACCTTTTCGGCGACCCTGGGATTGACGCCCGTCGCCACCTTGACCTCGACGCCCAACGCTTTGAGCCGTGTCAGCGAATCACGCACGTTTGCTTTCGGGGTGCCCGCGAAGATCAGGAAGCCTTCGAGTGTCAGGCCCGTTCGTCGGCGGCAGACAATGTCTCCTGACCGGGTGCCGCCTTGCTGGGGTCTGGTGCTGACGACAGCGGGCAGCAGCTGAGGGGTGATACCGACGGCGATGGCCAGGCCGAAGAGTGCCGATTCGATCAGCGGACGTCGCAGCAGCAGATTGGTGACGATGATGACGGCGGTGAGTGTGAGCGCCACTTTCAGCAGCAGATAGGAGAAGCGCCGCAGTCCCCGCTGAAAGTCGGTTACCGGTTGGTGTTCACCCAAACCAGCTGCATACGTCCGAATTCGGCTGCGGTACCGGTTGCATAGACGACCCCGGTCGCTTCGCCGGCGCTGACGACGGTGCCCATGAACGCCACACTCGATGCATCCGTGACCGTCGCATCGGGAGCGGCGGGCTCAGCCGACTTCTCCGACGGGGTCGACTCGCCGGTGAGAATGCTTTCGTTGCATTCCAGCCCGTTCACCGCGATCAATCGGACGTCGGCCGGCACCAATTCGCCGAGCTGCAGCCAGATTACGTTTCCACGAACGCTCGGTGACATCGACGCGTGTGAACTCGCCGCCGCGGCAGGCCACCGCGCAGTGACGGATGCGGTCGTGCAGGGCGGCCGCGGTCCGCTCCGCACGAAATTCGTTGTAGAACGAAGGCCGACGCTGATCAGGAGGATGATGCCGATGATGACGGCCTGCGTATCGTCGCCCAGAACCGCGGTGATCGCCAGCAGCGCCGGCACCGCGTTGTTGAGCTGACGGCCAAGGCCGGCCGGAAAGTCGTGGCCGTCATCAGCTGGCCGCGTGGCTCTATCCGGCGACATACGCATCTACCCATGATGGGTGCTGCGCCGGGGTTGTTCTAGGTCGGAAGGCGGATCGGGTCTTCGCTGAAAGTCACCAGCTGTTAAGGCATTAAGTCCCTAGTTTCGACTGACTGCGCTGCCCTCCGTGTCAAGCAGCCAACAGCCCGTGGAGATTTCAAGGTGCCTGAAGCTATTCCGCTCGGACGGTTTGCGGGCTTGCAGGAGCGGATGACTCCGGCCAGCCGGGTTCTGGTCATGGAAGGCGGCGCGGTTGTCGGGATTGTGACTCCGACTGATCTGGCTCGGCTGGTCGACGCCTATCGGCTCGCCCGCCCGGCAACAATCGCTGATCGTCACGACACCGAACCGAATTGGAACCTGCGGCCCGTCACCAGGTCAGGAAGTATCCGGACATAGTGGGACTTCCGAAGTCGTCCACGGCAGCACCTGAGCGCGCTCCGCTTCCTTGATCTCTTCGTCGCTACGCAAGCGTACGAGCGGTGCCCCTCACGATCACACTCCACCCCGCTGCGACGTTGTGATCATCGACCTCGAACACCACCTCGTTGTTGATCGCGGCGCTAACCAACTTGGTGCCTTCGGCGGTACGAAACAGGATCGTTCGGCGCTGGACGGCGTAGTTGACGGGGAAGATCTGCGCCCGGCCGTCCACGCTGGTGACCAGCCGCCCCAGCGTCATGCTCGCGAGCATGTCCGTCGTTCGACAACGCATGGCCAAGACGTGCCCGCCCGGCAAGGGACACCGCCGCGCCGGTGGTCACCAGTGTTGTGCGCCAACCGTGTGGCTGCTCGGGAGTGGTGGTGCTGGGCGAGCACCTCGCCGTGCAAGGGTCGGCAGCGCTGGGTCTGCGGGTCGCCGTCGTCACGATGGTGTCGTCCACCGTCGCGTTGGCGCGGGATCAATCGCCGGGCGGCGCGGCCACGAAAGACGTTGGCGTTGCGCGCGCTAACAAAGGCGACGTGATCCACACCTAGTCGGTGGCGCGCGAGACCGCCGCCTCCTCGAGAAGATCGGCAGTGCGCGCACTGCTCTCGTCGGATTTCGTCATCATCGCGGCGACCTCGCGCGCCCGCTCCGTGCGTTCCGGGGCCAGGACGCCACGCAGGTCCGCTACCACGGAGTCCAACGTGCTTTCCATGAAGGCCCGGCCGAGGCCGGCTTTGAGCTGTGTGATCCCGGACGCCCACACCGGTTGATCGAGCCAGAACCACAGCACCAACGTGGGGATCTCGGCCCGCAGGCCCGCGGCCGTCGTGCCGGCGCCACCGTGATGGACCGCGGCGCGGCACAGCGGGAAGATCGCGGCGTGGTTCACTTCGGCCACGATCTTGACGTGGTCATCCATTGCGTCCGGAATATCGTTGGGGCCCATGCAAATCAGCGCTCGTTCGCCGACCCGCGCGCACGCCTCGCCGACCACCGCCACGGTCTCTGCGGGGGAACCCAGCGGTGTGCTGCCGAAGCCGAAGTAGATCGGCGGGGTGCCGGACGAGATCCACGCCGCGACGTCGTCGTCGGCCGCACCGGGCAGTCCCAGCGTGAGCGCACCGACGAATCGTTGCGGGGCGTTCGCATCCAGCCAGTCGGCCGCCGTTCCGGGCAGGCAGAGCTCGTCATAGGCCTGGATTTCCAGTGTGGGTCGCGCTCGGTCCCCGATGAGCTCCGGTAAGCCGAGTGCGCGACGCTGGGCGTCGTCGGTCTCCTTGGTCACCTGCGGACCGTAGACACCGGATCCCAGGATCCGCGGCGGGAAATAGTGCAGTACCCCGAGCGGAATATTGTGGTACTCCGCGACATTCGCCGCCACGCCCTCCTCGTTGAAGGCGGCCACCAGCAGGTCGGCTCCCCGCGCCAGCGGCGCCAGCACAGCCGTCTTCTCCGCCTTGACCTGGTTGAAATGCTGGGTGATCTCCGACCACATGGTGACCGGGTTGTGGACCTTCCCGACGAAATCGGCGGCAAAATCCATCTGTTCCCGCGAATCGCGACCGTAGGCGACCGCGGGCAGACCGGCGGATTCGACGAACGCCATCATGTTCGGCGCGACGGCCATCTGCACGTCGTGGCCGCGGCGCATCAGCTCACGGCCGGCGGCCGCCAACGGCTCGACATCCCCACGGCTGCCGTAGCCGACCAACACACATTTCATCGGTGAGACCGCAGCAACGCTCAGCGCAGCCGGTCGGCCGCATACGACGCGGCCTGATCCGTCATGCCGGACTGAATGTACGACACGTGCGCCATAATGTTCCCGCCGCCGGAACAGATCGGATCGTCGGGCGCACAAGCTGATGGTCTTGCTGCTCTAGATCGGGGGTTGATCGTCGGTAACAGTTGTCCGCCCCATAGCATGCTGGAGAACTGGTTGGTGGGCTCACCGAACAGGGCGACCGGGGCGGACATCGCCTGAGTGGCCAGATCGATCACGGTGGAGCCCTGGGAGTAGCCGCCGAGCACGACCTTGGTGTTGGGGCAGTCGGCGACGATGCCCCGAATGTGGCCGCTGGCGTCGTCGGCACCGATGGGCGCGCTGTTGCGGTAGTCGTCGTTAGCCGGATAGTTGACGGCGTACACTCCGACGGACTTCCCACCGACCTTGGAGGTCAGCGAGTCCGTGAACGCCCGGCCGATGTTGCCCAGGCCCGGGTCTTGGTGGGTACCACGAGCGGCGAACACCACCTCGACGTCGGAGCAGGGGTCGGCTGCCGCGGTGGGCGCGATCGTCGGCGCGCCGGCCAGCGGCCCGATTAGCGCGGCCACGGCGCCGACGATTCGAACAACTCTGCGTGCACTCATCCCCAAATGCTGACACACCTCCCGATAAAGCCATACCGGCGGCTCTGGAGACCGGATGCGAGATAACTGGCCGGCACAGGTAGGAAAAGAATTGCTTTCGGGTGGGAGGAAAGGTCAGTTTGAGCGTAGGTAGCCGGCGAAAGGGCAGGAAGCGTACGGATAGGGGTGCAGCTGTGGGAGGGCGGGACACCTGACTACCAAACGTGGCGTCGGGCGGTGCTGCGTGCCGAAGAACTC
>NZ_LR655704.1 GCF_902168065.1 Mycobacterium tilburgii | reverse complement strand
CGTCGAATCCGGCGACCAGAGCAACCGCGGCCGCCGGCCCCCGGACTGCGGCGCCACGCCGCGCGCGCCCGTCCTCGGCCGTTCATCGTCCACCGCCGGCGCGACGCATGTTCTCCTCGGGGCAGCGCGCGTTGCTGTGGGCCGCAGGGGTGCTCGGGGCGCTGGCCATCATCATCGCGGTGCTTATCGTCATCAATTCCCGCGCCGACACCCAGCAGCAGCCGCCCCCGACGGTCACCGACACCGGTATCCCGCCGACGAACAAGACAACGGCCGGTTCGGCCCCCAGCCTGCGGCTGGATTGGACACAGAGCCCGGCCGTGAGCAATTCTGGATTCCAGAGCAGGCCATTCAAACTGAGCTGGGCTAACCCCCTGACGCCCAACCTGTCTCCGGCCCGATACGAGACACCGCAATGACCACCCCGCGGCACCTGTCCGACCGATACGAACTAGGGGACATCCTCGGTTTCGGTGGGATGTCCGAGGTTCACTTAGCCCGCGACGGCCGCTTGCATCGCGACGTCGCGGTTAAGGTGCTGCGCGCCGATCTAGCTCGCGATCCCAGCTTCTATCTACGGTTCCGCCGCGAGGCACAAAACGCCGCGGCGCTGAACCACCCGGCCATTGTCGCGGTGTACGACACCGGGGAGGCCGAGACGCCCAGCGGGCCGCTGCCCTACATCGTCATGGAGTACGTTGACGGGGTCACGCTGCGCGACATCGTGCACAACGATGGCCCGCTGCCGCCGCGGCGCGCGATCGAGATCATCGCCGACGCCTGCCAGGCCCTGAACTTCAGCCACCAAAACGGTATCATCCATCGCGACGTCAAGCCGGCCAACATCATGATCAGCGCCACCAATGCGGTCAAGGTGATGGACTTCGGAATCGCGCGCGCGATCGCCGACGGCGGCAACAGCGTCACCCAGACCGCTGCGGTTATCGGCACGGCTCAATATCTTTCGCCGGAGCAGGCCCGCGGCGACTCGGTGGATGCCCGGTCTGACGTATATTCACTGGGCTGCGTTCTCTACGAAATCCTTACCGGCGAGCCCCCTTTCACCGGTGATTCTCCGGTTTCTGTTGCCTACCAACATGTTAGGGAAGACCCAGTGCCCCCGTCGAAGCGGCACGAGGGCATCTCGGCGTACCTCGACGCGGTCGTGCTCAAGGCGCTGGCCAAGAACCCCGACAACCGCTATCAGACCGCCGCGGAGATGCGCGCCGATCTGGTCCGGGTGCACAACGGCGAGACCCCCGAGGCGCCCAAGGTCCTCACCGACGCCGAGCGCACTTCGCTGATGGCGTCGGGCACGCATGGCCCCCGCACCGACCCGCTGCCCCAGCAGCGCCTGACCGACGCCGACCTGGACCGCATGGGGGGCCCGGTCGGGCGTTGGGTCGTCGCAGTCGCTGTGCTGGCGGTGCTGACGATCGTCGTGGTGATCGCGTTCAACACCTTCGGCAGCTCGACCCGCGATGTTCAAGTCCCTGATGTGCGGGGCCAGGTCTCCGCGGATGCCGTTGCGGCGCTGCAGAATCGGGGCTTCAAGACGCGCACGCTGCAGCAGCCTGACTCATCAATCCCGCCCGACCACGTCATCAATACCGATCCTGGCGCCAACGCGTCGGTGGCTGCCGGCGACGAGATCACCATCAACGTCTCCACCGGACCCGAGCAACGCGAAGTGCCCGACGTGTCCTCGCTGAGTTACTCTGACGCGGTGAGCAAGCTCAAGGCATCCGGGTTCAGCAAATTCAAGCAGGCGAATTCGCCGTCCACCCCGGAGTTACTGGGCAAAGTGATCGGCACCAACCCGCCGGCCAATCAGACGTCAGCCATCACCAACGTTGTCATGGTCATAGTCGGTTCCGGACCCGAGACCAAGCAGGTTCCCGACGTCGCGGGACAGACCGTCGACGTCGCCCAGAAGAACCTCACCGTCTACGGCTTCACCAAGATCACCCAGGCGCAGGTGGACAGCACCCGCCCCGCCGGGGAGATCGTCGGCACCAATCCGCCCAAAGGCCAGACGGTTCCGGTGGACTCGATCATCGAGCTGCATGTGTCCAAGGGCAATCAGTTCACGATGCCAGACCTGACGGGCATGTTCTGGACCGACGCCGAGCCGCGGTTGCGGGCGCTGGGCTGGACAGGCGTGCTGGACAAGGGTCCCGACGTCGACGCTGGCGGTTCCCAGTCTCACCGGGTCGTCTATCAGAACCCGCCGGCTGGCGCCGGGGTGAATCGAGACGGTGTCATCACGCTGAAGTTCGGTCAGTAGCCGCGGGCTCGGGGAAATACGGCCGCACCGCAGAGCGGACCTCGTTTTCCAGCCGGCGGATCAGGGTGTCGTCGCGTGACCACCCGCAGTAGGTGAGCCAGTTCGCCAGCATCCGGTGCCCACCCTCGGTGAGGATTGACTCGGGATGGAACTGCACGCCGTGGATCGGCAACTCGGTGTGCTGCACGCCCATGATCACCTCGCTCGCCGTCTGAGCGGTCACCTGCAGTTCCTCCGGCAGCGATTCGGGCACGATGGTGAGCGAGTGGTACCTCGTGGCCGTGAAGGGATCAGGAAGTCCTTGCAACACACCGGTATTGGTATGGTGCACACTACTGGTCTTGCCGTGCAGCAGTTCGGGCGCCCGGTCCACGGTGGCGCCGAACGCCACACCGATGGCCTGGTGACCGAGGCAGACCCCGAGCAACGGGGTGGTCGCTGCGGCGCACGCGCGAACCAGGGCGATGGACGCTCCGGCGCGCTCGGGGGTGCCGGGTCCCGGGCTGAGTAGCACGCCGTTGAACTGCGTGGCGATCGCGGCGTGCCCGCCCGGTGGGGTCACCAACCGGGTGTCGTCGTTGCGCCACACGTCGGTCTCGACTCCGAGCTGCCCCAGGTATTGCACGAGGTTGAACACGAAGCTGTCGTAGTTGTCGACAACAAGGATCCGCATCGTGTCAGGGTACCATTCGACCGCGGGCCTGCCACTTTCCCGTGGTCTGTCAGTAGCCGATCGGCGCGTCCGGCTCGGCGTGTGGGTGCGGGCCGGTTCGCTGTGACCGCCGATTCGCACGTCCGGCCTGACAGTTTCGTGGTAGCCGAGGCCGAAGCGCACCACGTACTGCTTATAGAGGATCACCAGGGGGCCACGGCCAGCGCCGCCTGCATGGCCGTGGCATTGCCGATGGCAGTGATCGTGTAGGGCGGGACTATAGGTGCGCCCGTTGAGCAGTAAGCGTGTCACCCACGCAGCGCGCGGCACCGAGGTGGGGATGATCCGCTGGTCCTGCTATCTGGATCGCCTCCGCCCCGGCGCTCCACAGGGCGTTGAGAACGGCCACGCTGTCTTGCTGGTGCACGACCAGGTCGTCGGGGAAGGCGTCCTGCGGGAACCGGCTGTTGGCGTCGCGCTGAGCATCGTCAAGGGTGACCGTCAACCCGGGCCCGTGCACTGGGGTCATCTGCGCCTCGACCGCCAGTTCGGCGGAGCGGCGCAGCATGGCCACCAAGGCGGCGTCAGTCGATTTCAGGTTGCGTCAAGTCGATCTTGCCGGCGAGCACGTCGCGCTTGGTCTTGAGGCGATCCACCGACGCCTGCGTCTCGCGCACCAGGTCCACCAGCCGCGGCGCTGCGCCGGATCGCGGCCCCGCTCGCCACCCCGTGGGTGGCGGCGATGAGCAGACCGGTCGGCAGGCAAACTAGGGGGACGCCGAAGCATCACGGCGAGCGGCGGGGCTGTGTCATCGCGTCTCCGATTTCCTGGTCGGGCCGCCGGGTGCGTTAATCTCGTAGCCAAGTTTTGCGTGCAGCTACAACCGCTATCATTGCACCCGTCTTGTTTACCGTGATCCCGAGGTAGTCATGCCGAAGTCCAAGGTCCACAAGAAGAACGACTTTATCGTCAGCACGGTTAGCCGGACGCCGGTCAAGGTGAAGGTTGGGCCGTCCAGCGTGTGGTTCGTTGCGTTGTTCGTCAGCCTCATGCTGATCGGGTTGGTCTGGCTGATGGTGTTCCAATTGGCGGCGGTCGGTAGCCAGGCTCCGACCGCGCTGCATTGGATGGCCCAACTTGGGCCCTGGAACTACGCGATCGCGTTCGCTTTCATGATCACCGGTTTGTTGCTCACGATGCGCTGGCACTAAACAAAGATCTGATGTGGAATGAATTCGTTTCGGGGCGCGTCGGTGCCTGAACCAGCAACCTTGTGATCACCCAATCACACGCGTGTGATTTATCCCAACTGTTGGTAGCTGGTGTGGATAACCGCATCGGAGCTGGTGGGAGGGGTTAGGGTTAGACACTATGCAGCAAACAATGTGGGAGCCTGGGTTGGGGGAATCGCTGGTTGTGGCGTCGTCGGCGCTTTCATGGCTATCGCGAGTGTGACTGTGGTTACAGACGCGCCTGGCTGTGTTCTGGCCGGAATTGCCGGGGCAGAACTGCTGGTGATTGCCGGTGGCATCTGGCGCGCACGACCGAAGCTGGCAATTACCGACGACGGCCTGACTGTTCTCCCGCTGGGAACTCGGCACCGACCCGCTGGTCGTGCTGGCCGCCCTCACCGCGGTCGGATACACGGGCCGAAAGCCGCCCAGCCGGCCTAGCGTGGCCGGCTCAGCGAACAGGGCCCAACTAAAAATACCCAACTAAAGATAAGAACCTAACTAAGAAATGGTGATCGACTCGATGACGACCGGTTCGGTCGGACGGTCGTTGCCGTCGGTCGGTGTCGTCGAGATCGCCTCCACGACCTTCTGCGACTTGGGGTCGGTCACCTCGCCAAAGATCGTGTGCCGACGGTTCAGGTGCGGGGTCTTGCCGACCGTGATGAAGAACTGTGAGCCGTTGGTCCCCGGACCAGCGTTGGCCATCGCCAGTAAATACGGCTTGTCGAACTGCAGCTCCGGGTGGAACTCGTCGGCGAACTGATACCCCGGTCCGCCACGTCCCGTACCCGTCGGGTCGCCGCCCTGGATCATGAAGCCCTGGATCACCCGGTGGAAGACCACGCCATCGTAGAACGGGCCGGACGGGCCGCCGGATGCGTTCTGCGTCGAGTACTCCTTGGTGCCCTGCGCTAGGCCAACGAAGTTGGCGACCGTCTTGGGCGCATGATTCCCAAACAGAGCGATCTTGATGTCGCCGCGATTGGTGTGCATCGTGGCAGCTGCAGTCTGACGTGGGCTGTTGATCACGACACCAGAGTCTGCCATTACCCACCCCTCCGTCCACAACCCGGTGCCACCCGGCGCGGCCTGGCACGAAAATACCAACGTCGCGCCGCGATAGGCCCACCGGCCTCATGTTGGTGGCAGTCTGTAGGTTCCACAAACGGCACAGAAAGGCAGCATATGAGCGCAAACGCGGAATCCGGCCGACCCCGAGGCAGCGACTCTTTCGCGATCTCGCCGCCGCGCAGGACGTAGTCGCGAACCGATCGTGGGTGCCGCGGTCGTGGTGCTGGCCGGCGGCGCGGCCGTGTTTGGCATCGTCCGGCGGTGTGGAGCCTAGGGGAATCGAACCCCTGACACCCGCCTTGCAAAGGCGGTGCTCTACCAACTGAGCTAAGGCCCCTCTTGACCGCCAGATGCGGCAGACGGATCAACGGGTGTGGGATCAACAGCTGCCACGTGCCAGATCTCAACCCCGCGTCGCGACCACACCACCGCCGCCACCAACGCAATCAGCACCAACGGCAATGCAAGTCTCACACAACGTCTGGACGGGTACATGGTTGTGGGCCTAGGAGGACTCGAACCTCCGGCCTCTTCGTTATCAGCGAAGCGCTCTAACCGCCTGAGCTATAGGCCCGGACACGCGTACAGCCGAGCGACGAGATTACAGCACTCACCGCCCTATCCCAAAGCCCCAACTAATCTCGATCCGCCAGCGTCACTTCGATGCCTCCGATCAAGTCTGCCGTCAGGTTGTAGACGAACGCGCCGATCGTTGCCATCGCCGTAAGTAGGACGATGTTGACCAACCCGATCAACACGGCACCGCCGAAGATCGTGCCGCTAGAGACCAATTCGCCACTGCTGCCGCTGGTGTTGTTCAGCAGGTCGCCGACGTTGCTGTTCAGCTTCGCCCACACCCCCATACCACCCAGCACCAGGTAGAGGAACGCGACGGAGATCATCCACACGAAGAACAACGCCACCGACATCATCAGCGACACCTTCAACGTGCTCCACGGATCGATCCGGCGGACCTGCATGCTCGCCCGGACCGGGCCGCCGCGGCGCCGCGTGACCTGAACCAGGTTGTCGCGGCCTTCCCGCGGTTCCCGGGTGCCCGCTCGCCCGCTCGGCTGCACCGCCTCCGCGCCACAGTCCGACGGGGACTTACGCTGCACTCCGCGCGGCGCACCGCCGGAAAGGTCCGGCAGCTCGCTGGCATAGGCCTCGTGCGTTGGCCCGTTGGCGCGTTTGGGCGTCTCGGCTTCGGGGCTCTTCGGTTGGCCTTGCCCACTAGTAACAGGCGCATTGCCGCCCGCAACGAACCGGTTCAGCCGGGCGTCCACATCGGACAGCGGTCCTTGCGGTCGTGCCTCCGTCAGTGGTTCGCCCTGACGATTCTCGGGGTTGGCGGCCCGGGCGGCGCCCCGCTGCCACGGCAGCGTATCAGAACCATCGGACCCGCGGCCGGCTTGCGAAGGCGCACCGTGCTGGTACATCCCGGCCGCAATGTCGCCGTTCGGGCTGTCGCCCTTTTGGGGTGCGCCCGGCTCGCTCGATGAGGTCACCAGACTCCTTACCTCTGCTTGCCCCGGCCCGCCTGATCGGTGGCACTCGCATGGTCTGATCGTACTGAGTCTAATGCCCACGTCCGGTGGCAATGCCCCGGCGGGCCGCCTACCGGATGCAGACGCCGTGCTGGTTAGCTCCCGGACCTAGTGGTGTCGTTGGCTTCCTCGGCTTCGTCCTCGGCGCTTTCTTCTGCGTTGCGCGCGATGGCCAGCAGTGTGTCGCCCTCACCCAGGTTCATCAACCGGACGCCCTTGGTCTGTCGGCCGGCCTTGCGGACCTGGCGCGCGGCGGTGCGGATGACACCGCCGCCCGAGGTGATCGCATACAGCTCACTGTCGTCATCGACGATCAACGCCCCCACCAGCCTGCCACGCCGGCGGTCGTATTGGACCGTGAGAACACCCTTGCCGCCGCGGCCCTGCACCGGATACTCCTCGATCGCGGTCCGCTTGGCGTAGCCGCCCGCCGTGGCCACCAGTAAATACATGCCGTCCTGGACCACCTTCAGCGACAGCAGCCGGTCGTCTTCGTTGAAGCGCATGCCCTGCACGCCGGAGGTGGCGCGGCCCATCGGCCGTAACGCCTCGTCTGTTGCGGAGAACCTGATCGATTGCCCATTGGCCGAGACCAGTAACAGGTCGTCCTCGGCCGAGCACAACACCGCCCCGACTAACTCGTCGTTGTCGCGCAGGTTGATCGCAACGATTCCGCCGGATCGGTTGGAGTCGAAGTCGGTCAGCTTGGACTTTTTGACCAGCCCGTTCTTGGTGGCCAGGACCAGATACGGTGCGTCCTCGTAGCTGTGGATTTGAATGACCTGCGCGATGCACTCCTCCGGCTGGAATGCTAGCAGGTTGGCAACATGTTGACCGCGCGCCGTCCGGGACGCCTCGGGCAGTTCGTAGGCCTTGGCTCGGTAAACGCGGCCCTGCGTGGTGAAGAACAGGATCCAATCGTGCGTCGACGACACGAAGAAATGCGCGACGATGTCATCTTGCTTGAGCCCGGCGCCCTGCACACCCTTACCGCCCCGCTTCTGGCTGCGGTACAGATCGGTCTTGGTGCGTTTGGCGTAACCGGTCTCGGTGATCGTGACCACGACGTCCTCGCGGGCGATCAGGTCCTCGTCGTTGACCTCGCCGTCGGTGGCGATGATTCGGGTGCGTCGCTCGTCGCCGTGCTTCTCCACAATCTCGGCGAGCTCGTCGCGCACGATCTCGCGCTGCCGTTCCGGCTTGGCCAGAATGTCTTCCAGGTTGGCGATCTCGGCTTCGATCTTGACCAAGTCGTCGATGATACGCTGACGTTCTAACGCGGCCAGGCGCCGCAGCTGCATATCCAGGATTGCCTGAGCCTGGATTTCGTTGATGTCGAGCAGCTCGATTAAGCCGGCGCGGGCGATGTCGACGGTCTCTGACGCCCGAATCAGCATGATCACCTCGTCGAGCGAGTCTAGCGCCTTGACCAGACCGCGCAGAATGTGGGCCCGCTCGTTAGCTTTTCGTAACCGGTAGGTGGTCCGGCGCACGATTACGTCGAGTTGGTGTTCGACGTAAAAGCGAATCATCTGGTCGAGGCGTAGTGTGCGCGGCACCCCGTCGACGATCGCCAGCATGTTGGTGCCAAAGCTGGTCTGCAGCTGGGTGTGCTTGTAGAGGTTGTTCAGCACCACCTTGGCGACCGCGTCACGTTTGAGTTCGATAACGATCCTCATGCCGATTCGGTCACTGGACTGGTCTTCGATGTTCGAGATGCCGGCGAGCTTGCCGTCGCGTACTTGCTCGGCGATTAAGGTGATGAAGTTGTCGTGGTTGACCTGATACGGCAGCTCGGTGATCACCAAAGATGTTCGGCCCCTGAGCTCTTCAATTTCCACCACGCCGCGCATCCGGATCGAGCCGCGGCCAGTCTTGTAAGCGTCGGCTATACCCTGTGAACCGACGATCAGCCCAGAAGTCGGGAAATCGGGTCCTTTCACCCGCTCCATGACCGCGGCCAGCGTAGCCTCTTCGTCGGCGTTGTAATTCTCCAACGCCCAGTACACGGCCTCAGCAAGCTCACCGAGATTATGCGGCGGGATATTGGTGGCCATGCCGACCGCGATGCCACCCGAACCGTTGGCTAGCGTATTGGGAAACCTGCTGGGCAGTACAGTCGGCTCCTGCACCCGACCGTCATAGTTCAGGATGAAATCGACTGTCTCCTCGTCAATTTCGCGAAGCATCTCCATTGCCAACGGCGTAAGCCGAGCCTCGGTGTTGTGGCTGACGAATCCGTTGGTCAGGAATGCATGGTCCGCTGTGTCGACGAGTAAGCTGTACACCGGTTGCACGTCCGCGTCAACGACTGCGGCCACCTCGGCGTAGTAGAAACGTCCGTCGGTGAGATCGCTTGCGATGGACCGCACATCGGGATCAGCGATATGGGCAAGAATCTCGTCGGCTTCAGTACGCGACCTTGCGATCTCATCAACACTGTGCCGGTTCAGCCAGTCACGATCCATCCAAGAACCACCGGCGTGGCTGCGGATGAACGCCGCCAACTCCGGAACGTGGTCCGAATCGCGTCGTGCGCAAGGTGCCATCGAATGGAGGATGGACGTCAGCTTGGCTTGCTTGGCGCCAACAAAACCTACTTCTGTGGCAAACTTTTCTGCTTCTCCGCGGTTGGTTATGACCACCTTGTATCTGCCCACCGTGTGACGGTAACGGCGCGAGATAATCCCGAATTCGAGCAGCATCTGCTGCACGTCGACAGACAACCGCCGGCTGCTCGTCGAGTAAGATATCTGAATTGTGTTGCGCGACAGCATCGAACATGATCCGTCTCCTTCGAACAGCGCCTGCAGGAAGGCGCGCTTGACGGCTACGGGTGAATGCCACAGCCAATTCGGGACAAACTTGTCCGCCGACCGATTCCCGCACAAGTCGGCCAGTCGGGTTTTCTTTAGTTCGGTCAAGTCCTGGATATCGAGCTCGTGCAGCACCGAACCGGATGCGATGGTCCTAGTCGACAGGTAGTGGTGGCCGCCGACAACCGCGTCGTACGCGGCCACCACTACGTTGAAATAATAGCGATCAGGGTTGTTGAACCTGGCGCGCCCGTCAGAGACGAAACCCTCACTGATGAACGCGCCGAATAAAAGCGCCTCCATCGTCGAATGCGAATCTACCGGACCGAACTCCACCGACGGTGTCCGCTGCAACGCGACGTGATCGCCGGGTCGGATTTCCTCGATTAGCTTCCACAACAATGTAGGTATACCGCCGACGTTGACCAAGCACAGGAGCGGGTGGTTGGCCGTTCCCGTGACTTCGTAGCCTTCGGCTGTTCGCACCGCATATGTCTGGTGCTCGCCCGAATGAAACAGTCGATTGGCGACCACAGGGTTGCCGTGCCGATCGAGCACCTTCAATTCAATTGCATTGTCGGAGTTGGGTCGGGCGTTTGGCACCACATCGGCAATACGAACCGAGCCACCGAATGGTAAGCGCACCAACGCGTCCCCGGTGACGCAGTACCGCATCGCGGCTGGCGGGTCGTTGCCCGGCGAACCGAAGTTGCCTTGGCCGTCGATCAATGGGTAGCGCAGCGACCACGGCTGCGCCATCCGCACCAACGTGTCATAGATCGACGCGTCACCGTGTGGGTGATAGTTACCCATCGTCTCGGCGACTGACCGCGCTGACTTCGCATGGCTGCGGTCTGGCCGGAATCCGGAGTCGTACATCGCGTACAGTACCCGGCGATGCACTGGCTTGAGTCCATCGCGAACTTCCGGCAAGGCGCGGCCCACGATCACGCTCATTGCGTAGTCGATGTAGCTGCGCTGCATCTCCTGCTGAATGTCGACCGGCTCGATCCGGTCGACAGAATCGTCGCCCAGGGGTAGCGTCGTGTCGGTCATGTAGTCCTCTTTTTAGAAGTCGCACAACAGGTTAAGACTTTTAAACGTCGAGGAAGCGGACGTCTTTGGCGTTGCGGGTGATGAAGCTACGGCGGGCGTCGACGTCTTCGCCCATCAGAATGGAGAATGATTCGTCGGCGGCGGCAGCGTCGTCGAGGGTGACTTGACGCAGTACCCGCACCAAGGGGTTCATGGTAGTTTCCCAGAGTTCTTTGGCGTCCATTTCGCCCAGCCCTTTGTAACGCTGGATGCCGTCGTCTTTGTTGATCTTTTTGCCCGCCTTCTGCCCGGCATCAAGCAGGCCGTCGCGTTCCCGGTCGGAATAGGCGAATTCGGGGTCGCTGCGTTGCCATTTGAGTTTGTATAGCGGGGGCTGGGCCAAAAACACGTGCCCGTGTTCGATCAGCGGGCGCATGAACCGGAATAACAGGGTGAGCAGCAGGGTAGAGATGTGTTGGCCGTCGACGTCGGCATCAGCCATCAGCACGATCTTGTAGTAACGCAGTTTGGTGATATCGAATTCGTCGTGGATTCCGGTACCCAGAGCGGTGATGATGGCTTGGACTTCGGTGTTTTTCAGCACCCGGTCAATGCGGGCCTTTTCGACGTTGATGATCTTGCCGCGCAGCGGCAGGATAGCCTGGAACATCGAGTCGCGGCCGCTTTTGGCTGACCCGCCCGCAGAATCTCCTTCCACCACATACAATTCGGACTTACGTGGATCGGTAGAACGGCAATCGGACAACTTACCCGGCAATCCTCCCAAATCCGTGGCACTCTTACGCCGCACCAACTCCCGCGCGTTACGCGCTACAATGCGGGCTTGCGCGGACGAAACCGATTTTTTAACAATGGTTTTCGCCGCGGAGGGATTCGCCTCGAACCAGTGCGTGAGTTGTTCGTTACAGACTTTCTGCACGAACGACTTCACTTCGGTGTTACCAAGTTTCGTCTTGGTCTGCCCCTCGAACTGCGGCTCGGTTACCTTCACCGAGATCACCGCGGCCAGGCCTTCCCGGATGTCTTCGCCGGTCAGGTTGGGATCCTTGTCTTTGAGCAGCTTTTTATCTTTGGCGTACTTGTTCACCACCGAGGTCAACGCGCTGCGGAAGCCTTCTTCGTGAGTGCCGCCCTCGTGGGTGTTGATAGTGTTAGCGAATGTGTGCACCGACTCCGAATAACCGCTGTTCCACTGCATCGCGATTTCCATCTGGTATCCCGGTTCCCCGCCGCGGAATTCAATTATGCTGGGCTGGATCGGATTCTTGGTACGGTTGATATGCTTGACAAAGTCGACCAGACCACCCGGGTAATGGAATGTGCGGTACTTGACCTTATGCGGCTTGGCCGATTTGGCCGCCTGCTCTTCGGCCGACCGGGGCGCCTCGGCCGTGTCGCTAACCACCTCATCGACGACCTCGTCCTGCAACACCCGTTCGTCAGTTAGGTTGATCGTCAAACCCTTGTTGAGGAACGCCATCTCCTGCAGCCGGCGCGACACCAACTCGAAATCATATTGGGTGATTTCGAAGATCTCGGGGTCGGCCCAGAACCGAATGGTGGTCCCGGTCTTCTTGGTGGCCTCGCCTTGCTTGAGCGTGCCGGGCACCGCATGGTCGTAGTACTGGAACCACTCATAGCCGTCGCGTTTGATGTTGACCTCCAGGCGGGTGGACAACGCATTGACCACCGACACACCGACGCCATGCAGGCCGCCGCTGACAGTGTAGCCGCTGTTCTCGCCGCCGAACTTGCCTCCGGCGTGCAGTTGGGTCATGACGACGTCGACGGTTGGAGCGCCAGTAGCGTGCATGGCCACCGGAATGCCCCGCCCGTCGTCGGCCACCTCGACGCTGCCATCATCGAAGATACGAACGTCGACCCGGGTCGCGTACCCAGCCATCGCCTCGTCGACAGAGTTGTCGACCACCTCCCAAATGAGGTGGTGCAGACCTCGCTCACCGGTGGACCCGATATACATACCGGGTCGTTTCCGGACGGCCTCGAGCCCTTCGAGCACGGTGATCGCTGACGCGCCGTATTCGTCTTGCGCCTTCTTCTTCTGGGCAGCCACGGTCAGAATGCTCTCCTTGGGGTTTCATGCGAGCGGTTCCAGCCACCGCAACAGTCGCATTCATCCACTCTACCGTGATCGACGTTTAAGACCGATTCTCCGAGCGCGTTTCTGCCTAATCTGTACGCGCCGTATGTCCGATTTCTTCAATGACGGTACGTCCTCCGGGTACGTACGTCATGGGGGTTCATTTCGTCCCCGCGTCTCTGAGTCGCCGCCCGTTTCCGTCTCCACCCGGCAGGAATCCGAGCACCACACGGCCCCGATAGTGTCAGCCGTAGGTGTCACGCGGCCCGCGCCCAGAGATGTGTCGCGGACCCTTCCGCCATGACGGAGCGGCCGGACCGGTGATTTTCAACGAAGTGACCACGCCGTTGCCGACCGCGGCGGCGATCTTGACAAGCAATTGTGCCTGGATCATCCTCAGCTGGGTGGCCCAGGCCGTCGACTCGGCGGCCACGCTGAGCACCCCCTCGTGCAGCCGTGTCGGCGTGGCGTGATCGGCGATCTGCTGCCCGACCACCGTCGCCCAATGGCCTAAAACGGTGCCCTCGGCGACGTGTCCGGACCAACCACGCTTTTTCGCGAGTTCACGGGCGAGCCGCCCGAGCGGTTGCGGGTCGCGCACGTCGGGTCCCGGACCCGACCAACTGCGTCGCTGCCCGGTCACCCGCCGCTGCCCCGCACCGCTGCCCAGCCCAACGTCTTTGCCCTGCGCTCGTGCGGCCGCCCACGCCTCCTCGAGTGTACGCCGCACCAGATCGATATCGCACAACTCAGTGGGTGGTGGGGAAGTGACGTCCTGGGGTTCCTGCTCGGAGCCGGTCATGGCTGCATCACCGAAATCCGGCCCGAGTCGTCGTCCCGTAAGTCGATGTGCACCTGCTTAGCGTCCCAGCCCTCGGGGATATCTTCCAGCCCCGCCGCTGTCACCAAAACTTGTTCCGCAGAATTCGCGATGGTGGCCAACGCCCGGCGGCGAGCGGCGTCGAGTTCGGAAAAAACGTCGTCGAGCAACAAAACCGGTTCACCACCGTCGGCGCACAACAACTCGTACGCGGCCAGCCGCAGGGCGAGCGCAAAAGACCACGATTCGCCATGGCTGGCAAAGCCTTTCGTCGGCTGGTCGCCGAGCCGTAATTCCAAGTCATCGCGGTGCGGGCCGACCAAACAGACCCCCCGCTCCAGCTCGGCGTCGCGGCGCGCCGCCAACGCCGACAACAACGCGGCTTCCAACAATTTCCGGTCGCCGCCGGTGTCTGCCGGATTGTCGATACCCGCCCGGTCGATGCTCGACTTGTAGCCGACGGCGGCGGAGCGCGATCCCGGGGCCAGCAGTTTGTAAGCCTTCTCCACCTCGGACGTCAGTTGATTCATCAAATCGATACGGGCAGCCATCAATTCGGCGCCGTGCTCGGCCAGCCGCGCATCCCACACCTCGAGAGTGTCCAACGTGTCGCGGTCACCGCGGTACCGCGCCCCGGCCAGCGACTTCAACAGTGCGGTGCGCTGCCGCAGCACCTTGTCGTAATCCGCGCGCAGCACGGCGAATACCGGGCGTCGAACGGTCTCCAGATCGTCGAGGTATCGCCGGCGATCAGCCGGATCACCGCGAACCAGAGACAGATCTTCGGGAGCGAACAACACCGCACGCAAGACCCCGACCACCTCCCGGGTACTACGCACCGGTGACCGATTGAGCCTGGCCTTGTTGACTCGGCCGGCGATAATCTCCACATCGATCGCGCATTCCCGGCCGCCGTTGACCACGATGGTTGACACCACCGCGCGGCCGCACCCAGCCCGGATCAACGGTGCATCGACACCGACCCGATGTGAACCCAACGTAGTCGAATACCACAGCGCCTCAATGAGATTCGTCTTTCCGAAGCCGTTGGGTCCGACAAACACCGTCCGGCCCGGTTCCAGCTCGACGTCGGCGTGCGCCCAGGACCGGAAATCGCGCAGCCCTAAATGTCGGACGTACACCTGTTCGGCCTATCCGGGCAACCGAACTGGCATTAACAAGTAGACGTAATCGGTGGGCAATGCGGAGAACGGGCCGGTACCCGTGGGGTGGCTATCCGCATCGAAGGCTGGGCGTAGCAACGCCGGTTTCCCGGGAGTGGTGAAGCCGAACAACACCCGATCGGCGTGGACCGATCCGAGTCCGTCGGTTAGGTAAGTCGGGTTGAACGCGATGGTCAACGGTTCACCGGCGAAGTCGACGGCGAGCGCTTCTTCGGCCCGGCCGACGTCGTCGGCGCCGGCGGACAGCCGCAACGTCCCCTCGGAGAATTCCATCCGCACCTGAGCGCCGCGATCCGCGACCAGCGCGACGAGCTTGATCGCCTCGGTCAGTTCGGCGACGTTTATGGTCGCCACCGCGGTGTGCTCGGCGGGAAGCAACTGACGGAATTTCGGGAACTCGGCATCCAACAGCCGGGTGGTGCTGCGCTTACCGTTGCCGCTGATGCCAATCAGCCCGTCATTGCCGACACCCAAACCGCTGCCCAACGACAATCGGACGTCGGACCCGTCGGTCCCCGCTTTCGCCGCCTCGGCCAGGGTTTTGGCCGGCACCAGCACGGCAGCCTCGATATCAGGTGACAACACCGACCAGGTCAGTTCGCGGACTGCCAGGCGGAACCTGTCGGTTGCCGCCAAAACGAGCGATTCACCGGAGATCTCGACGCGGATGCCGGTCAGCATCGGCAGCGTGTCGTCGCGGCCGGCGGCAATTGCAACCTGGCTGATCGCCTCGGCAAACAAATCCGACGGCAGGCTGCCGGTCTCTTCCGGCAGCGTCGGCAATGTCGGGTAATCCTCGACCGCCATGGTCGGCAGGGAGAACTTGGCACTTCTACAGGTCAACGTCACCCGGTTGCCGTCGACATAGAAATCGATCGGCTTGTCCGGCAACGCCCGAACAATGTCGGACAACAAGCGTCCCGACACTAAAACACTTCCCGGAGAAGCGATTTCGGCCGCAATCTGTGCCTCGGCGGAGACTTCGTAGTCGAATCCAGAGACCGTCAACCCCTCATCGGTGCCCGTCAATAACATGCCGGAGAGGATTGGCACAGCCGGCCTCGACGGCAGGTTTTTCGCGACCCACGACACAGCGTCGGCGAACGAGTCTCGGACCAGCCGAAACTTTAGGTCGGTGAGGCCAGCATTCGTCGTCGCCACGTTCATAGCGTCCTTATCACCTACCCAAATCCGAAACCACCGGTTGGCTGTGCGCCCCGCCGGCGTGCCTTCTGCTCCACGACATCCACAACGGCACGAACAACAACAACCGTAAAGCTTCCTCGTCCATCTTTAAAGCTAATCGCAAAGGCCGACAACCCGAGTGGGTGACGACCAGATGAGCGCTATGCGACCACGTGTCCCCACAGCTGCTCTTCAAAGAAAAACAAACGGAAAGATTTCAGTACCAGTATTAAGGCCTGTGCATTCTGGGGACAACCGCGGTTTGATGCAGCTAGCGCGGTGGCGACCCTGTGGGTGACCGGCAGGGGAACTGTGCAGTCGGTGTTGGGGCGCTGGGGATCGGGGCGGGGTGTGCACGCTGGCGCCGGGTACTACACCGACATTCGGCACGTTTGTACACAGTATTGCCCACATATCGGGGGTGTGGCTGGAGTTACAAACGAGCGAGAAGTTTTTACGAAAAGTTGGTATTTCCGCCCGCACCGCGGCGCTCTTGTGGGTGCGAGGGTGAGTCAGCGCTTGGAGCGTTGCCGGATCCGCGTGGTGAGTTCTTTGACGTGATCGAACACTTCATGTCGCTCGGCCATCTCGGACAAGATCTTTCGCTGTGCGTACATGACCGTGGTGTGGTCCCTGCCGAACGCCTGGCCGATCTTGGGTAGCGACAGGTCGGTCAGCTCGCGGCAGAGGTACATGGCGATCTGGCGGGACTGAGCTAGCGCTCGGGTCTTGCCCGGGCCGCGTAACTCCTCGATGGTGGTATCGAAGTATTCGGCGGTGGCCGCCATGATCGTCGCCGCGCTGATCTGCATCGTGCTGGCGTCGGCGATCAGATCCCGCAGCACGATTTCGGCCAGCGATTTGTCGATCGGCGTTTTGTTGAGCGAGGCGAACGCCGTGACCCGGATCAGGGCGCCCTCGAGCTCACGGATGTTGCGTTCGATGCTGCTGGCGATCAACTCGAGGACGTCGTCGGGCACCGCGAGGCGTTCCATCTGTGCCTTCTTGCGCAGAATGGCGATGCGGGTTTCCAGCTCGGGTGGCTGGACATCGGTGATCAGGCCCCATTCGAACCGGGTCCGCAGTCGGTCTTCCAGGGTGGCGAGCTGTTTGGGTGGCCGGTCCGACGAGATGACGATCTGTTTGTTGGCGTTGTGCAACGTGTTGAAGGTGTGGAAGAACTCCTCCTGGATACCTTCCTTACCCTCGATGAACTGGATGTCATCGACGAGCAGCACATCGACATCGCGGTAGCTGCGTTTGAACGCGACCTTGCGGTCGTCGCGCAGCGAGTTGATGAAGTCGTTGGTGAATTCTTCTGTCGAGACGTACTTGACCCGCATCTCGGGGAACAGTCGCTGCGCGTAATTGCCTGCGGCATGCAGTAAATGGGTTTTGCCTAGGCCAGACTCTCCCCAGATGAAGAGTGGGTTGTAGGCCCGCGCCGGCGCTTCGGCGATAGCTAGGGCTGCGGCATGAGCGAACCGGTTGGAGGCGCCGATGACGAAAGTCTCGAATGTGTAGCGCCGGTTGAGGCTGGTGCCGTCCGCGGCGCCGGAGTCGGTGGACAGCGGCTGTCCGGTAAAGTAATTGGGCCAACTCTGCTCGGCCGCGACGATTTCGCCGTTTTCGGTGGTTTCACTGCTCTCGTAGGCTTCGTCAACGTCACTTGAAGTTTCTTGGCCGGGATCATCGGCGTAGGTGTTGTCGGATGTGAAGGCGACATCCTCGGTGTCGTCGGTGGGCGGCGCGATGCGGACCCCGAGCTGGATTTGCTGACCAAGCCGCCGACTCAGCGCATCGGTGATCGTGATGCGCAGATGGCGTTCGATCTCGTTCTGCACGAAACTGCTCGGCACCGACAGCAGCGCGAAACCCTCGACAATGGTGAGGGGCTGGACGAGATTGAGCCAGGCACGTTGTTGCGGGGTCAGTGGGGTGGCGAGTGTGGTGCGGTTGTCGGTCTCACCGTCTTCGTCGGAACCACCGTTGAGCTCGGAGACGACCGCGTTCCACACGGTCGTGAAACCAGAACCGGGGTCATCGGTCAACGACGCACTCTCCCTGGTCCGACGTCAAACCCTAACCACTTGCCGACAAAGCGACTGTCCACATAAGTTATACACATGTGTGGACAGGATAGACGGGTGCGTGCTGCATCCTGTCGGTGACAGCTCCCAAACTTGTGGGCCGGAGACAACCCAGGCCAGGTCGTCTACACCGCCAGAAGATCCGCCATCATGCTTCGTTGTCGAGCGCCGTCCCAAATCTGAAACGGCATTGCTCGAAGTTAACAGTTTTCCGTGCGGCTGCCAACAGTTCTGTTGCATTCCAATCGCGTTTTTTAGGGTTGGTTCGGGATAGTGCCGGCTCGAGGTGCTTCGACGTTGGTCGGGAGCGTGTCTTGTTGGCGTAGGCTAGGTTTGACCCGGCGAACATGCGTCAGTACCCTCATACAGTCGCCCGAAAGTCGGCGATACGGCTACGACCCAGGAGTTATGTTTCTCGAGGACCGCGCCGGCCAGCAGTAAGACCACAGTTCTGACCGATACGAAGATAATATGGCTGAGCCAAACGTGAACGGCCGGAGGGCTGAGAAAGCTTCTAGCGAGATAGAACGAGGAGAACGCCGTGGCTAAGGGCAAACGGACTTTCCAGCCGAACAATCGGCGCCGTGCCCGGGCGCATGGCTTCCGCCTGCGGATGCGGACCAGGGCCGGGCGCGCCATCGTTTCTGGCCGTCGCCGCAAGGGTCGCCGCGCTCTTTCTGCTTGATCTGACCGACAGGTTTGTTGGCGGTGCTTCCCGCACGTAACCGCATGCGGCGATCTCGGGAATTCGACGCGACGGTGAAATACGGGGTACGCGCGGCGCAGTCCGATCTTGTTGTCCATATGCGGCGGGACACCAACGTCGGAACCGTCAACGGTCCACGCGTCGGGCTGATTGTCGGCAAATCGGTCGGATCGGCCGTTGACCGTCATCGGGTGTCGCGTAGGTTGCGGCACGTGGTCCGCGGGATGCTGACCGATCTTGAGTACAACGACCGGATGGTGATTCGCGTGTTGCCGGGTAGTCGGGACGCATCGTCGGCCCGGCTGGAGCAGGAACTGCGCCTCGGGTTGCGGTGGGTCCTCAAACAAGGTGGGACGAACCGTTGAGTATGACGGCGCCGGGGAGCACTGGCGTCACCCGTGCCGGCACGACCGTAGTGCGTGGTCTGGTGTTCGTGATCCAGGTGTACCGGCACATGGTGTCGCCGCTGCGGCCGCCGACGTGTCGCTTCATGCCGACCTGCAGTCAGTACGCCGTCGAAGCGCTCACCGAGTTCGGACTGTTTCAGGGGAGTTGGTTTGCGTTGGTCAGGTTCGCCAAGTGCGGACCGTGGCATCGGGGAGGATGGGACCCAACGCCCGAGCGCCGCTTCGCAGACCAAGGCTGCCCGGTGAACCGTGATGACACCAGCGCTGTCGGGGAAATCCCGGCGTCGCGAGGGGAGAGTGGATCTGTTGTTTGACGTGTTTAGCCTCGACTTTGTCTACTACCCGGTGTCGTGGATCATGTGGGTTTGGTACAAGCTGTTTGGGGCTTTACTGGGACCCTCGAACTTTTTCGTCTGGGCCCTGTCGGTGATGTTCCTGGTGTTCAGCTTGCGGGCGCTGCTTTACAAACCGTTCGTCCGGCAGATCCGCACCACTCGGCAGATGCAGGAACTCCAGCCCCAGATCAAGGCGCTGCAGAAGAAGTACGGCAAGGACCGCCAGCGGATGGCGCTGGAATTGCAGAAGCTGCAGCGCGAGCACGCATTCAACCCGATACTGGGCTGCTTGCCGATGCTCGCCCAGATTCCGGTGTTCCTTGGGCTCTATCACGTGTTGCGATCGTTCAACCGCACCACCGGCGGGTTCGGCCAACCGCAGATGTCGGTGGCTCAGAACCGCGCCACAGGTAACTACATGTTCAGCTCGGCCGACGTCGGTTACTTCCTGGATGCGAATCTGTTCGGCGCCCCGATCGGTGCATCGATGACACAGCGTACCGGGTTGGACGCCTTCATCGATTTCAATCGTCCGGCGGTGATCGCGGTTGGCGCGCCGGTGATGATTCTGGCGGGCATCGCCACGTACTTCAATAGCCGAGCATCGATTGCCCGGCAGAGCGCGGAAGTGTCGGCGAATCCTCAGACGGCGATGATGAATAAGCTTGCGCTGTATGTCTTTCCATTCGGTGTCGTGGTTGGTGGCCCGTTCCTTCCGGTGGCGATCATCCTGTATTGGTTCTCGAACAATATCTGGACATTCGGCCAACAGCATTATGTGTTCAGCATGATCGAGAAAGAGGACGAGGCGAAGAAGCGGGAGACGCTGCAGCGAAGGGTGGTCAATGCTCCGCTGCCGGGTGCCAAGCCGAAAAGAAAATCCGCGCCGACGAACAGTGACGTCCGCGACGAAGGCGACGAGAGCGCCTCGGACGTGGCCGAGAAGACGCCGAAACCGAATACCGACGGCAAACCGATCGGCGGTGCCACCGGTCTAGCGAACCGGACCCTGAAACCAAGGGCGCGACCCAAGAGACGGAAGCGCTAGTGCCACAGGTTTACTGTGCTAGCGCCGAAGAGTGACCCGAAAGAGATTAGGGGCAGACCCATGGACGAGGTAGAGAAGATGACGGACGCCGACACCACCGAACGGGATGTTGACTCCCGGCCGACGGTCGCGGATGCACTCGAGTATACCGCCGCGATTGACGCCGGTGCCGACGAGAGCGACGACCTCGAGGAGCGATTAGTCGCCGAAGGCGAGATCGCTGGCGATTATCTCGAGGAGCTGCTGGACCTGTTGGATTTTGACGGGGATATCGACCTTGACGTGGAAGGGAACCGAGCGGTCGTTAGTATTGACGGCAGCGACGACCTGAATAAGTTGGTCGGGCGCGGCGGCGAGGTGCTGGACGCCCTGCAGGAGCTGACTCGGCTGGCTGTGCATCAGAAGACCGGCGTGCGCAGCCGGCTGATGCTTGACATCGCGAGCTGGCGCCGGCGTCGCCACGAAGAGCTGGCGGCGTTGGGTAACAAGGTGGCCCGGCGGGTGCTGGAAACAGGCGAGCGTGAAGAGCTCAAACCAATGACGCCGTTCGAGCGGAAGATCGTTCACGACGCGGTCGCCGCCGTCGCTGGCGTACACACCGAAAGCGAGGGTGTGGAGCCGTCGCGACGGGTTGTCGTTTTGCATGACTAGCCTGCTTCAGGATTGCACTAGTCCAGTTTGTTCGCAGCCGTAGGTTCCAAGGTTGGAGGAATGTTTTACGTGAAACATGGTGGGGGTTCCGATCCAGAAGGGGTGATCCCCGGTACGGCGGATATTCTACCGAGGCCTGTGCCGGCCGGGGCTGCGGTGTTCTTTGGAGCGGGCCTCGGCACCGCCGCGCAGTATGCGGAGATCCTCGCGATCGCCGCAGTGGAACGCGGCCTGTTGGGCCCCGGTGAGGTGCCGCGTATCTGGGACCGCCATGTACTGAACAGCGCGGCCGTCGCCGAATTGTTCGGCGACGGCGAACGGGTTGTCGATATCGGGAGCGGAGCGGGACTGCCAGGAATACCGTTGGCAATTGCTCGACCGGATCTGGATATGGTCTTACTCGAGCCGTTGCTGCGCCGCAGCGAGTTTCTCAAAGAGGTAGTTGCAGAACTAAGGCTAAGCGTCGAGGTGGTGCGTTGCCGCGCCGAAGAGCCATGGGTGCAGCAGCAATGGGGCAACCGCGATGTCGCGGTGTCCCGAGCACTGGCCGCGTTGGACAAACTGACGAAGTGGAGCATGCCGTTGCTACGTCCGGGTGGACGCATGATCGCGATTAAAGGGGAGTGCGCTCCCGGTGAAGTCTTACAACATCGGCGTGTAATGGCGACGCTAGATGCAGTTGATGTCAGAGTAGTGACATGTGGCGCGAGCTATTTGCATCCGCCCGCAACTGTGGTGGTAGCGCAGCGCGCAGCCCGGTCGCGACGCGAATTGACATCGCGGGCGGACAGGAGAAGGCCATGAGCGTACCCCAAAACTTGCCAGAGGGTGTGGGTGTGGTACCACAGGCGCCGCAATCCTCACAGACGGTGAACCCACCCTCCGATGTTTCACGTAAAACATTGAGCGAATTCGACACCCCGATCGGCGCAGCCGCCGAGCGGGCGATGCGGGTGCTGCACACCACCTACCCGCCGCTACCCAAGCTCTCTCATCCCCGAGTCTTTACGGTCGCGAACCAGAAAGGCGGCGTCGGCAAGACCACCACCGCGGTGAACCTGGCGGCGGCGCTGGCTTTACAAGGACCCAAGATCCTGGTGATCGACCTCGACCCGCAGGGCAACGCCAGCACCGCGCTCGGCATCACCGATCGTCAATCCGGGACGCCGTCCTCATACGAGGTACTGCTGGGGGAGGAGACCCTGGCAACCGCGCTGCGGCGCAGTCCGCACAGCGACCGGCTATATTGCGTGCCGGCCACGATCGATTTGGCCGGCGCCGAGATCGAATTGGTCAGCATGGTTGCCCGGGAGAGCCGGTTGCGAACCGCGCTAGCGCAATTGGAGGGCTTCGACTTCGATTACGTCTTTGTGGACTGCCCGCCGTCGTTGGGACTGCTGACCATCAACGCGCTTGTCGCCGCCCCAGAGGTGTTGATCCCGATTCAGTGTGAGTACTACGCGCTCGAGGGTGTATCGCAGCTGATGCAGAACATCGAGATGGTGAAGGCCCACCTCAACCCGCAGCTCGACGTCACCACCGTGGTACTTACCATGTACGACGGACGGACCAACCTCGCCGACCAGGTTGCCGAGGAGGTCCGCCGCCACTTCGGCCCCAAGGTGTTGCGGACCGTCATCCCGCGCAGCGTGAAGGTCTCCGAAGCGCCGGGATACAGCATGACAATCATCGACTACGACCCTGGCTCGCGTGGTGCCATGAGTTACCTCGACGCGAGTCGTGAACTCGCACAACGTGATTAATCTCCGAAGGGACCACAATGACGCAGCCATCACGTAGGAAGGGTGGCCTCGGCCGGGGCCTGGCTTCGCTGATTCCGACCGGCCCTGCCGAAGGGGCCTCGGGACCCGCGACGCCGGGGCCGCGGATGGGTGACGCGGCAGCCGACGTGCTGATCAGTGGGCCCGCGCCGACGATCAACGAAATAGGCGCGGTCTATCGGGAGATTGCGCCGTCAGACATCGAGCCCAACCCGCGCCAGCCGCGCCAGGCGTTCGACGACGAGGCGCTGGCCGAGCTGGTGCATTCGATCCGCGAGTTCGGCTTGTTGCAACCCATCGTGGTGCGAGCGGTGTCCGGGAAGGCCACCGGCGCCCGTTATCAACTCGTGATGGGAGAGCGTCGCTGGCGTGCCGCGCAGGCGGCCGGCCTGGCCACCCTGCCGGCGATCGTGCGGGAGACCACCGATGACAACTTGTTGCGCGACGCCCTGTTGGAGAATATTCACCGCGCACAGCTGAATCCCTTGGAAGAGGCCGCCGCATACCAGCAGTTGCTCGACGAATTCGGGATCACCCACGATGAACTGGCCGCACGCATCGGTCGATCGCGACCGTTGATCACCAACATGATCCGACTGCTCAAACTCCCGATTCCGGTGCAGCGGCGGGTAGCAGCCGGCGTGCTGTCCGCCGGCCACGCCCGTGCACTGCTATCGCTGGAGGCGGGTCTCGAGGCCCAGGAAGAGCTTGCGAGCCGTATCGTCGCCGAGGGGCTGTCGGTGCGCGCCACCGAGGAGGCCGTGACGCTGGCCAACCGAGGCGACGCGACGACCCCGGCACCGCCACGCCGCAAGCCGATCCAGATGCCCGGCCTACAAGATGTCTCCGAGCGGCTCTCGAACGCCTTCGACACCCGAGTGACCGTCAGTCTCGGCAAGCGCAAGGGGAAGATTGTCGTCGAATTCGCCTCGGTCGAGGATCTCCAGCGAATAATCGACATGATGGTCCCGCCTAAGGCGCGACCGGCTCACCCGCAGTAACCACGTCACTGTGACACAGCCTAGGATTTGGGGACGGGCCACAGTGCTACAGACTACACTATCAAACGAAGATCCACTGTGCAACGATTGATACGCGATGTCGCAGCGCTCCGCGCCGCGATTTGGGCCGGTTTTGCGGCCGGAGCAGAGTGGCGGGGTCAACACTGGTCCGGGAACAACAAACCCTCCTATCCTGGAGGGGTTCGTCGTGCACGTCGGGCTGGAAACAGCCGGTCCGCGGGTAATCCGGTCGCGGTACGCACGGAGGCCAGGAGGCTAGTGTCTACTCGAATCACGCCACTGCGGCTCGAAGCTTTCGAGCAGCTTCCCAAGCATGCCCGCCGGTGCGTGTATTGGGAGGTCGATCTTGCGACGCTGGGCGATCAGGACCACCTGGCCGATCCTGAATTCGAAAAGGAAGCCTGGCTGTCGATGGTCATGCTCGAGTGGGGTTCGTGTGGCCAAGTTGCCACGGCGATTACCGACGAACGCAATCAGGCCGAACCACCCTGCCTGGGCTACGCCCTGTATGCCCCTCCAGGAGCGGTACCGCGGGCACGCCGGTTCCCGACCGCACCGGTGTCGGCAGATGCGGTGCTATTGACGTCCATGGGTATCGAAGAAGAGCATGCCACAGACGATTTGGCGCAGAGCTTGCTGGCCCGGGTGATCGAAGAATTGGTGCGGCGCGGCGTCCGGGCCCTGGAAGCTTTCGGCCGTACCTCGGCGGTGTCGGAGTTGTCGGATCTGCGGCTGGCCGACCCCGCCACCCGACCCGTGCTGAAATTACTCTGTGACTGTTCGGTAGAGCGCTGCATCATCGACGCAGGATTCTTGCAAGACGCGGGATTCGTTGTGGTAGCGCATCATTCGTATTTCCCTCGGCTACGGCTCGAGCTCGACAAGGGACTGGGTTGGAAGGCCGAAGTGGAGGCCGCACTGGAGCGCCTGCTGTCGAACGCTCAGCTGCAGCAGCCGGTGGGGGCCGGGTCGAACTACGTTCTGCAGGAGGGAAATGCATTGCAGAACAAGAGGGCTGGTTAAGTTCCGCCGAACCTGGTGGTCCGCTCCACGGACAGCTCGTGCGCGAGCAACTCGGCGAACGTGAATGTGCCGGTGGGCCGGTCGTTTTTGCCGAGCAGGTAAAGCCGCTTGACCGCGGCGAGAATGCCTTCGGCAATCGCGTCCCGGGTTTGGGTCGAGATCAGCCGTTCCCGATCACCGGGATTGGTGATGTATCCGACGTCGACCTGAACGGTGGGCATCCTTGTCAGGCGCAGCAGATCCCAGGTGCGTCCATGAGTCCGGCAGTCTCGTAATCCGGTGCGGGCCACCACTTCACGCTGGATGAAGTCGGCAAGATTACGACCGATGGTCGACACCGATCCGTGTGAGTTGCCGAAATAGAACGAAGCGACACCGTTAGCCGAGGGGCTGACCTGAGCTTCGCAGCGCAGGCTGATCATCAGGTCGGCACCCACGTTGTTGGCGGTTGCGGCACGTTCGGCGTCCGAAGGGGCCCGGTTGATCAGCCGGGACAGGAAGGTCTCCATGCCGATGGCTGTCATCCGGCTTTCGAGCCGACTCGCCAAGTCCCACAAGATATCTGCTTCGCTGATAGGGCCGGCAGGACCATGCGCGATCAGTCCGTGGTCGTCGTCGCCGCGGCCCGGGTCGATGATGATACGCTTGCCGGACAGCCGTGGACCCGACCGCCGAACCAGTTCTTCTTCGCGAATGGCGTGCGGTGAACCACCACTGACCCGCGAACTCAGAAAGTATAATGAGCGCAACGTTTCCGGACCGCAGATTCCATCGGGGGATAGCCCGTACTCACGCTGGTAGGACATCAACGCGTTGTGTGTTTGTAGGCCGAAATGTCCGTCGACCAGACCTGTGTAGAACCCTAGATCTTGCAGCCGGGCCTGCAAGGTAGCCACGTCGTCACCGTATAGCGGGGTACCGAACTGGTGATATAGCGTGCGAGCGCCAAGCCGGTAGGAGGACTCTTTCAGCGCCCGGTAGGTGGCCTCGTCGACGATGCCGTCCACCAGGAGTCCGCGGTGCTGCTGAAAAGCCCGCACGGCCTGGTCAAGTTGGGCATCAAAGACGTCGGGAGCCACCTGGCGCCCGGTACTCAAGTCTTCTTCCGAATTGTTCAGCAGCCCTAAAGCGGCCAGGGACGCCCGGATCTTGGTCACAGCTGCGCTGCGGTCGCCACAGCGCAACGCGTCGTCGTTTTCGCGGCGCGGACTCGACATACCAAGGGCCTTCCGGGACAAACTGACAGGCTCACAAACGCATTACAGCTAATCGGTATTGTCGCAGATACTTTCCGGTTTTCTGAAAACCCCAGGCTGAACGGTGAGGTACTGCCGCCCAGCGCAGCCCGTTCTCAAGTGAGGTCGGGAACCGCGTCCGACAGCTCACGCAGCAGCGCTGCCTTGCCTTTGGCGCCCACAATTCGCTTGACCGGCCGGCCGTCCTTGAACAGGATCATCGTCGGGATCGACACCACCTGGAAATCACGCGCGGTTTTCGGGTTTGCGTCGACATCGAGCTTGGCGACGGTCAGTTGGTCCGAGCATTCCGTAGCGATTTCCTTGAGAACTGGGGCGACCATCTTGCATGGGCCGCACCAGGTTGCCCAAAAGTCAACCAGCACAGGCTTATCGTTGGACAACACGTCGGTGGAGAAGGACGCGTCCGAGACCTCCTTTATGGCCGCGCCCTTTTCGGTATCGCTCATCGTGGTGCTCCAATCAGATCGTTACTGTCCGCGTCTCCCGCTCCCGATTCACCGGCGTCGGCGTCGTCGTGGTCGGCCAACCAGCGCTCGGCGTCAATCGCTGCGGAGCAGCCGCTCCCGGCAGCGGTGACCGCCTGCCGGTAGATGCGATCGACCAAGTCGCCGGCGGCGAACACCCCCTCGATAGTCGTGTAGGTGGTATGCCCCTGGACCTGAACGTAGCCGTCGGGGTCGACGTCGAGGACGTCACGCACCAGTGCCGAACGGGGATCGTGACCGATCGCGACGAACACACCCGTCACCGGTAGCACCGTCTCTTCACCGGTTACGTTGTCGCGCAACCGTAATCCGGTGACGGTCGACTCACCCTCCACGGCGACCACGATTTGGTTGGTCATGAAGGTGATCTTGTCGTTGGAACGCGCCCGGTTGAGCATGATCTTGGAGGCCTGGAATTCGTCGCGACGGTGTACCAGGGTCACGCTGCGGGCAAACCGGGCTAAAAACGTCGCCTCTTCCATCGCCGAGTCGCCGCCGCCGATCACCGCGATGTCCTGGTCACGGAAGAAGAAACCGTCACAGGTGGCACACACGCTGACCCCGCGCCCTAGCAACTCCTGTTCGCCCGGCACCTGCAAGTACCGCGCGGCCGCACCCATCGCCAAAATCACCGCCCGGGCCTTGAACGTCTCACCCTTAGTGGTGGTGACCGACTTGATAGGGCCCTCTAGCGACACCGACTCGACGTCCTCCATCCGCAGGTCCGCGCCGAAGCGCAGAACCTGCTCACGCATCTGGTCCATCAGCTCGGGGCCGGTGATGCCGTCGCGGAAACCGGGGTAGTTCTCGACCTCCGTCGTCGTCATCAGCGCGCCGCCGAAGGACGTCCCCTCGAACACCAGCGGCGCCAGCTGCGCGCGGGCGGTATACAACGCCGCGGTGTACCCGGCCGGACCGGATCCGATGATGATGACCTCGTGAACGGTGTCGGGTGCGGTTTCGCTCATGGTTGCCTTTCCGGTGCAGGTGCTCACGCGTGTTGAACGTCAGCGTAGGCGCGGGCTGTTCCCGGCCGTGTCGTGCAACACGTGGCACCACTCTAAGGGCGCGGAATCTGGGTGCTGGCCAAAAGCCCGGTGTCAGCGGCGCTGCAGTTCAGCGCCACCGCGAAGACCGCCAGGTCGGTCGGCGCATCGCCGGGCAGAACCAGCAGGACACCTGGGCGCGCGTTGATCTCGATCGGCCGTGCACCGAGTACCTGTGTGGCCGCGGGATAGCCGAGACCGGCCAGGCACGACGCCCGTCGGGACACGTCGGTCAGCGGACCGTAGTCCAGGGTGTGACCGAGCAAGGCGCCGATCTCGGCCGGCGACAGCGGGACTACCATGGGCGGTGTCGACACCGTGATGTGCTCGATAGTGGTCGGCGTGCTCGGCGCTGACGGCGGCTCGTCGAGCAAGGCGGCGGTACCGAAGCCCGCCGCCGCGAGGGCCGCGCAGACGCCGGCCACTCCTGCGAAGACCTTGGCCGGGCGGACGCCCGAGCGTGCGGAGTGGGTCATCGCGCCGGCGGCCGCGACGTTGCGCCGCACCCGGTGGAGCGCTTGCAGGGCGCGCTGAGCGCCCGGGTCGTCGCGCACCCGGCGGTACACCCGGGCGGCGGTGCTGTCGTCCAGCAGACTGGCCTGCAGGTCGGCGAGCAGCTCCACGCTCGGCGCCGGTTCGGATCCTGGTTGCTCATGCTGGTCCGGCTGGTCGGCCCCCGGTTGGTTCGTGGGGTGTTTCGTGTCGCCCATCCACCCCAGTCTCCGTCATGCCCACGGCGAAGGTGGGCCCCGGCCCTGGCCTCTGACCGGCCGGATGGCGGGGAGTGTCGAGAAACCCGAGTAGCTGGGCGAGCCGGACCCGGCCGCGGGCCGCAGCGGCTTTTCATGGTGCTTTCGGCGACGCCCAGCAGCGCCGCGGTATGGGCGATCGAATAGCCCTGCATTTCGACGGCCACGGTCGTGGCCCGCTGCTCGATCGGCAGGCGCATCAGGGCGCGGTGGCACCATCACCGCGGTTTCGACCTGACCGGTGCGGTCCGGCACTGGATAGACATCCTCGAGTGGCCTGGTCGGGTGAGACTTGTTGCGCGCAGCCGATCCAGGCAGGCGTTGACGACAATCCGGTGCAGCCACCTGCCGCCCCGCGGCGTCGTGCCGAAACGATCCGGCACCCCGGTGCGCCGACAGCATGGCGTCCTGCAGTGCGTCCTCGGGCATGCGGCTGCTCAGCCGCGCCAGACGGTGGAGTTGGCGGCGATGACGGTAGAACAGCTCGCCGAAGGAGCAGCCGTCGCCGGCGACGTGGACGGCGAGCAGCTCGGCGTCACTGCGGCGCAGCCGTGTATCGCTACCGATGCCCAACCGCCGGACAGTAACCAATCGGCCGGTCCGGCAGCACTTCACTCAGCGGTGTGGGTGTGAGTCTCAGGAGACCGCTTGGATTGTGATGTTCGACAGCTCGGAGCGGTTCTTCCCGTCGGTGTTGCCCAGGGTGGTGATCCACACCAGGACAGTAGACGTCTTCGCGCCGGAGCGCACCGGGATCGTGTTGTGCCCGGGCTTGAGCGCGATGGCCGGCACCAACAGGGAGGTGTCCTCCAGCCGGACCGGCGACGGGCTGGACGATGACCGGATTTCGACCCTGGTCCCGGTGCTGGGGGTGTCGATCGACACCGACCCGACCGCCGTCGGGCTGGGCAGTTGCAACATCAACCCGACCCCGTTTTTGAAGCTGGGGAACGGCACGGCTTCGGTGTAGATGTCGGTCTGCCAGCCCGTGGTGGAGTTGCCGTCAATGGCCATGCTCGCCTGGCCCGGATTGTCGGCTTCGCCGTCGGGGGAGAAGACCGTGGCCCTTATGGGTTTGATGACGCTGCCAGACGGCGCAGCGGGCACCGTCGACGACGCGCTCGACGAACTCGGTCCGTTGAGTCCGAGTTCGTCCTTGTTCAGGCCGCCGCCCACATTGCCGAAGATTTTGCTCACGATCGAGGCCAGCACCAGCAGTGCGACCACGATCACCGCGAGTGCCGCGGCGCCACCGATCAGCATGTTGCGCCGTCGCCGCGCTAGCACCGCATGGTCGTCGCACGCGGGCGGCGGGGCGGGCGAATCGTCGATCGGACCCAGCACCTCGGTCCGGTCGGCGACCGCGGTCGCTTGCTGCAGAAGGTTCAAAAGTGTCGAGGCACTTCGGATCCCGCCATCCTCCTGCGCGGCGCGGACGGCCACTGCGGAGACCTGGAAGGGGATGTCGCGATCGATGACGCTGGGCTCGACGGGAAGGCCCAACATGTCGCGCTCGGCCGGTGCGAATCCGCTGCGCACCCCGGATTCGGGCAGCGGCCACCGGTTGACCAGCAGCGCATACAACGAGGCACCGATGCCGCGGATGTCGTCTTCGGGATTGGCGTCCGGCATCGTCGCCGGGTATGCCAGCACGACGTCGCCGTCGATGCTGACCCGGATGCGGCTCGGGTGGTCGATCGACAGGGCGACGCCGGCCCGGTGGGCGGCTTCGGCGGCAGCGGCCAACGATTGCATGGCCCGGACCGCGCCGAGCGGTGAGGGAGCGGTGTCGGCCACCTCTTGCAGGGAGCCGCCCCGAATCCACTCCGCGACCACCAGGCCGCCCCGCTGGCTGTGGACGACGTCGAGCACGCGCGCGATGCCGGGCTTGTCGATCCGGCTCAGCCGCAGCGTGCAGGACAGGATTTCCTGCTGCACGTCGCTGGGCAGGCTGCCGTCGGGGTCGACGAAGGTGAGCGCGACCGGCCGGTCCAGGGCCGTGTCGAGGGCCTGCCAGAACTGCAGCGGCGGGGCGCCGCCGTGGAAGACGAGCAATCGGTAGCGGCAGCCCGCGATGCGGGCGCCGGGAACCAGGTGCGCATCGTCGCCGGCGGGTTCGGCGCCGCGGTCGCGGGGCGCGTCGAACGGGATCGAGCCGCTGGACGGCTCGTCGGCGGCCCCGCCATTGCGCTGCTCGGGCGGGTGCGAAACCGGTGGGAATGCCGTGCGCTTGGACGCAATGTCCGACTGAAAGTCATTGGCAGCGGTACGCGGCCGGTCGCCGCTGGATCCGGAGCTGGGTGCGGCGCTGTCGACGGGGCGGTCGGTCACCTCCGGTCCTTTCATCAGCCGGGCGTTGCCTGCTCGTTCCGGAGGCCTACGCCGGATCGGCTCCTGGACCGTATTAACCCCCGGCGGGGACGAATTCCTCTGTTCAGGGTACGTGACGGGGCGGCGGTGAGACGATCCCCGGGGGCCAGCCGACGAGCGGGAGCTGATCCGACGCCGCACCGCGGCCATGGCCGTCACCGCCTCGGGAACCTGCGCGCGCACCATGACCGTCGCCATGATCGGCAGCATGATGCACCCCAGGATCAACAGCCGCAGCAGCGAACCGGCGGCGCCGCCGTGCGCGGTCAACGCGCCCACCCCCAGGAGCCGGTCGATGACGTGGGCGATCAGGCCGGCGAGCATCGACGCGACCACCGTAACCAGGATCGTGCGAACCTCCGCCAGTCCGACCAGATGGCCGCCGGCAGGCAACAACGCATGCCGCAGCAGTACGTAGCCGACGATCGCGCCGGCCAGGAAGCCGAGCCCGTTGGCCAGCCCGAGGAAGCCGGCCACCAGCTGCGGGTCGTCGGTGACATGTGGGGCCAGCACCGAGCCGGCGATCTTGATGGCGGTGATGACGAGGATGATCACGATCGGCGTCCAGGCCTGCTCTCGCGCGTAGAAGACACGCAGCTGCAACAACACCAGGCCGTAGGGGATCAGCGTGAACGCCGACAGCGCGATCGCGGCCCCCAGATACCCGGCGTCGGTGCCGCCAAAGTGGCCGTAGGCGAACAATGCGCTGCCGATCGCGGGACCGCCGACGGTCATGAACGCCACGATCGGAATCAGCGTGATCAACGTCAGCCGGGTGGCCAGTGAGAGGTCGGCCAGCACAGCGCCCGTGTCGTTGGCCGCGGCGTTGCGGCTCAACCGCGGCATCACCACGGTCAGCACGGTCACGCCGATCATGCCGAACGGCAGCATCAGTACCAGCCAGGTGTAGTTGTAGATCGCCGGGCCAGAAGCCGCTGCGGTACTGGCGATTTGGTTACCGACCACCAGTCCCAGCTGACTGATTAGCACGTAGAGCACCATCGCGGCGGCCATCGTGCCGAACCGCTTGAGCCGTTCGTCGATACCCCACAGCGGGCGCAGGCTCACGCGTTCGCGGCGCAGCGCGGCCAGCAACACCGCGGTCTGTGCGAACACGCCCAACGTGGTCCCGATGCCGAGCACCAGCAGCTTGGCGTTGGCCATGCGAACGGGATCGACTGAAAGTTCCCCGGGGACCAGCAGATACACCGCCAGTGTTAGCAGCGCGACGACGTTGTTTACGACCGGGGCCCAAGCCGTCGGCCCAAAGACGTTGCGGGTGTTCAGGATTGCCATGAACACCGAAGTCAAGCCGTAAGCCAGCACCTGGGGCAGTAGCAGATAGGCGAACCCTGTGGTGAGCGGCTCGTTCACCTGCGGGTCGCGGCCGAGCATCAGCCGAACCAGCAGCGGCGCGGCGGCCACCGACGCGACGGTCGCGAACAACAGCAGCGTGGTCGTCACCGTCACCAGGCGGCGCACGAACGCCGCACCGCCGTCGGGGTCGCTCTGCTCGGCGCGGGCCAGCACCGGCACGAAGATCGCGGTGAATGTCGCTTCCAGTACGAGCGCGGCAACCAGGTTCGGCAGCTGATTGGCGACCGAGAACGCGCTGGACAGCGCCGCACCCAGGATGGCCGCTAACACGACGATCCGGCCGAAGCCGGTGATCCGGCTGACCAGCGTCGCGAACGCCATCGCCCACGACCGGGAGACCAGCGCGGAGTCGGACAACTCCACCCGTCGGGTGGGTAGCTCGGTCACGGGCGACAGCGGTCCGGTCGGGGGCGGCTGAGGCCGACGCGGCGGGTGGTATGAATGGGGCCGCCGGAAGGCGGGTTTCATACGCGGTGCTCTTCGTCCACGCGAGTGCCGACACCGCTCCGGTCGGCCGGCTGGTGGTGGGGCGGATCGGCGCGGTCGGGCTGGTCGCGGAACCGGTGCCACAGCCGCCGGCCGGCGAGGAAGAACAGCACCGCAGCGGCGGTCAGGGTGATCGCGAAGAGAACCTTGCCGTAGGCGTTGGAGTGCACCGACAAACGCACCGGCTCACCCAGCCGGGTGCCGTCGGGGGTTCGCAGCGTGACGTTGATCGAGACGCGTTGGGTGAAGTTCACCTCGATCGGAACCCGCAGCGGCAGATAGCCCGGCGGCAATTCGATCTGCCCGATGTCGGTCACGGTGATTCCGGGCGGGGCGTCGACCTGCAGGCGCACCTTGATCGGCACCGCGAGACCGTTGTGCAGGGCCAGTGGCAACGGGCTGTGCTCGGTCGCCAGGGTGTAGGAGCCGCCCGGGTTCACGATCGTCACCGCGCCGAACAAGTCGTTGACCGTGTCGCCGACCACCGCCAGTCGTTGTTTCGCCAACTCGTTGCGACCGTCGGGGGGCTGCGACTGGCTCAACGCGCGTAGCATGTCCTCGCGCATCGGCGCGGTGTACTGGACGCCGGTCAACCCGGTGCGTTCATCGGTGCTCAGCGCCGAGGTCAGCCGCCACAGCCGGCCGGTCTGGCCGTTAATGTCGGCGGTGACGGTCTCGGCGAAGCGGCCGCGCCCCGGGGCGGAGACATCAGGCGGTGCTCCCGGCTCCGTGCAAGCCGCGGCTTCGGCAATCACCGCAGCGAGCGGGTGGGGCACGCCCAGCCCCGATCGGATGATGGTGGCCAGCGCGGTCAGGATGACCTGCGCGTCGTCGGCCTGCAGGTTCCAGGTGGCGGGCGGCACGAGGAGCTGCGTGCGCGGCGGGGCATCGCGATCCAGGGCATGCCAGAACATGGACCCCAGGGCGTCCTGGCGGCGCGCGGTGGTGGAGTCGTGCGTGAGCCGGACCGTCAATGAGGGGTCGAGATAAGTGGGCACGCTGGGATCATTACCCGCTCCGGCTAGCGCCGCACTGACCGCGGGATCGAACGGCGCCAGCACCACCTGCTGGGACAGCCGCCGGAGGGTGGTGTCGACATCGTGGAAGCCGTCGGCGGACGATTTCGAATCCGGCGCGGCCAGGTGGGCCGCGGCGACGGCGACCGTGCTGTTGTTGGCGTTGAGCAGACCGACCGCACCGACGGTGAGTGGGCCGTCGGTCAGCAGCATGGCGCCCCGGGTGGACGCCACGTCCAGGATCTGGTCTACGATGTTGCCGACGCTGGTTGTCGCGATCACGGTGAGCCTCCGATCGTTGATCCGCTGCAGCGCGTCCAGGTCGGCCTGCGCGTATGGCAGCGGTGTCACGCAGACGTGATGCGCTAGCGCCCGTAACCGGTTCAGCCACCCGGTCGCGGCGGCTTGCCCGGCGCCCGGGTGGGTGGGAGCGCCCGGCTGCTGGGCGGGGCCGCCGGGCGGGTTCGACACCACGTAGCCCGCCGTCATCGCATTGACGGTGACCAGCAGATCCGGGTCGACGGCAAGGCAGAGCGCACGGCCGACGGCGCCGTCGGGGTCGACGTCGTGGCTGGTGGCGACCTCGGCGGCGGAGAGCAGAACGTCCAGCCGGCCTCCGGTGGCCAGCGAGGTGGCCAGGTCGTCGTCGACCAGCCGGACCGGAACCGTGCCGCCGGGCTGCCCCGGGGCCAGCCGCGGCCGGTCGGCGAGCGGCCATAGCATGGTCACCCAGACCGGTTTCGACGTGTCGGGAGCCACGGCGGATTCCAGGGAGTCGGCGCGGTCGGGTGGGACTCCGATCACCGGCAGCAGGAACCGGGCATTGTCGAGCCGGGCGGGGTCTCCGTGGTCGGGCGTGCCGTTGACGTTGACCAGCAGCGGGTAGATCCCGGGCTGGTTAATGCCCAGCGACGGCTTGGTCAACGAGCGCAACGGCGCGGACAGGGCGAAGCCGGCCTCCTGCCCGCGCCGCAGTTCGGGCGCGATGGTCAGGAAGTCGGCGGCCGGATGGTACTGATCGGTGGCACCGTCCAGCGAGGTGCGCAGCCCCGCCGAGGTGTCGACCGCGGCGGCGTGTTCGAGCCGAACCATGACGTCCCGGACCGGGCGGTCGCCGATGTTGGTCACCATTCCGCTGACCGTGACGACGGGTTGGCTGGTGGTGGTCACCACGTGCGGGGTGACCTGATCGACCCGGACGCGGATGAACGGCGTCGACCGGGGTTCATCGGCGGCCGCGCGGGGGAGGCCGACCGGGCCGGTGAGCGGCACGGTGAATCGGGCCACGAGGGCGACCACGGCAGCCAGCCGCAACAAGCCGGCCCAGTAGGAACGGGGCGCGGTCACGACCCTGGCCCGTGGCCGTTGCGACGGCTGGCGGTTTTGTCGGAATGCTTTGTGCGCGAATGCGTTTGCGGGTTGCGACGCGGCGTGCTGGGCGGCAGCGGCGGCAGCGCGGCGGGCCCGCCGCGCTGCAGCTTGCCGATCAGTTCGTCGGCGACCTGAGCTAGCCGGCGCTCGTCGGCGTAGGCAAGTCGCGACGGCAGCTCTCGCATCGGCACCCACGCGACCTCGGCAACCTCGAAGTCCTCGTCGGACAGCTCGCCGCCGGAGAACCGCATCAAATAATGGTGCACGGTCTTGTGCACGCGGCGGCCATCGGTGACGAACCAGTAGTCGATGCGCCCCAACGCGGCCAGCACGCTGCCGTGGATTCCGGTCTCTTCGGCAACCTCACGAATGGCCGTCTGCTCCGCGGTTTCGCCCAGTTCGATATGCCCCTTGGGCAGCGACCACAGCATCCGTCCGCGGCGGTCGATGCGCCCGATCAGGGCGGCCATCTGCGCATCGCGCGGCCCGTCGATGCCGTCGATGACCAGGCCGCCCGCGGAGGTCTCGTGCACAGTGCGCAGCCACTCGGGCACCCCACGTGGCGCGCGAGACCGGCGCCGGCTATTCGTCTTATTGGCCGCGGGGGTGGCGGTTACCGTGGTTTCGGGTTCTTTGTCGGACGCCTTGGCGCCGCCGCGACGCCGGCGGCGCCCGCGGCGGCGACGTGGTTTGGCCTGTTCGCCATCCGACACCCAAGCGATAGTAGCTGGCACGAGCTGGTCTTCCGGACACACTCGCCGCTGTCCCGGCCCGCATCGCCACCCGACGGTGTGGGAGGTCGGGTTCCTAACCCGACTAGGCTGACCGAACGTGTCCGACGCCCCCCATGATGTCGAGCTGCTAGCAGCAGCCGCCGTCGCCCTGAATCGGCAAGCCGAGGTGCTGCGCGCGCTGGGTGCGTTGTTCGACGCCGCGGGGCACGAGTTGTATCTAGTCGGCGGCTCGGTACGCGATGCCCTGCTAGGCCGGTTGAGTCCCGACCTGGACTTCACCACCAGTGCCCGCCCGGAGCAGGTCCAGCAGATAGTGCGCGGCTGGGCTGACGCGGTGTGGGACACCGGCATCGTCTTCGGCACTGTGGGTGTCGACAAGGACGAGCACCGGCTGGAGATCACCACCTTCCGTGCGGACAGCTACGACCAGGTGTCGCGGAATCCCGAGGTGCAGTTCGGCGACCGGCTCGAGGATGACTTGGTGCGCCGCGATTTCACCGCCAACGCGTTGGCGGTGCGCATCACAGCGGCCGGCCCAGGCGACTTCGTGGATCCGCTGGGTGGGTTGGCCGCGCTTCGTGCCCGGGTGCTCGACACCCCGGCCGATCCCGAGGTGTCTTTCGACGATGACCCGTTGCGGATGCTGCGCGCCGCGCGGTTCGTCGCGCAACTCGGGTGCACCATCACCCCGCGGGTACGGACGGCCATCGAGAAGATGGCGCCGCAGTTGGCGCGGATCAGCGCCGAACGGGTGGCCGCCGAGCTGGACAAGCTGCTGGTCGGGACCGACCCCGTCGCCGGCATCGACCTGATCGTGCAGACCGGAATGGGTGAGGTGATACTGCCCGAGGTCGGTGGCATGCAGATGGCGATCGACGAACACCACCAGCACAAAGACGTCTATCAGCATTCGCTGACCGTGCTGCGCCAGGCCATCGCGCTGGAATACCCACCCCCAGAAGGGGGCCCGGACCTGGTGCTGCGGTGGGCCGCACTGCTGCACGACATCGGCAAACCGGCGACCCGACGCCACGAGCCGGGTGGCGGAGTCAGCTTCCATCACCACGAGGTGGTCGGCGCCAAGATGGTCCGCAAGCGGCTGCGGGCACTCAAATACTCCAAGCAGATGGTCGACGACGTATCGCAGCTGGTCTACCTGCACCTGCGATTCCACGGTTACGGCGACGGGAAGTGGACCGACTCCGCGGTGCGTCGCTATGTCACCGACGCCGGCCCGCTGCTGCCCCGGCTGCACAAGCTGGTGCGTGCGGACTGCACGACCCGCAACAAGCGCCGGGCCGCGCAGCTGCAGGCCAACTACGACCGCCTAGAGGCAAGGATCGCGGAGCTGGCCGCGCAGGAGGATCTGGCACGGGTACGCCCGGACCTGGACGGCAACCGGATCATAGAGCTGCTCAACATTCCGGCGGGGCCGCAGGTCGGGAAGGCGTGGCGGTACCTGAAAGAGCTGCGGCTGGACCGCGGGCCGCTGACCGAAGACGAAGCGATCGCCGAGTTGCTGGCTTGGTGGGAGACCCGCGGGAACACGTAGAGGCGGCCACGCGTCCGAATCCGTATGGATTACTGCCTTTCTGACGGCGACGGCGTCGTCGACCACGCGGTGTGCGATCTTGACAACGACGGGACGCCCGAGGCGTACTTCACCGACGACGGATCCGGAACCTGGGCGGTCACCGTGGACCGGGCGGAAGCCTGCGATGGTACAGACTCAACAGCAGCGAGCACACCGGGGCCTGATGGTCGACTTCGATGGACGGGGCCAGGCTGATCGACGTCGACGGCAACGGCGTTGCCGATCGGGTGCTCTGCGCCGAGGACACCGGCGTGACCGGTTATGTGGACACCGACGGCGACGGACGGTGGGACGTCCGATTGACCGATACCGATGGCGACGGCTCAGCGGACGGCACGAGCACCCTTTGACAAGGCGTTTCGCGCTGTTCGGCAAGGGTGATTCAACATCCCAGGTGTGGGAGCCTAAGGATTCGAGGGAGAAAACATGGCGGGGACGACAGTTGTTACACCGGAACTATTACGCAGTTCGAAGCAGCGGATTGAAACGCGGCTGCAAGAAACGGCCGCAATTGCCAATCAGTATTTAAGCGGTCACGAGAACGTCGTCAGCGCCACTGGGTGGGCCGGTCAGGCCGGGTCCACGACCCTGAACACGGCGGGCCAAATCGCCCACGATCTCCAGCAGATCATGACGGGCGGCAACCGCTTGGCCCACGGCCTCGGCCGGGCGTCGACATGGATGAAGCACCACGAAGCGGATTCGGCGCACAGCCGCAATGGTGTGTTCGGCGGGGTCCAAGTCCACCTAAATACAAATTCCGGCCGACCCCAGAACTTTTGACTTACTTTTGACTTAAGGAACAACGAACATGTCCAGATTAGATTGTTTACAACCATGCTGCGGTCAGTGGCCTCTCCAGTGACATCGGTACGCAGGCCGCGCAGCTGATGGAAATTCACGACGACGTTCTGCACATCGCCCAGTCGCTGGCCGAGTTCTTTCAGGGCCACGGCGTCACGGCATTCTTCGACGCACAGCAGCTAGATGCTGCACGGCTTGCAGGACATGATCCAGACCGTCAGCCTGCACGGGCACACGTCAACACAGTGCACGAGAACGCGATCAACACCGACCAGCAACTCGACAGTCAGTCCTTGTAGTCCCGGCTTGGCGAGGCGCACGCACGCGTGCGCCTCGCGCTTGGCTCTAAGGGAAGACCGTGCTAACCATCTCACTGGACGGTCTGTGGGTCTTGCAGGTACTCACCGGTGTCGAGGTCCTCGCACCCGAAATGGGGCTGCTGCCGCACCTGCCCGGCGTCGAGCCGAAGCGCAGGCGCTGCAACACCCGGTGACCCGAACTGCGGGCCGCCGGGGTGATCGATGAGACGGACTCCGTCGACGGCACCTTGTCGAATGGCTGACGGTGCTGTCCCGCCGAGACATCGGGCTGATGATCCATTTCCGGCTGCCCGGTGACGGCGAGCCCACCCACGCTACTCGCCAGGTTTGCGCATTGGTGGGTGTCCATCGAGCGATCGGGCGGACCTGGTGCGAATTAGCGGGGCCGGCATCGCGAGCGAGAGCGCGGCCAGCGAAGCGCACGGCGCTCAGGTCGAACGTATTTGCGGCGCAATCGATCTCGCGCCAGCTGCGGCCTGTCACGCTGGACTCGGACGCGATGCGCGCCGCGGCCACCGACCAGAGCTCGCTGCATGAGTTTCTCGTCAACCAGAGCATCGAGGCCAACCAGCTGCACCTGTTGAAGCTGGTCACCGACACCGAGCGGTCCGCCCAGGCCCCGAAGTTGCCATCCAGTCGGGGGTGAACAGCGGCCGGCCCACCCACACCTACATCGATCAGGGCGCGGTGACGATCATCGACACATCCGAAGGCCGGCTTGTCGCCGAACACGTTCCTTCCGCGGGTAAGCAGTGGATGATCGTCGCCCCGGGCACCAGAAACAACATCGCCTCGGCGATCAGCCACATGATGCGGCGCCTGCCCGCCGACCAAGAATGGTATTCCTACCGAAAAGTCGTGTAGTCGAAAGGTAACGTGAAAATGATAGCATCGACATCGTGACGAATCCGTGGACGGGCTCATCTAATTCCCCGTAACAGGGCGGACCGACTCGGCGAGAAGTCCCCGCTGCACGCTACCAAAATCAAGACTCCGTATCAGGAACGCTGCGCATTTCCGATATGGTCGCCTCCCGGAAAATTCCGCCCGGTAGCGACTGGCGAAAATTGTTTATCAAGCGACATTTCATGCCATCAACTTCGGCGATCGCCCGCCGAAAGGCATTATCGAGAACTGCAGGAACGAATCCGTCGCCACACCCGCAAGCAGTAAGTGATCGGGGTGATGTCGGGCAAGGGTGGCGTCGGCAAAACCACGCTGACGGCGTGCATCGGCGCGGTGTTCCGGGAATGCTGTCCCGAAAACGTGGTGGCGATCGACGCAGCCCCCGGCTTCGGCACCCTGGCCGGGCGGATGGACGAGTCACCACCGGGTGACTACGCCACCGTCCTCAATGACACCGACATGCAGGGCTACGCCGACATTCGAGAACACTTAGGGAAGAACAGTATTGGCCTCGACGTACTAGCCGGCAACCGAGCGTTGGATCAGCCACGGCCGCTGGTGGCCGCGATGTTCTCCGGGGTGCTGTCGCGGCTGCGCCGTACGCACACCGTCATCGTGGTGGATACCTCCGACGACTCGAGCACCCGGTGATGAAGACGGTGCTCGACGCCTGCACCCTGGTGTTCGTCTCCAGTCTGACCGCTGATACTTCACTGCCGGTGACTCGGGCGATCGACTTGCTGCGCTCGATTGAGATATCACGAACTCATGTCCCGCAGCATGGTCATCCTGAACGACAGTCGCAATAAATATGATAGAGAGACCGCATCTACCTCACCGAACGATTCGCACAGACCGGCGCGACAGTCGAATCCATGCCGTACGATCCATTCCTCGCCAAGGCAGAATAATCGGTACGCAGCACGAGCTGAAAAAGAAAACTCGGCTGCGGCTATTCGAAATCACCGCGGCATTGGCGGACAAATACATTCCAGATGCCGACAGGCCGCGCTAATGTCCGCGTTCGTGGGTAAGGTTTCTTTTCCAGCCCGCTGCGCGGTCGCGGTTGTATGTGGCGAACATTTAGTTTCGCAGGCCTACCCTGCCTCGGTGCCGATCGAGGCGTTCCTCGACAACGTGGTGGAGCTGCTCAAAGAAGAACTCAAGCGCCGGCCGGGCTCGAGCCCGGCGTCGGGTACGAACTGCACAAAGCGAACGGGGTTCGGCTCGACGTTACCAAGACCCTCGATGAACTCGGCGTCGAGGACGGAGCCACGCTCACCCTGATTCCCGCGGTAGCAGGGGAATCCTTTGAGCCGCAACACGAGTCGCTGTTCACCTGCCTGGCCCGGGTCGGAAAATCCCTGTTCGAACCGGTCGCCCTGCAAACCGCGGCCTGCGCCGCGCTCGTCATCCTCGCGATCACATCGCTGACCTTACTGGGATTGGTTGTACGCCGAGCGACCGAAATCGACCCGTCGATGGCGGACACCTGGCTGGGCCGGATCGCCGCCGGAGACGAGGCACGCTCGACCATCGAGCAGTTGTACAGGTGCGGCAGCCGGCTGCATCGGGAGACCAACCAGATCGGCGCGCGTTTGTCGGCCCCGATCAAGGCTGGGCCCTTCTGTCGATCTCGATGACCGAGGCCTCCCATGCCGGCCTGGCGCCGGCCAGTGCCCTGATCACGACCGGCAGTGAGAGAAAGCCAAAGCGCTGCTTGCGGATTCGACGCTGCTAGACACGCGGGAGAACCATCAGTGGAAGCAGTACATCGAGGTCTACCTGATGTTCGCGACGCAACGCTGGCCCGATGTCGTATCGGTGGCGGCGGCCATCTTGCCACCGCAGGCGATCATCGTGTCGGCGGTGACCGCGGCGATCTGCACGCTGGCGGCGCACGCCGCGGCCCATCTCGGGCAGGCGCGGGTGGCACTGGAATGGACCGATCGTGTCGAGCTGCGCAGCGTATACGGCTAGCAGACGGAGGCGCTGCGGCACCATCTCGAAACAGCCGTCACCGCCAAACAGGCCTTGGCAGATCCCGCGCTGCAGCTGGTGATCGCCGCCAGCAGTCGATCAGTTCGCGCACCAACAAGTGGGAATGTGACCACCGAGCGGTCGGCGCAGCAACGTGAGGAAGAGGAATACCGGGAGCACCGCGACGAACTGCTCGAAGAGGGCCGCGCCTTGTTCGACAACCAGGTCGGGCTGGCCGACGTCAAGCGGGCGGTCGCCGAATTGGAGGACTAGATCGAGTTCCGGGCCTTGCGGCTGGCCGCGGGCCTGCCGGTGGCCAACCAGACCAATCACATGCTGCTGGTCGGAAGGACGGCCGGCCGGATATGATTGGCATGGAAGCCGTCAACCAGCTCCTGGTCGCGCTCGAGGTGCACCGCTTCGACTTCTGTTCATCGGCGCCGGTTACGAGAAGGAAGTCGACCGAATTCCTCACACGTCAACCCGGGTCTAGCGGGCAAACACGTTGAACCATGGCCTGGTTCGTGATCCCGATCTGCCCCTGTCGGAGGCGAAGATCTGCAACTACGACGGGCACGGAGCAGAATATCCCGCCGTCGGTGTCGCCGGCGGCGCAGCCATGTGATCGCGGCCATCGCGGCAGCGGGGTACGACGCGCGTTACGGCAAACCCGATCGGCCGGTGGTCGGGGCGGCGGGAGCGCGCCGATCTTTGCTGTCGTGGGCGGGTAGCCGGAGGGTTGACCGCATTTTCGCGGTTCATCGCGGGCGGCCCGCAGCGAATTTACGTTGCCGTTACTCGCCGGGCTACACTTGCAGAAGTTGGCATGTCAGGCGGTTTTTGTCATATCGTTTTACGACTTGTCGAGACCGGGTACACGCCACCGTTCAGCGCTGCACGGACGATTCCCATATCGGATCAACTTTCCATCTGGGAGACAGTCTATCGACAAGACCGAAGGGGCCAGCTCGCAACCCCCGGGCGCAGCCCCGTCGGAGCCACCGAAAATGGCCGCAAACGGCCGCGCAACAAGTTCTGGTGAAGAGGCAGGTGCATATGACGCCCGAGCGCGTTGGGTTGTACAACCCCGCGTACGAGCACGATTCGTGCGGGGTAGCCATGGTCGTCGATATGCACGGCCGCCGCAGCCGCGACATTGTCGACAAGGCAATCACCGCGCTGGTCAACCTCGAACACCGTGGCGCCCAGGGTGCCGAGCCGCGCAGCGGAGACGGCGCGGGCGTCCTGATTCAGGTCCCCGACGCCTTCCTGCGCGAGATCGTCGACTTCGAACTGCCCGCCCCGGGCAGCTATGCCACCGGCATCGCGTTCCTGCCGCAATCGTCCAAGGATGCCGCCGCCGCGTGCACCGCGGTGGAGAAGATCACCGAGTCCGAGGGCCTGACGGTCCTGGGTTGGCGCAATGTGCCCACCGACGACTCGTCACTAGGCGCGCTGTCGCGCGACGCGATGCCCACGTTCCGGCAGATCTTCATCGCGGGCGCCTCAGACATGCAGCTCGAGCGCCGCTGCTACGTCGTCCGCAAGCGCGCCGAGCACGAGCTCGGAACCAAGGGCCCCGGCCAGGATGGGCCGGGCCGCGAAACGGTTTACTTCCCCAGCCTGTCTGGCCAGACGATGGTCTACAAAGGCATGCTAACCACCCCGCAGCTCAAGGCGTTTTACCTTGACCTGCAAGATGATCGGATGACCAGCGCGCTGGGCATCGTGCACTCGCGCTTCTCGACCAACACCTTTCCGTCGTGGCCGCTGGCGCACCCCTTCCGGCGCATCGCCCACAACGGCGAGATCAACACCGTCACCGGAAACGAGAACTGGATGCGCGCCCGCGAGGCGCTGATGAAGACCGACGTCTTCGGATCGGTCGAGGACCTGGAGAAGCTGTTTCCGATCTGCACCCCGGGCGCTTCGGACACCGCCCGCTTTGACGAGGCGCTGGAACTGTTGCACCTCGGCGGCCGCAGCCTGCCGCACGCGGTGCTGATGATGATTCCCGAAGCCTGGGAGCGCAACGAGTCGATGGACCCGTCTCGGCGCGCGTTCTACGAATACCATGCCTCGTTAATGGAGCCGTGGGACGGCCCGGCGTCCATGACGTTCACCGACGGCACCGTCGTCGGCGCCGTGCTCGACCGCAACGGCCTTCGCCCATCCCGCATTTGGGTCACGGCGGACGGCTTGGTGGTGATGGCCTCGGAGGCCGGGGTCCTGGATCTGGACCCGTCGACGGTGGTGCAGCGCATGCGGCTGCAGCCGGGCCGGATGTTCCTGGTGGACACCACCCAGGGCCGCATCGTTGCCGACGAGGAAATCAAAGCCGAACTGGCGGCGGCGCACCCCTACCAGGACTGGCTCGGCCGGAACCTCGTACCGCTGGAGGCGCTGCCTCAAGGCGAGTACGTCCGAATGGCACATGATCGACTTGTCATGCGGCAGTTGGCTTTTGGTTACACTTACGAAGAACTCAACCTGCTCGTGGCGCCGATGGTCCGCACGGGTGCCGAGCCGATCGGATCGATGGGCACCGACACCCCGGTTGCGGTGCTCTCGCAGCGGCCCCGGATGCTCTACGACTACTTCCACCAACTGTTCGCCCAGGTGACCAATCCACCGCTGGACGCCATACGCGAGGAAGTGGTGACCAGCCTGCAGGGCACCACTGGCGGGGAGCGCGACCTACTCAGTCCGGACGAGTTCTCCTGCCATCAGATCGTGCTGCGGCAGCCGATTCTGCGCAACCACGAGCTGGCCAAGCTGATCAACCTGAACCCCGACGACGAGGTCAACGGGCGCCCACATGGCATACGCTCCAAGGTAATTCGGTGTCTGTACCCGGTCACCGACGGTGGCACCGGGCTGGCAGACGCGCTGGAGGATGTGCGCGCTCAGGCCTGCGCCGCGATCGCCGACGGCGCCCGGGTGATCATCCTGTCCGACCGAGGCTCCAACGAGCAGATGGCGCCGATTCCGTCGCTGCTCGCCGTCGCCGGGGTGCACCACCACCTGGTGCGCGACCGTACCCGCACCCATGCCGGTCTGGTCGTCGAGTCCGGTGATGCCCGAGAGGTGCATCACATGGCGATGCTGATCGGCTGTGGCGCCGCCGCGGTCAACCCGTACCTGGCCTTCGAATCGATCGAGGACATGCTCGACCGCGGCGTGATCGACGGCATCGACCGCGACCAGGCGCTGAACAACTACGTCAAGGCCGCCGGCAAGGGCGTGCTGAAAGTCATGTCCAAGATGGGCATTTCGACGCTGGCGTCCTACACCGGCGCCCAGCTTTTCCAAGCCATCGGAATCTCCGAAGACGTGCTCGACGAGTACTTCACCGGTCTGGCCTGCCCGACTGGCGGGATCACCCTGGACGACATCGCCACCGACGTGGCGGCCCGGCACCGGCTGGCCTACCTGGATCGGCCGGACGAGCGCGCCCACCGCGAACTCGAAGTGGGCGGTGACTACCAGTGGCGCCGTGAGGGCGAGTACCACCTGTTCAACCCGGAAACGGTGTTCAAGTTACAGCACGCCACCCGCACCGGGCAGTACAAGATCTTCAAGGAGTACACTCGCCTGGTCGACGACCAGAGCGAGCGGATGGCTTCGCTGCGCGGGCTGCTCAAGTTCCGTGGGGATGTGCGCCCACCGGTGCCGCTGGACGAGGTTGAACCCGCCAGTGAGATCGTCAAACGCTTTTCCACCGGAGCGATGAGCTACGGCTCGATCTCCGCGGAAGCACACGAGACGCTCGCCATCGCGATGAACCGGCTGGGCGGGCGGTCCAACAGCGGTGAGGGCGGCGAGGACGTCAAGCGATTCGAACCGGACCCCAACGGCGACTGGCGCCGCAGCGCGATTAAGCAGGTCGCCTCGGCGCGGTTCGGTGTCACCTCGCACTACCTGACCAACTGTACGGACATCCAGATCAAGATGGCTCAGGGTGCGAAACCCGGTGAGGGCGGCCAACTTCCGGGACATAAGGTGTACCCGTGGGTGGCCGAGGTACGGCACTCTACGCCCGGTGTCGGCCTCATCTCGCCGCCGCCGCACCACGACATCTACTCGATCGAGGACCTGGCGCAGCTGATTCACGATCTCAAGAACGCGAACCCCCAGGCGCGGGTTCACGTGAAGCTGGTTTCGGAGAACGGTATCGGCACGGTCGCGGCCGGCGTGTCCAAGGCGCACGCCGACGTGGTGCTGGTCTCTGGCCACGACGGCGGCACCGGAGCCACCCCGCTGACGTCGCAGAAGCATGCCGGTGCGCCCTGGGAGCTTGGCCTGGCCGAGACGCAGCAGACATTGCTGGTCAACGGATTACGGGACCGCATCGTGGTTCAGGTGGACGGGCAGCTCAAGACCGGCCGGGACGTGATGATCGCCGCGCTGCTCGGCGCCGAGGAGTTCGGCTTTGCCACCGCACCGTTGGTGGTCGCCGGCTGCATCATGATGCGAGTATGTCACCTCGACACCTGTCCCGTCGGTGTGGCCACCCAGAACCCGGTGTTGCGGGGGCGGTTCACCGGCAAGCCGGAGTTCGTAGAGAACTTCTTCATGTTCATTGCCGAAGAGGTCCGGGAATACATGGCGCAGTTGGGCTTCCGCACGCTCAACGAGTCCGTCGGCCAGGTGGGCGCGCTGGACACCACGCTCGCGCGAGCGCATTGGAAGGCGCACAAGCTGGATCTCGCTCCGGTGCTGCACGAGCCCGAGTCCGCGTTCATGAACCAGGACCTGTACTGCAGTTCCCGTCAGGATCACGGCCTGGACAAGGCTCTGGACCAGCAGTTGATCGTGGTGAGCCGGGAGGCTCTGGATTCCGGCAAGCCGGTGCGGTTCTCCACCACGATCAGCAACGTGAACCGGACGGTGGGCACCATGCTCGGCCATGAGTTGACGAAAGCTTATGGCGGCCAAGGCCTACCGGACGGAACGATCGACATCACCTTTGACGGGTCCGCGGGCAATAGCTTCGGCGCCTTCGTGCCCAGGGGTATTACCTTGCGGGTGTACGGCGATGCCAACGACTACGTCGGCAAGGGCTTGTCGGGTGGCCGCATCGTAGTCCGCCCGTCCGACAACGCACCGCAGGACTACGTCGCCGAGGAAAACATCATCGGTGGCAACGTAATCTTGTTCGGCGCCACCAGTGGGGAGGCTTTCTTGCGCGGCGTGGTCGGCGAACGGTTCGCGGTCCGTAACTCCGGCGCTCACGCTGTGGTGGAGGGCGTAGGCGACCATGGGTGCGAGTACATGACCGGAGGCCGGGTGGTGATCCTCGGACACACCGGACGTAACTTCGCGGCCGGCATGTCCGGCGGCGTGGCCTACGTCTACGACCCCGACCAGCACCTGCCGCAGAACCTGAACACCGAGATGGTCGATCTCGAGGCGCAGGACGCCGACGATGTGGAGTTTTTACGCGGCATCATCCAGGCGCACGTCGATGCCACCGATTCCGCGGTCGGACAGCGGATTTTGGCCGACTGGCCGGGACAGGAACGGCACTTTGTCAAGGTGATGCCGCGCGATTATAAGAAGGTGCTGGAGACGATCGCCGAGGCGGAGCGCGACGGCATCGATGTCGACAAGGCGATCATGGCGGCAGCACATGGCTGACCCAACCGGGTTTCTGAAATACACGCATCGGGAATTGCCGCAACGGCGGCCGGTCTCGTTGCGGTTGATGGACTGGAAAGAGGTCTACGAGGACTTCGACGACGGCACGCTGCGTGAGCAGGCTAGTCGTTGCATGGACTGTGGTATTCCATTTTGTCACAATGGTTGTCCGCTGGGCAACTTGATCCCGGAATGGAACGACCTGGTGCGCCGGGGCAGGTGGCGCGACGCGATCGAACGGTTGCACGCCACCAACAACTTCCCGGACTTCACTGGTCGGCTGTGTCCGGCGCCCTGTGAGCCGGCCTGCGTGCTGGGCATCAACCAGGAACCGGTCACCATCAAGCAGATCGAGTTGGAGGTCATCGACCACGCCTTCGACGAAGGCTTCGTGGACCCCAGGCCGCCGACCAAGCTGACCGGTAAGACCGTCGCGGTGATCGGATCGGGCCCGGCCGGATTGGCCGCGGCCCAACAGCTCACCCGTGCGGGACACAGCGTCACCGTCTTCGAACGCGCCGACCGCATCGGGGGACTGCTGCGTTACGGCATCCCGGAATTCAAGATGGAAAAGCGTGTCCTCGACCGTCGGCTCGACCAAATGCGGGGCGAGGGGACTGAATTCCGGCCCGGCGTCAATGTCGGGGTCGACATCACCGCCGATCAGTTGCGGGCGGACTTCGACGCAGTCATCCTGGCTGGCGGCGCCACCGCCTGGCGTGACCTGCCGATCCCGGGCCGCGACCTGGACGGCATTCATCAGGCGATGGAGTACCTGCCGTGGGGGAACCGCGTGCAGGAGGGCGACGACGTGTTGGGGCCCGACGGGCAGCCACCGATCACCGCCAACGGCAAGAAGGTCGTCATTATCGGCGGCGGCGACACCGGCGCCGACTGCCTGGGCACCGCACACCGGCAAGGCGCGTCGTTGATCCACCAGTTCGAGATCATGCCACGTCCGCCGGAGGTTCGCGCCGAATCTACGCCCTGGCCTACCTACCCGCTGATGTACCGGGTCTCTTCGGCACACGAGGAAGGCGGTGAACGGGTCTTCTCGGTCAACACCGAAGAATTCGTCGGCACCGACGGGCGCGTGAGCGCGCTCAAGGCGCACGAAGTGAGGATGCAGGACGGCAAGTTCGTCAAGGTGGACGGATCCGAATTCGAACTCGAGGCCGACCTGGTGTTGCTGGCGATGGGCTTCGTCGGCCCGGAGAAGGCGGGACTGCTCACCGACCTGGACGTGAATCTGACCGAGCGCGGAAACGTCGCGCGCGGGGCCGATTACGAGACTTCGGTGCCGGGCGTTTTCGTTGCCGGCGACATGGGTCGGGGCCAGTCGTTGATTGTGTGGGCGATCGCCGAGGGTAGGGCCGCGGCGGCGGGGGTGGACCGGCATTTGATGGGGTCAACTGCCCTTCCGGCGCCGATCACGCCGACGGTCGCGCCGCGTCAGTAGCCACACCAGTCACTTCTGAAACACGCCGGATGTTGATCGGCGAGCCTGCGACGTTTGCCTGGCGAGAGGTGTCTAATGGCCAATTGTGTGATTCCTCACAGCGGGGTCACGCTAGAACAGATCGGTCGCAGGAGTGATCACTGTGCTTGTGAATCCAGTACCTCGTTCGCGGGTGGGGCGAATGGCCTGATCTTGGCTTCGTCACCCTGTGAAGAGCCGTGAGTTCCCTGCAAAAAAGGGGACGCCTGATCAACCGACGAGGAGATGTTGCCTGCGATGTTAACAACTACACCCAGGCACCGACCAACCCTCACCGACCGGATCAACCGGTCCACAACCCGAATCCCGGATCGCCTCGGCGAGCGGCTCGAGCACCGCCGGGGCGTGCGGCGGCGGCAGATAGAGGATCCCCAGGTCGAGACCCTCCGCGCCGAGCGCGCTCGCCGTCTCGATGAGCTGCCCGAAGTCGTGATCCTCTACCTAGGCGCGCATGGGCCGACATGGTGATCTCCGTCGATGTCCGCACACCGCGCGGCCGGCACGTCGCGTTTGCGGGCGAACTCCTCGAGTGTCCCGCCGGCAAAATTCCAGTGCTGGACGCAGCGCGGTGAGCGGCAGCGCTCTTCCCCGCTGCCGCCGATGCAGATCGGTGGATGCGGACGTTGCGGGCCCTTGGGTTCGTTGCGCGTGTTCTTGAGCTGGTAGTACTTGCCGTCGAAGTTGGTCGTCTCCTGGCTGAGCAGGCTGACCAGCACCTCGCACGCTTCTTCGAACCGATCGAAACGCTCCCGGATGCTGCCCAGCTCGATGCCGTAGGCGCCCGACTTCTCCTCGTTCCAGCCGGCATCGATGCCCCAGCTCGAGGCACCCGTTGGAGATCTATGGGGAAGTCTTGAAGGCGAATCGCATGCCATCGACCGTAGTCGAACTATATGAAGCGCAACTAAACTCATTGCCGCGATGAGCTATACTCTCGGCTTCGACACTAAGGTCACTCTGCTGGCGGCCGGGCTGATTTTTTGCTCGCGCTCTTCCTCGGGGTGTGGAAGTACCGGCAGATCATGACGGCGAAGGAGCACCGGGCTCATCCGTATGTCGATATCGCCCACCGGGCGGCCTCCTAGCCGGCCTCTTAAACATTGGGCACGGTGCGCGACGCGACACCGTCAACCAGTTCGCCGATCCGGCGCGTGGCGCCGCGGTGGCGATGGCGCTGCTGATCGTCGGTGAGATCGGCGGATTCGCGGTGGTGTTCGCCGGCTTCGTCGCGGGCCAGCTGTGGTGCACCTGGACGAGCGTCGGTGACCCGCGGCGCGGGCACACTGGAGCCATGGACCCGGTGACCGCGCTGCGGCAAATCGCCCTACTACAAGGACCGGAGCCGCCAGGACCCCAGGCGCGTGATAGCGTACCGCAGCGCCGCCGACGTGATCGAGGGCCTGGACGAGGCCGAGCGCGAGCGCCACGGTCAAGCCAACAGCTGGCAGACGTTGCCGGGCATCGGGCCCAAGACCGCGAAGGTCATCGCACAGGCTTGGGCGGGCCGCGAACCCGACGCGCTGATCGAATTACGGGACGCTGCAACCGATCTCGGTGGCGGCGAGGTGTGCGCCGCGCTGCGCGGCGATCTGCATCTGCACTCCAACTGGTCGGACGGGTCGGCCCCGATCGAGGAGATGATGGCGACAGCGGCCGCGCTGGGCCATAAGTACTGCGCATTGACCGATCACTCGCCCTGGCTGACGATCGCCAACGGGCTGTCACCGGAGCGGCTCCGCAAACAGCTCGACGTGCTCGACCGGCTGCGCGACGAGTTCGCGCCGATGCGCATCCTCTCCGGCATCGAGGTCGACATCCTCGACATCCTCGACGACGGCGAGCTGGATCAGGAACCCGAACTGTTGGAACGCCTCGACGTCGTCGCCAGCGTGCACTCCAAACTGGCAATGGACGCGGCGGCGATGACCTGCCGGATGGTGCGTGCCGTCTCCAACGATCACACCGACGTGCTCGAGCATTGCACGGGACGGCTGGTCGCGGGCAACCGTGGCATCCGGCCGGAATCGAAGTTCGACGCCGAAGCGGTCTTCACTGCCTGCCGGGATCACGGAACCGCCGTCGAGATCAACTCCCGTCCCGAACGGCGCGACCCGCCTACCCGGCTGCTCAACCTGGCCCTCGACATCGGCTGTGTCTTCAGCATCGACACCGACGCGCATGCGCCGGGCCAATTGGACTTCCTGGGCTACGGCGCCCAACGCGCACTTGATGCCGGTGTGCCGATTGACCGGATCGTCAACACCTGGCCGAGCCGAGAAACTGCTGGCGTGGACCGCGGCCAACTGACGCCGGCGGGCGGCGCCTAGTCCGGCAGATGCGGCATCTCCAGACCCGGATCGCGGCCGAGCAACACTCCGCGAGTGAGCGCGGACTTGCCGAACCGCTGGCGCACCTGATCGACGGCCGCTTCTACAGCGGGTGGCTCGTCCTCGAACGGCAGCATCAGCTGTTGCGCGCCAATGCGGTCGATCCCCGACACCGCGTATCCCACCAGCGTCAAACCGCGCTGCGCGATCAGCGAGACGGCGGCCGCGACCAGTTGCCGCGCGGCAATCAGGATCGGCTGCGTCGACGCCGTTGCCCACGGCAAGGTGTGCGACCGAGTGGCGCGGAGTAAATCGTCGAACCGCAGCCGCAGCACGACGGTGCGCCCAGCGTTCCGCATCCACGCGGTGATGCGGTCGATCAGGTTGACCACCACGGCGTCGAGCTCAACAGGCGATATCCGGTTCCCGGCCCGGCCGAGTGCCCGTCGGGCACCGACGGACTGGCGGCGCACACCGGTGTCGACCCGGCGGCGGTCGATGTTGCGCGACAGTGCATACGGCTGCCTGGCCATCGCGGCTCCGAGCAGCGAGGTCAGCGTCGACTCGCTGAGCGCGGCGACGTCGGCCACCGTGGTCAGCCCGTGGGCGTGCAACTTGCCGGCGGTCACCGCGCCGACGCCCCAGAGCTGCCGCACAGGAAGCGGCCACAGGAAGGCCAGCTCCTGGTCGGGTCGCACCAGCAACAGGCCGTCGAGTTTGGCTTCCTGGCTGGCGACCTTCGCCAGGAACTTCGTCCAGGCAATTTCGACGATGATGGGCAGACCCACCTGGTCTCGCACGTCGACGCGCAACCGCTCCGCGATCTGGACTGGGGTGCCGGAAACCCGGCCCAGGCCGCCGACATCAAGAAAGGCCTCGTCCACCGACAGCGCCTCGACGATCGGCGTCGTCCGCCGAAACGCGTCGAACACGGCGTCACTGGCGTGCGAGTGGCCTACATGCGAGGGCGGCACCACGATGGCGTCTGGGCACAGCCACCGGGCCTGTCGGCCGCGCCCATCGCGCAGTATGCACCCCGTACGTCTTGGCCTCGTAGCTGACGGCCAGCACGACGCCACCGCCGACGATCACCGGGGCGGCCGCGCAAGGAGGGGTCGTCGCGCTGCTCTACAGACGCGTAGAACGAATCCAGGTCCGCATGCAGGATGGACGCGTCACACCGCACGAACATATGTTCGCATGCGGGTCCGACAGCCTCCGGAGATCCGCGCCGTCGCTAGCCGGCGCCGTAGATGCTGCTGACCCAGATGTGGGTGAGGGTGTCGACGACGCGCTCCTCGTCGACCGCCGGAGTTTCGGCCGACAGCGCGGCCATCATCGTCCGCTCGTTCATCTGGTTGAGCGAGGTCGCCAGGTCCGCCGCAGGGATGGTGTGCGGCGCGGCGCCGCGCTCGCGTTCCGCGGTGATCATGGCGGCGGTCTGGTCGATCCACTTCTGCATGAATCCCAGCCAGGTGGTGCGCAGTTCGGCGCTGGTGGCCAGGGCCTCCGTGGCGGCCCGGGCGAGCGCACGGTGTGTGCTGAATGCGGTGAATAACGCATTGATGCCGTTACGCCACACCCGCCGCGCGTCGGCGGGGAACCGCTGGATCGCCCCATCGAACTCCGAATCGGCCCGTGCGATCACCGGTTCGAGCATCGACAGCAGCACGGCCTCTTTGGATTTGAAATAGAAGTAAAACGCGGGGCGCGACAGGCCGGCGCCTTTGGCCAGGTCATCGACCGAGATGTCGGCGAATGACCGCTGTTCGAGCAACCGCTCGACGGTCGCCAGAATGGCCTGTTCGCGGTCGTCGCCGGACGGGCGCAGGGCACGCCGTCCGCGCAGGGCTCGAGTCTGGCCGGCAGTCGTCACGCCGGTTACTTTACACATCGTCGAGAATTTCGACAGTGTGTTTACTAATTCGACACAGCGTTGGTACGGTGGCCGTTATGACTGAGCACCTCGACGTCGTCATCGTGGGCGCCGGTCTCCGGTGTGAGTGCGGCATGGCACCTGCAGGAGCGGTGCCCATCCAAGAGCTACCTCATCCTGGAGATCCTGGAGCGCCGCGACGATATGGACGGCACCTGGGACCTGTTTAAATACCCCGACATCCGATCCGACTCGGACATGTTCACGCTGGGGTTCCGGTTCAAGCCGTGGTACTCGGCGAAATCGATCGCCGACGGCGTCGACATCAAGGCCTATATCAAGGAAACGGCGGCCGAAGACCGGATCGAACAGGCACATACGCTACAGCCACCGGGTGCTGGCCGCCGACTGGTCTGACGCCGACAGCCGTTGGACCCTGACCGTCGAGCATGACGGTGAGCAGCACGAGATCACCTGTTCGTTCTTGTTCGCCTGCACCGGCTACTACAACTACGACGAGGGCTACTCGCCGACCTTCCCCGGTGCCGACAACTTTGCCGGGACCATCGTCCACCCGCAGCACTGGCCCGAGGACCTCGACTACGCGGGCAAGAAGATCGGCGCTACCGCGAACACCTTGATTCCCGCCCTGGTGAATTCGGGCTCCGGCCATGTCACCATGTTGCAGCGGTCGCCGACCTACATAGGGTCGCTGCCCGGGGTGGACCCTTTCGCCGTGCGGACCAACCGGCTGTTGCCGGGGCGCCTGGCCCACATGGCAAACCGCTGGAAGCCATCGCGTTTACACCTTATCAATACCAGCTCGCCCGGAAACGCCCGGCATACATGCGCAACCTGCTGATGACCATGGCGAAGCGACGGCTACCGGCGGACTACGACGTCGAGAAGCACTTCGGGCCCTGGTACAACGTATGGGACCAGCGGCTGTGCCTGGCTCCGGACGGCGATTTCTTCCGCGCCATCCGGCACGGCAAGGCGGACGTCGTCACCGACCCATCGACCGATTCACCAAAACCGGGATCAAGCTCGACTCCGGCGAGGAACTGCAGGCCGACATCATCATCACCGCAACGGGTTTGAACATGCAACTGCTCGGCGGGGTTCAGCCGACCCGCAATGGCGAGCCATTCGACTTGACCTCGCTGATGACCTACAAGGGCCTGATGTTTTCCGGGGTGCCGAACTTCGCGATCACCTTCGGCTACACCAACGCCTCCTGAACACTGAAGTCCGACCTGGTCTCCGGGTTCGTCTGCCGGTTGCTGAGTTACATGGACGACAAGGGTTTTGACACCGTCGAACCGCAGCATCCCGGCGACAACGTCGACGAGCAGCCGTTCATGGACTTCAGCCCAGGCTACTTCCAGCGGGCGATGCACCTGCTGCCCAAGTCGGGATCGCGGGTGCCGTGGCGGCTCAATCAGAACTAACTTCTTCGACATGCGCATGATCCGGCGCGGCAAGGTCGCTGACGGCAACCTGCGGTTCTCGAAGAAAGCGAGCGCGCGTCGCGGTTCAACGAGCCGCCAGCTACACGACGACGATGCCATCGTCGTCGCTGTACGCGATTTGCCCGGGCACGAACGTCACGCCACCGAGGCTGATCTCGATATCGCGTTCGCCGGCACCGGTCTTGGTGCTCTTGCGGGGATTGGTGCCCAGCGCCTTGATGCCGATGTCGAGGCCGCGCAGCGCGACGGCGTCGCGGACCGCGCCGTTGATGATCAATCCGGCCCAGCCATTGGAGCGGGCCAGCTCGGCGATCAGGTCACCAACCAGCGCGGTGTGCAACGAACCGCCGCCGTCGATCACCAACACGCCACCCTCATTGGGTTGGGACAGCACGGATTTCAACAAGGCGTTGTCCTGGAAACAGCGGACCGTGGTGATCGGCCCGGCGAACTCGGCGCGGCCGCCGAACTGGCGGAATTGAAGATCGCAGCTGCGCACGTCGGCACCGATGCTGTCGACGAGGTCAGCAGTCGCCGTGAATGCGACATCCATCAATGCCGCCGGAGCTGACGGATCAGCAGGATCGCGAGCAAGCTCAGCGCAACTGCAACCGCCACGGGGAGGGCCGACTGCGCGCCGATCGACCGCGGCAGGTCGGCGGAAACCGGGGCGTTGGCGCGATCGATTGCTGACTTCGCTTGCGCGGCAGCATCTTTAGCCGCTGCGGCGATCTCGACCGCGGGCTGGGGCTGTTGGTCGTGCTGCGCCTGCGGCGGTTTCGGCGGCGCGGGGAGCGGGCCGGAGGCGGGCGCCTTCTGCGGCGGAGCCTTCTTCTCCGGGGTCTTTTTGGCCGAAGCCTTCTTCGCGGGAATCTTGGCGGGCGGCTGCTGCGCCGGTGGCGTCACCACGCCGTCGGGTCCGGTGTTCGGTGAATCTTGAGGGTCTGCCATGCGGCCGCTCCTTAATATAGCTTTCTCTCGGCCATTCTTAGCGCCACCAGAAGTTACGTCGAACCCATCATGTCAGGACGGGTCGAGGCGACCTGGGGAGCCAACCGGTCAGCGGTGGCGCCGCCGCAACCAGAGCAGGCCGATGGCAACGATCGCCGCCACGGCGCCGACTAGCGGCCACACCGGCCCGTCATCGCCGGGCCCGCCGCCCGTAGCGCGGGGACCCGGCGTGCCCGGACCGGTGACCGTCAGCCGAAACGACCACGAGCCGGACACCGCGTGGCCGTCCGCGGAGGTCACACGGTAATTTACCGTGTAGGTGCCGGCCGGTCCGAGTGGACGCAGGCCCACCCCCACCACCACGCCCTGCACGGTGGGCTCGCCGCTGGACCAGATGTTGTCGTCCGGCCCGACGACGGTCATGGCGGCGAAGGTGGTTTGCAACCGCTCGTTGAAGGTCGCCCTGACCCAGGCGGGAGCGGTCGACAGAACCGCGCCGTCGGCGGGGTCGGCGGAAATCCGGACGGCATGTGCCGATGCGGCCGGTGCCACCAGCACCGCGACCGACAACATGCCCGCGAGCAGCAGGCCCGCCCCGGCGACGACAAGCCTTCTCATGTGCGGCGGCGGACCAGCACGAGCACCATCCCGACGGCGGCGACCGCAAGGGCTACGCCGCCCAGTATTCGCGAGACGGTGTCACCCGAGGTGGCTGTGCCGGAGTGACCGGTCGGCATGCCCGAATGGTGGTGATGATTAGAAGGCTCGGCGCTGAGGGTGAGCATCGGCGCGGGATGCTCGGGCTCACCGCCATCGGCCAGCGGCGGCTGATCCCACCTCACCACTGAGCCGTCGGCATAGGTCTGCGTGGCCGGGAAGCTGACCACGGCA
>NZ_LR655703.1 GCF_902168065.1 Mycobacterium tilburgii | reverse complement strand
CCCCCCGCCCCCCCCCCCCACCGCCCACCCGCGGCCGGCACCGCCGTTGGCCCACCCCGCCGAGGCGGCCGAGGACGCACCGCGCGCGTCGATGATGGCGGCGCCGCGCTTGGCGACCGTCGGGATGAAGTCGTTCTCGATCCAGGCCTGGTCGCCCACGACCTCGGCCGCGTTCTTGCCGCCGATCTCGGCGTGTACGATGTCGGGGTACTGAGTGGCCGAGTGGTTGCCCCAGATGGTCACCTTCTTGATGTCGGTGACCTTGGCGCCGGTCTTCTTGGCCAACTGCGAGATCGCCCGGTTGTGGTCGAGGCGGGTGAGCGCGGAAAACCGTTCCTTGGGGATGTCGGGGGCGTTGCTGAGCGCGATCAGCGCGTTGGTGTTGGCCGGGTTACCGGTCACGCCGATGCGGACGTCGTCGGCGGCGACCGCGTTGAGGGCCTTGCCCTGCGCGGTGAAGATCGCGCCGTTGGCCTCCAGCAGATCGCTGCGCTCCATGCCCGGACCACGCGGCCGCGCGCCGACCAACAGCGCCAGGTTCACCCCGTCGAAGATCTTGTTCGCGTCCGCGCCGATCTCGACACCGGACAGCAGCGGGAAGGCGCAGTCGTCGAGTTCCATCACGACGCCCTCGAGCGCCTTGAGCGCCGGCTCGATCTCGAGTAGCCGCAGCTCGATCGGGCGGTCGGACCCCAGTAGCGAGCCGCTGGCCAGGTAGAACAACAGGCTGTAGCCGATCTGGCCGGCAGCGCCGGTGACGGCCACTTTGAGTGGACTTGCGCTCACGTCGGTGTGCTCCTTATGGAGAGGTCTTCGACAATTCGTTGACGGTCGCCCACGAAACTAGCGCACTCGCACCGACCCAAAATCTCCGGTCCTCGACCAATGCGGCACCGCCGCGTATCGGTCACCGCCGCCGCGCGACCGGCCGGCCTCCCGCGGCCGAGCCGCCCCCACCCCATGAGGCCCTGGTCGACTGCGCGGTCTATGTGGGGGCCAGCGGCTGCCGGGCACGTTCACCTACCAGGACGCGGAAAGCAAGATGGCGCAGATCGAGACGCTGGGACACGAGGCGTTCGTCTGGGTCGGTTTGCACGAGCCCGACGAGGCTCACATGAAGGAAGTGGCCGACGTTTTCGGGCTGCATCCGCTGGCCGTCGAGGACGCCGTGTGCGCACACCAACGCCCCAAGCTGGAACGCTACGACGACACGCTGGCGCTGGTGCTCAAGACGATCAAGTACGTGCCGCACGAGTCCGTCGCCCTGGTCCGCGAAATTGTGCAAAGCGGCGAGGTGATGATCTTCGTCGGCAGAAACTTCGTGGTCACCGTTCGACACGGTGACCAAAGCGGCCTCGCCGACGTGCGCAAACGCATGGAAGCCGACGGTGAACAGTTGCGGCTGGGGCCGTTCGCGGTGATGCACACGATCGCCGACTACGTCGTGGACCACTACCTCGAAGTGACCCGGCTGATGGAAGCCGACATCTACGGGATGAACTTTTCACTTCATGCCGGAACTGGACTGGAGGTGGGGCTACCCGGGCGTGATGGCCCTGATGACTGTTACCTGCCCGGTGTTGTATTTTCAATTCCGCCGGAACAACTGGCTCTATCCTTCGATCAGTTAGGTTGAGCGGCACTGCGATTCGGGTCCAGCACGTCTACGCCGTCGGACAGCCAGGCCTCGCGCATCGCCTCGGCGCCCTTCAGCCGCACCCACGCCGTCTCGGCCCCCGTGATCAGCATCGCGGCCAGAAACATCACCGGCTCGCGCGGCGGCTCCAGCGCACACTCCGGAATGTCACTGGGGCCCAACAGAACTGCGGTGAATGGCACCCACCGCAACGGCCGTGTCCACAGCGGTGAACCGAGATCGATCAAAGTGTCCGGGCCCAGCACCAACCCATCGACGGCCGGGCGGCCGCCAGTATCGCCAGACTGCGGGCGATCCCGGTGACCTCGTCCGGATTTCGCATGCACAGCGTGACTTCCGCGCGCGGCCCGCGGTGTGGATCGGCGACGATCTCGGTGAGGTCGACCATCGGGGTGGCGCGAGCACCCCAGCGAGACGTACTGCACCAGTCCTCCGGGCCCGGCGTTGCGGAACCGCAGCACCTCTCGATCGGCTCGGTCCCCAGAAACGTCACGCTGGCCGAATCGGGGGCACCCCATCCGCCGTCCGCGTCGAAGTGGTCACCCAAGTGTGCCCGTACCCGGTCCAGGATCGTTGTCACTGTCCGCCGGTCGCCCGGGGCACGGTCAGGTTCACACCGGTCTCGGCGTCGAACACGGCGAGTTTTGCGGTGTTGAAAGACAATTCGATCGGCTGGCCGACAGCCGCCTTGGATTCGGCGGGAACCCGTGCCACGAACTGGTTTCCGGCGACCTCGGACTCGGCGGCCACCTCGTCGAGGCGCGCCGACTGCACATACCAGTTTGCTGTGGTGAAGTACACGTACTTGTCGGCCCCCAGCGATTCGATCAGATCGACCGTGACCGCGAACGTCGTCGACGTGATGCGCTGATATCCATCGATCAGCGCGGCGTCCAGCAGGTGTTCGGGCCGCATCCCAACGATGACTGCGCCTGGTCTGGGGTGCTGGGCGATCACCTGTTGCACTTCGGGGCTCAACATCACCTCCCCAAAAGGAAGCATCAGTCCGTTCGGCGTCAGCGTCGCGGGGAAGAAATTCATCGGCGGCGAACCGATGAAGCCGGCGACGAACAGATTCGCCGGCCGTTCATACAGCTCGTCGGGCGTGCCGACCTGCTGGGCCACCCCGCCGTGCATCACCACCACCCGGTCACCCAGCGTCATCGCCTCGGTCTGTTCGTGGGTGACATAGACGGTGGTGGTGCCCAGCCGCCGCTGCAGCCGGGCGATCTCACCGCGCATCTGCACTCGCAGCTTGGCATCCAGGTTGGAAAGCGGCTCGTCCATCAGAAACGCCTTGGGATGGCGCACGATTGCGCGCCCCATCGCGGCGCGCTGCCGTTGTCCGCCGGACAGCTGGGAGGGTTTGCGGTCCAGAAGTGCGGTCAGGTCAAGGATTTTGGCCGTCTCGGAAACCTTCTGCGCGATGTCGCTCTTCTTCATCTTCGCCAGCGTCAACGGGAACGCGATGTTCTGCCGGACCGTCATGTGCGGGTACAGCGCGTAGGACTGGAACACCATCGCGATGTCGCGGTCCTTGGGAGCCTTCTCGTTGACCCGCTCGCCGCCGATCCGCAATTCGCCCGACGAGATATCTTCAAGGCCGGCAATCATGTTCAGCGTGGTGGTCTTACCGCAGCCGGATGGCCCGACGAGGATCAGGAATTCGCCGTCGGCGATGGTGAGGCTCAGGTCCCGCACCGCGGTGTGCCCATCGGAGTAACTCTTGGTGACGTGATCCAGCACAATCTCAGCCATCGCGCTATCCCTTCACGGCGCCTGAGGTCAACCCGGCGACAATCCTTCGTAGGAAGATTAGAACAAACACGATGATCGGGACCGTGATCACGATGGCGCCGGCCGCGATCGACCCCGTCGGCCCCTCGAACTGCGAACTGCCCGGGAAATTCGCGATCGCCACCGGCGCGGTGATCGTCGCCCTGGTGGCGGTCAGCGACAACGCCAGCAGCAGATCGTTCCAGGCGAAGATGAAGACGAGGATCGCCGCGGTCACCAGTCCGGGCACCGCCAGCGGAACGATCACCTTGCGGAACGCTTGCCCCGGTTTCGCGCCGTCCATTTTCGCCGCCTTCTCCAGAACCCAGGGGATCTCTCGGAAGAACGACGACAGGGTGTACATCGCCAGCGGCAGCGCGAAGGTGATGTACGGCAGGATCAAGCCGGGCCAGGTGTCGAAAAGCCCTAGCCAGCACTCGATTTCGAAGAGCGGAGTGACCAGCGAGATGGCCGGGAACATGGTGATCCGACGCACCCCGGTCACGGCAGCAGCCCCTTGCCGTCGATGGCCCGCTGCACCTGTCTGGTGAGTTCGTCGGCGGTGCGCTCGGGATCGATGGCGGTGATCGGGCTCAACGCGGTGGCCAGCAGGATCGCGACCGCTTGATAGGCCGGCGTCGCGGGACGCACCGCGGCATCGGTCAGCTGCCGACGGATGACGGTGTGCATCGGGTACTTGACCCGGAACTGGGGGTCGGAGTAAAGCGAGGCCCGCACCGCGGGCAGGCCGCCCTGGATTGAGATGTACTTCTGATTCTGCAGGCTGCGCAGGCATCGGATGGCTTCGAATACCTCCGCCTTGTGGCGGGTCGTGCTCGCGACCGCCAGGTTCAGTCCGCCGATCGTCACCTTCGCCGGACGCCCCGGCGCCACGCCCGGGTAGGGGCGAACCCGAAGACCCGCTGGCTGGCCTGGTAGGCGAAGCGAAACTGCTCGTCGTTTGAACCACACCACCAGACCCTCGCCCTGGTTGGCCTGCACCGCGATCCAGCTGGGCTCGCTGGCGGAGTGCAGCCGAGTGGCCGTCACGAGCACGCCGTCCCAGTCACGGGGCGGTTCCGGTATAAAATCCGTTCGGTACCAAAGCAATTGGGTGTTGGTGGTGATCGGCGCGCCGTACAGTTTGTGCTTCCAGCCTGCCGTGGCGAGCGGTCCCGGCAGGGTGCCGACGATTGCGTCCGCCTCGGCGCGTCCGGCCGGGTCGCCCGACAGCGGCAGCACCCAGCCCGCTTCAGCGAACTCAGCAGTCCAGATGACGTCAAGACATCACATCCAGGGTGTGATCGTGACCGGCGAGGCGCCGGGCGTACTGCAACCGCTGCTCCCCTGGGGCTCTGGGCAGGCTGACGTGTGCGATGGTGAACCGGCCGCCGGCTTCCTGGCTGCAGCGCCGGGCCACTTCGGCGAACGTCGCGCTGTCGGCGGCCGGGGTGTAAAAGCTGATCACCAGACCGCTGCCGCCGGACCCACAGGCGGTCAGTATCGATGCCGTGGCGAGAATCATCACCAAGACCGCGCCTACCGCCCGCGGGCCGCCGCGACGACTCAGCACCAAATCATCGACCTTCAGATCACCAGGCGCGCAAGCAGATCCCGGGCCTTCTCCGCGTTCTGCGGATCGCAAACAAATCGTAACGGCCGGCCACCAACTACATTGTCGAACTGAAATCCCTCGTGCCACGGGCCATTGCGTACGGAACCGCCGAGGTGATCAGGCCGAAGAACACCCCGGCGACCAGACCGGTGGCCAGCGCACCCTACGGGCTGGGACTGAAAAAGCCCAGCACCAGCCCGATGAACAACCCCAGCCACGCACCTCTCAGCACATCACCGCCGAGCGCCTTGGGCCACGTCAACCGGCCGGTGACCCGTTCAACCTGCATCAGATCGACGCCGACGATGGTCACCTGCTGCACCAGAAACTGTTGGTCGGACAAGATAGTCGACCGCGCGCTGCGCCTCGGCGTAGGTCTGATTGGAGCCCACCGGCCAGCCCTTGGGCGGGGGTCGGCAACTGCGGCACGGCGCACCTGCCCGCGGCGGCGCCGCTGGGCGTCCCGCCGGGAACCTGGCCCGGCTGGAAAGGAATTAGTCATCAGCGATCATTCTCCTCCGACATGGCCGTAGTTTCACGCCGACCCTCCCACCCTATCGAGGCGCGCCGCAAGCTAGGTTGAACACCATGACGGGTCCAGGCAGTAGCAGCGGCGACGACGCCACGGACCCACGTGCGGCCGGCGGGCAACACCCCGAGCAGCCGGGCTGGACGGCGCCCTGGGACCCGCCGCCAGCGGCCGGCTGTCCGCCGCCCGATCACCCCGACGGCGAGCCGCCCGGCTATCTGGCCAACTATCCGCAGTTCACCCCGCCGCTCGGCTACCAGCAGCCGCCCGGCACGCCGGGACCGCCACCGCAATTCGGTGGCCCGCCACCGGGCTACAGTCCCTCGTCATATCCCGGCGGGTATTACCCGGCCCCGGGCTATCCGGGCGACTACTGGTCGTCGGAGGGCGTCGCGGCCGGAACGAACGGGCTGGCCATCGCGTCGCTGATCGCGTCCTTCACCGGCCTGCTGTGCGGCATCGGCGGAATCGTCGGCATCGTGCTAGGCACGATCGCGCTCGACCAGATCAAACGAACTCGCCAGGATGGCTACGGCATGGCCGTCGCGGGCATCGTTATCGGCGTCGCGACCCTGATCGTGGGACTGATCGTGATGATCTTCGCGGTGCACTCCCATTAGTGCGGCTCGCCAACGGCGGTGCACTGCCGTCGGACTCCCGGCTGCTTAGGCTCAATAAGACATGGCATCGGTCAACAGGGTGTACATCGCGCGCCTGACGCGCATGTTGGTGTTGGGGCCCATGGGCGAAAACTTCGGCCGCATCCGCGATATCGTGATCAGCATCAGCATCGTCCGCCAGCAACCGCGAGTGTTGGGACTGGTGGTGGATTTGGCGACCCGCCGCAGCACCTTCATCCCGATTCTGCGGGTGGCCGCGATCGAGCCCGACGCGGTGACGCTTAACACGGGCAGCGTGTCGTTGCGCCACTTCGAGCAGCGCCCGGGTGAGGTGTTGGCGATCGGCCAAATTCTCGACACCCAGGTCACGGTCAACGACCCGGAATTCCCGGAGCTGGCCGGGCGCGAGGTGGTGATCACCGATCTGGGCATCGAACAGTCCCGGACCCGCGATTGGCTGGTGACCAGGATCGCGGTGCGCACCCACCGCCGGCTGGGCCGGCGCGGTCCGGTGCATGTCGTCGACTGGCAAAGCGTGCAGGGATTGACGCCGTCGGCCCTGGCCATGCCGGGCCAGGCGGTGGCCCACCTGCTCAACCAGTTCGAGGGACGCCGGGCGGTCGACGTGGCCGACGCCATCCGCGTGCTGCCGGCCAAGCGGCGTACCGAGGTGTTCCAGGCCTTCACCAACGAGCGGTTAGCCGACATCCTGCAGGAGCTGCCCGAGTCCGAGCAGGCCGACGCACTGTCGCAGCTGGGCACCGAACGCGCCGCCGACGTGCTCGAGGAAATGGATCCCGACGACGCGGCCGACCTGCTGGGTGAGCTGAACCCAACGGACGCCGAACTGCTGCTGGAACGAATGGATCCCGACGAATCCGCCCCGGTGCGAAGGCTTTTGAAGCACTCTCCGGACACCGCGGGCGGGTTGATGACCTCCGATCCGGTGGTGCTGACCCCGGATACCACGGTGGCCGAGGCGCTGGCCCTGGTTCGCATTCCCGACCTCACCCCGGCGCTGTCGTCGATGGTGTTCGTGACGCGTGCACCGACCGCCACCCCCACCGGGCAGTATCTGGGCTGCGTACCGTTGCAGCGGCTGCTGCACGAACCGCCGAGCGAGCTGGTCGGCGGCATCGTCGACAGCGACCTGCTCACCCTGACCCCGGAGACCAGCCTGGCCGCGGTGACCCGGTACTTCGCCGCCTACAACCTGGTGTGTGGACCCGTCGTCGACGCGGCCAGGCACCTGCTGGGTGCGGTGACCGTCGACGACCTGCTCGATCACCTGTTGCCGCACGACTGGCGCGCGGACGCCCACGAGCTCAACACCACGGTCGGACGCGTCAACGGCGCCAAGGGGGCCTCGTGACCAGACCATCGGCACCCCGGCGGCTGTACACCCCACGGACGTCGCGCAGAATTTCGCTGCACGTGGACCCCGAAACCCTCGGCCAGAGCACCGAGGCCATCGCCCGTTTCTTCGGCACCGGGCGCTACCTGCTGCTGCAGACCGTCGTCGTGGTCGTGTGGATCGCGGTCAACCTGATCGCGATCCGGTGGCGCTTCGACCCGTACCCGTTCATCCTGCTGAACCTGGCCTTCTCCACCCAGGCCGCTTACGCCGCGCCGCTGATTTTGCTGGCGCAGAACCGTCAGGAAAACCGGGACCGCGTGGCGCTGGAAGAGGATCGCCGTCGCGCCGCCCAGACCAAGGCCGACACCGAGTACCTGTCCCGCGAGCTCGCCGCCCTGCGGCTGGCCATCGGTGAGGTCGTAACGCGCGAATACCTGCGCGACGAGCTGGACGAACTGCGCGCACTGCTGACTGAACGGGGTCTGCCGACTCCGGCCGACGAGCCTCCAGCGCATCGGTAACGGCCCGGTCCGGGATCCCTGCTCGGGCTACTTTCGGGCCGCCTTCTGGCAGCCGTTGGGCCGCCCTTTCGGACCGCTGTCGGCTACTAGGGAATCCTCCTAAATACCGAATCCACCGTTGCGCCACCCTGGTCAAAAGAGTTATGTATGGTGATCTCGTTCACGAGGCTAAGCAGCGGTTCCGGCGGCTCAACATGGGGCTTCCGACAGTCTAAATACTTAGGACGGTGGCGTGCGCATAGGGGGACGTTGGGTACTCACCCGGCCGTCGCGGCGGTACGGAAGCGGGTGCTTCGCACAACTTGGGTGCAGGCGTTCAGCCTGGCGGTGATCAGTCCGCTGGTCTTTGCCGGAGCCGTCAGCGCGACCCCCGAGCCCTTGCACGGAAAAAGCCCGATCCCGTCGGTGCAGGCGGTCGTCACACCGGTCGCCGCGGTCTCTCCGAACATCCCGGACCTATCCGACCCAGTCGTCATCGCGGTCGACCGCGATGACGACGGCGTTTCACGTCGCGGCCGGCGCCGTGTCCGCACCACCTCCCCCGAGGGCGGTGAATGCGCCCGGCGCATTGGGGCATTCCGATGATGGCGCTGACCGCATACCGCAACGCGGAGCAGAAGATGTCCGTGTCGGACCCGGCGTGCGGGGTCAGCTGGAACCTGCTGGCCGCTATCGGCAGGATCGAATCCGGGCATGCCTGCGGCGGCAACGTCGACGCCCGCGGCACCGCGGTGACCCCGATCTTCGACCCTGCCCTGGACGGCACGCTGCCCGGCAACGAGGTCATCATCTCGAGCAGCGTCGGCAACCGTCACCTACGCCCGCGCCATGGGCCCGATGCAGTTCCTCCCGGGCACCTGGGCGCGGTATGCCTCCGACGGTGACGACAACGGCCTGACCGACCCGCAGAACCTGTTCGACTCTACTCTGACGGCCGCCCGCTACCTGTGCAGCGGGGGACTGAACCTGCCCGACCCGGCCCAGGTCATGACCGCGATCCTGCGCTACAACAACTCCATGCCCCACGCGCAGAACGTACTGGGCTGGGCCGCGGCTTACGCCACCGGCGTCGTCCCGATCGACCTGCCGCCGATCACCGGACCGCCGCCGCTGGGCAACGCGCACGACGAACACCCTGAGGGACTCGGCCCCGGCCTGCCGATCAACATGATCGGGCTGCCGCAGGACGACCCGATGGCGCGGATGCCCCTGATCGATCTGACCGGACCGCCGCACGACCACATGCCGGGATGCACGGTGATCTGCATAACCTCGCAGAACACCCCGCCGGGGCAGGACCGCAGCCATTCGCTCCGTTCGCCTGACGCCTGCCAGCCGGTCAACAGCCGCGCCGCCTACACTCGGCGGTGATGTCTCGACATGACTCCCCCGCTTCGCAACCCGACCTGAACGCCACTATCCGCGCCGCGCTGGGCAAAGTGATCGATCCCGAATTGCGGCGTCCGATCACCGAACTCGGGATGGTCAAGAGCATCGACACCGACGCCGATGGCGGCGTGCACGTCGGGATCTACCTGACCACCGCGAGCTGCCCGAAGAAGAACGAGATCAGCGACCGCGTCAGCCAAGCGGTCGCCGACGTACCGGGCACCGACTCGGTCAAGGTCAGTCTGGACGTGATGAACGACGAGCAGCGCACCGAGCTGCGCAAAAAGCTGCGCGGGGATGCCACTGAGCCGGTCATCCCGTTCGCTCGACCCAACTCGCTGACCCGGGTCTACGCGGTCGCGTCCGGCAAAGGCGGGGTCGGAAAGTCCAGCGTCACGGTCAACCTGGCCGCCGCGATGGCCGCCCGCGGTCTGTCCGTCGGCGCGCTCGACGCCGACATCCACGGCCACTCCGTCCCTCGCATGATGGGCACCACCGATCGGCCCGCCCAGGTCGAATCGATGATCCTGCCGCCGATCGCGCACGACGTGAAGGTGATCTCGATCGCGCAGTTCACCCAGGGCAACACGCCCGTGGTGTGGCGCGGCCCGATGCTGCACCGGGCGCTGCAGCAGTTCCTGGCCGACGTCTATTGGGGCGACCTGGACGTGCTGCTGCTCGACCTGCCGCCGGGCACCGGCGATATCGCCATCTCGCTGGCACAGCTACTCCCCAACGCGGAGATCCTGGTCGTCACCACGCCGCAGTTGGCCGCCGCCGAGGTCGCCGAGCGGGCCGGCAGCATAGCGCTGCAAACCCGGCAGCGCGTCGTCGGCGTCGTTGAGAACATGTCCGGCCTGACCCTGCCGGACGGGTCGACCCTGCACGTGTTCGGCGAGGGTGGGGGCGAGCAGGTCGCCGAGCGACTGTCCCGCGCTGTGGGCGCCGACGTGCCGCTACTCGGTCAGATCCCGCTGGACCCCGCCCTGGTGGCCGCCAGCGATTCGGGTGTCCCGATCGTGCTCAGCGCGCCGGATTCGCCGGTAGGCAAGGAATTACGCAGCGTGGCCGACAAGTTGTCGTCGCGCAAGCGCGGTTTAGCGGGCGTTTCGCTGGGGCTCGACCCGAGCCGGCGCTGACGTACCGGCGGGGCAGGCCGAACCGACCGTTACGTCGCGTCGGTGTCGAATGGCGCCGGCCCATGTTGCTGCACCGGCGGCTGCGGCTGTTGCGGATGGTGCGCCGCAGTTCCGTTGACCGGGCGTTCGAAATTGCCGGTGAGGAACGAGTCGTCGCCGTCGAGCAGATGCTTGGTCAGCGCGGCGCGCGGCGACATCCCCCGCAGCGTCTGCAGGTCGCTAAACGGGCCACGCAGGTCGTCGAACTCGGGGCCGAGGTCCTCGCGCAGCTGGCTGGTCACCCCACTGAGGTAATCGCGGGCCTGCCGCAACGATGTCGACGTCCACTGGATCGCACCCGGAAGCCGCTCCGGCCCCAGGATCACCAGCCCGACCACCACGAGGACGAGGATGTGCTCCCAGCTCAGATTTCCGAACATTTAGCCGTTATCGGGGTCGGGTCTGACGGTCAGCGTGACGTTGCGGCCATCGCGGACCACCTCGATCGGAGCGTCCTGCCCGATGGTCAGTTGGCGGACGCCGACGACGAACTCGTCGGCGTCGGCGACCTTACGGTTACCAACCTTGACGATGACGTCGTTTTCCAGAATGCCGCCCTTTTGCGCGGGACTGCCCGCCTTGACGTTGGCCACCTGGGCGCCGGCGGCGATCGAGTTGCTCACCGACCGGGTGCTCACGCCCAGCGTCGGGTGCACAATCTTGCCGTCCTTGATCAGGGCCTGCGCCACGGTCTTGACCTCGTTGATGGGGATCGCGAAACCGAGCCCACTTGCGCTGTCCGACAACGACTTTCCAGCGGTGTCGATCCCGATCACCTGAGAATTCATGTCGATCAACGGTCCACCGGAGTTGCCGTGGTTGATCGACGCGTCGGTCTGCAGAGCGTCGATCACGGTGTCGGTGTCCGACCCCTCCCCGGACAGCGGCACCGGCCGGTGCAGCGCGCTGATGATGCCGTGCGTCACCGTGCTGCGCAGCCCCAGCGGCGCACCCGCAGCGATCACCTCGTCGCCGACGCGAACCTTGTCGGAGTCACCGAGCTGCGCCACGCTCAGGTTGTCGACGTTGTCGACCTTCAGCACCGCCAGGTCCGTCTTGGGGTCACGTCCGACCAGGTTGGCGGGCACTTTCTTGCCGTCGTTGAAGACCACGGTCGTCTTGAACTGGCTCGGGTTGTTGGCGGCCTCGGAGATCACGTGGTTGTTGGTGACGATGTAGCCGCGGCCGTCGACGACGACGCCGGACCCCTGCATGCCTTCCTGGTCACTCTTGGACTCGATGGTCACCACCGAGTTGGCGGTCGCGGCCGCCACCTTGGCGAACCGCCCCGCCGGCAGCTCGGAATTGCCCGGTGTCGACAGCGTGACCTTCGAGGTGGTGAACGCCTCGACGACTTCGGCCGTCTTGCGACCGATAAGCCCGCCGACGGCGCCGATGGCCAGCGCGATGGCGAGCAACACCGCGAGCGCGAGGTAGGACACTTTCCTGCCGAAGAGGACGTCGCGCACGCCGAGCTTGCCGGTGAATCCGCCGGCGGTTTGCAACTTTTCCGGTTCCACCGCCGGGGTCCCCAGCGCCGCCGCGGCACCGGGATCCCGCCAGGGGTCGTCAAACTCGTCCTGATCGAATCCGTTCTGCTCGGCGGCCAGCGCCCCGGCGTCCACGGGATGGCGCTGCAGCGACTCGGTGCCGCCGTCGGGTCGGCTAAACGCCTCTTCCAGCACCGGGTCGCGGCGTTCGTCGTGGGGAATGAACTCGGCTTGCTCTCGGTATTTCTGCGGCCGCACCCGCTCGGCCACGAAAGACCCCTGGACCCCGGCGGGACGACCGAACGCTTGACGCGCGGCAGGGTCGACCGGTGGCCGGGAGACGGGGCGCGGCGCGAGCCGTTGGCCTCCGTTGCAGCCGCTGTCTTGCCCCAGGTCGGAATCTTGATCGGAGGTCACGTTACCCCTTTTGGATCCGCTGCTTGACTGCTCGAAACAGGCCGCGCGCACGGTGCGTTTTTGGGTCCAGCAACAGGCACGGCATTGTTCGTGTCCACCCTAGTATCCACATCGCTGATCGGTCGGTTTACGACCACGAGCCGGGGTGGTCGGAGACTGCTACCGGCGCTTACGCTGGTCGCGCACGTCGCCGTCGAAGAAACGCTTGGCAGCAGGTGATGGCGTGTCGTCACGCGGATAGTGCGGGATCTGCGACAGCATGCCCAGCAGGGAGGTGGGGATGCGGATCGGGTGGGAGTCGCCGCGCAGCGCGGCCCGGGCCCGGCTCTGGTCGTCGACCTCGGCGGTGCACTGCGGGCACAGCGAGAGGTGGTGGGCGGCCCGCAGGTGGGCGCTCATCCGCAGTTCGCCGTCGACAAACGCCGCAATCGCCTCGATGGACAGGTGTTCGGTCGAACCGAATTGCCGCGGGGCACCGACCGGGGCGTCGCTCTGCGAGGCGAACTGAACCGGGAGCCAGGAGAACGCGCGGCGAAAAACATGTCCCCGGTCGGCCATCACCAGCTCCTTTCTGCCACGTACCCCTCGAATGTAGCGCGATAAGGTGCTGCGCACCTCCATGCATGCGGGGAAATCGAACGATCATCGGGCCGTGAGCGGTGGCGGAAGCCGGCTCACGGCGACTTGGCGTGCTCCGGCGCCGAATGCGCGGCCAGATAATCGCGCAGTGTCTGGCGTCCCCGGTGGATCCGGCTGCGCACGGTGCCCAGCTTGACGCCCAGCGTGGCGCCGATTTCCTCGTAGGACAGCCCTTCGATGTCGCAGAGCACCACCGCGGCGCGAAACTCCGGCGGCAGCGAGTCCAGGGCGGCCTGCAGATCCGGCCCGAGCCGGGCGTCGTGGTAGATCTGCTCGGGGTTCGGCTCGTCGGCCGGCACCCGGTCGTAGTCCTCCGGCAACGCTTCCATCCGGATCCGGGCCCGGCGCCGCACCATGTCCAGGAACAGGTTCGTGGTGATGCGGTGCAGCCAGCCTTCGAAGGTCCCCGGCTGGTAATTCTGGACCGAGCGGAAGACCCTGATGAACGTCTCCTGCGTCAGATCCTCGGCGTCCTGCTGGCTCCCCGAGAGCCGGTAGGCCAGCCGGTACACCCGGTCGGCGTGCTGTCGCACCAACTCGTCCCAGGAGGGCATCGTCGTCTTGTCGCCGGTCGCGTCGAACACGGCGGTGCCGTGCAGACCGTCGGCGGGCTCCACCCATTCGTCGTCAGCGAACTCCTGGGCGTGGGACATGGTGCTGGGGCTCAGCAGAGTGGTGTTGATCGAATCCTCCGAACAAGTCGCGCTGTCAACCACTGACATTTCGTTGTTTGCGGCAACACGTGGCCGCCCATCTGTATTCCCCACCCAACGTCCTCCGCGTTCCATACCGACACCGTCGCGTACAGGCGTATGCGCGGCATAGGAACAATCTGAGGTTTGGCTGAGAAACCTTTTCGTTACCTGCCGTAAGCAGGAGATACTCACCGCCACGTGAGTTATGCCACGGCCGGAGCGCCGGGCGTGTCGAAAACCATCTGGGTCGGGTGAGCCAACCCTATGGCATACGCTGCGGGCATGGACGGCAGCGACGAAGATCCCCCCGGCCGGCCGGCCCCCAGTCGATCCGATTCGCTCTCCGCGCATGCCGAGGGCTCGATCTCCGAGGACGCAATCCTGACCGGTGCCCGCGAACGTGCGGTCGACATCGGCGCCCGGGCGGTGACGCCGGCGGTCGGCGCGCTGCTGAGCATGCTGACCAAGCTGTCCGGCGGCAAGGCGGTCGCCGAGGTGGGGACGGGTGCGGGGGTCAGTGGCCTCTGGTTGCTGTCCGGCATGAGCGACGACGGCGTGCTGACCACGATCGACATCGAGCCGGAGTATTTGCGGCTGGCCAAGCAGGCCTTCTCCGAAGCCGGCATCGGGCCGTCCCGCACCCGGTTGATCAGCGGCCGCGCGCAAGAGGTGCTCACCCGTCTCGCCGACGAGTCCTACGACCTGGTCTTCATCGACGCCGACCCGGTCGACCAGCCCGAATACGTCGTCGAGGGCGTGCGGTTGCTGCGGTCCGGTGGGGTCATCGTCGTGCACGGGTCGGCGCTGGGAGGACGTGCCGGTGATCCCGCGGCGCGCGATGCCGACGTCATTGCGGTGCGCGAGGCGGCGCGCCTGATCGCCGAGGACGAGCGGTTGACGCCGGCGCTGGTGCCACTCGGTGAGGGCGTCTTGGCCGCCGTCCGCGATTAGCCGGCCGGCCCGATCCGCCCGCAGAAGTCTCAGAATGATTTCTTTACGAATCCTTTGCGCGCCCCCTTGACCGTAGACTGAACGATCATTTAATGTACTGAACGTGCGTTTAATCGACCTGACGACCGCCGCCCGGATTCGCGACGCGGCCATCGAACAGTTCGGCCAGCACGGCTTCGGCGTCGGGCTGCGGACCATCGCCGAGGCGGCCGGTGTCAGCGCGGCATTGGTCATTCATCACTTCAGCTCCAAAGAGGGCTTGCGCAAGGCGTGCGAGGACTACATCGCCGAAGAGCTCTACAGCACCAAGGCCGAGGAGATGCGGTCCAATGGCCCGGCCACCTGGTTCGCGCAGATGACCGAGATCGAGGAATACGCGCCGATGATGGCGTACCTGGTGCGCAGCATGCAGACCGGTGGCGAGCTGGCGAACACGTTGTGGCGCAGGTTGATCGACAACGCCTACGAATATCTGGAAGAGGGCGTGCGCGCCGGGACGATCAAACCCAGCCGCGATCCGCACGCCCGGGCAAAATACTTGGGCATCACCGGCGGTGGAAGCTTGCTACTCTACATCCAAATGCATCCAACGCCAACAGATCTGCGTGCCGTCTTGCGCGACTATGCCCAAGAAATGGTGCTGCCCGCTCTCGAGATCTACACCGAGGGCCTGATGGCGGACCGCACCATGTACGACGCATTCCTGACCGCCGATGTTCAAGGATAGCCCCATGAGAGTTGACAACGCCGCGCCGACCGAAATCCGCGGCCTCACCAAGACCTTCGGGCAGATGCGCGCGCTGGATGGCCTCGATCTGACCGTGCGCCAAGGTGAAGTGCACGGGTTCCTCGGCCCCAACGGGGTCTGTAAGTCCACCACCATCCGCATCCTGCTGGGGTTGGTGCGTGCCGACAGCGGCAGCGTGCGCCTGCTGGGCGGCGATCCGTAGACCGACGCAGTTGCACTGCACCGCCAGATCGCTTATGTACCGGGCGATGTCACGCTGTGGCCGTCGCTGACCGGCGGCGAGACCATCAACTTGTTGGCCCGCATACGCGGCGGCATCGACGACGCTCGCCGCCGCGAGCTCATCGAACGCTTCGACGCGGATCCGACCAAGAAGTCACGGACCTACTTCAAGGGCAACCGCCAGAAGGCCTCGCTGATTCGGCTTTCTCCTCGCACGCCAGCCTGCTGCTGCTCGACAAGCCCAGCAGCGGACTGGACCCGTTGATGGAAAACGTTTTTCAACAATGAGTGATCGAAGCACGCGACCGCGGCGTGACGGTGCTGCTGTCCAGCCACATCCTGGCCGAAACGGAAGCACTGTACCAGCGAGTGACCATCATCCACGCCGGCAAGACCATTGAATCCGGGACACTGGACTCGATGCGGCACCTCAGCCGCACCTCCATCAAAGCCGAAATGACCGTCTACTCTGGCGATCTAACTCGTATCAAGGTAGTTGAGGACGTCAGCGTCGCCGACAACACGTTACGCGCGCAGGTCGACAGCGAAAGCCTCGGCGAACTGATCCGTGTGCTGGGCGATGCCGGCGTGCGCAGCCTGATCAGCCAGCCCACGAATCTCGAAGGGCTCTTCCTGCGCCACTACGACACCGGTCGCAGCACAAGGAAGGTCTCCGCATGACTACCACCACCCTTGATCGGACCAAATATACAACACCCCAAGGGGTTTCGACTTTCAGCGGAACCTTGGGGATGCTGCGGCTGTATCTGCGACGCGACCGGGTCTCGCTGCCGTTGTGGATCCTGCTACTTTCCCTCCCGCTGGCGACGGTCTACGTCGGAAGCATCGAGAAGGTGTACCCCACCCAGGCTGCCCGCGCCGGATTCGCGGCGTCGATCATGGCCAGCCCCGCCCAGCGCGCACTGTACGGGCAGATCTACAACGACCGCTTGGGCGCGGTGGACGTGTGGAAGATCGGGATGTTCCACGTGCTGATCGCGCTGGCCGTCATTCTCACCGTGATCCGGCACTCCCGCGCCGACGAGGAGAGCGGTCGCACCGAACTGGTGAACTCTACCGGCGTCGGACGGTATACGACCTGCCCGCGGCGCTGATCCTGGCCTTCGGCGCCTCGCTGGCCACCGGGACACTCGGCGCGGCCGGCCTGCTGAGCACCGACGTCTCCGGTCGGGCGGGTCGCTGGCCTTCGGTGCCGCGCTGGCCTGTTCGGGTCTGGTGTTCGTCGCCGCCGTAGCCGCGGTGACCGCACAGCTGTCGGTCAGCGCGCGGTTCGCCCGCGGGACCGGCCTTCGCCCGTGCTGGCCGCCGCGTTCACGCTGCGCGCAATGGGCGACGCCGGCTCCGGCGCCCTGTCGTGACTCTCGCCGCTGGGCTGGTCGCTGCAAGTGCAGGGGCCCTACGCTGGGGATCACTTCTGGGTGCTGTCGCTGCACCTGAGCACCGCCGCGGCCCTGACCGCCGTGGCGTACCGGCTGCTGACCGGCCGTGACGTCGGCGCCGCACTTATCGCCGAGCGCGCCGGCCCGGCCACCGCCGTCCCCGGCCTGCGCAATGTGTTCGGGCTGGCGTGGCGCCTGGATCGGGGTGCGGTGGTGCTGTACATGTACGGCGTGGTGATGGGCAGCGCGTGGTGCATGGCATCGGCGACGAGATCGGCAGCGGCGTGGCCCGTGACATCGTGGCGCGGATGGGCGGCACCACCGCGCTGGAGGAAGCCTTTCTGGCGGTGGCATTCGCGATGATGGGCATGGTGACCGCCGCGTTCGCCATCTCACTCACGTTGCGACTACACTAAGAGGAATCCAGCTTGCGCGCCGAGACGACACTAGCCGGGGCTGTGTCACGAAGCCGTTGGCTGGCAAGCCATCTGGCGCCGCCCTGCTCGGTTCCGCCGCGGCCATGCTAATCACCGGGCGGTGGGCGGCCTACTGTACGGCATGGCGGCCGGTGACGTCGGCTCCAAGGTGGGTGTGGTGATAGGCACCGCGGCGGTCTAACTACCGGCCGTCTGGCTGGGCTCGGCGGTCACCGTTGCGTTGTGGGGCGTGTTGACCGGATTCATCGCCTTGTACCTGATCGGTTCGTCGGCGGGTTTCGACCAGTGGGTGCTCGACCTCGAGCCCTTCGCGCACGTTCCGCGGGTCGGCACCGGCTTCACCGCCGCCCCACTGCTGTGGCTGACAGCTATCGACTCCGTGCTGATCGCGTTGGGCGCCAGCGCATTCCGGCAGCAGGACCTGCAATCATGTACACTGCTGTCAGGGCCGCGTCGTCGTCGTGTTCGGGCTGATCGTGCTGGGACTGCTGCTGTTTCTCCCGGCCGGCACGCTCAACTATTGGCAGGCATGGGTTTTCATCGCCACCACGATGGCGGCGACGATCGTGCCAACCCTCTGCATCGCTCGGACCGACCCGGCAGCGCTGCAGCGCCGGATGCATGCCGGCCCGAAGGTGGAGACCAGAGCCATCCAGAAGGTCGTCATCGTCGGCGCGATCCTGTCGATCCTGCTAATGTTGACGTTCAGCGCATTCGACCGCCGGGTGGGCTGGTCGCATCCTTCCCTCCTGGGTGTGCCTGCTCGGCGACGTGCTGGTCGCGCCCGGGCTGGGCATCGCCATGCTGGTGATTATCCAGAAACGGTTATGCCGCAGCCACAGTGACGGTCGAAACCGGCCAGCACGTCGTCTCCGGCGGCCTCATACAAGGTCGTCCGGCACCCGATGTACGTCGGCATCGTCGTACTGATGACCAGCGTTCCACTGGCCCTCGGCTCGTACTGGGGACTGTTGTTCCTCGTCCCGGGGGTTGCGGGTGCTCGTCGTCCGCATCCGCGACGAGGAGCGGCTGTTCGCCGAGGAATTGGCCGGACATCGCGAGTACACCCAGCAGGTGCGCTACCGGTTACTGCCGTACGTCTGGTAGCCGGCGGCTATACCCAGACGCCCTTGCCCACCGCGACCACACCGCCGGCGCTGATCGCGAAACGCTCTCGGTCCTTTTCCAAGTCCACCCCGACCATCTCGCCAGGGCCGATGACGACGTTCTTGTCCAGGATCGCGTGGCGCACAACCGCGCCGCGGCCGACCCGGGCGCCCGGCATGATCACGCTGCCCTCGACGATGGCGCCGTCGTCGACCACCACATTCGACGAGAGCACCGAGTTGCGCACCGAGGCCGCCGAGATGATGCTGCCGGCGCCGACGACGGACTCCTGGGCCGAGCCGCCGTTGACGAACTTCGCCGGCGCGAGGTTCTCGGTCGCACCGCGGATCGGCCAGCGCCGGTTGTACAGATTGAACACCGGGTGCACCGACACCAGATCCATGTGCGCGTCGTAGAACGCGTCCAGCGTCCCGACGTCACGCCAGTAACCGCGATCCCGGTCGGTGGCGCCGGGCACCTCGTTGTCGCTGAAATCGTAGACCGCGGCCATGCCGTCGGCGACCAACCGCGGGATGATGTCGCCGCCCATGTCGTGGTCGGAGTGATCGTCGTCGGCGTCGGCGCGAATGGCGTCGATGAGTACCTTGGTGGTGAAGATGTAGTTGCCCATCGAGACGAACGTCGCCTCCGGGTCATCCGGAGTGCCCGGCGGCTCCAGCGGCTTCTCGACGAAGTTGCGGATCCGGCCGGACTCGTCGGCGTCGATGCAGCCGAACGAGGTGGCGTCGGTGCGTGACACCCGGATGCCGGCCACGGTCGCCCCGGCGCCGCTGTCGATGTGGAACTGGACCATCTGCTCGGGATCCAGCCGGTACACGTGGTCGGCACCGAAAACCACTATGTAGTCGGGGTCTTCGTCGTAGATCAGGTTCAGAGACTGGTAGATCGCGTCGGCGGACCCGGTGTACCAGCGCGGGCCAAGCCGCTGCTGCGCCGGGACCGGGGTGATGTAGTCGCCGGCCAGACCGGACAGCCGCCAGTTCTGCGAGATGTGGCGGTCCAGCGAATGTGACTTGTATTGCGTGAGAACGCAAATTCTCAGATAGCGGGCGTTGACGAGATTGGACAACACAAAGTCGATCAGCCGGTAGGCACCGCCGAAGGGAACTGCGGGTTTGGCCCGGTCCGCGGTCAGCGGATACAGCCGCTTACCCTCACCGCCAGCCAGGACGATACCCAGCACGTGGGGTGCTTCCCTCATGGCTCCAAACCTATCGGCCGTCGCGAACCGCTGCTAGGGGCAATTTCCCGGCGACCATTCTGACGGGCTATCCGTCAACGTATTCGGCAAACTGGGCGCGCCGTCTCTCACCGTAATCGGTGATGGGGTCAGACGCGCGGCCAACTGCACCGCGTTTTGTCTCCAGCCGCATTTGCCCGTCCGATTCGTGGGGGCGCCGTCTGCGAACTACGGTGCGGAGTATGCGGGTGGCGGGATGACGCGGGAGTACCCTCCGGACGTCTACCGCGGGGCCGGCGTACACGTGACCGAGCTGGTCGCCCAACTGCGCCGGCTATGCACACGGTCGACGTGCACTGCATGGGCGAGCCCCGCCCGGGCGCATTCGTGCATCAGCCCGACCCGCGCCTGCAGAGCGCGAGCCGCGTTGGCCACGCTGTCGGCGGATCTGGTGATGGCCGAGGCCGCATCCCAGCGACAGTGGTGCATTCACATACCTGGTACACCGGCATGGCCGGACATCTGACCGCGCTGCTCTACCCCATCCCGCACGTGCTGACCGCGCACTCGCTGGAGCCATTGCGTCCGTGGAAGGCCGAGCAACTCGGCTGTGGCTACAGGGTGTAGTCGTGGGTGGAGCGCACCGCGGTGCTGGCCGCCGATGCCGTCATCGCGGTCAGCACCGGGATGCGCGAGGAAGTGCTGCGCGTCTACCCCACCCTGGATCCCAGCCAGGTGCACGTCATCCACAACGGGGTGGACACCGACGTCTGGTATCCGGCCGGACCGGCCGACACCGGGTTGGTTCTGGCCGAGCTAGGCATCGACCCCAATCGGCCGGTGGTGGTGTTCGTCGGGCGGATCACCCGGCAGAAGGGGGTGAGGCCGCCGCGCACCAATTCAGCCCGGAGGTGCAGCTGGTGTTGTACCGGCGCCCCGCAACCCCGCAGATCGCCGACGAGGTCCGCACCGCGGTGAACGAGCTGGCCCGCGCCCGCACCGACGTGTTCTGGATCCGGGAGATGCTCCCGATCGCGGAGCTGCGCGAAATACTCTCGGCCGCGACGGTTTTCGTATGCTCATCGGTCTACGCGCCGCTAGGAATCGTGAGTTTGGAGGCGATGGCATGCAGAACCGCGGTGGTGGCTTCCGACGTCGGTGGGATACCGGAGGTCGTGGTCGAGAAAACCAACCGGCTCGCTGGTGCACTACGACCCCGACGACCCGGCCCGGTACCAGGCGAACTGGCCAGGGCGGTCAATGAACTCGCCGCGGACCCCGCGAAGGCCGACCGCTACGGGCGCGCCGGACGCCAGCGGTGCATCGAGAAATTCTCTTGGGCACACGTCGCCGACGTTGGAGACGTACCGGAAGGTGTCTGCGTAGTTTCGGCAGGGTTAGCTCAGGCTCAGCTGGTGACGCCCTTGAGTTCGTCGCCCAGGGCAGCGGCTTCGTCGGGTGTCAGCTCGACGACGAGGCGGCCTCCACCTTCAAGTGGTACCCGCATTACGATGCCGCGCCCCTCCTTGGTCGCTTCCAGCGGACCGTCTCCGGTCCGGGGCTTCATCGCCGCCATCAAGTGCTCCCTCCAGATTCGAGATGACCCGTCCTCGCGAGCCTGGTCGGCTGCGAGCTAGCCCCGCCAGCGGATTTCCAGCCATACCCGACATCGAACTGCCAAATCACCCTTCCATTGTTCCCTATTAGTGTCACTAAATACACAAGACCCGTCTGTAGGGCCTGTCCGGGTTCGCGTGGTGCGGCCGGCGAAGCCGGATTGCGGGGGTGCCTACCGGGACGCGGGGACCCAGCAATCGCGGACGTGGTCGTCCACCATCCCGGTCGCCTGCATCAGAGCGTAAGCGGTGGTGGGGCCTACGAAGCGGAATCCGCGCCGCTTGAGTTCCTTGGCCATGGCCGTGGATTCGGCAGTGGCGGACGGGATTTCCGAACCGTCGACGGGACGAGGCCGCGACGCGGGTGCAAACGACCACAACAGTTCGGACAGATCGACGAGCGAACCCAGCTCCGCGGCCGCCCGCGCGTTGGCGATCGTCGCGTCGATCTTGGCCCGGTTGCGCACGATGCCGGCATCGGCCAGCAGCCGCTGCACATCCGCGTCGCCGAAGCGGGCCACCTTGTCGATGTCGAACTCACAGAAGGCGCGCCGGAAGTTCTCTCGTTTACGCAGGATTGTCAACCACGACAGGCCGCTTTGGAAGGCCTCCAGGCTCATCCGCTCGAACAGCGCAGCCTCGCCGCGCAGCGGGCGGCCCCATTCCGTGTCGTGATAGTCGCGGTACACTTCGAAATCGGGCCCGGGCCGTCCCACCACCCAGCTGCAGCGAATCAGCCCGTCGTCGCTCACGCCGGATCCTCGCTTCCGGCGTCCTCATCCTGCGCCGGCTCGGCGGCGTCGTTCCCGGCGGCCGGTGCGGTGCTGACGGCGGCAAGCTGACCCCGCAGCGCCTCGAGCTCGCGGGCCAGGCGGTCCAGCACCCAGTCCACCTCGCTGGTCTTGTAGCCGCGCAACACCTGGGTGAACTTGACCGCGTCGACGTCGCTGCCCGTGACGCCGTAGGCCGGCAGCACGGTCGCCGTCGTACCCCAGGGCAGCGGCGGCAACTGTTCGCCGCGCCCGAACAGCAGGCTTGCCGCACCGAACAGCACGATTGCGACCAGCACCAACACCACGAGGTAGAGCAAGACTAACGCCACGGCATCGATAGTGCCCTATACCACCGACACAGTGGCCCTCAGCGTGGTCTGAGCACCTTCATCGGCGGCCGGTCGGCCAGCGACATCGGCGCGGTCCGCTGAGTGTAGCTCGGGCCGTCGGGACCGTCCGGCCCGGCGGCGACGAACTGGGTCAACCCCACCCCGGAGTCGGGAATGCCGCAGCGCGAGAGCAGCGTCGCGATCACCTGGCGGCTCATCCCGCCCAGCTCGGCCAGCGGCCGGTTGCGGTGCGCCCGCACCCCCAGGTTGACCTGCGCGATCGCATCCAGCCCCAGCCGGTCGATGGTGTCGATCAGCAGGCCGATCTCGACGCCGTAGCCGGGGGCGAACGGCAGCGAAGTCAGCAGCTCCCGGCTGGCCGCGTATTCCCCGCCGAGCGGCTGCAGCACGCAGCCCAACTCCGGGCGCAGCGCGGCCAGCAACGGCCGCGCCACCAGCTCGGTGACCCGGCCGCCGCCGCTGGCCGCCTCGTCGCCGGCTCCCGTCGCGCCGGCGGACAGGGGCCGCCGGTAGAAGCTTTTGACCAGGTGAATGCCGTCGCCGGTGAGCAGCGGGCCGAGCAGCCATGGCACGAACATCGGATGCGGGTTGATCAGGTCGGAATCGACAAACACGACGATGTCGCCGCTGCTGGCGGCCAGCGACCGCCACAGCGCCTCACCCTTGCCGGGGCGCGGTGGGATCTCGGGCAGCGCCTGTTCGCGGCTGACGACGCGGGCACCGGCTGCGACGGCCCGGATCTCGGTCTCATCGGTCGACCCGGAGTCCAGCACGATCAGCTCGTCGACGAGCCCGTCCAGCAGCGGGGAGATGCTGCCGACGACCGAGGCGATGGTTTCTTCCTCGTTGAGGGCGGGCAGCACCACCGAGATCGTCCGGCCGCCCTTCGCGGCTTCCAGCTCGGGCACGGTCCAGGTGGGACGGGTCCAGCTGCGGCTGGTCAGCCATTGCCGCGCGGCAGCGACGTCATTGCCGGTCAGTTCGCCAGCGAGAAGGTCCGATGCGGTCATGCCAGCCCCCTCACCGTCCGGGCCGGCGGACGGGCCCCCTGGATCGAGGCGACCATTTCCAGCACGCGCAGGGTCGCTACGACCTCGTGCACCCGGAATACGCGCACCCCGGCGGCGGCCGCCAGCGCAGTGGCCGCCAGCGTGCCCTCGAGCCGTTCGGTCAGTTCCACACCCAGAGTCTCCCCGATGAAGTCCTTGTTGCTCAAAGCCATGAGCACGGGCCACCCGGTATTAACGAGATCGTCCACGTGCCGCAACAACATCAGCCCGTGGAACGTGTTCTTGCCGAAGTCGTGCGCCGGGTCGATCAGCACCCGATCGGGGGCCACCCCGGCCGCCACGGCGCGTTCGGCGGTGGTGGTGAGCTGACGGATCGCGTCGTCGACCACACCCCGGGTGGTCGTACCGTAGCTCACCCGGAATGGACGGGTGCGCGGCTGGGCGCCGCCGGTGTGCGAACACACCAGGCCCACGCCCAGCTCGGCCGCGACCTCCGGCAGGGCCGGGTCGATGCCGGCCCAGGTGTCGTTGATCAGGTCCGCACCCGCCGCGCAGGCCAGCCGGGCGACTTCGGAGCGCCAGGTGTCGACGCTTATCAGCTGGTCAGGGTAGGTGTTGCGCAGCCATTCGATGAACGGCACCAGGCGGGCGATCTCCATCGCGGCGTCGACGTTCTCGCCGGGGCCGGCCTTGACCCCCCCGACGTCGATGATGTCGGCACCGTCCTGCACGGCGCGGTGCGCGGCGGCCTTGGCCGCGTCATCGCTGAACGTCGCGCCCTTGTCGTAAAACGAGTCGGGCGTGCGGTTGATGATCGCCATGATCAGCGCGCGATCCACGGCGACCGGCCGGCCGCACAGAGTTGGCTGCACTCGTCCATAGTGCCGGGTCACCACGGCCGGTGCGGCCCCGGGGACGGGTCGTCAAGTGTGACGCCAGGGCGTGTTGCCGGGGCCACCCGCTGTGGATGCATGCTCAAACGCCCCGGACGCACACTCGACGCCGTCAGCGCACGCTCAACCTTGTGGGCGCTTACCGGCCGGCTACCTCCGCTGGGTAGTCGTCGTAATACGGCACATAGCCCTCGTCACGGCCGGCCAGCACGTACAACGGGTCCGGCACGTCAGCACCGTAGGCCTGCTCGCGCAACTCCACCTTACGTCTCTTGAACGTGGTGGTGTGTTCCAGCGTCTTGACCACCCGCACGAACAACGGCAGCGCGTAGCAGGGCAACTGGTCGTAGACCGCGCGGGCCAGCGACTTGTCATCGAACTGCGCGCCGTCGCACAATTGGACCGCAGCCATCCGGCCCGACCACCGGTGTTGGGGACTTCCACACCGAACATGGTGCATTCCTCGACAGATTTGTCCGACGCGACCACCGCCTCGACCTGGGTGGTGGCGACGTTCTCCCCTTCCAGCGGAAGGTGTCGCCGAGCCGGTCGACGAACGCGGCGGGCCGCATGCCCTGCGGACTCATCACGTCGCCGGAGTTGAAGTAGCAGTCGCCGTTACGAAAAGCGTTGCGCACCAACTTTTTCGCTTGCCGATTTGTTTGTAGCCGTCGAACGGCTGCAGCCGATTGACCGGGCTGAGCAGCAAACCCGGCTTTCCGGGCCCCCCGGCACCCGTCGCACGCGGCCGTTGTCGTCGCGCACCGGGTCTCCAGTGTCGGGGTCGTATTCGACGTATACCAGCTGCATCGGCGCGATCCCGGTCGACCCGGGCACGTTGAAGATGTTGATGAACGCCGTGTTGCCCTCGCTGGAGGCTTAGAACTCACACACCCGCGCGATGCCGAACCGCTCGGTAAAGTCCTGCCAGATTTCCGGGCGCAGTCCGTTGCCGTAGCCCGGCTCCCGATCACCTCGTCCCAGAACCGGGACGCCGAAAACGCCTTACCCAGTGCCAGCTGTCGCCCCGGAGGTGATCACCGACGCCAGCGCCACCGTCAGCGCGTTGTTGTGGTACAGCGGCCACCGAATCCGGGTTGGTGGCGGGCGCGCCGGTGGCGAACCGCTCCAGATCCCGATGGTCAGCGTCGCGGCGCTGGCCGTGGAGCCCGACTCGGTGACGGCGCTGACCAGGTCGGTCTCCGCGACCAGCACCTTGGCGTCGAGCAGACCCAGGCTGTGCGCCAGCACCTCGCCGCGCTGGTGGTAGTTGAGCATGCCGGCGACCGCCGCATTTGACCGCGGCCAGCATCGCCAGCACGGCGTTGGGCGATGCGCAGCATGATCGCTATGATGTCGCCGCGGCCGACGCCCCGCGACGCCAAGACGGCCGCGTACCGGTTGGCCGCGGCGTTGGTGTCCCGGTAGGTCAGCTGCTGGTCGCCGAACCGCAGAAAACGCGGTCGCCGAAGCGGGCGGCGCGGTCCTGGAACACGCTGCCGATCGACTTCTTCGAATTGGGCTGGGCCAGCAACCCGGTCACCGCTCCCCGCACGATGACGGGCAGGTCGGCCAGCACGCCGGGCAGCCCAGACGCGATATCGGGCAGGCCGACGGGTTTGCGTGCTGCCCCAGTGTGATCGGACACGGCTCCCTCAATTCCCCTTGATGCAAGCCGACCTCAGAGGGGGGCACACGCCTCGATTGCGGCACCGACCTTATCGACCAGCACCAGCCGGTTCATTGCTACCTGCGAGATGTAGCCCCTGTCGAGCAGTCCGTTCAGCCACAGCCACAGTCCCTCGTAGTGTCCCCACGGATCGAGCAGCACGACGGGTTTGTCGTGCATACCCAGATAGCCGGTTGTCCACGCGTCGAAGAGTTCGTCGAGAGTGCCGATGCCGCCGGGCAGCACGATGAACGCATCGGAGCGGTCTTCCATGATGTGTTTCCGGTCGCGCATGGTGTCGGTGACGATCAACTCGTCCGCCAGCGTGTCGGCGAGCTCGCGCCGCACCAGTTGCTCGGGGATGACGCCGACGGTCCGGCCGCCTCGGGCCCGCGCCGCGCTCGCCACCACCCCCATCGCCGAAACGTGGCCGCCGCCCCAAACCAGCGTCCAGCCCCGCTCGGCTATCGCCTCGCCGAGTTCGCCCGACACATCGAGTAATTTGCGATGCGTCGGCCCGGACGCGCAGTACACGCATACCGACCATTCGCCTTCGGGGCGCATAACCGCCAACGTAGACCAAAGCCGGCCGGACTGTGCACCAACCGGGCCGACACAGTGGCTCGTCATCGGCTTGACAACGTCCCGCAATAAAATTCGGCGATGCCGATCCGATGGAACGTCCCGCAGCACGCGTCCACATTGCAACAACTCGAGGTCGCACTGGCGGACGGGACACACCGGGGCGCGGTGGTGCTGGGGGCCGGACGGGGTCGGCAAGTCGACACTGACGCGCCTGGCTGCCGAGCATTTTTCGGCCGCACACCCGGCGACGTTCGTCCGCTGGGTCACCGTCACGCCGACCGAGCGGGTGGTTCCGTTCGTCGCCTTCAGCCATCTGGTAGATATCGCCGACATCGGCAAGCCGGCCGCGTTGCTGCGCGCGGCGCGGGCGTCGCTGGGCCGCGACCGGCAGAGCGATCTGCTGCTGATCGTCGACGACACCCACGATTTGGACATCCTATCGGCCACGCTGGCGTACCAGTTGGCGTTGGCCGGCACCGCCGCGGATGATCGTCACCGCCCGGGCGGACGCTCACCCAACGCGATCGCGGCGCTGTGGACCGACGGTCTGTTGGACCGCATCGACGTCGACACGCCCGGCGCGGCCACCACCACCGCCGAGGTCGACACGTTCATCGCCGAGTTGCCGGCCCCGGCGCGGGCGGTGCTCGACTATCTGGCCGTCGAGGAACCGCTGTCGCTGGCCGATCTCACCGCCCTGGCCGACGACAGCGCTGTCGCCGAGGCGCAACAGTGGGGTGCGGCCGAAACCCGACTGCGTGACGAACATTCCGACAAACCGGTGGTCTACACCGCCCATCCGTTGTTCTCCGAGCGTGCCCGCGCCGCGCTGGGCGCCGACGATCAGGAGGTGGCCTGGGAGGCCAGTGCGGCCACGCTGTGCGCGGCACGGCAGGGCCGGTTCGCCGATGGCGCTGCGGGCGCAGGGCGCCGAGCACCTCCGGGTTGTTGCGGTTCACCGTCGGCCTGGGCGACATCACGACCCTGTCGATGACCGGCCATCTGGACACCGCGACCGAACTCGCGCAGCAGTTAACCGATTTCGCCGAGTCGCAGCAGTCGGGCCGTGCGATCGGCGAAGTGCTGCTGGCGAAAATACTGATTGCCGCGGGCCAATTCGCCGATGCCGCCGTGCTGCTCGGTCCGGCTGCCGCCACGCTGGAGCGCACCGGCTATTCGTGGGGTCCACTGTCGCTGATGCTGCTGGCCACCGCGCTGGCCCAGCACGGCGATATCGCCGGTTCAGCAAAAGCGTTGAGCAGAGCCGAGTCTCGGCACGGAACTAAGTCGGCGCTGTTCAGCCCGGAGTTGGGTGTGGCCCGGGCGTGGTGGCGGCACGGGACGCCCACGGCGCGGTGACCGCCGCCCGCGACGCCGCGCGGATGCCCGAACAGCGCGGTCAGTCGGCCGTGGCGTTGCGCGCGTGGCACGAGGCGGTCCGGCTCGGGGATATCCGGGTGGCCGATCCGCTGGCCCGGCTGTGCAACGAGATTGACTGCGCGACAGGTCGACTCGCGCTGGCGCACGCACGAGCTGGCCGCCGGCGACGGGGCGCCATTGCGCAAGGTGGCCGAGGAACTGACTGCGGCCGGTCTGCACGCCGCGGCCGCCGATGCCGCCGCCCAGGCGCAGCGGTGCGCTCAGCCGCCCAAGTAGGGCCGCAGCATCGCCACCGCGTCGTTGATCGCCGCCACCGGCACCCGTTCATCACGCCGGTGCGCCAGGTTGGGGTCACCGGGGCCGAAGTTGACCGCAGGGATGCCCAACACCGCGAACCGGGCCACGTCCGTCCAGCTGTACTTCGCCCGGACGTTGCCGCCCGCTGCGTCGACCAGGGCCTTGGCGGCCGGCTGCGACAAGCCGGGCAATGCGCCTGCGGCGCAGTCGGTCTTCTCGATTAGCACGTCGATACCGTCGAACACATCGCGCACGTGCTGCAGCGCCTCAGCGGGTGAGCGGTCCGGTGCGAACCGGTAGTTGACGGTGACCGAGGCGGCGTCGGGAATCACGTTGCCGGCCACCCCGCCGTCGACGCGCACGGCCGACAAGCCGTCGCGGTACTCGCAACCGTCGATGTCGACGGTGCGCGCCCGGTATTCGGACAGCCGGTTGAGCACCTCGCCCAGTTTGTGAATAGCGTTGTCCCCCAACCAGGATCGCGCCGAGTGTACTCGAGTCCCGGTGGCGCTAACCACGACTCGCAGCGTGCCCTGACAACCGGCCTCGATGTAGCCGGCGGTGGGCTCACCCAGAATGGCGACGTCGGCGGCCAACCAGTCCGGCAGCTCGCGCTGGATGCGGCCCAGACCGTTTGCGGCCGATTCGACTTCCTCGCAGTCGTAGAGCACCAGCGTCAGGTCGTGTGCCGGCTCGGTCACGGTGGCGGCCAAATGCAGGAACACCGCGTCACCGGACTTCATGTCCGCGGTGCCGCAGCCGTGCAACACGTCGCCGTCCGCGCCGGTCGAGCGGCGGCTCGGCAGGTTATCGGCCGCCGGGACGGTGTCCAGATGCCCGGCCAGCAGCACCCGGGTCGGCAGATTGCGTCGGGTGCGGGCCAGCACGGCGTCGCCGGTGCGGATGATCTCGAAACCGGACGTCTGCTCCCGCAGCGCGGCCTCGACCTCGTCGGCGATGCGTCTTTCGTGCCTCGACTCGCTGGGAATGTCGACCAGCGCCGCGGTCAACGCGATCGGATCCCCATGCAAGTCCAGCACGCAGCCAGCCTAATCGCCGTCAACGCAGATGCCGTAACCTGACCGCCGTGACTGGAGCTGCAGGCATCGGATTGGCAACGCTCGCCTCCGACGGATCGATCCTCGACACCTGGTTCCCCGCACCGGAACTCACCGAGTCGGACACCAGCGGCACCTCGCGACTCGCGTTGTCCGATGTTCCGCCGGACCTGGCCGCGCTGGTCGGGCGCGACGACGACCGCAATACCGAGACCGTGGCTGTCCGCACGGTCATCGGTTCCCTGGACGATGTCGCCGCCGACGCATACGAGGCGTACCTGCGGCTGCACCTGCTGTCGCACCGCCTGGTGGCGCCGCACGGGCTGAACGCCGGCGGCTTGTTCGGGGTGTTGACCAATGTGGTATGGACCAATCACGGCCCGTGCGCAATCGAGGGTTTCGAGGCGGTTCGCGCCCGGCTGCGGCGCAAGGGCGCGGTGACGGTCCACGGCGTCGACAAGTTCCCGCGTATGGTCGACTACGTGATGCCCGTCGGGGTCCGCATCGCCGACGCCGACCGGGTGCGGTTGGGCGCCCACCTGGCTGCAGGTACCACCGTAATGCACGAAGGCTTCGTCAACTACAACGCCGGCACCCTGGGCGCGTCGATGGTGGAGGGCCGCATCTCGGCCGGCGTGGTGGTCGGCGACGGCTCGGACATCGGCGGCGGCGCCTCGATCATGGGCACGCTGTCCGGCGGTGGTACCGAGGTGATTTCGATCGGTAAGCGATGCCTGCTGGGTGCCAACGCCGGCCTGGGTATTTCGCTGGGCGACGACTGTGTCGTCGAAGCCGGCCTCTACGTGACGGCGGGCACGAAAGTTCTCACTCCCGAAGGCAACACGATGAAGGCGGTCGAGTTCTCCGGAGGCAACAACCTGCTGTTCCGCCGCAATTCGGTCAGCGGCGCGGTGGAAGTGGTTGCGCGCGGTGGTCAGAGCATCGCCCTTAACGAGGACCTGCACGCCAACTGACCTACAGCGTGGTGCCGTGCGTTTCCGGCAGTAGGTAGGTGCAGATGACCCCGGTCAGCGTCAGGGCCGCGAGCATGACACCGATCGACCAGCTGCCGTAGGTGGCCAGCAGCGTCCCGGCAAGCAGCGGCGGCAACGCCCCGCCGACCACCCCGGACAGGTTGATGGCCAGCGCCGAGCCGCTGAAGCGGTAGCGGGTCGCGAAGAGTTCGGGAATGAACGCCCCGGTAGGCCCGCTGCCGATGCCGGCGACGGCGAACATGCCGACGACAGCGACCGCATACATCACCGGCTTGCCGGTGTCGAGCAACGGGATCACCACGAACGTCCACGGCACGCAGGCCGACCACCCGATCAGCATCATACGCCGGACGCCGGCCACCTCACCACCGAGCAGGGTGAACATGTCGTACCGGCCGCGCCGGCCGCCCGGTGCGTACTCCGCGCTCAACAGCGCCGTCCCGGCCCATTCGCCGCCGACCGCGAACCCCTGCAGAAGCCGCAGCCCCATCAAGATCAACGGCGCGGCCATCCCGATGTACGCGTTGCTGGGAACCAGGCCCACACCCACGGTCGCCACGGCCATCAGCAGCAGCGTCGAGATCAGCGTCTTCTTGCGGCCCAGCCGGTCGCCGAAATACCCGAAGACGGCCGCCCCACCGGGCGGGAGAGAAAAGCGGTGACAAACGTTCCCAGTGAAGCGATCATCGCCACGCCCGGCGTCAGGCTGGGGAAGAACACCGCGGGAAACACCAGCGCCGCAGCGGTGCCATAGATCAGCAAGTCGTAGAACTCGATCGCCGAGCCGACCAGACACGAGACCGCCACCCGCGCCATCGGCGCGCTGCGCGGCTGTCCGACGAGGGTCGCCGCGGCGGTCGCGGTGCGGCTCGACTCACTAATGGCACATCACCAACGGCTAGCGGTGTGTCTCAGCCTTCGCTCAGCAACTGCTTCTTGACGACCTTGCCCATCGCGTTGCGCGGCAACGCTTCCACCATCCGCACCTCGCGCGGCCGCTTGTGTATCGAAAGGTCTTGGGCAACATAGTTAATCAGCTCGTCGGCGCTGAGGTCGGACGCGCCGACGATGTAGGCGACGATGCGCTGACCCAGGTCGTCGTCGGGAACTCCGATGACCGCCGCTTCCTGCACACCCGGGTGCCCGAGCAACGACGTCTCGATTTCCCCGGCGCCGATGCGGTATCCGCCGGACTTGATCAGGTCGACCGATTCGCGGCCGACGATGCGATGCATACCCCCGCTGTCGATGACCGCGACGTCGCCGGTGCGGTACCAGCCATCGGCATCCAGGACCTCGGCGGTGGCGTCCGGCCGGTTCAGGTACCCGTCGAACAGGGTGGCACCCCGAACCTGAAGCTTCCCAACGGTTTCGCCGTCGTGCGGAACGGGGTCGCCGGCGTCGTCGAGCAACCGGGTCTGCAACCCGGACAGCGGAAAGCCGACCCACCCCGGCCGGCGTTCGCCGTCGGTCCGGGTGGACACCGTGATCAACGACTCCGAAGCGCCGTAGCGTTCGATGGGCCGGTGACCGGTTAGCGCTTCGAGCTTGTCGAAGACCGGCACCGGCAGCGCCGCACTCCCCGACACCAGCAGCCGGGCCGGTCGCAACGCCTCGGCGGCGGCCTGGTCGGCCACCACCCGCGACCACACCGTCGGCACCGCGAAGTACAGCGTACCGCCGGATTCCTCCCGGGCCTGCGCGTAGCCGGCGGGCGTCGGTCGTCCGGTGTGGATGAACCGGTTTCCGACCCGCAGCGAGCCGAGCAGACCGAGCACCAAACCGTGAATGTGGAACAGCGGCAACCCGTGCACCAACACGTCGTCGGACGTCCACTGCCAGGCCTCGGCTAGCGCATCCAGGTCAGCGGCGATCGCGCGCCGGCTCACCACGACGCCCTTGGGCAGACTGGTGGTGCCCGACGTGTAGATGATCATCGCGGTGGACTCGGGCGCCGGCTCAGGGTAGGTGTGCCCGGAGCGGGCGTGCAGGCGCACCGGGATGTGCGGCAGGCCTTCCGACGCCGAGTCTTCCGAGGGTTCGGGTCCGAGCCAGACCCGCGCGCCGGAATCGGTCAGCATGTGCCGGCGTTCGGCGGCACCCAAGTCGGAGGGCACCGGAACGAAGGGGACACCGGCGATCAGGCATCCGGCGACCGCGAGCACGGTCTCCACCGACGGCGTAGCCAGGATCGCGACGCGTTCGGAGCCCGCGACCCGTTCTGCTACGGAGGTCGCACCGCCGAGCAGGTCACTGCGGCTCAGGGTGGTGCCGTCGATCTTCATCGCGTCGGGGATGTCCGTGGCGTTGACAGCGGTGGAGTTGAGGGATTCCAGCAGCACGGAGAGCACGTTACCGACTGCTGTTCAACACGGTTTGTCAGCCCCGCTCATCCCAGATCTTCATCAGCGCGGCCAGGATTTCCTCCCCGCGGCCCAACCCCGCCAGATGATTTTCCCCAGGTAGAACGAATAATTCGGCCGCCAGTTGCTTGCGGCTGCCGTTCAATAGGTCGTCGAGGAACATGGCGCCGAACTCGGGGCGGGTCAGCAGACGCCGATCGGCTTCCGGCGAGATGGCGGCATAGAGGTACAGCGCCGTGCTAACGACCCGGCCGGATGGCCCGAACGACCAGACTCGCGCCGATGCGCAGCGGGTCGCCGCCGAGCTGTAGCAGCGGCGCCACCCGCTTGCCCTGGCTCATCAGGCCGCTGGTGATCCCGTCGTCACCGGTGAAGAGTGCGACGACTCCGAGCACACCGGCCGCCACGACGCGAGCACCGCCGCCGCGGCGAGCGCGTACGGACCGCTGCCGGACAGGCCGATGACGGCCGTTCGGTCGATGTTGAGCGTGTCGGCGATCTTTGCAGGTCCTCGGCGAACGCCCGGATGTTCTCGTAGCGGTGCGGTGTCGACGAGCCGATACCGGGCCTGTCCAGACCGATCAGCCGAATGCCGTGTTGCTCGGAGTAGACGCGGGCCTCGGTGGGAATCTGTCGACGGGCCCCGAGGAGTGCCGTACAGCCAGAACACCGCGCGGCCCCGATTACGAAATGCGCACACACCTCGATGTCAGGCGTTGCGCACCCGGTCGCCGATCACCCGTTCGGTGCGCAGCTCCGCGACTTCGTCAGCGGCCGCGATCGTCGAGGCCTGCGCCGAGCACGCGTCGCAGCGGTTTTATCGCGAGATGAGCAAGGCGATGGACCGGGGTGGCAGCCTCGAGGAGAAGTCGTGTTCGGCGGCGGTGTTCGTGACGCAGGCTACGCCGGGTCATCTCCTCGGAGAAGTACTTAGACGAAAACGCGATCAGCCTGCTGCTGACCAAGGACGCCGCCGTGTTGCTGCGCGAATGTGTGGACTTTCTGTCGCCGTACTTGTCGGCGGCCAAACTGACCGGTGAGCTCCGCAAGGATCTCGATGTCAAGGCCGCCGGCGAGTGGTTCGCCCGGATCCTGTTCTCGCTGTTCAGCACATCGTCGTCGACCCTGGATTTGGACGACCCGGATGTCGTCGCCGAGTTTGTCCGCGCGCATGCGGTGCGCGGGCTTCGCCGCGTTGCCGGTGAATCCCCGGCGTCGAGTGTGACTCCCCGGCGGGCTGCATCGGCGTTCCGCCGCCCTGGCCGCACATCCGACGCCGTGAAATCACACTCAGTGCCCGCGTTGGGCGAGCGCCCGCAAAAAGAACGTCAGGTTGGCCGGCCGTTCGGCGAGCCGGCGCATGAAGTACCCGTACCACTGCGTGCCGAACGGTACGTAGACCCGCACCTGGTTGCCCAGGCCGGCCAGCCGGCGCTGCTCGTCGTCGCGAATGCCGTACAGCATCTGATATTCGAAATCTGCTGTCCCACGCCCTGATTCGCGGGCGATGTCGGGCACGGCGCCGATGATCACCGGGTCATGCGAGGCCACCATCGGGTAGCCCGACCCGGCCATCAGCTCGCGTAGGCAGGCCAGATAGGAGGCGGTGACCTGGTGCGCCCCGCGGTAGGCCACCGACACCGGCTCGTCGTATGCGCCCTTGCACAGCCGGATCCGGGCCCCCGACTCGGCGAATTCTCGGCAGTCGCCCAGGGTGCGACGGAGGTAAGCCTGCAAAACCGTGCCCAGCCAAGGGAAGTCTGCCCGCAGGTTACGCACGATCGACAAGGTCGAATCGGTGGTGGTGTGGTTCTCCGCGTCCACCGTAACCCACATCCCGGCACGCCCGGCGGCCTCGCAGATCGTCCGGGCGTTCTCCCGCGCGATCTTCTCGCCGTCACGGGCCAGCGACTGCCCGATCGCCGACAGCTTCACCGACACCTCCGGCGGGCGGACCGCCACCCCCGCCGGCTGCTCCGCCCCGGCCAATCGGTCGATCAAATCCAGATACGTTCGCACAGCCGCGGCGGCGTCGTCGGCGTTGACCACGTCCTCGCCCAGATAATCGATGCTGACGTAGCGGTCCGAGGCACGCAGCGCGGCAACACTTTCCAGCGCAGAGTCGATCGTCTCACCGGGAACGAACCGGTGCACCACGTTTCGGGTGACCGACAGCCCTTCGGCGGCGCGGCGCAACCCGTCGCGCCGGCTCGCGGCGATGATCGCCGGCCGCAGGGTGTGGGCGAAGACGCCGGCCATCAATCGGCTCCCATGTGCGGGTAGGTGTGGTTGGTGGCGGGGACGAATGTCTCCTTGATGGTCCGGGCCGACGTCCAGCGCAACAGATTCAGCACCGACCCGGCCTTGTCGTTAGTCCCGGAGCCGCGCGACCCCCCGAACGGCTGCCGCCCGACGACGGCCCCGGTCGGCTTGTCGTTGATGTAGAAGTTCCCGGCCGCGAACCGTAATCGCTCCTGAGCAATCAGCACGGCCTGCCGGTCATCGGCGATCACTGCGCCGGTCAGCGCGTAGGGCGATCCGGTGTCGATCACGTCGAGGATGCGTTCGTAGTCGTCATCGGGATAGATGTGCACCGACAGCAGCGGGCCGAAGTATTCGGTGCGGAACGCTTCGTCGGTCGGATCATCGGACAGCAGTACCGTCGGTCGGACGAAATAGCCGACGCTGTCGTCGTATTCACAGCCCACCGCGATGGTGACCCCGGCCGTGCGCTTGGCCCGCTCGATGGCGTTGACGTTCTTGGTGAAGGCCCGACGATCGATCAGTGCGCCACCGTAGTTGGTCAGGTCGGTGACGTCGCCGTAACGCAGCGCAGCCGCCGCACCCAGGAAATCGTCGCCCATGTGCTGCCACACCGAGTGCGGGATGAACGCACGGGATGCGGCCGAGCATTTCTGGCCCTGGTAGTCGAATGCACCGCGAATCAGCGCGGTACACAACACATCCTGGCGAGCCGAGGCGTGGGCGACCACAAAGTCCTTACCGCCGGTCTCGCCGACCAGGCGCGGATAGCTCTGGTAGCGGGCGATATTGGCACCCACCTGCTGCCACAGCTGCTGGAAGGTCACGGTCGATCCGGTGAAGTGGATGCCTGCCAGCCGCGGATCGGCCAGCGCCACCGCGGACACCGCGAGACCGTCGCCGGTGACCAGGTTGATCACGCCCGGCGGCAGTCCCGCGGCCTCGAGTAGCTGCATGGTCAGATACGCCGACAGCGTCTGGGTGATCGACGGCTTCCACACCACGGTGTTGCCCATCAGCGCTGGCGCGGTCGGCAGATTGCCCGCGATCGAGGTGAAGTTGAATGGCGTAATCGCATAGACGAACCCGTCCAGCGGGCGGTACTCGCTGCGGTTCCACTCCCCCGGTCCGCTGATCGGCTGCTGGGCCAGGATCTGGCGGGCGAAGGCGACGTTGAAGCGCCAGAAGTCGACTTGTTCGCAGGGCGAGTCGATCTCGGCCTGGTAGGCAGACTTGGACTGGCCGAGCATTGTCGCGGCGGCAATCTTCTCCCGCCACGGCCCGGCCAGCAGGTCGGCGGCGCGCAGGAACACCGCGGCACGCTCGTCGAACGGCAGCGCTGCCCAGTCGTGCTTGGCGGCCGTCGCCGCCTCGATCGCCGCGGTCGCGTCGGTGTGCCCGGCGTTGGTCAGGGTGCCCAGCGTCGCGGAGTGCCGGTGCGGTTGGACAACGTCGATGCGCTCGCCGTCACCCATGCGGTGTTTACCGCCGATCACGTGCGGCAGGTCGATCGGGTGGTCGGCCAGCGCGGCGAGCTCAGCGCGCAGCCGGGCACGTTCCGGCGAGTGGGGGGCGTAGTCGTGGACCGGCTCGTTGGCCGGGATGGGTCCCTGGCTGATCGTGTCCATGGTGTCAGATCCTCGCGCCGACCGCTCCGACTGTTGGCTGATCGGACAAACTATGTGGTATCTTATAATAGAATTTGATAGTGGGAGAGCGCCTGGGGTCGGGCAGGGTCAACTGTTGCTGGTGCTGGACGCCACGCTGGTCAGCCTGATTCTGGATGGTCGCGCACCGCGGGGACTGGATCTGACGGTGCGCTCGGCCGCTGATTGACTCCGACGACATCTGGCTCGGCACGTCGGCCACGGCGAGCTCGGCCGACGTGTTCTTTCTGCTGGGCGTCAGCGACGACGAGGCGCTGCGGTGGATCGACAAGCAGGCACGGGAACGGGCGCCGGTCGCGACCTTCGTCAAAGAGCCGGGCGACACGTTGGTGGCCAGGGCCGCGGCGGTCGGGACGGCGATGGTGGCGGTGGAACCGCAGGCCCGGTGGGAGCGCGGCTCTACCGGTTGGTCAATCACGTGCTGGAGCACCATGGCGACCGCACCGACCCGACGGAGGACCCCGGCACCGACCTGTTCGTCTTGGCGCAGTCGCTGGCCGACCGCATTCACGGCATGGTCAGCATCGAGAACGCCCAGTCGCACGTGCTGGACTACTCGGCCTCCAACGACGAAGCCGACGAGCTGCGCCGGCTGTCCATCCTCGGCCGGGCCAGGCCGCCGGAGCATCCGAAATGGATCAATCAATGGGGCATCTTCGACGCGCTGCGCGCCGGCGGCGAGGTGGTGCGCGTCGAGGAGCGCCCGGAACTGGGGCTGCGACCCCGGCTGGCGATCGGCATTCACCACCCATCGGCCGGCGCGCGTCGCGCGCCGCAGTTCGCCGGCACCATCTGGGTGCAGCAGGGCTCGCAGCAGTTGGCCAACGACGCCGACGGGATCCTGCGCGGCGCGGCGGTGCTGGCCCGCCCGCATCATGTCCCGGCTCGCGGCCCGGCCGTCGACGCATGCGCGGCGGTGCAACAGCTTTTCGGGTTGACCGACGGCGAACCCGCCGACGTGGCCGCGATCGCCCGCGAGCTGGATTGTCCGCCGACGGCAGCGCCACGCTGATCGGCTACGACACCACCGATGCCGAGTCCCGGTCCGCCCGGCTGGCTGACGCGATGGCGTTGAGTGCCAGCGCTTTTCGTCGCGACGCCAAGTGGCATCGCACGCCTTTCGCATCTATGTTCTGCTGCCGCAGACCTCGCTGTTCCGATCGGTGACGTCGTGGGTGCGGGGCACCATCAGCGCGCTGCGCACCGAACTCGGTGTCGAGCTGCGCGCGGCGATCGCCGCACCGGCCGGCGGACTGACGGGCGTAGCGGTGGCGCGCGCCGAGGTCGATCGGGTGCTGGACAGCGCTGAGCGACACCCGGTTTCGATCGGCCGGGTGACTTCGCTGGCCGAGGCGCGGACCACCGTCCTGCTCGACGAGATCGTCACCCTGATCAGCTCCGACGAGCGGTTGGTCGATCCGCGCATCCGCGACCCGCGAGCACGGGACCCGGTGTTGGCCGAGACGCTGCGGGCGTACCTGGACAGCTTCGGCGACGTCGGCCTCGCCGCCGCGTGGTTGCGGGTGCATCCCAACACGGTTCGGTACCGGGTGCGCCGGATCGAGAAGTTGCTGTCGACCTCGCTGGGCGATCCCGAAACGCGACTGCTGTTCTCGCTGGGCTTGCGGGCTCTCGAGAACGTCTAGGGTTACCGCCGCGAAAAATGCTACGGTCCCGAGTTTCACCTGTGCGGCAAACCCGCCAGCTGTTGCGCATCGCCACCGCCAGCTCCGTCGACGACAGGAAGAGCACCCTGGTCGGGCGGTTGCTGCACAACACCGACAGCCTGCCGTTGGATCACCTCGAGGCGATCACCGACGAGGATGGCTTCGCCGACCTGGCGGCGCTGTCCTACGGGCTGCGCGCCCGAACGCGAAAAGGGCATCACGATCGACGTCGCCTACTGCTTCTTCGCCACGCAAACCCGTAGCTACATCCTGGCCGAAACGCCGGGACACGAGCGCTATACCCGCAACATGTTCACCGGAGCCTCAAACGCGCACGTAGCCATACTGCTGGTGGACGCCCGCGCCGACGTGTTACGGCAGACCCGCCGGCATGCCCGCATCGCAAAGCTATTGGGCATCAAGCACTTTGTCGCGGCAATCAACAAGATCGACCTGGCCTTCGATGAGGCGAAATTCACCGAGGTGTAGCAGCTGCAGACACTAGCGGCACACCTGGGCGAGATCGACATCACCGTGATTCCGTTGGCGGCCAAGCTGGGCGACAACGTCGTGCATCGTTCCGAGCGCACGCCGTGGTACGGCGGGCCCACGTTGCTGGACTACCTGGAAGGGGTAGAGCTGACCGCCCCGCACGCACAGCTGTCGCGGCTGCGGCTGCCGGTGCAATGGGTTTTTCGGCCCACCGTCGAGGTGCGCCGCCGCTACACCGAGCGGCTTGCCGCGGGTACGCTATTGGTTGGTGATCCGGTGATCTCACTTCCGTCGGTGACCCGCTCGACGGTTACGGCACTGGACGCCCTCGACGAGGAACGCAGCACAGCCGTTGCGCCCCTGTCGGTTTCGATCGAACTGGCCGACGACATCGACGTCGGCCGCGGCGATGTGCTGGTCAGCGGCGCCGACGACGCCGCCCTGCCGGTGCCGGCACGACTCGATGCGACCGTGTGCTGGTTCGTCGACGCCCCGCTGCGGGCCGGCGACCGGCTGGCGCTCAAACAGACCACCAACACCGTGCGGGCGACCGTGCAGGAGCTGCACACCCGGCTGGACACCGAAACCCTCGAGGAATTGGATCAGCCGGTTGAGCTGGCACTCAACGACATCGGCACCCTAACCCTGCGCACCAGCAGCGTCGTCATCGCCGACAGCTACACCGACAATCGCGACAGCGGCGCATTCATCCTGATCGACTAGACGACCAATGACACCCTCGGCGCCGGAACCATCATTGAGGCCCGTGGGGTCAAACCAGGCAGCCATGCCCGCACCGACATTCTCTGGCATCCTTCGGCATTGGACAGCGTGCACCGCTGGCAGGCCACCGGGTAGCCGTGCGCCACCATCTGGTTCACCGGCCTGCCGGCACCGCAACGTCCACGCTGGTGTCGGCGTCTTCGAAGCCGGGCTGAAATCGCGGATCGTTAGGGGTCAGTGCGGCCAGTGCGGTTAGGTGCCCGCCAGCCGAACCCCCGGTAATGGCAAGCCAATCCGGATCGCCGCCGTACTCGGCGATGTGTTCCTTCGTCCATGCGATCGCGCGTTTGACGTCGACGATCTGGTCGGGCCAGGTGGAGCATGGGCTGAGCCGGTAATTGATCGCGACACAGATCCAGCCCAGTTCGGCCAGATGGCTCATCAGTGGATGCGCCTGTCCGCGTTTGTTTCCCACCAGGCACCGCCGGAAACCTGCAGCAGCACCGGCGCCCGGCCGTTTCGGTCGAGGTCGGGCCTTCGCCAGATGTCGAGGTAGTTGCGCGAACCGCACTCCCCGTAGCTGATGTCGCCGTCTTGCGCGTAGTCACAATAGATGCGCAGCATGCGCGCCGCGCCGGGTTTCTTCGCCGTCGCACCGCCCGGCGCCGGGCGCTTCCACAAATCACCCGACTCCCGCCGCCGGTCGGGACCCAATCCGGCGTCCAGCGCCGCCGTCAGCGGCTCGTTGGCTTGGTGCCCCGAGATGCCGCAGGCCGAGCAGGCCCAGCCAGGACACCGCCGACAGCAGCCAGGTGAACATCCGGTCCGCGCGGGCAACCGGCGCGACAGCGCGGCCTACGTCGCGAATTGGACGCCGAGCGCCTGCATCGGCAACTCGGACGCGACCACGCCGTAGGCGACGGAGAACGCCGAGCCGTATCCACCTTTGCCCAGCGGCCGATACCCGCTGGCGGTGAAGGCGAACCCCACCATGGCCGCCAACACCGCTCCCAGCCGCTTCACTGCTGTCCTCCCCATGGACGTTCCGTAAAACTGGCCTCTACGTTAACGGTCAGCTTTTGCTGTCTCCTGTCGCCCGGGTCTGCCGGCCTTGGCCGGGTCTTTGACGATGTGGTAAGTCGGGTCGGTCATCGACATCGGCCGGTTGCCGCTCTGCTTGGGTTTGCCGGTGATCCGCAGCAGCTGACCGGGCTGGATGTCGACCCCACCCCGCCCCCGGACCGGAAGATCACGTTGATCTCGCCGCTGTGGTCGCTGACCAGGACGGTGCGCAGAGTGCGCCGGCCCTTGGTGGTGTCCTCCACTTCGTTGACGCGTCCTTCGAACGTGGCACGGCGCCCCGGCATCAGGCTAGCGACGGTTGAGTACCGACCGCGACGGGTCGGGATGCTCGTAGGCATCGACATCCTGGGCCTCGTCGCGGGTAACCCATTCGCCGAATCGTTCGAATTCGCGGATGATGCGCTGTTCGGTGCGTTCCGGGTATGCCTCTTCGATGCGGTTCTGGACGTCGTACGGGACGATCGTCGCCGCCGCGTCGGGAACCATGCTGACCGCCCGGGCGGTCTTGTCCGCGGTGCGGTCGTGCCGCGCGTACTTCACCAATCGGGCCGGTCGGTGCGAAACATCTCGAGAATCGCCGCCTCGGCCCAATATTCGCGGTTCAACCGGATCAGCAGGAACACCAGGACGGGAAACACGACGACCAGCCAAGCACCCTTGACCGAGCCGCCGGTGGTCAGCAGCAGGATCACCGACAGCGCGGTGAGCGTGATGATCCCGTTCGAAAACACCAGCCGGTGACCGCGTTTCATCAACTGCCGGGGCAGAAACCGATCTTCGGCGACGAAGCTCGCCAGCGCCGGGAATCCGTTGAAGCTGGTGTTCGCCCCGGTGAACAAGATGGCGGCCGTAGCCGTCTGCACCAGGATGTAGAAGATGTTGCCGACGGTCCCGCCACCGCAGACCGCGCGGGTGATCTGCGGCAGCACCGAGAGATATCCGCTCTCGTACGGCGTGGCGTGGGTTTCATACGCCAGGTAGGCCACCTCGGCCGGCAGCCCGAGTATGGTCGCCATCGCGGTCAGCACCCGACGGGCGTTGCGGCCCTGCGGTTTTCGAAATACGTCGACGGTGTTGGAGATCGCTTCGACCCCGGTCAGCGATGATCCCCCGCTGGCGAAGGAGCGCAGCAATTTCAGGATCGTCGCGCCCATCACCAACCCGTCGGCCTGGTGCACGGGCACCGTTCCGGGCATCCAAGCGGGGTCGTAGACGGGCAGATCGCCCCAGAGCACGCGCACCAGGCCGACGATGATAGTCAGACTGACCATGACGATGAAGAATTAGGTGGCCAGCGCGAACGGCAGGCCGGCTTCCTTCAGCCCGCGCAGATTCAGGAAGCAGATCACCAGCACCACGCCGACGGTGATCTCCAGGCTGTGTGGCCCCTGGGACGGGACCGCCGACACCACCGCCACCGTGCCGGCTGCACGGCGACGGTGACCACGTAGTCGATCAACAGCGAGGCGGCCGCGACCTGGGCGACGAGTGGCCCGAAATTCTCCCGCGCCACAATGTAGGACCCGCCGGCACGAGTGTAGGTCATCACCACCTGCCGATACGACGCGGCTACCAGCACCAGGATCAGCAGGATGACACCGGTGATCGGCAGCAACAACGTAAACGCCGCCAGGCCCGCCGCGGGCAGCAGTTCGATCAGGATCTGCTCGGGAACGTATGCGGTCGATGAGATCTCGTCAGGTGAAAGCGCGCTCAGCGCAACCGGATTCGACAGTCTTTCGGCCCGCAGATTCTCGGTGATCAGCGGCTCGCTCAGGAAGATGCGCTTGGCGACGTCCGCGACGGAGAATCGGAAGGCGCAGCTTGCTGGCCGAAGTTGTCACGACAGCGTTCCTTACCTCGAGGGGTTGGGTGATGCTCCAAAGCATTCTGCCGCATCACCGGGGTTGCGGCGGATCGATATCCGATTTCTCGATCGGGAGGCAATCAGCAGGTAGCCGAGGCGGTGAGCCGCTGCACCGCGGTGTCGATCCGTTCGTCGGTGGCGGTCAACGCTACACGCACATGTTGCCCGCCGCGCGGGCCGTAGAACTCACCCGGCGCCACCAGGATACCCCGACTGGCCAACCACCCGACGGTGTCGCCGGACGGCTCGCCGCGGGTGGCCCACAGGTACAGCCCGGCCTCGGAATCGTCGATCGTGAAGCCGGCTTTGCGCAGCGCGGGCGCCAGCATCGCGCGCCGTCGCGCATAGCATTCGCGCTGCAGCTTTTCGTGATCGTCGTCGTCCAGCGCGGCGACCATGGCGGCCTGCACCGGTGTCGGCACAATCATTCCGGTGTGTTTGCGCACGGCCAGCAGCTCGGCCACCAAGCCGGGATCACCGCAGACCAAACCGGCCCGGTATCCTGCCAGCGACGAGCTTTTCGACAGCGAATGGATGGCGAGCAGTCCAGTGTGGTCGCCGTCGCAGACGTCGGGATGCAACACCGACAGCGGTTCGGTGTCCCACCCCAACCCCAGGTAGCACTCGTCGGAAGCCACCACCACGCGGCGTTCACGTGCCCATCCGACCACCTTGCGCAGATGATCGACGCCCAGCACCCGTCCGGTCGGGTTACTCGGCGAGTTCAGGAAGACCAGCGCCGGCGACTGCGGCCCCAGCTGGGTCAGCGAGTCGGCACGCACCACTTGTGCGCGCGCCAGCCGGGCACCGACGTCGTAGGTGGGATATGCCAGCTCGGGAACGGCAACCAGGTCTGTGGGGCCCAGACCGAGTAGCGTGGGAAGCCAGGCGATCAGTCCCTTGGTGCCGATCACCGGCAGCACGGCGGATTCGGGAACCCCGGTGATGCCGAAGCGGCGGCGCAGGGCCACAACCGCCGATTCGCGCAACTCGGGCGTGCCAGCGGTGGCGGGATACCCGGGAGAGAAGGCGGCGGCCGCCAGCGCCTCTTGAATCACCGGCGCAACAGGATCTACCGGCGTGCCGATAGACAGATCGACGACGCCATCGGGATGCCTCCCGGCCGCGGCTTTAGCGTCTGCCAGCGTGTCCCAGGGAAACTCCGGCAGAAAAGCCGACACGGCAGGTCGGCCCCCCGTGGACTCCTGCTGCACTGGTCCCCCTCAGTCTCCTTCGCCCTGCGGCGGCAGATCCTTGACCGCTTGCGGGTCATTTTCGGTCATACCGACCTTAGCCGCACCTCCCGGCGAGCCGAGGTCGGCGAAAAAGTCGGCGTTGATCTGGGTGTACTGGCTCCACTGGTCGGGCACGTCGTCTTCGTAGTAGATCGCCTCGACAGGGCACACGGGCTCGCAGGCGCCGCAGTCCACGCATTCGTCGGGGTGGATGTACAGCATCCGCGCGCCCTCATAGATGCAGTCGACCGGGCATTCTTCGATACACGCCTTGTCCTTGATGTCGACGCAGGGTTCGGCGATCGTGTAAGTCACGGACGTCTCCTCACCGTTTTGTCGATGTACTGCTCATCTGGGCTGCTGCCTCGCCGCGGCGCCTCGGGCAGCCATAAGCAAAGCTTTCGGTTACTGATACTAGACGTTGCACATACACGTCAACTACCGGGCATGCCACGACTCGGCGGACTTTCGGTACGAGCAGTCTCGCAGCCGTGTTCAATGTCGTACCCGCTATCCGAACCCGCCATGCGACCACTTGGCGCGATTACCCGGACGTGTCGATCGCTGTGACGAATATCACCGGACTGGTTGACCGCGGCGGGACACATTTTCGGCCCGTTCTCCGAATAACAGTGAAAGCAAAGAACGCCCGCGGCGGCTGGTAATCTCGTCCGAGACGGCAGCCGGTAGTGCAGATCACGTAGCCGTCGTTGGCGTTGCAATAACTTCCGGGGAAGGTGTCTAAGCATGATGACGCTGTCGTTGAGCAAATTGACGGCCGCGGTCGGCGGTGCGGCGGTCGCGTTGAGCGCCGCGGCGAGGGTTGCCTCGGCAGACCCCCTGGATCCGATCATCAACACGACCTGCAACTACGGGCAGGTGATCGCGGCACTCAACGCGAATGACCCGGCGACTGCCCAGCAGTTGAACGAGTCGCCGTTCGCGCAGAACTACATTCTTAAGTTCCTGGCCGCGCCGCCGCCCAAGCGCCAGCGGATGGCTGCCCAGATCCAGGGCATGCCGGCCGCAGCGAAGTACTTCAACACGATTCAGCAAGTCGCGGTCGTCTGTAATAACTACTGAAGTTTACCAAGGCGCCGCCGGCCCACGGTTTTCGGGCCGTGCGGTGCTGTATTCGCGGGCCGCTACGCCGCGAGCGGGCTGTAGTCGGTGCTGCGCTGCCGTGCCGGGCGTCCGATGCCGGCGACGATGGCGACCAGCTCGGCCACCGTTTTGGCCGAGCCGTGTTCGGAGCCGGCCATCCGCGAGATGGTCTCCTCCATCAACGTCCCGCCCAGATCGTTGGCGCCGCCATTGAGCATCACCTGGGTGCGCTCGACACCGAGCTTGACCCAGCTGGTCTGGATCTGGGAAATGCGGCCGTGCAACATGATTCGCGCCAGCGCGTGCACCGCCCGGTTGTCGCGGTGCGTCGGCCCCGGACGGGCGGCGTCGGCCAGATACAGCGGCGAACTCTGATGCACGAAGGGCAGCGGCACGAACTCGGTGAAACCGCCCGTGCGGTCCTGGATCTCGCGCAGCACGTTGAGGTGGCCGACCCAATGCCGTGGACTGTCGACGTGTCCGTACATCATCGTCGACGACGATCGCAGGCCCACCTCGTGCGCGGTGGTGACGATCTCGATCCACATCGAGGTAGGCAGTTTGCCCTTGGTCAGCACCCAGCGCACCTCGTCGTCGAGGATCTCGGCGGCGGTGCCCGGAATGGTCCCCAATCCAGCCTCGCGCAGGCTGATCAGCCACTCCCGAACGGAAAGCCCGCTTTTGGTCACGCCGTTGGCGATCTCCATTGGGGAGAACGCGTGCACGTGCATCGAGGGCACCCGGTCCTTGACGGTGCGCACCAGATCCGCATACCCAGTGACCGGCAACTCGGGATCGATCCCGCCTTGCATGCACACCTCGGTCGCGCCCTGCACGTGCGCCTCCCAGGCACGGTCGGCGACCTCCTGCGCAGATAACGAGTACGCGTCGGCGTCACCCTTGCGCTGCGCGAACGCACAGAACCGGCATCCCGTGTAGCAGATGTTGGTGAAATTGATGTTGCGATTCACCACGAACGTCACGTCGTCGCCTACCGCATCCCGGCGCAGCGAATCCGCCAGCGCGGCGACGGCTTCCAGCGCTGGTCCGTCCGCGGTGGCCAGCGCCAGGTATTCGTCGTCACTGCAGCCGGCCGGATCGCGCTCGGCCGAGCGCAGCGCGGCAAGTACGTCGGTGTCGATGCGTTCGGGCGCGCTGCTGTCCCGGGCGGCCAGCTCGTGCACTTGCGCGCGGATGGATTCCCAGTCACCGAAGGCGCTGTCGAGGTCGCTGCGCGCTTCGGTGTTGCGGCCCTCGGTGTCGATCGCGGCGTTCAGGCCCACCCGCCCCGACGATTCCGCGTCGTCGGGCTCCTGCCAGGGCAGGCCCGTGGGATTGACGTCGCGCGCCAGGCCAGTATCTGGATCAGCCAGTGCCGCAACGTGGTTGCGCACCCGCGGATCGATCCATGCGGCGCCCGCCTGAATGTATTTGGGTTGCGCGGCCAGCCGCTGCACCAGATCGAATCCAGCTTCGGCGGTGACCGTCTCGAGCCCATCCAAGGCGGGCCAGGGCCGTTCGGGATTGACGTGGTCGAGTGTCAGCGGTGAAACACCGCCCCAGTCATCGACTCCCGTCGCCACCAGCGCCAGGCATTCCTCGGCAGACACCAGGTTCGGCGGCGCCTGGATCCGCATACCCGGACCGAGCACCAGCCGCGCGACGGCGATGGTCGCCAGGTAGTCCTCGATGCCGGCATCGGGCACCGCGGCCATCGCGGTGTGTTGCTTGGCCCGGAAGTTCTGCACAATGACCTCTTGGACGTGCCCGAACTCCTTGTGCGACTTACGAATCGCATGCAAGGTATCGGCACGTTCAGCCAACGTCTCGCCGATACCGACCAGCAGACCGGTGGTAAACGGAATCGACAACCGGCCCGCGTCGGTCAGCGCTCGCAGTCGCACCGCCGGGTCTTTGTCCGGACTGCCGTAATGTGCAAGCCCTTTCGTCTCGAAGAGCCGGCGCGAAGTCGTTTCGAGCATCATCCCCATCGACGGCGCCACCGGCTTGAGCAGCGACATCTCCGACCAGCTCATCACGCCCGGATTCAGGTGCGGCAGTAAGCCGGTTTCCTCGAGCACCCGGATCGCCATCGCGCGCACATAGGCCAGCGTCGAGTCGTAGCCGCGCTCGCTGAGCCATTCACGCGCCTCGGGCCAGCGGTCCTCCGGTCGGTCACCCAGGGTGAACAACGCTTCCTTGCAACCGAGCTCACCACCGCGACGGGCGATGTCGAGGATCTCGTAGGGCTCCAGGTACATGCCCGCACCCCGGGCGCGCAGCTTGCCCGGGACGGTGACGAAGGTGCAGTAATGGCAGTTGTCCCGGCACAAGTGGGTCACGGGGATGAACACCTTGCGCGAGTAGGTGATCGGCAGCCGCCCGTTCGGCCCGCACCGTCCCGCCGATTCCAGGCCGGCATCGCGCACCCGTGCCGCGCTCGCGCACAAATCGGCAAGGTCGTCGCCGCGCGCGGACATCGCCACCGCCGCCTCGTCGACGTTGAGGGCGACCCCGTCGCGGGCCCGGCGCAACACACGCCGCAGCGCGGACCCGCTGGCCTTGGGCACAACGACGGGATTCGGCAGAGCGATGGGATCTTGGCCTGAAGGCCTCGGTGTCACTGGCACCTTGGTGTAACTTCCCCGCGATCGAATTTCATCCGGATGTCCCGACATCTGCAGTTTCGGCAACCATAGCGATGCTGTACGCAAACAGTAGCGCCGGTCGTGGCTTTCATCGCTAGCGGACACCGCGCCGCAGCAGGACCAGCGCGAGCGGCGTCGCGCCGAGCGCGATCAGCAACAACGCGCCGTAAGCCATCAGGCCACTACCTCCCAAGATGATGTCGTCGGCGGGGCCTCCCATGCTGAGCACAGCCACGGTGAGCAACCACGTCCACAGCGGCGACGCCGCCCCGCGCGCCGTGCTGGTCCAGCGCCCTGCCGCCCAGACCAGGGCGGCGTTGACCAGACCGCTGAGCAGCCCGCTGATCGGAAAGGGAACGGCGCCGATATAGGAAGGTAGCAGGAACGCCCCGGCTAGTGCGGATAAGACCCCGTCCACCACCAAGAGTACCAACACCACGACGCGAATTGCGGGGTCTGTCGTACCGAAATCCCCGACGGGTGCGGTGCGTGGCTTGGTTTCGGTCAGGTCGGGACGCTGTCGACGTTGGACAGAATGGAGCCGATAACCCACTGCAGGCTGTCGAGCCGGTCCTGCCAGTGCTGAAGGTTCGGGTCCAGGTCGGGGTCCATGTGAATTCCTTTCGTGGCTGCTTCTTTGGCAGCCTACTCCGCGACCCACCCGTTAAGATCGAGTCCCGCGAGCAGGTCGGTCTCCCAGCCGCGGCCGTCGCGCGGCCCGGCGGAACCGGCGACCAGCACGTAATGTTCGTCGCCCAGAATCGGCAACGCCAGGTTGTTGGACAGGGCGCACGCGCGTCCCGTCGGCCCGACCACGACCTGGGTGGCGTGCGCGGCGAGCGCCGCCACCTTGGCGGCCAATGCCTCGGGTGGACCTTGCACGACGGCATCGATCTTCTCGTCGGGATAGCCGAAGTCGAATTCCTCCGCCCGCGGCATCGTCCACCCCGGCAACAGGTCGTCGGACCCCAGCGCATGCCAGCCGGCCACGAAGGCATCGGCGGCCAGCACCGTCCAATAGAACTTCGGCACAGTCCACGACCGTCCGGGGTAGTCGGTGGACTCCGCCGCGGCGGCCACCGCCGCGGTGGTGATGGTGTGGGCGTGGATGTGATCGGGGTGGCCGTATCCGCCGTTGGGGTCATAGGTGACGACGACGTGCGGGCGCTGCTCGCGGATGATCGCGACCAGCGCGCCGACGGCCTCGTGTTCGTCGGCGTCGACGAACCGCCCGCGACCGCCTGACGGCCGCCGCGCCTCGGTGCCGGCCATGCCCGAGTCGCGCCAGCGCCCCGCCCCGCCCAGATACAGCGGTGCGTCGACGCCGAGTGCCTGGAGGGCCGCGGTCAGTTCGCCGATCCGGTAGCCGCCGAGTTGATCGGCCTGGTCGACCGCGAGCCCGGCCCAGCGGTCGCCGATCACCTCCCCCTCTTCGCCGAGCGTGCAGGTTACGACACTGACCTGCGCCCCGCGCGCGGTGTAATAGGCGATGGTGGCGCCGTTGCTGAGTGTTTCGTCGTCGGGGTGCGCGTGCACGAACAACAGCCGCCGAGTCTCGGGCACGGACGCACTCTATCGGCACCCCACCCGGCAGCTCTCGGTCGCCGGGTGGGCCGAATGCCGCACCAAGTAGGAACGCCGACGGCTACTATCGAAAAATGTCGAAAGCCACTCAGACAGCGTCGAGCGCCGTTCGGAGCCGTCGCCGGGGCGAGGTCCTCGAACGCGCGCTCTACGAGGCCACGCTGGCCGAGTTGACCGAGGTCGGCTACGGCGGGCTGACGATGGAGGGAATTGCGGCGCGCGCCCAGACCGGCAAGGCGGCATTGTACCGGCGCTGGTGCAGCAAACACGACCTGGTGCACGCCGCGCTGGTTTTCGCGTTGCCGTCGGTACCCGAACCGCGGTCCGGCCGGTCGCCGCACGAGGCCCTGCTCACGGTGTTCACCGCGCACCGCGACGTGCTGGCCGGCAAGACGGCGTTTCCCGGGCTGGGCATCATTCACCAGTTGCTGCACGAACCCGAGATGCGCGCAATCTTCGCCGACGCGGTGGTGGGGCCGCGGCTCAAGCTCATCGATTCGATCCTGCAGGCCGCCGTCAAGGCCGGTGACATCGATCCAGCCACCCTGACTCCGCTAACCCCGCGCATCGGGCCGGCGCTGATCAACCAGCACTTCCTGCTGACCGGCGAACCGCCGAACCGGCGCGAGCTGGCGATGATCGTAGACACCATCATTCCGCCCCGCCGGCCCCAGCAATCGCCCGCCGGCTCCTGACGGCAGGCGCTACGGCCCGGTCTCCACCCACTGCCCGGCATCACCGACGATGCCGACCGGCACCGCACCGGAGAGGCTGACGTTCTGCACGCTGGGACCCGCGCCGACGATGGTGGCGTCCTGCAGAATCGGCAGCACAGTCGCCATGTTCCACAACCGCGGCTCCACCGCGGTGATCACCTCGCCGATGCTCTTGGTGCCGTTGAGAGCGGCATCGATGTTGGACTGCAGGCTGCGGTCGCAGATCCCAGTGAGGTTCGACGGCGCCTGCACCAGCGCGCCGGGGTCGGGCGGCCGACTGGGCGCCGTCGGCGTGGAGGTGGGCGTGCCCGATGTGCCGGCGGGCGGGGACGGCACGGTCGAGCCGGCGGGTGTGCTGCTCGGCGCTGTCGACGAGGCGGTCGACGCTGTAGTCGACGAGGTGGTCGACGCTGTAGTCGACGAGGTGGTCGACGCTGTAGTCGACGAGGTGGTCGGGACGGTGGTCGCCTCCAGGGCAGGACAGCCGTATCGGGACGCCAGCGACGTCGCCAGGTTGCCGCCGGCCTGATGCCAGCCGACGATCGCGTCGACCTGGTTGTTGATCAGCGCGTCGCGGTACAGCGTGACCGGGTCCAGCGCGGACACCGACGCGGCGATGCCCACGTTGCGCAACTGGTCGGCGGCGGTGTTGGCGACCGCGACCGAGGTGGGGTCGTTCGACGCCACCCCGATGGTCAGTGTCAACTGCTTGCCGTCCTTGCTGATTCGGCCGCGGGTCACTTCCGGCGGTTCGCCGTTGGGGGTGGTGGGCTCGGGGGTCGGTGACGCCGACGCGCTGGTCTCGATCTGGTAGCCGGCCGCCGAGAACAACGCCAGCGCGGCCTGTTTGCTCATCGCCGGCGGCGCGGTCGGTTCGTAGCCGGGGTCGCTGGGCGACCGGATCTGGGCCTGATCCAGCGAGATCGTGTTGTCACCGCCCGCACCCACGGCCGCGAGCAGGTCGACGTCGAGGAGCCCCAAGATCCCCTTACGCACCCCGGCATCGCTCAGCTTGGGCTGGTTGGCGCGCAGGGTGAGCTGCATGACCCGCGGGGTCATGATCCGGGCGGTGCGGACCTCCGGGATCGCCGACAGCTGCGCGAAGGCCGCCGACCCGCCGTGCACCTGCGCCACCTGGGTGTCGCCGTTGCGCACCGAGTCGGCCAGCGCGGCCGGCGCGCCGGCCCGGCGGAACAGGATCAGGGAGGGTTTGGCAGGCGGCCCCCAGTAGCGGTCGTTGCGCGCGATCAGGATCTCGTCGCGCTGCGGGTCGATGTTCTCCACCCGGAATTGCCCGCCGGTGACCGTCAGCGACCGGACCAGACCGGCGGCGAACCCGCCCGGCACATCCTTGACGATGTGCGCCGGCAGCAGGTTATTGAACAGTTCCTTCCACGCCGGATAGTGCTGTGCGAAGGTGACGACGGCCTGCTTGCCACCCTCGAGTGATTGCACGCCGGTGATCAGGTCGTAGCCGGCCGGGTCCACCACCCCGGGCTGGGTGACCATCTGATGCCACAGGTACCAGAAGTCGTCGGCGCCGATCGGCGCGTTGTCGGTCCACTGCGCCTCGGGCCGGATCTGGTAGGTCACCGTGAACGGATTCTGGTTGGTCACCTCGGCGGAGACCAGGAGCGTCGGGTCCATCTCCCACCGCGAACCGGTCGGTGAGGTGGGGTCGGGCACCGGCCGGAAGGCACTGGGCAGCACCAGCGCGCTGATCGCGGCGTTCACCGGGGACAGGTCGGACAGCAGATGCGGGTTGAACCCGGCTCCGATCGAGTCGATGCCCATGATGATCTGGGTGACCCGCTGCGGCGGGGGCGGCGTGTTGTGCGGGGTGTCGGTGCTCTGCGGCGCCGGCGGCGGACTGACGGTGCAGGCCGCCAAGGTCAGCCCGGCCACGGTGAGCAGCACGCTGGCCACCAGAAAGATGTGGCGCACCCGGTGCAGCACGACCATCAGGGTATCGACCGCCTGCCCGGCGGCTCGGTAGATCCTGCGGGCGATGGGTAACAAGGAGCTAGCCCCGGGCCTTGGCTCTCGCCTTGCTGCGGGCCCGCGACGTGGCGTCCAGCTCGACCTTGCGGACCCGCACGATCTCCGGGTTCACCTCGACGCATTCGTCGGCCGCACAGAACTCCATGGCCCCTTGCAGGTCGAGTTGGAGCGGCTTGGCCAGGGTCTCTCGATCACGTCGGCGGTCGAGGACCGCATGTTGGTCGCGGGTGACGTTGATGTCCAGATCGTCCGGGCGCGGGTTGATCCCCACGACCGTGCCTTCGTAGGTGTCCTGGCCCGGTTGGACGAAGAACTGGCCGCGGTCGGCGCACTGGATCATGTCGAACGGCGCGATGGTGCCGCTGCGGTCCGACACCAGCGAGCCGGTGTGGCGGGCCCGGATCTCCCCCGCCCACGGCCGGTAGCCGTCGAACACGGCGTTGGCGATGCTGGTGCCCCGGGTCAGGGTGAGGAAGTCGGTGCGGAAGCCGATCAGGCCGCGGCTGGGCACTATGAAATCCATCCGGACCGTGGCTGATGACCAGTCAGCGTACTAGTCAAGTGATTTGACGCATGGGCTACGCTACCGAAATTTTGCGAGCGCGCAAGGAAGGCCGTTGCCATCATTCATGGTCTCGCGCCACGTGCTCGTTGACGGGCAGCACCGCTAAGCCCAGTTGACCTGGCACCGACCCTGACGGATCGCCGAACTACCAGCCGCGGTGCCGCGAACCGACCAAACTGGTGGGGGTCGGCGGCATCGCGGCTGCGATACACGATGTAGGGCCGCAACAGGTACACGATCGGCGCGCTGAACGCGTGGTACCAGCCGGGTGAACGGCCACAGCGCGAACAATGCCAGAGCAATGAAGACGTGGATTCGGGTAATAGAACGCCGCGTGTGCCATTAGGTCGCCGCGCGGGTCGAGGATCCAGATCGAACGGAACCAGACCGACACCTTCCGCCGGAATCGTACAACTCGCCGAAGTGTGTGGAACCGGCCAGGGTGCAGCACATGCCCGCCACCAGGGCGCAGGCCAGCACCGCGTACATCAGCTTGTCGTTTCGGGTGGTGGCCCGCCGCACCAACGGGTGGGTCCGGCGACGGTAGATCAGCAACCCGATACCGGTGCGGTGATGGCGGGCAGCCGCGGTACCGTCCGCAGCCGTTCGTTCACGGGCAAGCCGGCCCGGATGCTGCGCAATGACTAGACCGAGGCCTGGGAGCAGCCGGGCAATCCGAAGCCGCTCGGAATGCCGTTGCAGTACATGGTGTCCGGCATGGCGGTGCGGGCCACCAACAGGTACCCGAACGAGTCCGTCGACGTCGCCTTCAACCCCGTCGGGCAGGTGGTCGGTCAGTTCCAGAAAGTCGAGAAGACCTCGACCGTGATCGAGCGCTGGGTGCAGGATTACCTGGAAGCGACCAACCGACTCGACGAACTCAACGAGGCCGCCATCGTCTAACGGCGGCTACTCGTCGTCGACTTCGTACTTGCCGCCCCCGGTGAAGACTTCTTTGGTCTTGTCCACCGCGTGGGTTGCGATGTCGATGGAGTGTTGGATGATGCTGCTGGCGCCGCCCGCAACATCGCCGCGAATGATGTCCCCGACGTTTTCGACAATGTCCGCCGCTTTCTCGACGGCGTTGGTCGCGATGTCCTTCGCCGCGTCGATCGCGTCTTTGGGGTTGACCGCCATCGGAGTCTCCTAATCGTTGCCTGACTTTGCTCCGACTCTAGACCGTCAGTAGGTTCCAGGCTCCGCCAATAGTCTTCGGGGATCTCGGTGCCCGAGCGCAACGCGAGCCAGACCGACGGCCATCGCGATGCCCAGCAGCCCCAGCCACAATCCGGCAAACGTGATCACCGCCCAGAGCATGGCGGTGATCACGTTTGCCATGGCGACAGCAACGCCAGCGCGGGAGCAAATGAAGAAACCGAGGCCGACGTACCAGGCCGAGCCGGCCCGATCGGAGGCCAGCACGAAGCGCAGCCACCGAGGAATCGGGCTGTGCGCCGGCGGACGTTCGGCGATGACCATTACGGACCGTTACGGGGCGGGAAGAACCCTGCGACGATGAACCATCCCTACTTGCCACCCTTGAGCTCCCAGGCACAGCATGGGTAGCCCCCGGCCTCCGACTGCGCCGCGCTCTGCTGCGGGCCGGGGCACTTGGCGCCGGCCTTCTGCACTCCATACAGCGGATAGGAGATCACCCAGTACCCGGTGGTCGCCGGCGGGAACTGGTTGGGCGGCGGAAAATGGCAGGCCTCCGCCTGCCCACTGAGTCCGCGCCCGAAAATGAAGCCGCTCGTAGTTGTCGCAGGGTGCGCCCAACGACTCCTGGTAGTTCATCCCGGGCACGTCGCCTAGCCGGCCACCGCGCTCGGTGCCACTGCCACGGCCCCGACCGTCACGGCGGTGACGGCAAGTAGTTCGCGAATCATGCGTCCTTTCGCGTAAATGTCACCTGGTCCGTCGATGTGCCGGTGACCTAGATCAACAGCATAACTATTGTGGTCCAGGCCACAAAGCCCCGTCGGCGACGGGCCGTGTGGTGCGGTGGCCAGCGCTGCTGAACGTGTTGCAATTCGGCCGATCGAAGTTGTGTTCAATCCTTCTTAACCGTGGTGTCGCGATGGTTTAATTGGCACAAGACATACGGCTAGAATACTTCGTATCGAGAAGTGGGCCGTGTCAACCGATCAGACCACCACCAAGCTGGTCCCAAATTTGCCCCCGGCTTCGATTTCGCCGACCCCGACATCCACGCCGCGCGATTATCGGTGGAAGAACGGGCCGCGTTGCGCCGCACCGCGCCGATCTGGTGAAACGAACAACTCCGCGGCTGCGGAGGATTCGACGACGACGGCTACTGGGTGATCTCCAAGCACAAGGACGTCAAAGAGGTCTCGCTGCGCAGCGACGTATTCTCCAAGCCTGGTGAACACCGCCCTGCCCCGTTACCGCGAGGGCACCGTACGCGAACAGCGGGAGACGGGCAAATTCGTGCTGCTCAACATGGACGCTCCGCAACACACCCACCTCCGCAAGATCATCTCCCGTGGCTTCACCCCCGCGCCGCGGAACGGTTGCGCGAGGACCTCAACGAGCGCGCCCGGCAGATCGTTGCTGCCGTGGCGGCCGAAAGGTTCGGCGATTTCGTCGAGCAGGTGTCCTGCGAATTGCCGCTGCAAGCCATCGCCGGACTGTTGGGTGTGCCACAAGAGGAGCAGATGAAGCTGTTCCACTAGTCCAACCAGATGGTGCGAGACCGGGATCCTGAGTTCGCCCGCAACGATGCGATGGGCGCCTCGGTCGAGCTGATCACCTATGCGATGCAAATGGCCGCCGACCCAACGAAAAACCCCGGCGACGACATCGTCACCAAGCTGATCCAGGCAGACGTCGACGGCCACAAGCTCTCCGACGGCGAATTCGGTTTCTTCGTGATTTTGCTGGCCGTGGCCGGTAACGAGACGACCCGCAACTCGATCACTCAGGGCATGATGGCCTTCACCGATTTCACGGATCAGTGGGAGCTCTACAAACGTGAGCGTCCGGCCACCACCGGGGACGACGAGATCGACCGGTGGGCCATCCGGGTGACGTCGTTCCAGCGCACCGCGCTCGAGGACTACGAGCTGTCCGGGATGCAGATCAAGTAAGGCGCAACGGGTGGTGATGGTCTACCGCTCGGCCAATTTTGATGAGGCCGTCTTCGACGATCCGTTCACCTTCAACATTCTGCGCAACCCCAACCCCCACGTGGGCTTTGGCGGTACGGGTGCGCACTACTGGATCGACGCGAACCTAGCGCGCATGACGATCGACCTGATGTTCAACGTCATCGCCGACGCCATGCCAGATCTGGAATTGGCGGGCAAACCCGAGCGGCTACGGTCCGGCTGGCTCAACGGCATCAAGCACTGGCAGGTCGACTACCACACCAACGGGGCCGGCAAATACCCCGTCGCGCACTGACATCCGTGTTCGGCGCGGCGGGCCGGCGAATACAGTTCGTCTGTGACGCGGTTGTGGACTCTCGACGCTGCCGACGGTGAACTCCTGCTGCGCACCGGCGTCACGGGCCGGGCCGCCCGGATGAGTCATTGCCTCACGATCGCAATGCTGCGCTGGCAGGCAACCGTCAAGTGGTTCGGCGCCGACCCCGTCGCCGCCGAACTCGTGGTCGAGACGGACTCACTCAAGGTGATCGGCAGCCAAGGCGGCGTCAAGGGGCTTTCGGGACCAGAGAAAGCGCTGGTCCGGTCGAACGCGTTGAGTTCGCTTGACGCGGGCCGCTTCCCCCGGATCCGATATGCCACCAACCGTATCGAAAAGACCAAGTGCGGGTACCGCCTGATCGGGGACTTGCACATTCGCGGGAAGCAGCGTGAGCACGTAATCGATTTGCACACACAGGATCTCGGCGAGTCCTGGCAAATATCCGCGGAATCCGTCATTCTGCAGTCCGACTACGGCATCAAGCCGTACTCACTGCTGATGGGTTCGGTCCGGGTCTCCGACGGGGTGACGTTGAGTTTCGAAGCGGTCCATTGCAAGGACAAATAGCCGCCCGACGGTACCCGCCGACGAGTGTATCCTCGTAAAGGATTCATTACCCCAGCTAAGTATCAACTAGATTGACTCGTCGGGAGAAGTCGAAATGCCTCGTACAGACAATGATTCGTGGGATCTGGCGACCAGTGTCGGAGCGACCGCCACGATGGTGGCTGCCGGGCGGGCGGTCGCCACGAAGGCTGACCCGCCGCTGATCGACGACCCCTTCGCGGAGCCCCTGGTGCGAGCGGTGGGAATCGAATTCCTCGCTAGCTGGGCTAACGGAGACATCAACGCCGCCGACATCGACGGACCCGACGATGTCTGGGGTCTGCAGCGAATGGCCGATCTGATGGGTGCCCGGACGCGTTACTTCGATGCGTTCTTCCGGGACGCGATGGATGCGGGAATCCGGCAGGCCGTCATCCTGGCGTCCGGTCTGGATGCGCGGGCCTACCGGTTGCAGTGGCAGGCCGGCACCACGGTGTACGAGATCGACCAACCCGAAGTCATTCAGTTCAAGAGCGCCACGCTCGCCGATCTGGGTGCCCGGCCGACGGCCGATCTGTGCGAGGTGGCGATCGACCTGCGACAGGATTGGCCGGCAGCGTTGCGGGCGGCCGGTTTCGACGCGTCCGCGCCCAGCGCCTGGATCGCCGAAGGCCTGCTCGCATTCCTGCCCGCGGATGCGCAGGATCGCTTGCTGGACAATATCACCGAGCTCAGCACGCCGGGCAGCCGAGTGGCTGCCGAGATCTTCGGCAACCGGCCGGTCGAAGACGGTGTTCAAGCGCCGGACGCGATTGCGCTCGCCGCCGACCGCTGGCGAGCGCATGGGTTCGAGGTCGAACTCGCCGATCTTCGCTACGACGTCGAGCGCAACGACGTTGCAACATATCTGAACCAGCATGGCTGGCGGACCGAGCGCAAGACGCTCAACGAGCTGTTCGTGGCGAGCGGCATTCCCGAAATACCCGGAGAATTCTTCAATGCCGAGACCTACTACTGCACCGCGATCCGGCCTGCCTAATTCGGCCCGACGGTAGGACCCCGGGCCGGGGTCAGCCGCTTTAAGGCTGCTGCGGCTCCGGCGTGGGGCTCGCCGTTGTCGCCGGGAATGTGCTCGAGAACCCTCGTCAGATACGGTTGCGGCCTCATTAGCCTCCGGTTGCTATTCGGCGAGGGTACCTTGCTTCCCCTCCGGTGCATCCTGCCTCGACACCGGTTCCCTGGCGGCGGGTCGGCGCGGCGGCTCGACCGCCAGCGGGGCGCGACGGCGGGCCGCCCGGCTTTCGACCACTCGGGGCGTCGACCGGTGCGCCTGGTGCTTGCCCGGTGCCTGCTCCGCGGTCGGCGAGAACTGGATGCCGACCGCCATGGCGAGCGACGAGACGAAGGTGACCGCGCCAGCGGCCAAGGCGGCCGCGGCGCCGGCATAGGACCGGCGACCCGGTCGGAGGAGGTGCCGCGGGTGCGGGTCAGCCGTGCCGCGCAATCAGCTGCTCGTCGGTGAACTCGGCGCTGCGGGCCGCCGCTAGTGCCGCGCCGCGGGCGACGGTCACTTGTGCCATCTTCTGCGCGAAAACCGGTACCGGTAAAGCCTTTTCAATCTGCCACGAAAAGCCGTCGATATCGCTGTCCGCGCCCACCACCACTACGGCCTGCGGGCGCCAACCGCTGCGGTCGAACATTTTGGTCAGCCACGATCGCAGCCCGTCGAAGCCGCCGCTGACGTGCTTGACGACGGTGCGGGTTTCGTCGTCATTTTTGTCGACCATCACGACGGTTGCGTGCTCATGTTCGAGAAGGCAGACCGCCGTCTGGTCATAGCCGACGACGGGAGCGATGGCCAGGGCCAGCGTTTCGACCGCATCGAGCAACCGGACCGGCACGACGTTGTCGAAACCGGCGTCGGTCAGCGCCTCCAGCAGCAGTACCGCTTGGGCGGCGGCCGCGTCATTCCACGTCACACGGATGACACGCAAGCGGTGCTCGCTCGCACTGGCACGCGCATCCACCCGCAATACCTCTTGAGCTACCTGGTCTGCGGTACTGTACGGTGGATAAGCCGCGTTCGGCGCGCAACGCCGTTTCCTGATGGTTCAGGATGGTGTCATGCGCGTCGCGTCCTTCAGCGAGGACCCACCCGAAGGTGGTCGGCGTCACTGTATAGCCCTAGAATCGTCTCCAAAGTTCTCACACCTCAATCGTTTCAATCGTCCCGACCTGCGGCGGCCCCACGGCACCATCGCGCAGCGATAACCCGCTGGTGCGGTGATTCTCTAGGGGCGGAACGGACCGGGTTTTTGTTCGGTCTCCATCGGCTTGCTCCGTGAGAGCCTACGCGGTCGTGGCGGGTTCGGCTGCACCGATGTCGGATCCGGGGGGACCGTGGCCGAGCAGGGGCACGGCGGCCACCAACCCGACATAATTATCAAGAACGTCAATCGGGGCGATTTCGGCTCACTCCGGTGTTCCGTCGCCACATCGGTTGTCGGTGCGGCTAACCGTGCGGCCGCTTGATGGTGCCGCAGGGCGTGTCGAAATCGGACGACAAACGATCGTTGCCGAACGCGCTGAACGACTCATGTTGTCGTCTGTTAGCGCCCGGGAATCCGGCTGACCCACCGCTTCTACCAGCGATTTTGCTCTTCCGGCGGGCGATGACGCATGCGCGGGCTTTCTGTATCGGTTATCGCGCAACGTTTAAATTCGACACCGAGCGATACAAAACCGAGATGACAACGCGTCCTAATCGACATTTGAGCTATTCACACGGTAAATTCTGTCGAGGGCACCACGGCACGACATACAACCGACAAGGGGCGCAGGTATGATAGACGTGAGCGAGAAGATCCGGGCCTGGGGGCGCCGGCTTTTGGTCGGCACGGCAGCGGCAGCGGCCCTGCCGGGTCTGATCAGTCTTGCCGGCGAGACAGCCACCGCGAGTGCATTCTCGCGACCTGGGCTCCCCGTCGAATACCTGCAGGTGCCATCTGCAGGTATGGGCCGCGACATCAAGGTCCAATTCCAGAGTGGCGGCGAGCGCTCACCCGCGGTCTACCTGCTTGACGGGTTGCGAGCCCAAGACGACTACAACGGCTGGGACATCAACACCCCCGCGTTCGAGTGGTACTACAAGTCGGGCTTGTCGGTAGTCATGCCGGTCGGCGGCCAGTCCAGCTTTTACACCGACTGGTACCGCCCGGCGTGCGGGAAGACCGGCTGTTCCACCTACAAGTGGGAGACCTTCCTTACCAGCGAGCTGCCCGGATACCTCTCGTCGCAGCGCGGTGTCAAGGCGAACGGCAGCGGGGCGGTCGGGATCTCGATGGCCGGAGCATCCGCGATGAACCTGGCTATCTACCACCCGACCCAATTCATCTACGCCGGTTCGCTGTCCGGCTACCTCAGCCCCTCGACCGGGCAGGGCTGGATCGGTCTGGCCATGGGCGACGCCGGTGGCTATAAGAAGGAAGACATGTGGGGGCCCGACAACGACCCCGCCTGGGTCCGCAATGACCCCTTGGTCAACGTCGGTCAACTCGTCGCCAACAACACCCGGCTGTGGGTCTACTGCGGTAACGGAACCCCGAACGAACTAGGCGGTGCCAACCTGCCGGCCACGTTCCTCGAGAGCAACTTCATGATCGGCGTCAACAAGAAATTCCAAGAGGCCTACACCGCCGCGGGCGGACACAACGCCGTCTTCAACTTCCCCGACTACGGAACCCACAGCTGGGAATACTGGGGCGCGCAGCTCAACGCGATGAAGCCGGACCTGCAGAGCACCCTGGGCGCCACCCCGGGTGGCGGCGGATAGGGCGCTGTTGACCCTCAGCACGTTATGGGCCGTCGCGGCAGTGCTGGGGGCGGGCTGGTTGTTGGTGGGG
>NZ_LR655702.1 GCF_902168065.1 Mycobacterium tilburgii | reverse complement strand
GGGTGGGGCGGTTCGAGCTGGACCGAGCCCGGTCGCTCGATGAATTGGCCGACCGGCCGCAGCTGAGCTGGACGCTGGACGAGGCCTGTCTGCTGGTGTTCCCGCGTAGGGACCTCACGCCCGAGGAGGTCGAGGCGACCCGCCATGGTAGGCCCCTGTCGCCGGCCGGGATCGACGGCGTCTATGCCGCTACCAATCCCGACGGCCGGGTCATTGCGCTGTTGCGCGACGAGGGCGCTCGGACCAAGTCGGCGGTGGTTTTGCGCCCCGCGACGATGCAGAACTCGACGTCCTGAGGGTTCCAGCAACGAGCGCTCCACGGCTAAGCTGCCGACCAGACGGGTGTCAAAACACCATGGCCCGGAGGTGCGCAATGTCCAACAAGGTCTACGTCATCGGCGTCGGCATGACGAAATTCGAAAAACCGGGCCACCGCGAAGGCTGGGACTACCCGGACATGGCGCGCGAATCGGGCACCAACGCGCTGACCGACGCCGGCATCGACTACAGCGACGTCGAGCAGGGTTACGTCGGCTACGCGTACGGCGAGTCGACCGCCGGACAGCGCGCCCTCTAAGAGCTGGGCTTGACCGGCATCCCGATCGTCAACGTCAACAACTGCTCGACCAGACACGGCACTGTTCCTGGCGGCCCAGGCGATTCGGGGCGGGTTGGCCACTGCACCATCGCTCGGCTTCGAGAAGATGAAGCCCGGATCGCTGGCGACGACCTACGAAAACCACACCAACCCGATGGACAAGCACGTCAAGGCGATGGCCGAGATCAGCGAGTTCGTTTCCCGCGGCTCCCTGGATGTTCGGCGCCGCGGGCCGTGAGCACATGAAACGGTACGGCACCAGCGCGGAGCACTTCGCCAAGATCGGCTACAAGAACCACAAGCATTCGGTGAACAACCCGTTCGCCCAGTTCCAGGACGAGTACACCCTCGACGACATCCTGTCGGCGAAGATGATCTACGACACGCTGACCAAGCTGCAGTGCTCGCCGACGTCGGACGGTTCCGGCGCGGCGATCCTGGCGTCGGAGGCGTTCGCCGACCGGCACGGGCTGGCGTGCCAAGCGGTGGAGATCGTCGGTCAGGCGACGACCACCGACTTCAAGTCCACCTTCGACGGCACCGCCAAGGCGTTGATCGGATATGACATTAATGTGCAAGCGGCACAACGTGTTTACGACCAGTCCGGGCTCGGTCCGGAGGACTTTCAGGTGATCGATCTACATGACTGCTTCTCGGCCAATGAGCTGTTGCTCTACGAAGCGCTCGGTCTGTGCGGCGAGGATGAGGTGCCGAAGCTGATCGACAACGGTGACACCACCTACGGCGGACGTTGGATGGTCAACCGCGTCCGGCGGCCTGATCTCCAAGGGACACCCGCTGGGCGCGACCGGGCTGGCGCAGTGCGCTGAGCTGAACTGGCAGCTGCGGGGCCAGGCCGACAAGCGTCAGGTCGACAACGTCACGGTCGCGTTCCAACACAACATCGGGCTGGGCGGTGCGGCAGTGGTGACCGCGTATCAAAAGGGCCGAACGCTGAGCCGCGCAGCGGGCGGGTGGGCCAAGGGGCACCAGTGGTGATCGAGTGGTCCGAAACCTATTGATGTGCGACGCTTTCCGGCAGTTCGTGGACAAGGAGATCCGTCCGCATCTGGACGAACTGGAAACCGGCGCGTTGTCGCCCTATCCGATCGCCCGCAAGTTCTTCAGCCAGTTCGGCCTGAACACGTTGGACGCCGAGTCGGTCAAAAATGCTGGACCGCGAACGTGCCAAGCAGCGCTGCGATGCAGAGGGTGAAAATCAATACAGAGCAATCGATTCCGGTGTATTGGGTATCCAGTGCTCAATGATCGCGGTGCTGGTCTCGGAAATTGCCCGGGTCAGCCTCGGGTTGCCGAGCACCGCGTCGGTCAGCCTCGGTCTGGGTGCGGCGACCATCGCCAGCCGCGGCACCCTGGCCCAGCAGGAACGCTGGCTGCCGAGCTTGATGACGCTGGAAAAGATTGCGGCATGGGCGATTACCGAGCCGGACTCCGGATCGGACGCGTTCGGCGGCATGAAGACCACCGTGCGGTGACTACATCCTGAACGGGCAGAACACGGTTCATCACCAACGGGCCCTACGCGGACGTCCTCGTCTACGCGAAGCTGGACGACGGCGACATGGCGCTGGATGCGGAGGGCAACGCAACCGCCCGGTGCTGGTTTTCGTGCTCGACGCGGGCATGGAAGGCCTCACAGGGCAAACCGTTCAAGAAGATGGGCATGATGTCCCTGCCACCGGCGAATTGTTCTTCGACAACGTCCGGCTGAGCTGGGACCGGTTGCTCGGTGAAAGCAAGCAGCACGCCGGCAGCGACGGCAGCGACAGTGCCCGCGACAACTTCGCCGCCGAGCGGATCGGGATCGCGATGATGGCGCTGGGCATCATCGACGAGTGCCACCGGCTGTGCGTCGATTACGCCAAGACCCGCACGCTGTGGGGCCGCAACATCGGGCAGTTCCAGCTGATCCAGCTCAAGCTGTCGAAGATGGAGATCACCCGGATGAACGTGCAGAACATGGTTTTCATGACCATCGAACGTCAGCAGGCCGGTAAGCCCCTGACGCTGGCCGAGGCGTCGGCGGTCAAGCTGTACGCGTCGGAGACCGCCACCGAGGTGGCGATGAAGGCGGTGCAGCTGTTTGGCGGCAACGGCTACATGGCCGAATACAGGGTGGAACAGCTGGCGCGGGATGCCAGGTCGCTGATGGTCTACGCCGGCAGCAACGAGGTACAGGTCGCACACATCGCCAAGGGTCTGCTGGCCAGCTGAGTTCGCGGGCGCTGTTCGCGTCGAACGTGCACTTAGCGCGAAAATCCGGCGGCGTTTTCGCAGTGAATGCACGTTCGGTGCCTGACGGGCCGCCAGACGCGGGAGCTGTTAGGCCATGACCCACACGGCCCGCGCGGCCGGACTGCCCAGATCGACGGTGGTCTCGGCGCCGTCGGACGATTCGATCGCGACCGAGATCATCCCGGCAAATTCTTTCCGGGTCAGCACCCGCAGTCAGGAGTTCAGGCTGATCCCGACGCTGGAGAAGTAGCGCAACATCTCGGGGTCGGCGTCGGAGATCCGGGCCACCGTCGCGCTCTCGCCGTCGTCGCACGCCCACAGCTGCCGGGCCGGCGGCGTCGGAATGTTGCCGTCGGAGGCGGGGATGGGATCGCCGTGCGGGTCGCGCTAAGGGAAGCCCAGTTTGGCGTCGATCCGCGCCGCCAACCGCTCCGATACCGCGTGCTCGAGCACCTCGGCCTCGTTGTGCACCTCGTCCCAGTCGTAGCCCAGCTCGTTGACCATGAAAGTTTCCAGCAGCCGATGCCGGCGGACCACCGCCAGCGCGGCCCGCCGGCCGGCTTCGGTCAGACTCACCGCGCCATACTTCGCGTGATCGACCAGCCCCTGCTGGCGAGTTTGCGGATCGACTCCGACGCTGTGCTGGCCGACACCCCGATCCGGTCGGCCAGAATCTTGGTGCTGACTTTCTGTGGCGTGCCGTCAGGAGACCACTCCTGGGCATTCCAGATGACCTTGAGGGTAGTCCTGGCTGACCGCGGTGAGACCGCCAGCCTCGTCGTCAGCACTCACAACCGCAAAGTTTAGGCAAACTATCTCTGATCCGTCGGCGCGACCGCCGCTCAGATCGGCGGAAAGGGCATATCTCAGCGTGTCGGGCGGGCGTGCATCGTAGGCTTGCGATCGTGCAACGGTGGCGCGGCCAAGACGAGATCCCCACTGACTGGGGCCGATGCGTGCTGACGATCGGGGTGTTCGACGGTGTGCACCGCGGTCATGCCGAATTGATTGCCCACGCGGTGAAGTCCGCCCGGGCACGCAACGTGCCGTCCGTGCTGATGACGTTCGATCCGCATCCGATTGAAGTCGTCTATCCGGGCAGCCACCCTGCCCAGCTGACCACGCTGACCCGCCGCGCCGAGCTCGTCGAGGAACTCGGTATCGACGTCTTCCTGGTGATGCCGTTCACGACGGATTTCATGAAACTCACCCCGGACCGGTACATCCACGAGCTGCTGGTGGAACACCTGCACGTCGTCGAGGTCGTGGTGGGAGAGAACTTCACCTACGGCAAGAAGGCCACCGGCACCGTCGACACCCTGCGCAAAGCCGGTGAGCGGTTCGGGTTCTCGGTGGAGTCTATGTCCCTGCTGTCGGACCACTACAGCAACGAGACCTTGACGTTCTCGTCCACCTACATCCGCTCGTGCGTGGACGCCGGCGACATGGTCGCGGCCACCGAGGCGCTGGGCCGCCCGCACCGCGTCGAAGGCGTCGTCGTCCGGGGTTATGGCCGCGGTGTCGAGCTGGGCTATCCGACTGCCAACGTGGCACCGCCGATGTACTCGGCCATCCCCGCCGACGGCGTGTACGCCGCGTGGTTCACTGTCCTCGGTCACGGACCGGCCACCGGTACCGTTGTACCAGGTGAGCGGTACCAATCCGCCGTCTCGGTGGGAACCAACCCGACGTTTTTCGGGCGTACCCGCACCGTCGAGGCGTTCGTCCTCGACACCAGCGCCGACCTCTACGGACAGCACGTCGCCCTGGACTTCGTCGCCCGCATCCGCGGCCAGCGCAGGTTTGACTCCGTGCAGGAGCTGGTCGACGAGATCGGTGCCGACACCAAGCGGACCCGCGCCCTGCTGTCGAACTGAGCGTCCGGCCCCGGGGCGTGCTCGCGCGTTTAGGCCCAACAGTGCAGCGCTGCTAAACTGTGGACGGCATCGGCGTGTGCTGCGGTTCGCGGTGGCCGCGCCTCGATCCTGAACCCTCGCGGACCCACTGATGGAGATGTTTTCGTGGCGCTTACTGCCGAGCAGAAAAAAGAAATTCTGAGCCAATATAGCCTGCATGACACCGACACCGGCTCGCCGGAGGCACAGATCGCGCTGCTGACGAAGCGGATCGCCGACCTGACCGAGCACCTCAAGGTGCACAAGCATGACCACCACTCGCGGCGCGGCCTGTTGCTGCTGGTCGGCCGCCGGCGCCGGCTGATCAAGTACATCTCCCAGATCGACGTCGAGCGCTACCGCTCGCTGATCGATCGCCTGGGCCTGCGTCGCTGACGCACGGTTCCGTCGGGCGGCGTTCGCCCGTGTAGAGTAAGAGCGTTCTGGGCCGGTCTGGCCCGAGCAAATGGTGCGGTCCGCGCAGATCCGCGCGTTCCGTTCCAGCGTGTCACTACGCATGTTCGTCAGAGCAACCCAGTCTGCATCGGGCGGTCTTCGGTAGTGGCAGCCGGGCTCTCCGGATCTGGGGCAGGTCGGCTGCTTCGATCGACGGCCGTAGACGCATTCGGACTCTCCTATCGGGTAGCTCTCGGGGTACTCGCGCATGACGACGCGAAATGGCTGAATAAACCCAGAGAGGCTGTACGGACACCCATGTCTGTAGCTGAAATTGATGAAGGCGTATTAGAATCGGCCGCCACCATCGACAACGGGACCTTTGGTACCCGAACCATCCGTTTCGAGACCGGTCGGCTGGCCCTGCAGGCCGCCGGTTCCGTCGCCGTCTACCTCGACGACGAAAACATGCTGCTGTCGGCGACGACCGCAAGCAAGTCACCAAAGGAGCACTTCGACTTCTTCCCGCTGACGGTCGACGTCGAGGAGCGGATGTACGCCGCGGGCCGCATCCCCGGCTCGTTCTTCCGTCGCGAGGGGCGTCCCTCCACCGACGCGATCCTGACCTGCCGGCTGATCGACCGGCCGTTGCGCCCATCGTTCGTCGACGGCCTGCGCAACGAAATCCAGATCGTCGTGACGATCCTCAGCCTGGACCCCAACGACCTGTACGACGTGCTGGCGATCAACGCCGCGTCGGCCTCCACCCAGCTGAGCGGCCTGCCGTTCTCGGGACCGATCGGGGGCGTGCGGGTCGCGCTGATCGACGGGACCTGGGTCGCGTTCCCGACCGTCGAGCAGCTCGAGCGCGCCGTGTTCGACATGGTCGTGGCCGGCCGTAAGGTCGGCGACGGCGACAACAAAGATGTCGCCATCATGATGGTCGAGGCCGAGGCCACCGAGAACGTCATCGAGCTCGTCGAGGGCGGCGCCCAGGCGCCGACGGAAACCGTTGTGGCTGAAGGTCTTGAGGCCGCCAAGCCGTTCATCGCGGCATTGTGCACCGCGCAGGAGGAGCTGGTCGGCGCCGCCGCCAAGCCGACCGGCGAGTACCCCACGTTCCCCGACTACGCCGAGGACGTCTACTACTCGGTCGCCTCGGTGGCCACCGATGAGCTGGCCAAGGCGCTGACCATCGGCGGCAAGGCCGAGCGCGACGCGCGCACCGACGAGCTCAAGGCGGAAGTGCTGGCACGGCTCGCCGACACCTACGAGGGCCGGGAGAATGAGATCTCGGCGGCCTTCCGTTCGCTCACCAAAAAGTTGGTGCGCCAACGCATCCTGACCGACCACTTCCGCATTGACGGCCGCGGCATCACCGACATCCGCGCGTTGGCGGCCGAGGTCGCCATCGTCCCGCGGGCGCACGGCAGTGCGCTGTTCGAGCGCGGCGAGACCCAGATCCTGGGCATCACCACGCTGGACATGATGAAGATGGCCCAGCAGATCGACTCGCTGGGACCGGAGACCACCAAGCGGTACATGCACCACTACAACTTCCCGCCGTACTCGACCGGTGAGACCGGCCGGGTGGGCTCGCCCAAGCGCCGCGAGATCGGGCACGGCGCGCTCGCCGAACGGGCGCTGATTCCGGTGCTGCCCAGCGTCGAGGAATTCCCCTACGCCATCCGACAGGTGTCGGAAGCGTTGAGCTCCAACGGTTCGACCTCGATGGGGTCGGTCTGCGCGTCGACGCTGGCGCTGCTCAATGCCGGTGTGCCGCTGAAGGCTCCGGTGGCGGGCATCGCGATGGGCCTGGTTTCCGACGATGTCGAGGTGGACGGGAAGTCGGAGCGGCGCTTCGTCACTCTGACCGACATCCTCGGCGCCGAGGACGCGTTTGGTGACATGGACTTCAAGTGCGCCGGCACCAAGGACTTCGTCACCGCCCTGCAGCTGGACACCAAGCTCGACGGCATTCCGTCGCAGGTGCTCGCGGGTGCGCTGGCCCAGGCCAAGGATGCGCGCCTGACTATCCTCGAGGTGATGGCCGAGGCCATCGACGCGCCCGACGAAATGAGCCCGTACGCCCCGCGGGTGACCACCATCAAGGTTCCGGTCGACAAGATCGGTGAGGTCATCGGGCCCAAGGGCAAGGTGATCAACGCGATCACCGAGGAGACCGGCGCGCAGATCTCTATCGAGGACGACGGCACAGTGTTCGTCGGCGCGACGGACGGGCCCTCGGCTCAGGCCGCGATCGACCGGATCAACGCGATCGCCAACCCGCAGCTGCCGACGGTCGGCGAACGATTCCTCGGGACCGTGGTCAAGACAACCGATTTCGGTGCTTTCGTGTCGCTTCTGCCCGGTCGCGACGGCCTGGTGCACATCTCCAAGCTCGGTAAGGGGAAGCGCATCGCCAAGGTCGAGGACGTGGTCAACGTCGGCGACAAGCTGCGCGTGGAGATCGTCGACATCGACAAGCGCGGCAAGATCTCGCTGGTCCTCGTGGAAGAGGACGGTGCCGCGCCCGCCGACACCGGAGCCCCCCAGGAGGCAGCGCCAGCCGATGCCGCGACCGCCAGCAGCTGACGACGCGCCCGGGGCTCGCTCCGGCCGGGCGGATGCCCTGCGGCGCGGTAAGCAGGCCGTCGACGCCCAGCCTGCGCCGCAGGACACGTTGCGGCGCACGACGTTGCCCGGCGGCGTGCGGGTGGTCACCGAATACCTGCCCGCGGTCCGTTCCGCGTCGGTCGGGGTATGGGTGGGCGTCGGCTCGCGGGACGAAGGCGCCACCGTCGCCGGGGCGGCACACTTTCTCGAACATCTGCTGTTCAAGTCGACGCCGACCCGCACGGCGGTCGACATTGCCCAGGCGATGGACGCCGTCGGCGGGGAGCTGAACGCGTTCACCGCCAAGGAGCACACCTGCTACTACGCGCACGTGCTCGACAGTGATCTGGCGTTGGCCGTCGACCTGGTCGCCGACGTCGTCCTCAACGGCCGCTGCGCCGTCGAAGACGTCGAGCTGGAACGCGACGTCGTGCTGGAAGAGATCGCGATGCGCGACGACGACCCGGAGGACGCGCTGGGGGACATGTTCCTTTCGACGCTGTTCGGAGACCACCCGGTCGGGCGGCCGGTCATCGGTACCGCGCACTCGGTGTCGTCGATGTCGCGCGCCCAGCTGCACTCGTTCCACGTGCGGCGCTACACACCGGAACGGATGGTCGTCGCGGTGGCCGGCAACGTCGACCACGACGAGGTCGTCGCGTTGGTCCGCGAGCACTTCGGGTCGCGCCTGGTGCGCGGGCGCCAGCCCATTTTGCCGCGCAAGGGTGCCGGACGGATCGCCGGCCAGCCGGGATTGGCGCTGGCCAAGCGCGACGCCGAGCAGACCCATGTGTCGCTGGGCGTGCGCACTCCTGGGCGCGGCTGGGAACACCGGTGGGCGCTGTTGGTGCTCAACACCGCGCTGGGCGGCGGGCTGAGCTCGCGGCTGTTTCAGGAGGTCCGTGAGTTGCGCGGGCTGGCCTACTCCGTCTTCTCGTCGGTCGACACGTTCGCCGACAGCGGCGCGCTGTCGGTGTACGCCGCGTTCCTGCCCGAGCGGTTCGCCGACATCATGCGAGTCACCAGCGCGGTGCTCGAATCGGTCGCGCGCGACGGCATCACCGAGGCGGAATGCCGGATCGCCAAGGGCTCGTTGCGTGGCGGGATTGTGCTGGGGCTGGAAGATTCCAGTTCTCGAATGAGCCGGATCGGTCGTAGCGAGTTGAACTATGGCAAGCACCGCAGTATCGAGGACACCCTCCGCAAAATCGACGCCGTCACCGTCGACGAGGTCAACGCCGTGGCGAGCAGGCTGCTCACCAAGCGTTACGGTGCGGCTGTCATCGGACCTTATGCGTCCAAACGATCACTGCCGCAACAACTTCGGGCGATGGTACGGTAGCTTAATGTCCGTCTCATCACTCGCGCCACACCGGCGCTCGCCGTCGTCGGACTAGACGGACGGATGGTATTGGGCTTTTGGGACATTCCGGTCCCGATCGTGGGTGCACCGATGGCGGGTGGGCCCGGCAGCCCGGCATTGGCGGCTGCGGTGTCCAACGCCGGCGGCCTCGGTTTCGTGCCCGCCGGCTATCTGACTGCCGACGAATTCGCCGCGGTGGTCGCGGCCACGCGCGCCGCGACCACCGGCCCGCTCGGAGTGAACCTGCTCGTGCCGCAACCCAGCGTCGCGGACTGGGTGGCGCTGACTTCTACGCGTACGAACTCGAAGGCGTCGCCGAGCACTACCAGGTCCATGTCGGCCGGCCCGAGTACGGCCATGACGACGACTGGGCGGCCAAGCTCGAGGTGGTGGCCGACCTGCGCCCGGAGCTGGTGTCCTTTACCTACGGCGTGCCCTCGCCGGATGTGATCCGCCGGTTGGGGGCGCTGGGACTGCTGGTGATGGTCACGGTGACCTCGCTGTACGAGGCCGGGGTGGCGGACAGCATGGTGGTTCAGGGCCCTAACGCCGGGGAAATCGCGCCACGTTCTTGCCCGACATGGAGCCCGGGACTGAAACGCTGCATCAGCTGATCGACCGGATCCAGCGGGCGCATCGCGACGTCCCGATCATCGCCGCCGGCGGACTGGGCACCGCCGAGGACGTCGCGGGGGTGCTGCGCAGGGGAGCGGTGGCCGTGCAGGTCGGAACTGCGCTGCTGCTCAGCGACGAGGCCGGCACCAGCGCGGCCCATCGCGGTGCGATGAAGAATCAGCTGTTCGCCAGAACCATCCTCACGCGCGCGTTCTCGGGCCGCTACGCACGCAGCCTGGAGAATGAATTCATCCGCCACTTCGACAACATCGCGCTGCTAGGCTATCCCGAGGTCAACCAGATGACGCTGCCGATCCGGGAGGCGGCCGCCGAGCGAGAAGACCCGAACGGGATGAACCTCTGGGCGGGAACGTCTTTCTGCGAAGCGCAGCCTGGACTGGTGGCCGACATCGTCGCGAGTCTGATGCCTGACGATTAGCAGGCCGTGGCGCATGACCCGTCGAACGATCTTGTTGGCCGCCGCCGCGGCGCCGGCATTGACCGTCCACGGAAGGGCATCGGCCGATCCGGCGGCCATCGACGACCGGCTGGCCGAAGTTGGAACATCGATACGACACCTGGTTAGGCCTCTACGCGGACAGTTGTGCGCGGCCGCCTTGCAGCGCAGCGACAACACCGCCGCCAACCTGTTGTTGTCGGCAATAGGAGGACCGCCGGCCATCACCGACTTCGCCCGCTCCATCGGTGACGAGCTCACCCGGCTGGACCGGTGGGAGCTCGAGTTGAACACCGCGATTCCCGGCGACCTGCGCGATACCAGCACGCCGCGAGCGCTGGGAACCGGGATCCGAAAGCTACTCACTGGAACGGTTCTCGGCCAGGCGCAGCGCGGCCAGCTCGAACAGTGGATGCGCGGCAACACGACGTCGAGCATGCGGGAGGACCTGCTGCCCGGCTGGAGCTCCGCCGACAAGACCGGCACCGGCGACTACGGCAGCACCAACGACGTCGGCATGGTCTATGGGCCCGCCGGGCAGCGAATTCTGGTGTCGATCATGGCTCGGTCACAGTCGGCGAATCCCGATGCCGCGGCGCTGCGTCCGCTGATCGCCGACGTGACGAGATCGGTGCTGGCGTGGCTGAGCTGAACGTCAGCCCAGCAGGCTCGCCGGGTCGGTGAACGGCAGACCCAGGTCGGTCGCCACCCGTTCGGACAGCAGCGCGCCCCGATGCGTCGAGAGTCCCTTTGCCAGAGCTGGATCCGATCGGCACGCCTCTTGCCAGCCCTGTTCGGCGAGCTTGAGTGCGTAGGGCATGGTCGCGTTGGTCAGCGCGTAGGTCGAGGTCTTCGGAACCGCACTGGGCATGTTCGCCACGCAGTAGAACACTGTGTCGTGCACGGCGAACATCGGGTCGTCGTGGGTGGTAGGTCGCGAGTCCTCGAAGCATCCGCCCTGATCGATGGAGATGTCCACCAGCACTGCATCGGGTTTCATCTGCGCCACAAGGGAATTGGTGACCAGCTTGGGCGCCTTGGCTCCCGGTACCAGGACCGCGCCGATCACCAGATCGGCGAGCTTGACGGCGCCTTCGAGCTCGTAGGCCGACGAGTGGCGGGTCTGGATGTGGCCGGTGAACTCGGCGTCGAGCAGCCGCAGCTTGTTGATGTCGACGTCGAGCACCCGCACGGCGGCTCCCATGCCGCTGGCCACCCGGGCCGCGTTGTAACCGGCGGTCCCGGCGCCGATGACCACCACGTCGGCGGGTTTGACGCCCGGCACCCCGCCCATCAGCACGCCTCGCCCGCCCCGCGTCCGCATAAGGTGATACGCCCCGATCTGCGCGGACAGTCGGCCGGCGACCTCGCTCATCGGCGCCAGCAGGGGAAGCCCGCCGTCGTTGGTTTGAACGGTCTCGTAGGCGATCGACGTTGCGCCGGACGCCATCAGCGCGTCGGTGCACGCCCGCGACGCGGCCAGGTGCAAATAGGTGAACAGCACCTGTCCCGGCCGAAGCAGGCCGTATTCGGACGGCATCGGCTCCTTCACCTTGAGCAGCAGGTCGGCCTCGGCCCACACTTGCTCGGTGGAACTGAGCAGTTGCGCGCCCGCTGCCTTGAACTCCGTGTCGGTGATCGCCGATCCGTTGCCCGCGCCAGCCTGGACCAGTACCTCGTGGCCCCGCCGGTTCAATTCTACGACGCCCGGCGGCGTGATGGCCACCCTGAATTCGTTGTTTTTGGTCTCGGTGGGAATCCCGACTCGCATGCTTCCAGTGTGAATAAACTTCGATGAAGCATCAAACATGCTGATGTTAATTCTATATTTTGTTCGTGTGACCGATAATTCCACGAATATTGCCGATACTGCGGGCGGGTCGTCGAATAGTGTTCGGCCCGCCGACCTCGACGCCGTCGACCGCAAGATTTTGAGCCTGCTGCACGCCGACGCGCGCATGACCAACAACGCGCTTGCCGAGGCCGTCGGAATCGCCCCGTCGACGTGTCACGGCCGGGTGCGGCGGCTGGTGGACCCCGGCGTCATCCGCGGCTTCTACACCGACATCGACCCGGTCGCGGTGGGGATGCCGCTGCAGGCGATGATCTCGGTCAACCTGCACTCCAATGCGCGAGGCAAGATCCGCAGCTTCATCCATCAGATCCGGGTCAGGCGGCAGGTGATGGATTTCTATATTCCTCGCCGGCGCCGACGATTTCCTGCTGCATGTCGCGGCGCGCGACACCGAAGACCTGCGATCCTTCGTGGTGGAGAACTTCAACGCCGACGCCGACGTGGCCGGCACCCAAACCTCGTTGATCTTCGAGCATCTCCGGGGTGCCGCGGCCTATTTAACCGCGTGTTTGCCGCGGTTATGATCCACGGATGGGCAACGAGCCGACCCTGCGGCGCCCTCAATGAGCACCAGACGCGACCCCGCGGTGGCCGTCGTCGGTGCGGGCACGTCCGGAATGTGCATTGCAATAGCGTTGCTGCGCAGCGGTATTGAGGATGTCACCATCTACGAGAAGGCCCACGAGGTGGGCGGCACCTGGCGGTAGAACACCTATCCCGGTCTGGTCTGCGACATCCCGTCGCGGGTCTATCAATACAGCTTCGACAGGAATCCGGATTGGTCCCATTTGGTTTCGCCTGGGGACGAGATCCAGGCCTATTTTGCGGTATCGCGGACCGGTTCGCGTTGCGGGACCGGATCCAGTTCAACACCGAGGTCACTCATGCCCGTTTCGAGGACGGTCGCTGGGTGCTGCGTACCGATGCTGGGACGAAATCGCGGGTGGATTTCCTAATTTCGGCCACCGGAGTGCTGCACCATCCGCGAATACCGCCGATCGCGGGTCTGGACGAGTTCGGCGGGCACGCTTTCCATTCCGCGCGCTGGGACCATGACGTGGCGTTGCGGGGACGCCGTATCGCCATGATCGGCAACGGATCCACCGGCGTCCAACTCGTGTCCGGCCCGGCGGGTGTGACGGGCAAGGTTGACGTTCCAGCGCACCCCGCAATGGGTGCTGCGGCTGGCGAATCCACGCTATAACAGGTTCACCGCGTTGACCTGCCGCAAGCTTCCGTGGCTCGACCAGGTCGCGTACCGCGCGTACAGCCTCGGCTACGACGCCTTCGCCGTGGGACTGACCAAGCTCGGATTGTGGCGGCGGATCATGGGGGCGCTGTGTCGCGCCAGCCTCTGGGAGGTGCGCGATCCCCGGCTGCGCCGGGCTCTGACTCCCGACTACACGCCGGCCTGCAAACGGTTCGTCATGTCGAACGGCTTCTACCGTGCCATCCAGCGCGACGACGTCGAATTGGTCACCGCCGGAATCGATCACGTCGAGCGGCGTGACATCGTCTCACCGACGACGGCGTGCTGCACGAGGTCGACATTATCGTGCTGGCAAAGGGATTCGACACGCACGCGTTTTTCCGGCCGCTGGAGCTGATCGGCCGTGACGGTTTCGCCGCGAACGACGTGTGGCGCGACGGCACGCGCGCGTATCAGACGGTGGCGTTGTCCGGCTTTCCCAACTTCTTCATGATGCCGGGGCCGCACAGCCCGGTGGGCAACCTTGCCCTGACGACCGTCGTCGAATCGCAGGCCGACCACATCCTGGGCTGGATCGAGCGCTGGCGCCGCTGCGAATTCGACACGATCGAACCGACGGCCGCGGCGACCGAACGCTTCAACGACACACGCTGCGCGCCGCGATGCCGGACACGGTCTGGACAACCGGCTGCAACAGTTGGTACCTCAACAAAGACGGCGTGCCCCGAGGTGTGGCCACTGACACCGGGCGAGCACCGCAGCATGCTGGCGCATCCCGATCCCGGCCAGTACGACCTGCGCAGGCGTGTCGCGGCGAGCTGAGGAAAACCCAGTACCGGCGGTTTCGCATATTCGCCGGCGAACTTATACTTGCCATGCCCGATGTTCACTGACGACCTGGCGGTCGGTGTAAACGCTGAGGTAGGGGTACGAATGTTCACTGTCGACGACCGGGCCGTAGGGCCGCACTCCGGCAGGTCGGGGACGGCGCTGGTCCACGAGCGTCTGGTGCTCGAGGTGCGCGATGTCGCGTTCGACTGGGCCCGGCTGCCGGTCCACTATGTACCGAACGAGCCATTCACCACCCACATGCTCAACGTCCTGCATTTGGTGCTGCCCGCGGGTGAAGAGTTCTTCGTCGAGGTGTTCAAGAAGGCGTTGCCGATGATCAAGGACGATCAGTTGCGCCTGGATGTGCAGGGATTCATAGGCCAGGAGTCGGTACATTCGCAGGCGCACGCGGGTGTGCTGGACCACTTCGAGGCGCAGGGCATCGACGTCACGCCGTACACCGACCAGATCAAGTGGATGTTCGAGAAGGCGCTCGGGAATCGGCCCGGATGGAGCTGGCGGCGACAGAACAGCTGGCTGGTCGAACAAGTGGCCTTAATCTCGGCTATCGAGCACTACACCGCGATCCTTGGCAAGTGGATCCTGAACACCCCGGCGCACGATGCGATCGGCGCCGACCCGGTGATGCTGGATATGCTGCGCTGGCACGGCGCCGAGGAGGTCGAACACAAGGCGGTCGCCTTCGACACGATGCAACATCTGCAGGCCGGGTACTGGCGGCGGGTGCGGGCGCAGCTGGTCGTCTCACCGGTCATGTTGCTGTTGTGGATTCGCGGTGTGCGCTACTTGTATTCGGTGGACCCGCAGTTGGCGCCCGGTACCAAGCCGCGCTGGCGCGACTATTTCCGGGCGGCCCGCCGCGGACTACTGCCGGGGCCGCTGCGATTCGTGCGGGGCATCGCGAACTACTACCAGCCTGGCTTCCACCCCTCCCAATTGGGTGGCGTCGGGTTGGCGGTCGATTACCTGGCCATGTCGCCGGCGGCGCGGGCGTCACGCTGACCCATGGCGACCGACTCCGGATTCATGACGTCCAATGGCGTGGTGCTGGCCGTCCATCGTTACACCGAGATCGACCCGGCGCGGCCGACCATCCTGGCCATCCACGGCTGGCCCGACAATCACAACGTCTGGGATCCGGTCGCCGAGGAGTTCGCCCGCAGCTATCCAGGCCGCTACAACGTGGTCGCCTACGATGTGCGCGGCGCGGGCGAATCCTCAAGTCCGGCACAGCGATCCGGTTACGCTTTTGCGCATCTGATCTCGGATCTGGACGCGGTGATCGACGACGTCGGTGTCGACCGCGTCCACCTGCTTGCCCACGACTGGGGTTCGATTCAGGCCTGGGCGGCCATCACCGACAAATCGGTGATGAGCAGAATCGCCTCGCTGACCTCGATTTCGGGCCCGCATCTTCAGTACGCCGGCGCCTTCCTGCGTTCGGCGCGAACGCCCCGGACGATGGGCCAGGTCGCTAGGCAACTGCTCGGGTCGACCTACATCGGTTTCTTTTTGTGTCCCGGCCTGCCGGAGCTGGCGTTTCGCTCTCGGGTAGGGGTGAAAGTCGTTGACGCGCTTGAGCGTATCGGGCGATCTAGCGTTTGTAGCCAGCGGCGTGTCACGCCGCGGTCGATCGGCGACTATGTTAATGGGCTGAATCTGTACCGCGCCAACATGCCCGCGCCGCTGCTGCGGCCGGGACGCGAGTTGCCGACGACCGATGTCGCGGTCCAGGCTCTGGTGCCCCGCAAAGACCTGTTCGTGACTCCCGCGCTACAACGGTTCACCGGCGCGATTCCGGTTGACAGCCGGGTCGTTTCGATCGAGGGCGGGCATTGGGTGGTGACGTCACGGCCCGACGTCATTGCCCGGCTAACCAGCGAATGGATTGATCGAGACGCCGGCACAGCGGTGGCGCGCGCCGCGCCCCGTCAGATAGCCGGCGCGCTCGCGCTGATCACCGGTGCGGGTGCAGGTATCGGTCGGGCCACCGCGGTGGAATTGGCCCGGCACGGTGCGCACAAGGTGATCGTCGTCGACCGAAACGTGGACGCGGCCAACGAGACCGCCGACGCTGTTCGCGCCGCGTGCGCCGAGGCCGCTGTCTACCAGGTCGATGTCAGCGACAAAGAGTCGATGAATACCCTTGCCGCACGAGTGCTCAAGGACCACGGTGTGGTGGACATCCTGGTGAACAACGCGGGAATTGGGATGGCCGGCCGATTTCTTCAGACCAGTCCGCAGCACTGGGACGACATTATCGGGGTCAACCTGCGCGGCGTGATCGCCGGCAGCCGGGAGTTCGGTGCACAGATGGTCGAGCGCGGCACGGGCGGGACCATCATCAACGTGTCCTCCGCGTCGCCGTACCTGCCGTCGAAATCCATGGTCGCCTACAGCACCACCAAGGCGGCGGTGCTCGCGTTCAGCGAATCGCTGCGGGCGGACTTCGCCGACGAGGGCATCGCCGTCACCGCGGTCTGTCCCGGATTCGTCAACACCTACATCGCCAAGAACACCATCTACGCCGGGATGTCGGGCGACGAGCAGGAGCGCGCCCGGACCAAGGCCGCGGCGAGCTATCGGCGACGAAACTACACACCCGAAGCCACCGCCGCCGCAATCATCAAGGCCGTCAAGACCGGTCGTGCGGTCGTGCCGATCGCCGCCGAAGCCAGAATCGGGTACATGCTGCACCGAGTCGCCCCAGCGCTGACTCGGCTCATCGCCCGGGTGGATATTCGTCCTAGGTAGGGGATTGATTGTGCCAGGCAGCCGTTGGACCAGCAGGCCCACGGACCTCTACGGGCGGCGCGACCGCGACAGACTGGGGGCGCGGTGTTGTGGGGCGTCCGGACGTTGTTCAACGGCTTCAACTCCGTCTCACGGTAGGAGCCGTCGCGGGTCACCCCGGTGCGGTGCACCCTGTCCGCCGTCGTCACCAAGCGCGAACTCGTCGCGCCCGACGTGGTCGCCCTGACACTGGCCGATCCGGGCGGTGCGCTGTTGCCGTCTTGGACGCCCGGCGGGCATATCGACGTGGTGCTGCCCTCGAGGCGGCGGCAGTACTCGTCGTGTGGTCCCCCCGGGCGGGGCGCACCGACTACCGGATCGCTGACGGTGGGGGCGGATCGATCGAAATGTACGATGCGTTCCGGGTGGGCGACCGGCTGACGTTCGAAGGGCCGCGCAACGCGTTCTACCTAGGCACGGCCGAGCGTGACGTGTTGTTCGTGATCGGAGGCATCGGCGTGACGCCGATCCTGCCGATGATGCGGGTGGCGCAGCAGCGCGGAATTGGTTGGCGCGCAGTCCACGCCCGGCGCAGCAGGGAGTACATGCCGTTGCTGGACGAAGTGGTGTCGGTGGCGCCGGACCGGGTGACCGTGTGGGCCGACGACGAACACGGCCGGTGAGCGGCGGTTGATGATCTGCTGGCCGGTGCCGGGCCGGCGACGGCGGTCTACGTGTGCGGCCCGGTCGGCATGCTCGAGGAGGTACGCAAGGCCCGCAACGAACACGCTGGCGCGTCGCTGCATTACGAATGCTTCAGGCCCACCCCGTACTCCTGCCAGCAGGGCTTCTGCGGCACATGCAAGGTCAAAGTGTTTGCCGGACAAGCCGATCACCGTGGGCGCATCGCAGTCGGCGGCGAGATGCTGGTGTGCGTGTCGCGAGCCGACGGCGGCCGGCTCGTCATCGACGTCTGAGCGACCTCACCGCCGGGGCGACTGCTCCAGGTAAGCGACCAGGGCGTTGGTCAGTCCGCGGCGTGCCACGTCCAGATCGACGTAGGAACCCAATTGGCGCTCCGAGACCAGACCGCGAATCGCGCCCGGGATCAATGCCGCCACCTCCCGCACCCGATCCGGGTCGACATCGATACCGGCAAAGGCGTGCTGACAGGTTTCCAGCCAGCTTTTGCGCCAGGAAAACAGCTCGGCTGCGGTCCGCGGATACAGTCGCTCGAGCTCATCGGGATTGCGGGGCAACGCCGCCCGTAGATTCTCTATCGCACAGGAATCCGGTGACGCCAGGCCGTGATAGAGGGTCTCGATGATGACACTGACACGCTCACGCAGTGGTATGTCCGGTGACACCGGCGTCGACAGGGCCGAGAGGGTGCCCTCGCGCCGTTCGGCGGTGCGATGCAGCACGGCCGCCCAGAAACCGTCGGTGTCACCGAACTGGTACTGCACGGCGCCCCACGTCGCGCCGATCTCCTTGGCGATGCGGTTGGCCGACACCGATCTCGGTTCACCCGATGCGAGCGATCGCAACGCGGCCTCGAGCATGTTCTCCCGCGTCGCACTGCCGCGCCGGTTTGGACGGCGGCCGGCGATGCCCGCTTTCGAAATGGGCTGGGTAGAGCGCTGCGCCATCGGCCGATCGTAGTCGATTGCTTGCCTGTGGGGGACAAGCCCATTACCGTTTTCATAGATGGTACGTTTATTGTTATGGGTGTCGCCGCTACCATGCGTAGGCGAGGAGGACAGCATGGCCGGGTCTGATGTCTAGGCCGCCGTTGTCGATGAAGCCGACCGGGTGGTTCCAGGTCGGGTGGTCCGACGAAATCGGCATCGGCGACGTCCACAAGATGAAGTACTTCGACCAGGAAATGGTCGCGTGGCGCGTCGAATCCGGTCAGCTCACCGTGATGAACGCCTATTGCGAGCATCTCGGTGCGCACCTGGGATACGGCGGTAAGGTCGTCGGCGAGGTGTTGCAGTGCCCGTTTCACGGATGGCAGTGGAGTAATGAGGGCCGCAACGTGCGCATCCTGTACCAGGATCACCCCAACCGCGGTCGCCGGGTATACACCTACCCTGTTGGTGGAGCGCAACGACCCCGTCTACATCTGGCACGACGTACAGCGCCGCGAGCCGTTCTTCGATGCCCCGGATGTGTTCGCCGCCTTCGACGATGACAGCAGCGCGCACGACTACCACCCGCAGCAGCGGCTGTACCGCCCCGGGCTCGAGATGCACCCCCAATACGTGCTGGAGAACGGGGTGGACTTCGCACATTTCAAGTACGTGCACAACACGCCCATCGTCCCGGTGTCCATCCGCCACGACTTCGGCGGGCCGGTGTCGTTCGTCGACTTCACCATCACCTTCGAGGGCGACGACGCCAGTCGATCGAGGATGTCAACAGTGGCGTGCAGGCGATCAACGGCGGCCTGGGCATCGCCGTGACCAAAAGCGGGCATGATCGACAACCGCACCATCTCGGCGATCACCCCGGTCGACGAGTGCACCTCCGACATCCGGTTCATGGTCTACATCGGGCGGATGCAGGGCGCGGACCCGGAGCGCGCCGAGCGCAAGGTGGCGGAGTTCGGCCGCGAGGTCATCCGACAGTTCGAGCAGGACATCGAAATCTGGCAGCACCAGCGCTACTCGGATCCGCCCGCGCTGGCCCCCGACGAGTATGCGGGCTTCACCGCAATTCGCAACTGGGCCAAGCAGTTTTATCCCGACGACAGTGTCGCAACCCAGAGAGGCTGACTCGTATGAAGGTCGGTAAGGACACCAGTGAGTTTGCCGGCCTTCCGGCCAACGGGGTGAAGTTCACCGGGACCGTCGAGGAGATCATCGCCGCGAAGCTCGACGTGCTGACCTTCCACGGCGTGTTCCCCGACGAGGATCTCTACGTGCAGGTGCTCGAGGCCGGAATCGACATCGTCACTACCGCCGACTGGATCACCGGGTGGCACCGCGACACCAATCATCCGCACCCGTCCGGCAAGCCGGTGACCCAACTACTGGCTGAGGCGTGTGCAAAAGGCGGTGCCACCTTCTACGGCACGGTATGAGCCCGGGACTCAACCAGATTCTCGGCGTCGTGTGCTCGGCCGACGTCGCCGAGATCGAAAACGTCACCACCATCGAATCCGTCGACGTGTCGTGTCACCACTCCAATGTCACCTGGATCGAGGCGGGTTACGGGCTGCCGGTGGATCATCCGGAAATCCCGGGCAAGCTGAAGAAGTACACGCGTGTGTTCGCGACAGTGTGCTGATGATGGCCGACTGCTTCGATCTGACACTCGACGAGGTCAATTTCAGCTACGAGTTGGGCGCCTACACGAAGGACGTCGACCTGGGCTGGTACACCCTGCCCAAGGGTTCGCTGGGCGGCAACTACATCAAGTACCAGGGCGTCGTGGACGGCGTGCCCTGGGTCGAGAAGCATCTGGAATGGCAGATGACTCCGCACACCGATCCGCATTGGGATATCAAGGGGTGCTCCATCACTGAGATCAAGGGTGAATCCTTCGTCGTACACGCCGCTCGATATGGCGAGAACCCGGCGCAGAACCTGCGGTGTTCTCGATATCCGCGTGCCCGGACCCTGCGAGTCGGCGACTAGCGAATGACGGCGGGCCTTCGTTATCCGTACGGCAGGGCGCGGGTTTCGTCTCGGCCACGGCGGATCAGTCTGCAGCCTGCCTACATTGAGCAGATGGCACGACAGCGGTGCGAGCAGCGTCCTTTTGAGGAAGCGGAATTGGCGTGGTCGCTTGCGGACTAGGCGCGAACCTATCTTGACAGCAAGTCGCGCAACGAAGTGTTCGTCGCCATCGGCATCGGAGACACTTTAGTAGCCATATGTCGACTCCTTGATGCGTTCGCGCGTGAAGATGTCATCGTGGAGGCTCGGTTGGCCGCCCATCTGTGGGCGTGGCTGGACGGCTATGCCGGCCACGACGACGAGTTGCGCCTGCGCCGCACGGTCCGGCAGGCGGCATGGGGTACCTGGCGGGGATGTGCCGGTAAACTCTAGCACGGTTCATCGCCCCGCAAGCCGTTCCGGGTGATGGTAGTCGTTGGTGCGCGCGCCGACATCGAGTTCCGGCGACGGAATCCACTCGGTCCGGCCGTTCGCGAGTTTCCTGTTCTGCCAACCCAATCCGGCAAGTTTGTGGTAAGGTCTGCAGGCAAACGTCAGCGCATCGGCATCGGTCGAGCCGCCCGCCGCCCATTCGTCGACATGGTGGACTTCGCACCAATAACCTGGTACGTCGCAGCAGGGGTGCGTGCAGTCGCGATCCTTGGCGTACAGGACGACCCGTTGGTCTGGCGTGGCGACGCGACGTGATCGGCCGAGATACAGTGGCCGGTCTTGATGTTCGTCGAATACCGCCAAGTAGTGATAGGCGTGGCGGGCCATCCGGATCAGGTCCGGTATTGGCAACAGCGTGCCGGCGCCGGTCACCGCCCGCCGTCAGCTCCTGCAGCGTGGTCGAGACGATGACGGTGGCCGGCAACCCGTTGTGCTGGCCGAGCTTTGGATAACCCAGCTGTCCCCGTACCAGGGCGTTGAGTGCGTCGTGCTTACGCTGGCCGGGCGTTCGCGCGTCCTTGCCGACGGATTCCTCGTTGGGTCTCCCGCGGTGCAAGGGGATTCATCGTCCGGGTTGCACATGCTCGGCACGGCAAAGCGCACGAGCCACGCATCGAGGTTGGCGCGCAGTTCCGGGGACGCGACCAACTTGCCGATGCTCATCCCGTCGCGGCGCTGACCGCACCAGATGAACCCGCGCTGACGTGCCCGGTCGGAGTCGGAAAACTTGCCGTCGGGATTGAGCTGCAGGGTGATTCGGTGCGCCGCCCGCTCCAGCTGATCGGGACGTAGTTTGGTGGCCTGCTTAGCGAGGAAGCATTCGACGTCGGTCACCGTGGCGGGAGGTGTCGTGTCCGGCAGATCGCGGACAAGTGAATCACGCGCAAGTGCTGGGCATCGAGGCGTCCTTCGCGCCAGACCTGGGTCGTCGTTGGCAGTTCCGGTGGCAACCTTGGCCGGTCAGAGTCAGACGCTCCGAGAGTTGTTTGGCCTCTCTGGTGCGTCGGCGGGCCTCGGCATAGCTGATCCGCAATCGGTCGGCGATCACCTTACTAGGATCGGTCCGCCCACCGCGGTGGGTTCCTCCCGCGCGAGGCTCGCGATCACGTCGTGGCTCACCGCGATCTGCCGCCGGCGCGACGCCTCCATGCGGTCGAGTAGGTGCAGCCGGACCGCCGGACTCAACATGGCGAAGTTGAGCTTGCGGTCGGCGGCGTCGGCCGCGTCCAGGCCGTCGAGGGTGCCGCACACCTCCGCCGGCATGTTGATCGAATTCATGTTCGAATTTTATGGAGGATCCCCTGGCAGGTCACGGCCAAAAGCGCTGCCTGTGGATCAACGCCGAACTGTGCATAAAGCCCACGGGGTGGTCCGTCTAGGGTGAAGGCCATGCGCGTAGGAGTGCTGGGAGCCAAGGGTAAGGTCGGGTCGGCGATGGTGGCGGGTGTGTGCGCCGCCGACGACCTGACTTTGTCGGCCGAGGTGGACGCCGGCGATCCGATGAGCCTGCTGATAGACACCGGCACCGAGGTCGTCATCGACTTCACCCATCCCAATGTGGTGATGGCGAACCTAGAGTTCCTGATTGCCAACGGGATTCACGCTGTGGTCGGTACCACCGGTTTCACCGCGGAACGGCTGCAGCAGGTCGAGGAGTGGTTGACCGCCAGCCCGGGCACCTCGGTGCTGATCGCGCCGAACTTCGCGATCGGCGCGGTGTTGTCGGTGCATTTCGCCAAGCAGGCGGCACCCTTCTTCGAGTCCGCGGAGGTCGTCGAGCTGCACCATCCACACAAGGCCGACGCCCCGTCCGGCACCGCGGCTCGCACCGCGAAACTGATCGCCGAATCCCGAAAAGGCCTGCCGCCGAATCCCGATGCCACCAGCACCGGCCTGCCCGGCGCCCGCGGCGCCGACGTCGAGGGGATACCGGTGCATTCAGTGCGGCTGGCCGGGCTGGTCGCCCACCAGGAGGTGCTGTTCGGCACCGAGGGCGAGACTTTGACCATCCGCCACGACAGCCTGGATCGCACGTCGTTTGTGCCCGGTGTGCTGCTAGCGGTGCGCCGCATCCAGGAACACCCGGGGCTGACAGTGGGGCTGGAGCCCCTGCTCAACCTGCAATGAACAAGTCGCTGCGCACCCAACTGCTCATCGCGTTACTGTGCGCGGCGATGCTGGTGTATTTCGTGCTGCTCGGGAGGCTGGCCCTGGCGATGATCGCCTCGGGACGGGCGTCGGCCGTGGGTCTCGGGCTGGCGATCCTGGCCCTGCCCGTCATGGGGCTGTGGGCGATGGTCGCCACCCTTAGGGCCGGGTTCGCGCATCAGCGGCTGGCCCGCCTGATCGTCGAGGACGGGCTGGAACTCGACGCTGCCGCGCTGCCGCGGCGCCCATCGGGTCGCATCCAGCGGGACGCGGCCGACGCGCTGTTCGCGAGCGTGCGCACCGAGGTCGAGGCCGATCCCGACGACTGGCGGCGGTGGTACCGGCTGGCGCGGGCCTACGATTACGCGGGGGACCGGCGCCGGGCACGGGAAGCCATGAAGACCGCGGTGCGGTTGAAGGGGCGCGGATGACCAAGACGTTGCTGATCGTCCATCACACACCGTCACCGCACACGCAGGAGATGTTCGAGGCGGTGCTCGCCGGTGCCACAGACCCGGACATCGAAGGCGTGGACGTCATCCGGCGGCCGGCACTGACGGTCTCGCCGGGGGAGATGCTCCAGGCGGACGGTTATCTGCTGGGCACGCCGGCCAATCTCGGTTACATATCCGGCGCTCTCAAGCACGCATTCGACTGCGCCTATTACCAATTGCTCGACACGACACGGGGACGTCCGTTCGGTGTGTATATGCACGGCAACGAGGGCACCGAGGGCGCCGAACGGGGACTGAACGCTATCACAACCGGGCTGGGATGGGTGAAAGCCGCGGAGACGGTGGTGGTGTCGGGCAAGCCGAGCAAGGATGACGTGGAGGTGTGCTGGAACCTCGGGGCCACGGTCGCCGCTCAGCTCATGGAGTGAATCACGTTCAGGGGGAAGGATTTTAACCAGCCTCCCGTAACTCGGCGGAAGCGCCGGACGTGGAGAACAGCGACTTCGGCGCGGCCGGTGACGACACGACGGGCCAACCCGCTTCATCGCGCTGACGAACGCCGAATCCACCTCGGGGTGTGGAGTGCTTCCGCTATCGGGCGCGAGGCTTCGGGACGAACCGACAACGTGACCGGGTCGGGCATCTGGAATCGCTCGCGGGGTCGTCGAACGGGGCCGCTATCGATGGCGGCGAGTTGGGACTGGCCGGGCGGTCATCCGAGTTGGGACCTGCGGGTGCTCACCTCGATCGAGGTGTCCGCCACGGCCGCTGCGGCGCGATCGCCCGACGTGGTGGCACACGCGCTGTGGGCATGCCTCGACACCCCAAAGGTGATCGATCGAGCGCCGAGCAACTTCCACCACCGACCAGCACGAGCGCGCCTTCGCGCTGCGCCCGGTACAGCAGCTGGCGGACCTACAGCGGGTTGCCGCCCGTCCGGTGGTGGAACTCGGCGGCGACGTCGCCGAGTTCCACGCTTTGCACGCACTCCCCGCCGCCTCCACCGCATTCCGAAGCTCGGTGAGTTCGTGCCGACGGTCGACCAGCCGACCGTCGAGGTCGAGCGTCGCGGTCGTCACGGGTCGGGTGCCGTTCGTCCGGCGGCGCGGCAAGGGGATCGCGGATCGAAGCGCATGGGCATGGCGCGTTCCCCTCCACGGGAAATGTCCACCCACCGTGACGGTTCCCCCCGCTGCGGGCAGTGCAGGTCCGTTGGCAGGTAGTGCACAGCAGCATAGCCCAATTCCGGGCGCAGTCGAGAGTTCCCGCAGCGTGGCGGGGCCTTCCGCGACCCGACGGGCTAGGGGTGGGTCGTCTGAACGCGTCGGCGGGCTGGGCCGGCCAGGGCGGAACTGGTCCCGATTGGGCCGTGGCAGTCGAATAACGTTGCGGCTTCGGTGGCCACGCCCGCCGCGCCATAATGGCTCTGCGCGGCTAGCCCGATAAATTCGCCATCCGGCAAGCGGCTGGCGGTGACGGTGTAGTCGGCGTTGATGTAGCGCAATCTGCCTGTGCCCCAATGCGTGACCGAGCTGGTGATATCGCCGGCGAACGCCAAACGGGTGAACGGCGTCAGCGGGTGGCCCTGCACTATCGGCGAAACAGCCGGGCCCAGGCGAACTTCTGAGCGTGGGACTGCTCCTACTCGCCGGGGAGATGCCGGGACTTCCCTGACGCGTCGCGCCGTATCACCAGATGTGAAACGGCATCTCAACCGGGAAGCCATCGCGGCGGACCGGCAGTGGCGGCATCTCTCGACCGGGGGACCACACCTGACCGTCGGGATGGTCTCTGCGACGCAGGAACAGCGCGCTGGCGCGGGCGACGATCGTGTCGCGCTGGATCAGGGTTGCGTCGATCAGCCTGATCCGCCGGTCTTCCCGCAGCACCGAGGTCCGGATCTGCACCGGCAACAACAACGCCGGCCGCAGTAGGTCGACGGTCAGGCGGGCTGCTGAAAATCGGGATCGATGACCGATTGCTCTATGCCCCAACCCAACAGGCCGCCGACGTTCTGACCGCCCTCGCGGCGCCCCACGGCCCGCGGGTCATCGGACCCGGAATGTAAATGTAGGAGTCGCCATCGACAGTAAAGAATGCCTCGGGCATGATGGCGGAATCCTCGATCGTCATCGCTATCACGATAGGACGCCGGATAGTAAGGACCGGGCATGCCTCCAGTGATTGAAATTCCGCGCGGGCACAACCCGTTCTCGACCGCGGGCGTGTCCCGGGACCGGGACGGGGTCCCCCGCTACGATAATGTGCCCGTGACGCTGCTGGACATGCTGTCCGAACGCGTCGAGAGACATCCCGACCGGGAGGCAGTGGTGGAGGTCGGCGCCGGCCGATTGACCTACCGGTAGTTGTGGGACCGGGCCGCGCGAGTAGCGGGCGGGCTACGCGCGGCCGGTGTGCGGCCCGGGGACCGGGTGGCGGTGCGCTACCCGGCCGTAATCGATTGGGTGCTGGCGTTTTGGGGCGCGGTCATGGCCGGCGGTGTTGCGGTGGCGGTTAATACGCGGTCGGCGCAGCCCGAGGTCGAGTTCTTGCTCTCCGACGCGGACGTCCGGGCGGACCTGGCCGCGGCCGCGCCGCTGCACGACGGTTACCCATTCGTGGTCGACGAACGCCGACCCGCCGACACGGCCGTATTATTCTACACCTCGGGGACGACCGGGCACCCCAAGGGCGTGCCGACCACACACGAGGCGTTCATCACCAACACCGAGAACACGAATCGGTGCGTGGGATTTTCCACCGACCGTGGCGAGGAACTGCGCACGCTGATCGGTGCCGTTGTTCCACGTGACGGGTTGCAGTTCGCAGCTGCTGGCCATCGCGCGGCTCGGCGGCACCGCGGTGATCATGCCGACGCTCAACCTGAATCTGCTGATCGCCACGCTGACCGCCGAGCGTGTTTCGTTGATGGTCACCGTCCCCGCGGTCTATGCACTGCTGTTGCGGCACAAGGACTTTGCAAAAACCGACGTGTCCGGTGTGGGCTGGGTCTGCTATGGCGGCGCGCCCATCGCGCCCTCACTGGTGCGGGCGGTGAAAAACGCCTTACCGCAGGCCATGGTGTTCAACGGCTACGGCATAACCGAGTCCGCGTCGCTGATGACCGTGCTGCCCGATCGGGACGTCATTGACAACGCCGACTCGGTGGGGTACGCGGTGCCCTCGGAGGACCTCGGCCTGGTCCCGAACGGCGACGACCCCCGCGTCGGCGAATGGGTTGCACGGGGGGCCAATTTGACCGCCGTATACTGGAACCGGGCCGCAGGCCACCGCGGAGACCATCGTCGTCGACGGCTGGCTGCATACCGTCGATGTGGCGCGGGTCGACGACGCGGGCCGCGTACACATCGTCGACCGGCTCAAGGACATCATCAATCGCGGCGGTGAGAACGTGTTTAGCGTCGAGGTCGAATCGGTACTGTTGGCCGCGACGACGGTGGCCGACGCCTGTGTGCTGGCGGTGCCGGACGAAGTCATGGGAGAGAAGGTCGGATCCGTGCTGTTCGGCGGCGAGACGCAGATCGATATGGCGCCCGTGCTCGAGCATTGCCGCGGGAGCTCGCCGACTACAAGATCCCGCAGTACATCACCGTGGTGTCAGAAGCGTTGCCGCGCAACGCCGGCGGCAAACTGCTCAAACCCAAGCTACACGGTGAAGTGCAGTGGGGCGACCCGCTTCGATGACACTGCTGATCGCCAACCGCGTCGAAATCGCGCTCCGGATCATCCGGACCGCCGCCGAAGTGGGACTGCAAACGGTCGCGGTCTACGCCGGGGACGATGCCGAAATCCCACATGTGCACGCCGCGTACGAAGCGATCGGGCTGCCTGGCACCAGTGAGCAGGCCTATCTGGATCAGTCGTCGATACTGGCCGCGGCCAAGAGTGCGGGCGCGCAGCTCATCCATCCGGGGTACGGATTCCTCTCCGAGAACGCCGGTTTCGCGCGCGCATGCGCGGCCGCCGGATACACGTTCGTCGGACCCGACCCCGACGTCCTCGACATGGTCGGCGACAAATCCGCGGCGAGCGCCGCCGCGAATTTGCGCCGGTGCTGCCCGCGACCGAGGGGACGAGCACCGTCGACGACGTGCACGCGTTCTTCGCCGCCCGGGGTCGACCGGTGATGATCAAGGCGCTGGCCGGTGATGGCGGGCGCGGCATGCGCCGCGTGGACATTGCCGAGGAGATCGACAGCGCATACCGACAGTGCGCTGCGGAGGCGCAGCTGGGGTTCGGCAGTTCCGCGGTGTTCGTCGAAGCGGTGATGGCCGATGCCCGCCACATCGAGGTGCAGATCGTCGTGGCACCTGCCGGGGCCCGTACCCATGCGCTGGCCCTCGGGGACCGTGATTGCAGCATTCAGCGTCGCTACCAAAATATCGTCGAAATAGCTCCAGTGCAATGGATTTCGGAGTCATTGCGTCGCGAATTGCATTTGGCCGCGGCCCGGTTGTGCGGCCGGGTCGGACTGCGCGGCCTGGCCACGATCGAATTCCGGGTCTCCGGCAAGCAGTTCGTCTTCCTAGAGATCAACCCCCGCATCCAGGTGGAGCACACGATCACCGAAGAGACCACCGGCGTCGACCTGGTGGCCACCCAGCTCGCGATCGCCGGCGGCGCCTCCTACTATTAGTTGGGCCTGACGTACGGAATCGATTCCGACGGCTATGAATTCATTGGAGAGCCCACCGCGCAGCGGGGTATCGCCATCCAAGCGCGAATCAACACCGAAACGTTGTCGACGGACGGAACCGTGGTGCCCGCGTCCGGAACCCTGACCCAGTTATGTCCGCCGGGCGGCCCGGGCGTTCGGGGTGACAGCTACGGACGGACCGGGCTGACGTTGACCGCGCGGTACGACTCGTTGCTGGCCAAGGTGATCACCCACGTGCACGGATCGTCATTCCCGGCGGCGCTGCGCAAATCACAGACCGCACTGGCCGAATTCGGCATCGAGGGCATCCGCACGAATCTGAACATATTTTGGGAGCTGTTGTCCAACAGTGACATTCATTCGGGAGTGGTGACGACGGATTTCCTAGACGCCAAGTTGCCCGAGCTGGCCGCCGCGGCGCTGGTGCACGAGCACGACACCCGGGTGGCCACTGTCGAGCTGCATTCCGGCGAAGAAGCACTGCGTGCGCAGTTCGCGGGCACCGTGGTCGAGGTCGCGGCCGACGATGGCCAGCGCACCGTAACTCGACGAAGCTGCCGGCGTCGACCAGCTCGACGATGTTCTCCCGGGCGGTGCAGCGGCCCTGCCGGTGCCGCTTGGCCACTGCCGTGTCCCTGCCCCTCGTCGAGGGTGAACAGATGGCGCTGCAGGACTTCGTCGAGATCTGCCCGGGTCCGGTCGAGATCGACTGCAGCGCTGGCGGAGTCACGGCCCAGACCGGCGCCGGTGCGGACGAACACCAGCAGCGGATCACCGGTGCCGACGACCTGGCCCGGGGCCACCAGGGTCCGGACCGTGCGCAGCGCATCCGGTGCGACGAGAACATGCTGCATCTTCATCGCTTCGAGGAAGGCCAACTGTTCGTTGGGGGCTGCTTCGCTGCCCGTGCAGCGCAGCTGCCGGTCCGAAGAGGACCTGATCGCCAACACCCCGGCCGACGGGCCTGGTTGCCGGTGTGGCCACCATCGGCGCCGACCGGTTCGGACCGACGGCGGCCGAGACGGTGGTGTCCTACGACTACACCGTGCTGGCCGGGACCCAAGGCATGCGCAACCACGCCAAGACGGACCGCGTTTTCGAGCTGGCGGCCCGAAAAGCCGTGCCCATCGTGCTCTTTGCCGAGGATGGCGGGGGCCAGCCTGGCGACACCGATGTCGGCGGCGCGGCCGGGTTGGACGTGCCGACCTTCCGGATGCTGGCCGGTCTGCGCGGCCGGGTGCCGTTGTGTCCATCGTCTCCGGGCGTTGTTTCGCCGGCAATACGGCGCTCACCGGGGTGTGCGACGTCATCATCGCGACGCCCGACCCCAATATCGGCATGGGCGTGCAGGCGATGATCGAGGGCGGCGGCTTGGGTGTCTACCCACTCGAAGCGATCGGGCCGATCGACGTGCAGCGCCACAACGGCGTGGTGGACTTGATGGCGCGCGACGAAACCCACGCGGTGTCCTTGGCCAAGCAGTATCTGTCGTACTTTCAGGGCCGTCTTGCCGACTGGGCTGCGCCCGACCCGCGACTTGCCCGACATGTGGTGCCGGAGAATCGATTACGATACGATGTGCGGTTCGCCATCGACCCGATCGTCGACGTCGGCTCCGTTCTCGAGCCGCGGCCCGACTACGGCGTGGGCATCGTAACCGCGCTGGTTCGCGTCGAGGGTGTGGCCTACGGGTTAATCGCCAACAGCAGCCATCACCTATGTGGCGCGATCGACGCCGAAGCCGCCGACAAGTCCGGTGACTTTTTGGCACTGTGCGAATCGTTTCGGCTGCCGGTGATTTCCTTGTGTGACACACCGGGTTTCATGGTGGGGCCGGACGCGGAGAAGCAGGTGGCGGTGCGCCGATTCGGCCGGATGTTCGTGGTGGGCGTGCGCCTGACGGTGCCGATCGGAATGATCATCCTGCGCAAGGGTTATGGGCTGGGCGCGATGGCCATGGCGGGCGGATCGTTTCACGCCCCGCACTTTACGATCGCGTGGCCGACCGGAGAAATCGGCGGAATGGGATTGGAAGGGGCGGTACGGCTGGGCTTCAGCAAAGAGCTGGCCGCCGCGGGCAGTCACCGCGGAACGGGATGAACTGTTCGACCGCCTGGTGGCCGCGGCCTATCAGCACGGCAAAGTGCTGCGCGCCGCGACGACATTCGAGCTCGACGACGTGATAGACCCTCAGACTCCCGGGCGTGGATCACCAGGCTGGCGAAAGTCTGAGGGGTCCGCCGAGGCCTTTTAGCCCGCAGGCTCAGGCGTGGCCGGAGTCGCAGCCCGCGCCCGGCAGACAGCCGGTCCCGCCCGGAACACCGCCTGGACCGAAGAACTCGCCGCCGGAACCGCAGTTGCCGTTGGCGTCGCAGCCGCCGCCACCCGGGTCGTCCTTGAACACGATGTGGGTGGGAGCAGGGCCGGTCATCGCCGGGCCTGTCGCAAAGCTGTCCGCAGTGGCCATCGGCGCGGCGCTGCTCGCGTCCGAGCAACTCGGGCTGGCGCGGTAGTGCTTCGAGACCACCCTATCCTATGCCAAGCAGCGCAAGCAGTTCGGTCGTGCGATCGGCTCCTATCAGGCGATCAAGCATCGGCTGGCCGATCTGTGGTTCGAGGCCGGGGCGGCGAACGCCGCGGCGCGCTATGCCGTCGATACCTGCGTGCACGACGATCCGGACGCCGACGTCGCCACGGCCGTGGCGCAGGCCTACTGCGGAAGGATCGCGGTGTACGCCGCCGAGAAGTGCGTGCAGTTGCACGGCGTCATCGGCATAACCTGGTAATATCCGGCCCACCTTTACCTCAAGCGCGCCAAGAGTGATCAGCTGGCATTCGGCGCCGGCTACCGGCACCGCAGCCGGCTGGGCGAGCTTGTCGACCTGCCCGTCTCGTAGTCCTGGGACAAGGAAGCAAGCGAAATGCGCGTGTTGCTGTCGACCTACGATTCGCGCGGGGCCTTCGGCCCGTCGGTGCGGTCGACGACCACCGCGCGGCGACGCGATCCTCGGAGGACCAACTGCGCACCCATGTGCTGTCGCTGATCGACACGCAGTTCGGTCGCAAGCGGGCCGCCCAGGGATGTGACGCGCTGGTGTGGACGCAGCCGGAGCCACGTCCGTCGCCGACAAGCTCGGCATCCATATCCATATTCGTCTACGCCAGGCTATCACCCGACCTACCTGCCGTCGCCGTACCACGCACCACCGGAGTATGTGGGCCGGGGGATCGGCACCGGTGAGACCGACAACCTGATGATGTGGGACCTCAACGCTCGCGCCGCCAACGCGTTGTTCGGCCCCACACTGATATAAGCTGTCGGGCGTCGATCGGCCTGGCCCCGGTGAGCGACGTGCGCGGTTACGCCTACACCGACCGGCGGTGGCTGGCGGCCGACCCCACCCTGGGCCTGTGGCAGCGGCTGGCCCACCTTGACGTCTTGCAAACCGGCGCGTGGTTGTTGCCCGAAGGAGATCGTGCCGATGGCGATCGCGGCCATCCGCGCACAGGGCCGGCGGGTGCTGCTGTACCGCGGCTGGGCGGATCTGGCGCCCGACGCAAAGACGCCGACGACTGCTTCGCCGTCGGTGAGGTCAACCAGCAGGCGCTGTTCGGCCGGGTGCCCGCCCCGCCGTCGTGCATCACGGCGGGGCGGGCACCACGACCACCGCCGCATGGGCCGGCGTGCCGCAGGTGGTGGTGCCGCATGGGGCCGACCAGGTGTACTGGGCCATTCGAAGAGCTCCGTCATCGCCGCCCAGTGCCGCTCGGCGGCCGCCTCGTCGTAGGGCGGGTTGTCCGGGACGGCGAAACCGCGCGGCCGGATACCACTCGATGGTGTGCTGCACCTGGGCCGCCGTCAGCGCCTTGTCGAGCTGTTCGGCGTTTTTGGTCGTGAACGCGCGTCGTCCTGGGCGCCGCCGACGTAGATCGTGGCCGTCATCCGGTGCGCGAGCAGATGCGGGCTGTCCGCGGCCTCGGTGACCAGGCCGCCGCCGTGGAACGACGCGGCAGTGGCGACGCGGTCGGGCACGCGATCCGCCACCAGCAGCGAGATTCGCCCACCCATGCAGTAGCCGCACACGCCGAAACGTTCGCCGGAAACCTCGGGGCGATCCGACAGAAAGTTGAAGAACGCGCGCTTCGCTGGCCACCTTGTCCGGGGTCAGGGCGCCGATCATGCCGAACAGGCGCCAGCGTTCGCTCTCGTCGCCGAACACGGTGGCCATGTCGAACGGCGCCCACTCGCCGCTGCGGTAATACACATCCGGCAGCAGCACGCGGTGTATATGTACGAGGCCAGCTTGGCCGTCATGTGCTGGAGGATGTCGCACAATCCGCCGGCGTCGGGATACATGATCACGCCCGGCCACGGGACCCGGGCCTCGTGCCCGTTGGGGGTTAGCAGGTGGACGGTGCAACTTCCGTCGGCGGTGTTGATGGTGTCCATGATGTTCGGCATGGCACGCGTTTTACCGCGTTGAACACAGGATTTCCGGTGTCGACCCGCTAAACTGGCCGCGTGCTAATACCGACGCCCTACGAGGACTTGCTGCGCCTGGTCCTGGAAACGGGATCGGCCAAGGCGGATCGCACCGGCACCGGAACCCGCAGCCTGTTCGGCCGGCAGCTGCGCTACGACCTGTCCGCCGGCTTCCCGCTGCTGACCACCAAGAAAGTGCACCTGAAGTCGGTGATCTATGAGTTGCTGTGGTTCCTGCGCGGCGACTCCAACGTCAACTGGCTACACGAACACGGTGTCACCATCTGGGATGAATGGGCCAGCGACACAGGCGATCTGGGCCCAATTTACGGTGTGCAATGGCGGTCCTGGCCCACCCCATCGGGGGAACACATCGACCAGATCAGCGCCGCCCTGGAGCTGCTGCGCACCGACCCGGACTCCCGGCGCAACATCGTCTCGGCGTGGAACGTCGGCGAGATCCCGCAGATGGCGCTGCCGCCGTGCCACGCGTTCTTCCAGTTCTACGTCGCCGACGGGCTGCTGAGCTGTCAGCTCTACCAGCGCAGCGCGGACCTGTTCCTCGGGGTGCCGTTCAACATCGCCAGCTACGCGTTGCTCACCCACATGATGGCGGCCCAGGCCGGCCTGGACGTCGGCGAGTTCATCTGGACGGGCGGCGACTGCCACATCTACGACAACCACCTCGACCAGGTCCGGACCCAGCTCGCTCGCGAGCCCCGACTGTACCCGCAACTTGTTCTCGCCCACCGGGATTCGATCTTCGACTACACCTACGAAGATGTCGTCGTCAAGAATTACGATCCGCACCCGGCGATCAAAGCCCCCGTCGCTGTATGAGAGTCGGTCTGGTGTGGGCGCAGTCCACATCCGGCGTAATCGGCCGCAACGGCGACATCCCCTGGCATGTGCCCGAAGATCTGGCCCGGTTCAAGCAGGTAACGGTGGGCCACGCCGTGATCATGGGACGGCGAACCTGGGATTCGCTGCCCGCCCGGTTGCGGCCGCTGCCCGGCCGCCGCAACATCGTGCTGTCCCGCCAGCCTGATTTCGCCGCCGACGGCGCCGAGGTGGCCCGTTCGCTCGACGCCGCCTTCGAGTCCCTGTCCCAGGCCGAGGTGTGGGTGATCGGTGGCGCACAGATCTACGCGCAGGCGTTGCCGCTGGCGACACGGTGTGAGGTCACCGAGATCGAGGTCGACCTGGTGCGCGACGACGAGGACGCACTGGCCCCGGTGCTCGACGGGGCGTGGCTCGGTGAGACGGGGGAATGGCACGCCAGTCGCTCCGGGCTGCGGTACCGCTTCCACAGCTATCGTCGGGTCTAGAGCACCGACCGTCCCGCCTGACATACTCGACGGCTTCGGTGGGGTCCGGCGCGACGGGGTGTGCCGCATTTCCGGGAGGGGTTTCCCGCGTTTCCGGGGAGAGGGGAGTAGTGGCTGGGACGACCGAACCCACCAAGACGTTTAACCGCAAGTTCATGAGCTACGAGCCTGCGGAAGTCGATGCCCACATCGAGATGCTGACCGCCAAGCAGAAGTTGCTGTCCGACAACGAGAGCCTGCGGGCGCGGCTGACGGATTCTGTGGAGGAGGTTGGTCGCGTTGCGCAAGGAGGTCGCCCTGCTCACCGACAAGTCGCCGGCGCTGCATGTGATGTAGCAACGGATGGCGAAGATGCTGCGCCGCACCGTCGACGAGATCTCGGAGATGCAGGCCGAGGCGGACGCGATGATCGCGGTGGCCACCGCGGAGATCGAGGCGCAGCGGCGCAAGCACGAAGAGGAATTGGTCGCCGTGTCCTCGCGGCGAAAGGCCATGGAGCGCGAGTACCGCGAAGCCAAGGAGGCGCTCGAGGCCGAGCAGGCCGGCCTGCACGACGACGCCTGGCGGGCGCGTGAACAAGCCTGCTGGTCGAAGCAAAGGAACAAGCGGACCGCGAGCGCCAGGAGACCCGGCGGGCCCTCGACGCCGCGCGGGAACAGCGGGTTAAGGTCCGCGAACAACTGCTCGCCGTCTATCGCGACCTGGACTCGGGGTAGGCTGCCTTCGAGGCGGCCTACCGAGAGCAACAGGAACCACCGGAAGACGGCGCCGCCGTCCCGGCAGACGAGACGGTTGGCACGGGGGTGAGCCTTCGCTGAATCATTGCGAACCGACCGGTATTCTCGGCGCGTGTCGACTGCGAGACTGTCCGTCGTCCAGGCCCGGCGTATAGCCGTTGCAGCCCAATGCTTTAACGAGCCTCGCCCGGCCGGGCCGACAACCGCGCACATCTGCGCCGATTGATCTCGAGAATCCAAGTGCTGCAACTAGATTCGGTCTCGGTAGCGGTGCGGGCGCATTACGCCCCGGTGTTCAGCCGGCTCGGACCCTACGACCGTGACGTGCTGGACCGCGCGGCCTGAGCCCCCGTTCGGCGCGGTTGCTGGCCGAGTACTGGGCGCACGAGGCCGCGCTGTGGACGTCGACGACTGGCTGCTGTTGCGCTGGAAGATGCGCCAATACCGGCACGGCCGCTGGGGCACGCACATCGTCAAGGCCAATCCGCAGCTCGCCGACAAGATCGTCGCCGCCGTCAGCGAACTCGGTCCGAGCACCGCCGGACAGATCGAGGCCCACCTCGAGGCCGAGCCGTGCGGCCCCCAGGGCAGCTGGTGGGGCAGCCGCAGCGACACCAAGTGGGCCGCCGAGACGCTGTTCGCCTCTGGCGTGCTCAACACGGCTACCCGGGTCGGCTTCGCCCGCCCTGCTGCCGTTGCTGATTGCCGGTGCTGTCCGCGTCCAGCAGGGTTGAAATGCCCGGCTAAGGTAGCGCCGTGGCCAAAATCGCGCCGCTGCGCGTGCTACTGATTGCCAAGACGGAGTTCCTGGCGCCGCCGGACGTGCCGTGGAGCACCGACGGCCCTGACGTCCAAGGCGGGTCGGCGCTGGTCGAGTTCGCCGGCCGAGCGTGCTACCAGAGCTGGTCGAAGCCCAACCCCAAGACCGCGACCAACGCCGGCTACATCAAGCACATCATCGACGTCGGGCACTTCTCGGTGCTCGAGCACGCGAGCGTCTCGTTCTACATCACCGGCGTCTCGCGCTCGTTGACCCATGAGCTGATCCGGCACCGGCACTTCTCCCACTCGCAGCTCTCCCAGCGCTACGTGCCGGAGGTCCAGGCGCAGATCGTGGTGCCGCCCGGCATGGAGGACGACCCGAAACTGCAGCAGATCCTGGCCGACGCCGCCGACGCCAGCCGGGCGACCTACACCGAACTGCTGGCCAAGCTGGAGGCCAAGTTTGCCGACCAGCCCAATGCGGTGCTGCGGCGCAAACAGGCGCGGCAGGCCGCCCGTGCCGTGCTGCCGAACGCCACCGAGACCCGGATCGTCGTGACCGGGAATTACCGGGCCTGGCGGCACTTCATCGCGATGCGCGCCAGCGAACATGCCGACGTGGAGATCCGACGCCTGGCCATCGAATGTCTGCGGCAGTTGACCCAGGTGGCGCCGCCGGTGTTCGCCGATTTCGAGATCTCCGCGCTGGCCGACGGCTCCGAGGTCGCGACTAGCCCGCTCGCCACTGAAGCCTGAGCTGGCGCAGCCGGGGGGCGTTGAGTGTGCACCCTTGTCGCTGAGTGTGCGTCCTGGGCGACATTGCTCGGCGTGTCGGCGCCCTGAGTGCACACGCGAGGCTCGCGCAACTCCGGTGCGCAGCCGCGCGGCGCGGAAATCCCATTGGCGCCGCCAGGTAATCTGAGACCCGTGAGTTCCGTCGGATTCGATGCCCCCACGTGTCTGGGCACCTTGCTGACCGCAATGGCGACGCCGTTCGGGGCCGACGGTTCGCTCGACCTCACCGCCGCGGCGAAGCTGGCAAACCACCTGGTTGACGCCGGATGTGACGGTCTGGTCGTTTCGGGAACCACCGGCGAATCGCCGACCACCACCGACAACGAGAAGCTCGAGCTGCTGCGGGTGGTGCTGGAAACGGTGGGTGATCGGGCCCGCGTCATTGCCGGGGCCGGCACCTACGACACCGCGCACAGCATCAAGCTGGCCAAGGCCAGCGCCGCCCAGGGTGCGCACGGTCTGCTGGTCGTCACGCCGTATTACTCCCGCCCCCCGCAGACCGGGCTGATCGCGCACTTCACAGCGGTCGCCGACGCGACCGATCTGCCGGTGCTGCTCTACGACATCCCCCCGCGCTCGGTGGTCCCCATCGAGTCCGACACCATCCGCACGCTGGCGTCGCACCCGAACATCGTCGGGATCAAGGACGCCAAGGCCGACCTGCACAGCGCCGGCCAGATCATCGCCGAAACCGGATTGGCCTACTACTCCGGCGACGACGCGCTCAACCTGCCCTGGCTGGCGATGGGCGCCACCGGCTTCATCAGCGTGGTCTCTCACCTCGCGGCCAGCCAGCTGCGGGAGTTGTTGTCCGCCTTCGGTTCCGGTGACATCGCGACCGCGCGCAAGATCAACGTCGCGGTCGCTCCGTTGTGCAACGCGATGAGCCGGTTGGGTGGGGTGACCCTGTCTAAGGCGGGTCTGCGCCTGCAGGGACTCGACGTCGGCGATCCGCGGCTGCCGCAGGTGCCGGCCACGCCGGAACAGATCGAGGCACTGGCGGCGGACATGCGTGCCGCGTCGGTGCTGCGGTGAGCCAAAGGCTGGCCTAGAAGTGGACGAAGCTCTCAGCCCGCCCGGTCCGTTGGCCGCTGGTGGGTTGCGGGTGACCGCGCTCGGCGGCATCAGCGAAATCGGGCGCAACATGACCGTTTTCGAGCATCTCGGTCGCCTGCTCATCATCGACTGCGGGGTGATGTTCCCCACCCACGACGAACCCGGCGTCGACCTGATTCTGCCCGACCTGCGGCACATCGAAGACCGGCTCGACGACATCGAGGCGCTGGTGCTCACGCACGCCCACGAGGACCACATCGGGGCGATCCCGTTCCTGCTCAAGCTGCGGCCCGACATCCCGGTGGTCGGCTCCAAATTTACGCTGGCGATGGTCGCCGCCAAATGCCGCGAGTACCGCCTCAAGCCCGTGTTCGTCGAGGTCAAGGTGGGCCAGCAGACCCGGCACGGGGTGTTCGACTGCGAGTATTTCGCGGTGAACCATTCGATTCCCGATGCGCTGGCCATCGCGGTGTTCACCGGGGCCGGAACCGTGTTGCACACCGGCGACATCAAGCTCGACCAGCTGCCGCTGGACGGTCGGCCCACCGATCTGCCCGGCATGTCACGGCTGGGCGGCACCGGCGTCGATCTGTTCCTGTGCGACTCGACCAACGCCGAAATCCCCGGCGTCGGCCCGTCCGAGAGCGAAGTCGGTCCCACACTGCACCGGTTGATCCGGGGTGCCGACGGCCGCGTCATCGTGGCGTGCTTCGCCTCCAACGTCGACCGCGTACAGCAAATCATCGATGCCGCAGTGGCTTTGGGGCGGCGCGTGTCCTTCGTCGGGCGGTCCATGGTGCGCAACATGGCCATCACCCGGGAGTTGGGCTTCCTGCGCGTCGCGGATTCCGACCTGATCGACATCGGGGCCGCCGAGATGATGCCACCCGAGCGGGTGGTGCTGATCACCACCGGCACCCAAGGCGAGCCGATGTCGGCGCTGTCGCGGATGTCCCGCGGCGAGCACCGCAGCATCACGCTGACCGCGGGCGATCTCGTGGTGCTGTCGTCCTCGCTGATCCCCGGAAACGAGGAGGCCGTCTACGGCGTCATCGACGCGCTCTCCAAGATCGGCGCCCGAGTGGTTACCAATGCCCAAGCACGGGTACATGTTTCGGGCCATGCCTACGCCGGGGAACTGCTGTTTCTGTACAACGGAGTGCGGCCCCGCAACGTGATGCCGGTGCACGGCACCTGGCGCATGCTGCGCGCCAACGCCAAGCTGGCCGCCAGCACCGGAGTGCCCGAATCCTCGATCCTGTTGGCGGAGAACGGTGTCAGCGTCGACTTGGTGGGCGGCCGGGCATCGATCGCCGGAGCGGTGCCGGTCGGCAAGATGTTCGTCGACGGTCTGGTCACCGGCGATGTCGGCGACATCACGCTGGGGGAGCGGCTCATCCTGTCCGAGGGCTTCGTCGCGGTGACGGTGGTGTTGCACCGGGGTACCGGCCTTTCAGCGACCACGCCGCACCTGCATTCGCGGGGGTTCTCCGAGGATCCCAAGGCGCTCGAGCCGGTTGTGGGCAAGGTCGAGGAAGAGTTGGAGGCGCTGCTCGCCGGCAACGTGACCGACCCGGTCCGGATCGCGCAGGGCGTACGGCGCACCGTCGGCAATTGGGTGGGCGAAACCTACCGCCGGCAACCGATGATCGTGGCGACCGTCATCGAGATCTAGCGGCCCTTGTTGGTTTCAGGAGCAGTCGATGGATCGCAGACCAAACATCCCCGCGCATCGGGAATGTGGCGACCACCCGCACGGCGCTCAGCGCGAACGCGCTCACGTATTGCGTGACGCTCGCGACCGAAAAGACTCCCGGGACATGGCCACCGAAATACCGCACCACGCCAACCTTGTGAACCTCTAAGATCGGCCCCTCGGCCTCGAGTTCGTCGTGCGGCTCTGCGGGCATATCGGACAACCGCGCTGGAGGTCATCGACATCAGCCTTGGCGAGCCGTGGTGTCGCTCGTTGGCCACGCACCTGGGCCACTTTGAGCAGGGTGAAGAGAGGGGGCTGCGGTCTACGCGTACGCCGACCATTCCAGCTGCGACGCCTTGAGGTCGCGTCCGGTGGGCGCCACGTAGCGCGCCACGAGTTCGTCCAGCCGAACCGATAGCGGCAGCCCGCCCAGCACCCGTCGGACCGTCTTGGCCATGCAGGCTCTGTTCACCGGCAGGTCGACCATAGAAGACCGGCATACGGATCTGCCGGTTCAGCAGATAGGCACGGGTGTCCAAACCGGCGCCCAGGATGACCACCGCATTGATGTCGTCACGGGCCTCGGCGAGCTTGTCGGCGATGAACCGCTTACGGCAGGCCAGGTTGGCCCACTGGCCCGGGCCTGCCCACTCCGACCCACGAATCATCAACTGCTGCAACGGTGTCACCCGCGTCGCGGCGACCAGCAAGCGCAGCGGAGCCGGCAGGAACAGGTCAGCAAGGTCGTCGTTCACCAGCCGGCGCGCCGGCGGTTCGATCTGATCGACGGCGGCCAGCACCATTGGGCCTAAGGCTGTCTGTGCCGCAGGGTTTCGTGCCATGGCTGCTACCTGTTCAAAAGCCCGCATCGACCGGCAGCGTGACGCCGGTAATGTAGCGGGCCTGATCGGATACCAGCCACGCCACCGCGTTGGCGACGTCCTCCACGTCGAGCACCTCCACGGGCATAGCGTTGCCCATCGCGTCGGGCGCATCGGTCGCGGCAGCCATCTTGGCCAGCCAGTCGCGGGTGAATTCGTTGTTGATCATCGGGGTGTCCACACCGGAGGGGTGAATCGAGTTGACCCGAATCATCTGCCCGGCAAGCAGGTTCGCGTACACACGCATCAACCCCACGACACCGTGCTTGGCGGCGGTGTAGCCGACGGAACCGGCGTCGGCGCTTCCCACGCTGGTCAGTCCCGCGCTCGAGCTGATCAGTACGATCGAGCCCCCCGTGCCCTGCTTGACCATGGTCGGGATCGCGGCCTTAATGGTGTTGTAGACGCCGGTGAAGTTGACGTCGATGACGTCCGTGCCAGCCGTCGTCACCGGATTGCATCGGAGCGATACCGGCGCTGGCCACCACGATGTCGAGCCGGCCGAACTCGTCGACACCGGCCTGCACCGCCGCCGTCAGGGCGGCGCGATCGCGCACATCACCCTGTTTTGCCACGATGCGGGCGCCGGTGTCTTCGACGAGTTTGACGGTGGCCGTCAGGTCCTCGGGCGTGGCCAGCTGGTTAGGTGACGCTGGGGATCTGCGCGCACAGGTCGACGGCATGATGGCGGCACCGTCGGCGGCCAGGCGAACCGCGTGCGCGCGGCCCTGTCCGCGGGCCGCGCCGGTGATCAGCGCGACCTTTCCCGCCAGGGGACCCGACGGATTAGCCTCGGTGACTTGCGCAATTGCCCCTTGTCGGGGTCGTCCGCCGGGAGGGGCTGCAGGGTCTTGATGTCCGGCGGCCCGGCCAGGTGGTCGCCGGCCGCCGCGAATAGCTTGCCGATCGCGGGGGCGGTGCTGTGTACCTTGAGCGCCTCTTCGTCGGCCCACCGTTCGATGAACACGAAGGTCTCGTCGCTCTGATGCACCGAGTTCAGCTGGCATCCCGGCTCTTCGTGCACTTCTTCGACGGCGGTCGGGTTGTGGGGATGTCGCAGGACGGTGTCGACCGACTCGGGTTTCACGGTCAGGATGGCGACGACGGCGAGCATCGGGGCTCCTTGCGGGGTAGTGGGCGGGATGGCTGTCACCTTAGTCACACCGCCGTTCGCGCTGGTGTCATGGTTGCGGGCCTCGCGCGGGTCCCTTGCGGGTGCTTTTCGGGTGCCATAGTGCGTCGATGACCTAACCAAGACACTTTGTGACCAGTGTGGCTGATAGTGAATATGGGTCGATTGCGACTAAACTGAATACCATGGCTAGTAAGACCGCCGCCCGCTTCGCAACTCGAACGAGCAGGTCAAAGGCCACTTCGCGCGCCAGCGGGTCCCGAAGTGCGCGTCCGGCACCCCGCAAACGGCCGAGCAGGCCCGCCAAGCGGCGCAACCGGTCGCTCCTGGTCGCCACCGGGGTGACCTGTGGACGCGCGCTGCGCGCCACCTGGCTGATGGCGGCTCGGGGCACCGGCGGCGCCGCCCGGTCGATCGGGCGCGCCCGCGACATCGAACCGGGGCACCGCCGCGACGGCATCGCACTGGTTCTGCTCGCCCTGGCCGCCGTGGTCGCCGCGAGCTCATGGTTCAACGCTGCCCGACCGGTCGGCGCCTGGGTCGACGAGGTGCTGCGCACCTTCATCGGCGCCGGCGTGCTGGCTCTGCCGGCGATCCTCGGCGCGGTGGCGGTGCTGCTGATGCGCACCGAGCCCAGCCCCGAAGCGCGGCCCCGGTTGACCCTGGGTGCTAGCATGATCAGCCTGTCGCTGCTGGGCCTGCGGCATCTGTGGTCCGGCTCGCCGGACGACCCCGAATTACGCCGTCGCGCAGCAGGATTCATCGGCTTCGCGTTCGGCGGGCCGCTGTCGGAGGGGTTGACCCCCTGGATCGCGGCGCCGCTGCTGTTCATCGGCGCGCTGTTCGGGTTGCTGCTGCTGACCGGGACCACCATCCGCGAGCTGCCCGAGGCCATGCGCGCGATGTTCCACACGCGATTCGTCGACGACGAATACGACGACTATGACGATGGCTACGCCGACGATTATGCCGAAGACCAACCGCGCGAAGACTTTTCCGACGGTTATTACGACGGCGGGTTCGACGAGGAGCCGCGGGCGTGGCCCGCGACTGTCGCGCTGGACGGACCGCCCGCCGACGAAACCCCGACCGTTCCGGCCCTCAAGGACAGACTGGCCAAAAGCCGACGGCGCGGCGCCAGGAAGCAGGACACGCAGGTGCTGGACCGGGTCGTCGAGGGCCCGTACAACCTGCCGTCGCTCGAGTTGCTCGTCGCCGGCGACCCGCCCAAGAAGCGCAGCGCGGCCAACACCCAGATGGCCGAGGCCATCGGTGAGGTGCTGACCCAGTTCAAGGTCGACGCCGCCGTCACCGGCTGCACCCGCGGACCGACCGTCACCCGCTACGAGGTGGAACTGGGGCCCGGCGTCAAAGTCGAGAAAATCACTGCGCTGCAAAAGAACATCGCCTACGCGGTGGCCACCGAGAGCGTGCGGATGCTCGCCCCGATCCCGGGCAAGTCCGCGGTCGGTATCGAGGTGCCCAACACCGACCGGGAAACGGTCCGGCTGGCCGACGTGCTCACCGCGCCGTCCACCCGACGCGACCACCATCCGCTCGTCATCGGGCTGGGCAAGGATATCGAAGGTGATTTCATCGCGGCGAATCTCGCCAAGATGCCGCACCTGCTGGTGGCCGGCTCCACCGGCTCCGGTAAGTCCAGTTTCGTCAACTCGATGCTGATCTCGCTGCTGACCCGGGCCACACCGGAGGAGGTCAGGATGATCCTGATTGACCCGAAGATGGTGGAACTGACGCCCTACGAAGGTGTTCCGCACCTGATCACCCCGATCATCACCCAGCCGAAGAAGGCGGCGGCGGCGCTTGCCTGGCTGGTCGAGGAGATGGAGCAGCGCTACCAGGACATGCAGACATCCCGGGTGCGGCACATCGACGACTTCAACGCGAAGGTGCGTTCCGGCGAGATCACCACACCGCTGGGCAGCCAGCGCGAATACCGGCCGTACCCCTACATCGTCGCGATCGTCGACGAGCTGGCCGACCTGATGATGACCGCGCCGCGCGACGTCGAGGACGCCATCGTGCGGATTACCCAAAAGGCCCGCGCCGCAGGCATTCACCTGGTGCTGGCCACCCAGCGGCCGTCCGTCGACGTCGTCACCGGGCTGATCAAGACGAACGTACCGTCACGGTTGGCGTTTGCCACCTCGTCGCTCACCGACAGCCGCGTCATCCTGGACCAGGCGGGCGCGGAGAAGCTGATCGGCATGGGTGACGGGCTCTTCATGCCAATGGGTGCCAGCAAGCCGTTGCGGCTGCAGGGTGCGTTCATCACCGACGAGGAGATCCACGCCGTCGTCACCGCCTGCAAAAACCAGGCCGAACCCGAATACACCGAAGGCGTCACCACCGCCAAGCCCACCGGCGAACGCACCGATTTCGACCCCGACATCGGCGACGACATGGACGTCTTCCTGCAGGCCGTCGAACTCGTGGTGTCCTCGCAGTTCGGCTCGACCTCGATGCTGCAGCGCAAGCTGCGCGTCGGCTTCGCCAAGGCCGGCCGGCTAATGGACCTGATGGAGACGCGCGGCATCGTCGGGCCGTCCGAGGGCTCTAAGGCCCGCGAGGTGCTGATCAAACCCGACGAGCTCGCCGGTACTCTGGCGCTGATCCGCGGCGGGGCGAACGCCGACGGCGGCGACGACGTTACGGAGGACTGACCGGCCGCGCCGAAGGTCGGCGCGCGGCGGACGTCAGAGCTTCAGCAGCATGCGGGTGTTGCCAAGGATGTTCGGCTTGACGTAGCTGAGGTCCAAGAACTCGGCGACACCGATGTCGTAAGAGCGGCACATCTCCTCGAACACCTCGGCGGTGACGGGCGTGCCTTCGATCTCGGTGAACCCGTGCTTGCCGAAGAACTCGGTCTCGAAGGTCAGCACGAAGATGCGCTTCAGCTGTAGCTCGCGGGCGACGTCGATCAGCTTCGTGACGATGGCGTGCCCGACACCGTGGCCGGTGGCGGACGGGTCGACCGCGACGGTCCGGATCTCGCCGAGGTCGGACCAGAACACGTGCAACGCGCCGCAGCCGACCACCTTGCCGTCCAGATCGGCGACCCAGAACTCCTGGACGGCCTCATACAGCGTCACCAGGGCCTTCTCCAGCAGGATCTTGCCCGCATAGGTGTCGACGAGATGCTTGATCGCGAGCACGTCGGAGGTACGGGCACGCCGGACAGCGACCTGCTGGTCACCCCGGGAAGTTTGGGTCACGGATAACAGTATTGACATCCGGGGCAGGTGCGCTGGTCAACCGCTATTCTGAGGCGGTGTCAGGGCAGCCGCAGACTGGACCTGTGGCAGGACGTGTCAGCATCGCCAACCTGGCCAACGTCCTGACGCTACTGCGGCTCGTGCTGGTCCCGATCTTCCTGCTCGCCCTGTTTGCCGGCGGCGGCCACGAATGCGCCGCTCGCATCGTGGCTTTCGTGGTGTTCGCGGTGGCGTGTATCACCGATCGGCTGGACGGCCTGCTGGCCCGCAACTACGGCATGGCGACCGAATTCGGCGCGTTCGTCGATCCGATCGCCGACAAGATGCTGATCGGGTCGGCGCTGGTGGGCCTGTCGATGCTGGGCGACCTGCCCTGGTGGGTGACCGTGCTGGTGCTCTTCCGCGAGATCGGGGTAACGGTGTTGCGGCTGGCCGTGATTCGCCGCGGCGTCATTCCCGCCAGCTGGGGCGGCAAACTCAAGACCTTCGTCCAGGCGGTCGCGATCGGGTTGTTCGTGCTGCCGCTGTCCGGGCCGCTGCTGACGGCGGCATCGGTGGTGATGGGCGTCGCGATCGTGTTGACGGTCATCACCGGAATCGACTATGTCGTCTCGACGGTCAGGGAAATGCGGCGGACGGGAACCTAGACCGTGGCGGCCGGCGTTAACCTGATGAAGCCGCTTGGCCGGACGAAGGAGAGCAGGATGCCGCCATTGGTGCGCGAAGTGATCGGCGAGGTGCTGCGCGTGGCCCGAATCTCGCAGGGCCGGACGCTGCGCGAAGTTTCCGACACGGCGCGGGTGAGCTTGGGCTACTCGGAAGTGGAGCGCGGCCAAAGAAGCCTCCAGCGAGCTGTTGCACGACATCTGCGCCGCCCTGGACATCCCCCGATGTCGACCGTGCTGACCGACGCCGGTGAGCGGATGGCCGCCGAGGAACGCGCCGCCTTCGGCGCGACGAGCATCGACGCCAGCACCAAGGTGGTCATCCCGCCGGTGGCCTGACTGCCCGGTGGTGCCCGGCAACGCCGATCGCGCATCAGGGGTGGGGTGATCGGCGCTGACCCGATAAATTGAGCGGCAAGGTGATCGCTAGGGCCTACCAGGGGTCCTCAGCACACGGAACCGAAGTTGGAGCTAACTCATGGCCAATCCGTTCGTCAAAGCGTGGAAATACGTCATGGCGCTGTTCAACGCGAAGATTGACGAGCACGCCGACCCGAAAATTCAGATCCAGCAGGCCATCGAGGAAGCGCAGCGCACTCACCAGGCGCTGGCCCAGCAGGCCGCGCAGTTGATCGGCAACCAGCGGCAGCTGGAGATGCGGCTCAACCGGCAGCTGGCCGACATCGAGAAGCTTCAGGTCAACGTGCGGCAGGCGCTGACGCTGGCTGACCAGGCCACCGCGGCCGGCGACGCCGCCAAGGCCACCGAGTACAACAACGCCGCCGAGGCGTTCGCGGCCCAGCTGGTGACCGCCGAGCAAAGCGTCGAGGACCTCAAGGCCCTGCACGACCAGGCGCTGCAGGCCGCCGCGCAGGCGAAAAAGGCCGTCGAGCAGAACTCGATGGTGCTGCAGCAGAAGATCGCCGAGCGAACCAAGCTGCTCAGCCAGCTCGAACAGGCCAAGATGCAGGAACAGGTGAGCGCGTCGTTGCGGTCGATGAGCGAGATCGCCGCTCCGGGCAACACCCCCAGCCTCGACGAGGTGCGCGACAAGATCGAACGGCGCTACGCCAACGCGGTCGGCGCCGCCGAACTGGCGCAGGGATCGGTGCAGGGCCGCATGCTCGAGGTCCAGCAGGCCAGCGTGCAGATGGCGGGCCATTCCCGGCTCGAGCGGATCCGCGCGTCGATGCGAGGCGACGCCCTGCCGACCGGCGGGAGCGCCGCGCCCGGTGCGACGGCCGCTCCCGCTCCCGCCGAGGGCGCCGGGGGGCAGGTCGCCGAGAAGCCGGTCGGTCAGTAACTGCACGGCCGGTGTGACATGGCGGTGAAGGCCACGCAGGACGGACTGTGGCGGACCCTGCAGCAGGGGTTGAACACGACCGCCGACCTGTTCGGCTTCGTCGCCCAAAAAGATCAGCGCTGCCGCGGATCCCTGCACGCGACTGCTGCGTCGCTGCCGTCGCGTGCTGCGGGTGGGCGTGGGTATTCACCCTCGGTGCCGCGTTCTGGGCCGTGGTGACCGCGGTGCTCGCGTGGTGGGCTGGTTCGTGCTGCTGCAGATCACCGGCGGCATCGCCGTGCTCCAGGTGGTGCCCGCGACGTTGCTGTTCTTCCGTTACCACTGGTTGAAGTCGGAGTCGCTGCCGGCAGGGGCCGGCCCGCCGCGGCGCGCCGATTGCCGCCGCCCGGTTCGGCGGCGCGCTCCGCGATGTACGGCCCTGGGCGCCTCCGAGCGGGGATTCTTCTCACTGCTGGGCGGTCATCGAGCGCAGCGCCATGCTGCCGGCCGACGAAATCGGCGAGCTGACCGCGGCGGCGAACAAGACCGCGGTGGCGATGGCCGCCACCGCCGTGGAGGTGGTGTCGATGGAGCGGGCGGCGCAGGACTCCGAATCCTCGCGGTTCTACCTGGTGCCCGCCATCAACGCGTTCACCGCGTAGTTGAGTTCCGGCGTTCGGCAGTACAACGAAATGGTCACCGCTGCAGCGCAATTTGGTCTCGTCGGCCAACGGCGACGCCGGGCTCGTGGCGGCGTACCAGCTGTATCGGGCCGAGTTGGTCCAGGCCACCGACCGGCTCACGGGTTGGGCCCAGGCGTTAGACGAACTCGGCGGATTACCGTTCTAGAACGACGCTTTGACCCGACGGGATCACCAGGCCCGCCAGCTCCCGCAGCAACGCCTTGGTCATGTCGAAGAAGTCGAAGTAGTTCCGCCACAGCGTGATTCGGCCGTCGTGCACCTCGAACAACCCGCACACCCAGAACTGCAGCCGCAGCGGTCCGAAGGTCAGCGCGTCGGAGCGTTCAGGGAGCACCGCGGCGCCGTCGGCGGCGATACGGTGGAACTTGGCCTCGCACCCCGCCCGGCCGTCCATCCGGTGGAACAACTGCATGGTGCGGCGGCGGCCGTGGATTGTCGGGAGGCCGACATTTTGGTAGACGAGGTTTTTATCCAGGGGTGTCCTCCAGGGTTTTGAAGTCCGCGTCCTGCAGGGCGTTGAGACATCGTTCGACCGTGCGCGTGTTGGCGACGGCTGTCTGGCTCAGCTCGGTCATGTTTGCCAGCGTAGGCGCGGGCCGCCGCGGTGTTGCGGCAGGATAAGGCTGTGCGAGTCGCCGTCGTCGCCGGCCCGGATCCCGGGCACTCGTTTCCCGCGATCGCACTGTGCCTGCGGTTCCGCGACGCGGGGGATGAGCCCACCCTGTTCACCGGCGAGGAGTGGATATCCGCTGCTCGCGAGGCCGGTATTGCGGCACTCTCGCTCGACGGCCTGGTGGCCACCGACGAAGACCTGGACGCCGGCGCCCGCATGCACCGGCGGGCGGCGCGGATGGCCGTGCTCAACCTGCCGGCCCTGCGGGAGCTGCAACCCGACCTGGTGGTTTCCGACGCGATCACCGCGGGTGGCGGGATGGCGGCCGAGTTGCTGGGCATCCCGTGGATCGAGCTCAACCCCCATCCGCTGTATCTGCCGTCGAAAGGGCTGCCACCGATCGGCAGCGGGCTCGCACCGGGTACCGGTATCCGCGGCCGGCTCCGCGATGCCACGATGCGCGCACTGACGGCGCGGTCGTGGCGGGCCGGGCTGCGGCAGCGGGAGCTGGCGCGTGCGGAGATCGGCCTGCCGGCCCGCGATGCCGGGCCGTTGCGCCGCCTGATCGCCACCCTGCCGGCGCTGGAGGTTCCTCGCCCGGACTGGCCGCAGGAGGCCGTCGTGGTGGGGCCGCTGCACTTCGAGCCGACTGACAACATCCTCGAGGTCCCCAACGGCCCGGGTCCGGTCGTGGTCGTCGCGCCGTCGACGGCGTTGATCGGGACCGAAGGTCTCGCCGAAGTCGCGCTGGCGTGCTTGACGCCGGGGCAGGCGTTGCCCGCCGGGTCGCGGCTGCTGGTGTCGCGCCTGGGTGGGGCGGAGCTGACTGTGCCCGCCTGGGCGGCGGTGGGGCTGGGGCGCCAGGACGACTTGCTGGCGCACGCCGACGTGGTGATCTGTGGCGGCGGCCACGGCATGGTCGCCAAGACGCTGCTGGCCGGCGTGCCGCTGGTGGTGGTGCCCGGCGGCGGGGATCAATGGGAGATCGCCAACCGGGGGTCGCGGCAGGGCAGCGCGCGGCTGGTTCGGCCGCTGAACGCCGACGCGCTGGTGGCCGCCGTGCTGGACGTGCTGTGCTCGTCGCGGTACTGGGAGGCGGCACGCGCCGCTGCGGCCGGCATCCATCGCGTGGCCGACCCTGTGCGCGTCTGCCATCAAGCGCTGGCCCTGGCGGGCTGACCCGGCCCAGTATGTTGGCTGATGTGCGTCTGACGGAGTTCAACGAGCGGGTGGTGCTGCGGTTCGGCGCCGCATACGGCGCATCGGTGCTGGTGGATCACGTGCTGGCGGGCTTTGGCGGCCGGACCGCCGCGCAGGCGATCGAGGACGGCATCGACCCACGCGATGTCTGGCGGGCGCTGTGCGTCGACTTCGACGTGCCCCGTGACCAGTGGTGAGACCGCCAGCTCAGCGGCGGGCGGGCGCCCCGGAACACGCAGTCGGCGTAGATCGACCGCCCCGGCAACCGATAGAACAGGCAGCAGCTGCCGCGCCGGAAGCCCAGATGCGCGCCGGTTCCCGACAGCACGCCGGTGTCCAGCAGCGTGGCCTTGACCTGCAGGATCGGGCCGCGCAGGTCGGGCTGTGCCGAGAGCAGCGCTCGCGCGGCCCCGACGCGGCGTTGCCGGCCAGCAGGGCCGGGGCCAGCTTGACCCCCAGCCCGGCCGCGAACGGCTGCATGTGGTGCTGCACCACGGTGCGGTACAACACCTGCACCGCGGCCCCCGGGATGCCCGAGACGGGCTCTCCGATGGGTTCGGGCAGTCGCAGCTGTGCCCCGTCGGCAGCGCGTTCGAGGTTTTGCAGGTCCGGGATGACGTGGTGGACTACGGCGCAGGCGAGCACCGGTGACCACAGCCGGCTGGTGTGGCCCAGATGCACCAGCGAGGCGCCGATGTGCAGACGCTGGTGCGGTAGCCGCGGGCGGTGGCGTCGATCAGAGCGGCGAAGCCATCGGCGTAGTCCCGGCGGACCGGACGCCAGCCGGTCCCGGCGCCGCCCACTTGTAACGCGAAAAACCCTTTGTAGGAAGATATTTGGGCAAGATCGCCCGAGATGTCCATGCGTGTGCGACCGCTCTCCCCGGGGAGATCCGCCCCGGTGTCTGGTGAGGAGGCGGCGACGGTGAGTGTCTGACTCTCGGGTCACGATGTGCCCGATCACAGTGGCGGTACCGCACCGGTTTCCTCAATGCTCACGAATGCTGACGCGGGCCCGCGGCGCCTTTTCGGTAGCCGGTGTTGCCAGACGGCGCGGCGTGTTGAACTTGAATCGCGGCGTGTTGAACTTGAATCGAACAGGTGTTCGGCTACTGTGAGGAGCGCTGAAGCGGAATTGTCGGACCCCGCGCCTAGTGTCACGGCCAACCGACCGAAACCGGTCATCGAACACACTGCTATAGAGAGGCACCATGACGTATAGAGAGGCACCATGACGCAAGCCCCCGACCGCGAGAAGGCTCTCGAACTGGCGATGGCCCAGATCGAAAAGAGCTACGGCAAAGGCTCGGTGATGCGTCTCGGCGACGAGATGCGACAGCCGATCTCGGTCATTCCGACCGGATCCATTGCACTGGACGTGGCCCTGGGCATCGGCGGCCTGCCGCGCGGTCGGGTCGTGGAGATCTACGGCCCGGAGTCCTCGGGTAAGACGACCGTCGCCCTGCATGCGGTGGCCAACGCACAGGCGGCCGGCGGTGTCGCGTCGTTCATCGACGCCGAGCACGCTCTGGACCCGGACTACGCCAAGAAGCTCGGCGTCGACACCGATTCGCTGCTGGTCAGCCAGCCGGACACCGGCGAGCAGGCCCTCGAGATCGCCGACATGCTGATTCGTTCCGGCGCGCTGGACATTCTGGTCATCGACTCGGTGGCCGCACTGGTGCCCCGGGCCGAGCTCGAGGGCGAGATGGGTGACAGCCACGTCGGCCTGCAGGCCCGGCTGATGAGCCAGGCGCTGCGTAAAATGACTGGCGCGCTGAACAATTCAGGAACCACGGCGATCTTCATCAACCAGCTTCGCGAGAAGATCGGGGTGATGTTCGGCAGCCCGGAAACCACCACCGGTGGAAAGGCTTTGAAGTTCTACGCGTCGGTGCGCATGGACGTGCGCCGGATCGAGACGCTCAAGGACGGCACTAACGCGGTCGGTAACCGCACCCGGGTCAAGGTCGTCAAGAACAAGGTGTCGCCGCCGTTCAAGCAGGCCGAGTTCGACATCCTCTACGGCCGGGGCATCAGCCGTGAAGGCTCGCTGATCGACATGGGTGTGGACCAGGGCTTCATCCGCAAGTCCGGTTCCTGGTTCACCTACGAGGGCGAGCAACTCGGCCAGGGCAAGGAGAATGTCCGTAACTTCCTGATGGAGAACGCCGACATCGCCAACGAGATCGAGAAGAAGATCAAGGAGAAGCTCGGCATTGGCGCGGTGGTGACCGATGATGACGTCCTGCCAGCCCCTGTCGACTTCTGAGCCTGCCTGCGATGAGCAGGCGCGGGCGCTGTGCCTACGCCTGCTCACCGCGAGGTCGCGTACCCGGGCCGAGTTGTCCGGCCAGCTCGCCAAGCGCGGATACCCCGGTGACGTCAGCGCGCGCGTGCTCGACCGGTTGGCCGCCGTCGGGTTGGTGGATGACAGCGACTTCGCCGAGCAGTGGGTGCGGTCGCGGTATTCCAGGGCGGGAAAAAGCAAGCGCGCGTTGGCTGCCGAACTGCACACCAAAGGCGTCGGCCAGGAGGTCATCGCCGCGGCGCTGGCCGGCATCGACGGTACCGCCGAGGGGGAGCGGGCCGAAGAACTGGTTCGGGCCAAGCTGCGCCGCGAGACGCTGAGCGGCGACAGCAAAGACGAGGCGCGGATCATTCGCCGACTGGTGGGCCTGCTGGCGCGACGAGGCTACGACCAGAACCTGGCCGGCGAGGTCGTCCTTGCCGAGCTCGCCGCCGAACGGGAACGCCGCCGGGTCTGACGGGGTCTAGCTGCGGGTTAATCCGCCGGGACCGGGTCGCCGTACCATGGCCCAGTGACTTCCACAGTGGCGCCCGACGCTGCGAGCCTGGCCGGGCCCGCGACGGGATCGGTGCGTACCTATCAGGTTCGCACTTACGGCTGCCAGATGAACGTGCACGACTCCGAGCGGTTGGCGGGCTTGCTCGAGGCCGCGGGCTACCGGCGCGCCGCCGACGGAGCCGACGCCGACGTGGTGGTCTTCAACACGTGCGCGGTGCGCGAAAACGCCGACAACAAGCTGTACGGGAACCTCAGCCACTTGGCGCCGCGCAAGCGCAGCAACCCCGACATGCAAATCGTGGTCGGCGGCTGTCTGGCGCAAAAGGACCGAGACGCGCTGCTGCGCAAGGCGCCCTGGGTTGACGTCGTCTTCGGCACGCACAACATCGGGTCGCTGCCCACGCTGCTGGCCCGCGCCAGGCACAACCGGTCCGCGCAGGTGGAAATAGTCGAGGCGTTGCAGGAATTCCCGTCGTCACTGCCTAGAGCCCGCGAATCCGCTTACGCCGCTTGGGTTTCCATCTCGGTCGGCTGCAACAACAGTTGCACGTTCTGCATCGTCCCGTCGTTGCGGGGCAAGGAGGTCGACCGCAGCCCGGCGGACATCATCGCGGAGGTGAGCTCGCTGGTGGACGACGGGGTGCTGGAAGTCACGCTGCTGGGCCACAACGTCAACGCCTACGGCGTCTCGTTCGCCGACCCCGCGCTGCCCCGCAACCGCGGCGCCTTCGCCGAATTGCTGAGGGCCTGCGGCCGCGTCGACGGGCTGGAACGCGTCCGGTTCACCTCACCGCACCCGGCCGAATTCACCGACGACGTCATCGAGGCGATGGCGCAGACACCGAATGTGTGCCCGGCCCTGCACATGCCGCTGCAGTCGGGTTCCGACCGGATGCTGCGCGCGATGCGGCGGTCCTACCGCGCCGAGCGCTACCTCGGCATCATCGACCGGGTTCGCGCGGCGATGCCGCACGCGGCCATCACCACCGACCTGATCGTCGGATTCCCCGGCGAGACGGAAGAGGACTTCGCGGCCACCCTCGACGTGGTGCGCCAGGCGCGGTTCGTCGCGGCATTCACCTTCCAGTACTCGAAACGGCCCGGCACGCCCGCCGCTGAACTCGACGGTAGGATACCCAAAGCCGTTGTGCAGGAACGGTACGAGCGACTGATCGAGCTGCAGGAGCAGATCTCGCTGGAGGGCAACCGCGAACTGGTAGGGCGGACCGTCGAATTGCTGGTCACCACCGGGGAAGGACGCAAAGACACGCTCACCGCACGCATGACGGGCCGGGCGCGCGACGGCCGGCTGGTGCACTTCGCCGCCGACCCGTCGGTGCGGCCCGGCGACGTCATCACCACGACGATCACCGACTCCGCGCCGCACCACCTGATCGCCGACGCAGGCATCTCAAGCCACCGCCGGACCAAGGCCGGTGACGCACACGCCGCCGGGCAGCGCCCGCGCAGTATCGGCCTGGGCATGCCCGGTGTCGGGCCAGCCGCCGCACCAGTAGAACCCATGGGGTGTTCCCGATGACAAACCATCACACCGACTTTGACGCACTCCGCGCCGAGATCGAGGCCGCGGAACGCCGCGTCGCCCGCGAAATCGCCCCGGGCCCAAGGGCATTGGTCGTCGCTATCCTGGTGTTCATACTGCTGGGGTCCTTCATCCTGCCGCACACCGGCTCGGTGCGAGGCTGGGACGTGCTGTTCGGCAGCCACGGCGCCGGGGCGGCCGCGCTGTCGCTGCCGTCGAAGGTGTTTTGCTGGCTCACACTGGTTTTCGGTGTCGGCTTCTCGATGCTGGCGTTGCTGACCCGACGCTGGGCGCTGGCCTGGATCGCGCTCGCCGGCTCGTCGCTGGCCAGCGGGGTCGGACTGCTGGCGGTGTGGTCGCGCCAGACCGTCGCCACCGGTCACCCCGGACCCGGGGTGGGGTTGTTCGTGGCGTGGATCGCCGTCATCCTGCTGACGTTCCACTGGGCCCGCGTGGTGTGGTCGCGCACCGTCGTGCAATTCGCGGCCGAGCAGGAGCGCCGCCGGATCATCACCGAGCAGCAGTTCAGTACCCTGCTGGACACCCTCGGCGACCCGGGAGCTCCGGGGAACCCGGCGCAGGCGCCGGATCAACCGAACACCCGCTAGAACTCGCGGGTCAAGGCCTCTGCGGCCGCCTGCGCCCACTGCCGCCATTGTTCGGCGTTGGCCTGAGCCTCCTGCGCCTCCTTGGTGCGGCCGGCCGCGGCCGCCTTGCGGGCCTGCTGCTCGTAGTGCTCGGCGCGGGCGGCGAACTGTTCGGCCCGGGCCTGCGCCTCGGGATCCGACCAGTTCGCATCGCCGGCGTCGCGCACCCTTTTCTCGATCGCGCGCAGCCGTCGCTCCAGCTCGGTGGACCGCTCCCGGGGCACCTTGCCGATCGCGTCCCACTTGTCGGCGATCGCCCGCAGCACGGCCCGGGCGGCCTTGTGATTGCTGGTGTCGATCTTTTCGGCCTCGGCCAGCAGCGCCTCCTTGGCGGCGGCGTTGGCTTGCAACTCGGCGTCCTTCTCCGCGGTCGCGGCGTTACGGGCGCTGAAGAACGCGTCCTGGGCCGCCTTGAAGCGCCGCCACAGCGCGTCGTCGACCTCGCGGCTAGCCCGCCCCGCCACCTTCCACTCGGTCAGCAGCTTGCGGAATTCGGCACTAGTGCCGGCCCAGTCCGTCGAGTCCGCCATCTCCTCGGCGCGCTCGCAGAGCCGTTCCTTGGCCTGCCAGACCTCGGCGCGCTCGCGATCCAGCTCGGCGAAATGGGATCCACGCCGCCGGTTGAACGCTTCCCGGGCGGCCGAGTAGCGTTTCCACAGCGCGTCGTCGACCTTGCGGTCCAGTTCGGTGATCGTCTTCCACTCGTCGAGGATTTCGCGCAGCCGGTCGCCGGCGACCTTCCACTGCGTCGAGTTGGCCGCCAGATCCTCGGCCTCGGCGGCCAGCGCCTCCTTGCGGGCGGTCTGCGCGGCGCGATGCTCCTCGCGCCGGGTGCGCTCGGTCGCGACCGTAGCCTCGGCACGCTCCACCAGGGTGGCCAGCCGGGCGGCGAGGGCGTCGATGTCGCCCAGCACCGAGGCGGTCGGCAACGTTTCGGCCAGCGCCGCAGCGTTGGCCTTGATCTTGCGGGCATCACCACTGCCGGAGGCCAGGCGCTCCTCCATCAGCGTGACCTCGGTGTTCAGGTCGTCGAACCTACGGCCGAAATGGGCAAACGCCACCTCGGCGTCACCGGCCTGCCAGGAGCCGACGACGCGTTCGCCGGCTGAGGTGATCAGCCAGACGGTGCCGTCGTCGTCGACGCGGCCGAACCGGTGCGGATCGCTGGTCGGGGGGAGCACCACGGCGTGCATGCCGGGTCGCGGCGTGGGCCCCGGGCCGGGACGAGGACCCGGACGCGGACCGGGCCGGGGCGTGGGCTTGGGAGCATCGCTGGCGCGGGGCTCGTCGGTCATGCGCTCGTCACCTAACCCTTCGCGCGGTCGTTGTCTCGCGCACCTGCCGCGCGAAGCGGCACCAATACGGCCAGGAACGCTGCTGCGGGTCTGTTCGTCGAGAGCTGCTCCGTCACCGATTCCATCAGTATTCAAGCAGCTTGGCGGTCCGAGCGCCGCAACCTTATGATCGCCGCTCGGGTAGCAACCCGCGAAACGGTAGGAAGACCCGGCCGGTTGACCCCACATCGGCCCCGACTTCGGAGACAACCCCTATGCACAACGTGGACGTTGCCGCTCTGCTCGCGTCGCGGTCGGCGACGCTCTTCAGCAACGCGCGACGCACCGGCTCACCCAGCCCACGCTCAGTGGCCCGCAGCTCGTCGTGAGGTTGGCACGCGACCGGCGCTGGCGGGTCGGCGTTTTGATCCTGGTCGTCAGCATCGTGTTGCAGGCCGCCGCGCTGAACCATGGTTCGGTGCTGCTGGTGCAGGCGGTTGCTGGTTCTTTCGCTGCTGTTCGCGCTGCCGATCGGCGCACGGTTGGCCCAGCGTTCGGTGAGCGGCCGGGAGTGGATCTGGGCCGTCGTGCTCACCGCCGCGGTGACCGTGATCGTCACGGTCGGCAAACTGCAGGCCGGTCACGCGTACGCGTCGGCGACAATGTGGGCACTGGTGGCGGCGGTGTTGGGGCCGCTGCTGGCGGCTTCGGTCGTGGCCGCCCGCATCATGGGTGGCACGGCGGCCGCGGTGCTGTACGCCTTCGTCTCGAGTTCGCTGTGGGGGTCTTGGCGGTGCTCACCAAGGGCGTCGTGCATCGGCTGACCGACGGCGGCTGGGCGCTGTTGGCCAGCACTGAGCTGTACGCGTAGCTGGCGGTCGCGCTCGGGGATTCCTGTGGGAGCAGTCGGCGTTCCGGGCCGGCGCTTTGACGGCGTCCATGCCTACGCTACAGGTATCCCAGCCGGTCGTGGCGGCTTTGCTGGGTGTCGTCGTCCTCGGCGAGACGCTGAACACCGGCCGAGGCGGGATGTTCGCGTTGATCTTGGCGGCGCTAGTGGTGGCCGGTGGCGACCGCCGAGCTCGCCCGCGTCGACGCCATCGCGACCGGCCAGCGCGTCGTGGCACCCGGCGACACTGTCGCCCAACCCGCCTAGCGAGTGGGTCACAGTTCGGTTCCACCGTTGCTGAGGCCGTATTGCGTCGCCGCGTCCGACGGTACCGTTACCGAGACGGATGGTGCGGCTGGAGGTGCCTGGAGGGGGACCGGCAGGGGCATAATCGACGACGACGGGGTCGGTGCCAGGAAGCGCTCAGGGGGAGTCTTCTGTGACACCATCGAACGCGGTTCGACGGTCCTCTCGGATGTCGCACCAACCGGCCATAGCCGCAACATAGATTGTACATGGTTCGTGAACTACGTATTGCGCAGGGCCGTTTCAGACAGTAGTGCGGGGTCGTCGCTGCGCACCACCGCGGGAGGCCGCCAAGACGGGTGACAATTGCCCGGCGAAGGTCATGGCCGATGTGTTGTGCCGGGGAGGGATCGCAGATGAACAAGACGGATGTCGCGGTTCTCCTTGCCCTGCTTGCCGCGTTTGCGTCGGCGCTGGGCAATGTCGTGCGTCAGCGCTCCGCGCAGGAGATCACCGACAAACAGGTGGGCCATCTGGAGCTGTTCAAGATGTCGGTACGTCACGCCAAATGGTGGCTGGGTGCGGGAGGCGCCATCGCGAACTACGCGCTGCAGGCCGCCGCTTTGACGCTGGGTTCGGTGATGCTGGTCACCGCACTTCAGGTGACCGCGTTGCTGTTCGCGCTGCCGATCTATGCGCGTATGACGCGGCGGCCGGTCAGCCGCTGGGAGTGGACCTGGGCGCTGCTGCTGGCCGCCGCACTGGCGGTGGTGGTCACCGTCGGCGACCCGGATGCCGGCGCCTCGCGCGGCTCCTGGGAGACGTGGTTGGTGGTGACTCTGGTCATGGGCCCGGCCATGGTGTTCTGCGTGGTGGGCGCCCGGATCTGGTCCGGCCCGCTGTCCGCGGTGCTGTTGGCCATCGTCGCGGGCTCGTCGCTGGCGCTGTTCGCGGTGCTCACCAAGGCGGTCGTCGAGGTCGTCCGGGACGGCGTCGGCGCGTTGCTGACGGCGCCCGAGTTCTACGCGTGGATCGCCGCCGCGCTGGCCGGGATGATCTTCCAGCAGTCCTCGTTCCGGGCCGGCTCGCTGATCGCGTCGCTGCCGACCTCCGTCGTCGCCAAGCCGGTGGTCGGCTCGATCCTCGGCGTGGCCGTGCTCGGTGAGTACCTGGACTGCAACGGCCCGGCCAAGCTGGTGCTGGCCGCCGGCGTGGTGGTGGTCGTGGTCGCGACCGTCGCGCTGGCCCGCGGCGAGGCCGTTACCATGTCCAGCAAGGCCGCGGAGAAGCTGGCCAAAAAGGCGCTGCGGAAATCCACGGAGTTGCGGCTCGCCGAGGCGGAGTGCCGCTGCCCGCTGTCGTTGAGGGTGCCGCCGGCCGAGCAGGCCCCGTGGGTCGGCTCGCCGCGGATCGGCCGTCGGTTAGTTTGATGGCGTGTTGAGCACCATTGCGATCGTCCCCTGCCCTCCGGTGTTGGTCCCCGAGCTCTCCGGCGCGGCGGCCGCCGAAATCGCCGACCTGACCACTGCGGCGCTGACCGCCGCGGCCCTGCTGCCGCCGCGGTGGATCGTCATCGGGACGGGCAGTGCGGACGGCGTGGTGGGACCCGACGGCGTCGGTACCTTCGCCGGGTACGGGGCCGACGTCCGGGTCCGGCTGGCACCCGCTGAGCCGATCGAGCCGACAGAGCCGCTTGTGGACCTCCCGCTGTGCGCGCTGATCGTGGGCTGGCTGCGCGGCCAGGCCCGGCCGGAAGCCAGCGCCGAGGTCCGCATCCACCGCACCGATCACGACTCCCGGACCGCGGTGCAGCTCGGACACCGGCTGCGCACCGAGATCGACCAACTGCCCGGCCCGGTCGGCGTGCTGGTCGCCGCGGACGGTGCGAACACCCTGACGCCGAGCGCGCCCGGTGGCTATGACGCCGGCAGCGTCGCCGTGCAGCGCGCCCTGGACGACGCGCTGGCCAACGGGGATACGGCCGCGCTGACCCGGCAGCCGGCCGGAATCCTCGGCCGCGTCGCGTTTACGGTGCTGGCCGGGCTGGCCGAGCCCGGCCCGCGGTCGGCCAAGGAGCTCTATCGCGGAGCGCCCTACGGCGTGGGGTACTTCGCGGGGGCCTGGCAGCTCTGAGGTGGCCGTGCGACCACTGGCGATCGTCGGCCCCACCGGAACCGGCAAGTCGCAGCTGGCCCTCGACGTCGCCGAGCGACTCGGCGGCCAGGGCGGCGCCGAAATCGTCAACGCCGATGCCATGCAGCTCTACCGCGGCATGGACATCGGCACCGCGAAGCTTCCCGTCGACGAGCGTCGCGGCATCCCGCACCACCAGCTCGACGTCCTGCACGTCACCCAGACCGCGACCGTCGCGCGTTATCAGCGGGCCGCCGTGACGGACATCGAGCAGATCGCGGCCCGCGGCGCGGTGCCGATCATCGTGGGCGGGTCGATGCTCTATGTGCAATCGTTGCTCGACGACTGGTCGTTCGCAGCAACCGATTCCGCGGTGCGGGCGCGCTGGGAGCATCGGCTCGCCGAGGTCGGAGTGGGCGCGCTGCACGCCGAGCTGGCCCGCCGCGACCCGGCCGCGGCCGCGGCCATCCTGCCCACCGACGGCCGCCGCACCGTCCGGGCCCTGGAAGTGGTCGAGCTGACCGGTCAGCCGTTCGCCGCGTCAGCGCCACATATCGGCACGCCGCGCTGGGGCACTGTGATCATCGGATTAGACTGCGACACAACGATTCTCGATGATAGACTGGTGCAACGTACCGACACCATGTTCGCCCGCGGTCTGGTCGACGAGGTGCGCGCGTTGACGGCCGAGGGTCTGCGCAACGGGGTCACCGCCTCGCGCGCACTCGGCTACGCGCAGGTGCTGGCCGCGTTCGACGCGACGGACCCCGACGCGTTGGGAAACGCGCGGGAGCTGACCCACATCGGCACCCGGCGCTACGTGCGCCGGCAGCGATCGTGGTTTCGCCGCGATCACCGGGTGCACTGGATCGACGTCGGCGCGGAGACCGAATCCGACCGCGCCCGGGTCGTCGCGGACACTTTGCGGGCGTGGCGGCACGTACCCTGAACAGGTGATCCAACCATGATCTTCGGTAAAGGGCACGGCACTCAGAACGACTTCGTGCTGCTGCCCGACGTCGACGCCGCGTTGCCGCTCACGCCGCAGCGGGTGGCCGCGCTGTGCGACCGCCTCCGGGGGCTGGGCGCCGACGGGGTGCTGCGGGTCACCACCGCGTCCGCCGCCGTGGCGGTCGGCGTGCTCGACCGGCTGCCCGACGGTGTCGCCGCGGGCGACTGGTACATGGACTACCGCAATGCCGACGGTTCGTTCGCGCAGATGTGCGGCAACGGGGTTCGAGTGTTCGCACACTACCTGCGCGCCAGCGGCATGGAATCCCGCGACGAGTTCGTCGTCGGCTCGATGGCGGGACCGCGGACGGTGACTCTGCACCACGCGGACGCCACCAACGCCGATGTCACCGTCGACATGGGCAAGGCGAACCGGCTGGGCAGCGGCGAGGCGGTGGTGGGGGGCAGGCGGTTGCGCGGACTGGCGATCGACGTCGGCAACCCCCACCTGGCGTGCGTCGATCCGCAGCTTGACGGCGACAGGCTGGCCGCTCTGGACGTCGCCGCGCCGGTGCACTTCGATCGTGCGCAGTTCCCGGACGGCGTCAATGTCGAGGTGCTGACCGCGGCCGTGGAAGGCGTGGTGCAGATGCGGGTCCACGAACGCGGCGTGGGTGAAACCCGGTCCTGCGGAACGGGAACGGTCGCAGCGGCGGTGGCCGCACTCGCCGACGCCGGGGCCGACACCGGGACGTTGACCGTCCGCGTCCCCGGCGGTGACGTGGTGGTCACCATCACCGGCGCGACCAGCTATCTGCGCGGGCCCTCAGTGTTGGTGGCGCATGGCGAAGTGAGCGAGCAGTGGTGGGACGCCCAATAATTTGGATGCACGCCACGGATCTGGCGTGCACTATGTGCTAATTGCCTATGACACATCCAGCAATACCGGAGCACCGTCCGCAGGTTGACCAACCGGAACCCAGTCTCGGTGAACTCGCTCTCGAAGACCGGTCGGCACTGCGCCGCGTCGCCGGGCTTTCGACCGAACTCGCCGATGTCTCCGAGGTCGAATATCGCCAGCTGCGTCTGGAGCGCGTCGTGTTGGTCGGCGTGTGGACCGAGGGCAGCGCGGCCGACAACCAGGCCAGCCTGGCCGAGCTCGCCGCGCTGGCTGAAACCGCCGGCTCCCAGGTGTTGGAAGGCCTGATCCAGCGCCGTGACAAGCCCGACCCGTCGACCTACATCGGCTCGGGCAAGGCGCAGGAGCTGCGCGAGGTGGTCGTGGCTACCGGCGCCGACACCGTCATCTGCGACGGCGAGCTGTCCCCGGCGCAGCTGACCGCGCTGGAAAAGGCCGTTAAGGTGAAGGTCATCGACCGCACCGCGCTGATTCTGGACATCTTCGCCCAGCACGCCACCAGCCGTGAGGGCAAGGCGCAGGTGTCCCTGGCGCAGATGGAGTACATGCTGCCGCGGCTGCGCGGGTGGGGTGAGTCGATGTCCCGGCAGGCCGGGGGTCGCGCCGGCGGCAGCGGCGGCGTGGGTCTGCGCGGTCCCGGCGAGACGAAGATCGAGACCGACCGGCGCCGCATCCGCGAGCGGATGTCCAAGCTGCGCCGCGAGATCAAGGACATGAAGCAGGCCCGCGACACCCAGCGCAGTCGGCGGCTGCACAGCGACATGCCGTCCATCGCGATCGTCGGCTACACCAACGCCGGCAAGTCCAGCGTGATCAACGCGCTTACCGGGGCCGGGGTGCTGGTGCAGGACGCGCTGTTCGCCACGTTGGAGCCCACCACGCGGCGCGCCGAGTTTGAGGACGGCCGGCCGTTCGTGCTCACCGACACGGTGGGATTCGTGCGGCATCTGCCCACCCAGCTGGTCGAGGCGTTCCGGTCGACGCTGGAGGAGGTCGTCGACGCCGACCTGCTGGTGCACGTCGTGGACGGCTCCGACGTCAACCCGGCGGCCCAGATTAGCGCGGTGCGCCAGGTGATTTCCGAAGTCATCACCGACCATAAGGGCGATCCGCCGCCCGAGCTGTTGGTGGTGAACAAGGTCGACGCGGCCAGCGGTCTGACCCTGGCCCAGCTTCGGCACGGGTTGCCCGGCGCGGTCTTCGTGTCTGCGAGCACCGGGGAGGGCATCGACGCGTTGCGCCGGCGGATGGCCGAACTCGCCGCCCCCGCCGACACCGCTGTCGACGTCGTCATTCCCTATGACCGCGGCGACCTGGTCTCCCGCGTGCACGCTGACGGTCGCGTGCAGCAGGCCGAACACAATCCGGAGGGGACGCGGATCAAGGCCCGGGTGCCGGTCGCACTGGCCGCGAGCCTGCAGCAATACGCCGCGGACTAGCCTGGCCGCGGGCCACGCTGCTCGTCGTCGAACGCGGCATGGAAGGCTTCGAGCGCGGACGGCATCTGGACGAGATCGGTCTGGATGCACAGGACACGGCCGAGCTGTCCTTCACCGACGTGCACGTTCCGGTCGAGAACCTGCTTGGCGAGAAGGGCAAGGGCTTCATCTACACTGATGCAGAACCTGCCCCAGGAGCGCATCTCGATTGCCGTCATGGCGGCCGCGGCGATGGAGCAGGTGCTGACTCAGACCCTGCAATACACCAAGGAGCGCAAGGCCTTTGGCAAGCCGATCGGCAGCTTCCAGAACAGCCGTTTCGTGCTGGCCGAGCTGGCGACCGAGGCCACCGTGGTGCGGATCATGGTCGACGAGTTCCTCCGCCTGCATCTGGACAAGAAGCTGACGGCCGAGCAGGCGGCGATGGCCAAGTGGTATTCCACCGAAAAGCAGGTGCACCTGATCGACCGGTGCTTGCAGCTGCATGGAGGTTACGGCTACATGCGCGAATACCCGGTCGCGCGTTCCTATCTCGACGCCCGGGTCCAGACCATCTACGGCGGCACCACCGAAATCATGAAAGAAATCATCGGACGCGGTCTCGGCGCATAGCCGCGGATCGGCTTCTTGGCGGTAAACCAATTTTGCTGTCATGCAAGACCCGAGACCCAAGGGTGGTGACACGAAATGTGCATAAGTCGTCGGCTTACCCGCTGTTGGCGTGGGTGTACGGCAAAATAATCGGTGCCCATGAATTGCTTCTGCGCGCGAGTCCAGAGTCGGCGAACTGCTGGGTTTGCGCGCGGTCAGCGCATGGACGGCCGGTCGCGACACGGTCGTCCGCCCGCATCATTTCGACATCGAAGCGGTATCCGTTTGCGTAATATTCGCGAATTGCCTTCGTATTTCTTGTTCGCTAGAGCAAAGTTGTGCGAGCCCGGCGATAATACGAATCCTGGTGTGGTTCGTGACCCGCGTTCGGGCTATGCCTGCGCGCCAGGCACGGCCATGCGTAGCGGCATATCCGCCGGCTGGGAGGCTTGGTGAACGGAGGAAGAGGTCAATTGCGCAGGCTCGCCGGGCGGGTGCTGATCAGCGTGGCGACCACAGCGTTGGCCGTCGTGCTGCTCGCACCTACCGCCGCGGCGTCTCCGATCGGCGACGCCGAAGCCGCCATCATGGCCGCGTGGGACAAGGCCGGTGGCTACACCTCACCTCTTGGCGCCCGTAAAGGCGATGTCTATCCCGTCGCCGACGGCTTCGCCTGCGATTTCGACGGCGGCAAGATGTTTTTCACCACGGCGACGGGCGCAAGGTTCGTTTACGGGCCGATCCTAGAGAAATACGACATACTGGGCGGTCCGGCCGGCAGCGATCTGGGTTTCCCGACCATCAATGAAGTGCCCGGACTGGCCGGGCCGGACAGCCGCGTGATGACGTTCTCGGCCAGCGACAAGCCGGTGATCTTCTGGACGCCGGATCACGGCGCGTTCGTCGTGCGCGGCGCCCTGAACGCCGCGTGGGACAAGCTCGGCAGCTCCGGCGGTGTGCTGGGCCCGCCGGTCGGCGACGAAACCTATGACGGCGAAGTGTCCTCGCAAAAGTTCGCCGCCGGGCAGATCTCGTGGAACCGTAAAACCAAGGAATTCACCACTGAGCCAGCGGGATTGGCCGACCAGTTGAAGGGCCTGCAGGTGGCGATCGATCCCACCGCTGCCATCAACATGGCCTGGCGTGCGGCCGGCGGCGTCAACGGTCCGCTGGGCGCCAAGCAGGGCGGGCAATACCCGATCGGCGGTGATGGGATCGCACAGAACTTCGCTAGCGGCAAGGTGTTCTTCACCCCGGCGACCGGTGCGAACGCCGTCGAGAGCAACATCCTGGCGAAGTACGAGGCGGTCGGCGGCCCGGTCAACAGCGACCTCGGTTTCCCGATCGCCAACGAATCCGACGGTGGCCTCGGGACTAACAGCCGCATCGTCGCGTTCTCCGCGGCCGACAAGCCGGTGATCTTCTGGACGTCGGACCACGGCGCGTTCGTCGTGCGCGGCGCGATGAAGGCCGCGTGGGACAAGCTGCGCGGCCCGGTCGGAAAGCTGGGCGCGCCGGTCGCCGACCAGACCGTCGACGGCGACGTGATCTCACAGAAGTTCACCGGCGGCAAGATCTCCTGGAACCGCGCGAAGAACACGTTCTCCACCGACCCGGCCAACCTGGCTCCGCTGCTGTCGGGTCTGCAGGTGTCCGGCCAGAACCAGCCGAGCAGCTCGGCGGCGGCACCGCACGCCAAGAACTGGTACACGTTCAACTGGTGGTATCTGCTGGCGCTGGTTCCGCTGCTGGTCTTGGTGCTGTTGGTGGCGTTCGTCGCACTGCGGTGGCGCCGCAACCGCGCCGAGCGCAAGAGCGCTCCCTACGGTGTGGATGGTGACGCCGACGTCGGTGGTTACGACGACTCGGGCGAGCCGCGCTGGGCGTCCGACTACGAATACGGTCCCGAGTACACCGACGCCACGACCGAGCACCTGCCGTACGCCGACCCGCACACGACGGGCGGCCCCGGCGGTGACGGTGCGCCACGGGTGCGGTGGCCGCACTCACCCGAAACGGCCGAACTGGACGAGAACGGTGTGCTCACGGCCGACTACGACGATCGTGCGCCGGCCGAGCGCGAGGATGAGTGGACACGGTCGGAGGCTGACGAACGGGACTCCGACACGGTGGACACCGACTCCTTTCTCAAGGTGTCCGCGCAGGCTCTCGACGACGACGGTTATGACGAGGTCGGTGATGAGGTACCGGAGGTGCCGGCGGAGGCCTATCCGGACGACACGGGCACCGAGTATCTCGACGTGGCCGACCCGGATGCCCTGGATGTCATTGTCGAGACCGGCTATCCGGAGGTCGCCGACGAGGACGCCTATCCGGAACCGAGCTATCCTGTCGGCGAGGAGGAGCCCGAACCCGAGTATCCCGACGTCGCGGTGCCGCACACGTCTCCGGCTGTCGACGGAACCGGCGGCGCCGCTGGGGCCGCTGAAGCCCCGCCGACGGGTACCGCGGCGCCCAGAAGCGGGCGGCACGCGGCCGCCGACGATGACGACGACCTCGCACACGCCCTGGGGCCGGCCGGGCGGCCCACCATCCACATGCCGCTCGACGATCCGTACCAAATTCCCGACGGTTACCCGATTAAGGCCAGCACCCGCTTCGGCCTGTACTACACGCCCGACAGCGACCTCTACCGCGACACTCCCGCCGAGATTTGGCTGTCCAGCGAGGAGGCCGCGCTGGTCAACGGCTTCACGAAAGCCCAGTGAGCCTACACCTTGCGGATGACGGTGACGACCTTGCCGAGCACGGTCGCGTCGTTGCCAGGAATGGGATCGAGGGCGGGATTGTGCGGCAATAGCCACACCTGACCGTTGGCCCGCTTGAACGTCTTGACGGTGGCTTCACCATCGAGCATAGCGGCGACGATGTCACCGTTGTCGGCGACATTCTGCTGCCGCACCACCACCCAGTCGCCGTCGCAGATCGCGGCCTCGATCATCGAGTCGCCGACCACCTTGAGCAGAAACAGCGTGCCCTCGCCGACCAACTCGCGGGGGAGGGGGAACACGTTTTCGACCGTCTCTTGGGCCAGGATCGGTCCACCGGCCGCGATGCGTCCGAGCATGGGGACGAACGTGGGCTCCGGCAGCGCGTCGGAGCCGGCGACCTCGGTGACCGGCGCGGCCGCCGCGCCGTCGTCGGCGCCGCGCACATCGACTGCGCGCGGGCGGTTCGGGTCGCGACGCAGGTAGCCCTTGCCTTCGAGGGTGCGCAGCTGATGCGTCACCGATGAGGTCGAGGTCAGGCCGACGGCATCGCCGATCTCCCTAATGCTCGGCGGATATCCGCGGCTGGTCACCGATTCCCGGATGACGTTCAGGATGGTGCGCTGCCGCTGGGTAAGCGACGAATCCACGGGATGCAACCGGTCGGCGGCGCCGACGGCGGCGAGGTCGTTACTGTCGCTCATGGGACAAATGTAGCCGCCCCCGGTCGAGAATCAAACATGTGTTCGACTGGCGTGTCGGGGTGTCCCCGGGCCGCCGGGAACAATGCGCGCCACGTCGCGAATAACAATGGTGTAACTCTTGAACCGGATCGGGTATTTGAGGCTCATGTCAGACGTAGCGGCCAGCCGAACTTGTCGGTGGCATGCTCTAGCGTTTTTACTCGTACGACACGCTTCGCTCAAATGTTCGTATTTCGAACGCACAAGCGATAGTGTCGAACACACGAGCGAGGACTTAGTCCACCGGAGGACGCACATGACGCTCATGCACACAGTCACACCGCGCACCAGCGGCGTTCGGCGCCCCGTCGACGCCACCTGGGCGCACGACCCTGCTACGACCAGGAACGCACGCTGCGGTCCTGCCGGTCCGCGCCGTCGCGGCCAGCCGGCACGCCGATCCGCTACCGCGGCACGGGGTCGCGATGTCGGCGGCGCCGCATCGGCGGCGGCCGGTCACCGTCAAGACGACACTGGCCCTGGCGCTGATGGCGGGGATCATCACGCTCTGGCTGGGCCTGATGGCGAACCTCGGGCAGATCGCCAATCGGGAACCCGCCGGCACCGCCGCTGCGGTGCCGGACCGGCTGTCGGTGGTGCAGGTCGAGCCCGGCGAGTCGCTGCAGGACGTCGCGCACCGGGTGGTGGCGGCCGCCTCCGCCCGCCAGGTCGCCGACCGCATCCGGGAACTGAACAACCTCAACTCCCCGGCGCTGGCCGCGGGCCACGCTGGTCGCGCCCGTCGGCTGACGGCGGCTCGTGACACTTGGCGAAAGCTGCTGTACGCCAGGGTTGTTCGGCTCTCGGGACGGTGCGCGTCTGCATCCCGCGGCTGCGTTGGCCGGGCGCGGGAGTGCACGGGTACGCTCGGAGCGTTCTCCGAGATGTCGGCACAACGAAGGAGCGGCGGCCGTGCACTGTCCGTTCTGCCGCCATCCCGACTCGCGAGTGATCGATTCGCGCGAAACCGATGAAGGCCAAGCTATTCGGCGCCGCCGGTCCTGCCCGGAGTGCGGTCGCCGGTTCACCACGGTGGAAACCGCCGTCCTGGCCGTGGTCAAGCGCAGCGGCGTGACCGAGCCGTTCAGCCGCGAAAAGGTCGTCCGGGGGGTCCGCCGCGCCTGTCAGGGCCGCCAGGTGGACGAGGACGCGCTGAACCTGCTGGCCCAGCAGGTGGAGGACGCGGTACGCGCCGCGGGCTCACCCGAGGTTCCCAGCCACGAGGTCGGGCTGGCGATTCTGGGGCCGCTGCGCGACCTGGACGAGGTGGCCTACCTGCGGTTCGCGTCGGTCTACCGGTCGTTTTCTTCGGCCGAGGATTTCGAACGGGAGATCGCCTCGCTGCGCCAGCACCGTAAGGTATCGACGTGGGGCTGACGCATGCCCGACCTGCATCCGGACCTCGAGGCGCTCGCGCCGTTGCTGGGTACCTGGGCCGGCCGCGGAGTGGGCGAATACCCGACGATCCGGCCGTTCGAATACCTCGAAGAGGTGGTGTTCTCCCACGTGGGCAAGCCGTTTCTGGCCTACGCACAAAAGACGAAAGCGGTCGCCGACGGCGTGCCGCTGCACGCCGAGGCCGGTTACCTCCGGGTGCCCGAACCCGGTCACCTCGAGCTGGTGCTGGTCCACCCCAGCGGCGTCACCGAGATCGAGATCAGTTCCTACCGGGTCACCGGTGGGGTCATCGACATCGAGCTGGCCACCACGTCGATGGGGCTGACCCCGACCGCCAAAGAGGTTTCCGCGCTTGGGCGTTCCTTCCGCATCGACGGCGACGGACTGTCGTACTCGGTGCGGATGGGTGCGGTCGGTCAGCCCCTGCAGCATCATCTGGCGGCGGTGCTGCAGCGGCAGCGCTGAGTGGCTTCCTACAGGGGGTCACGCCGTCGGTGACGACCCGCCCCCCCGACACCCACCCCTCGGAGCTCCACGCCGTTTCCAGTAT
>NZ_LR655701.1 GCF_902168065.1 Mycobacterium tilburgii | reverse complement strand
GTTCTGTGTTGTCGGGCGGTTGTCGGGCGCTGCAGGCCGGCGCGCAGGAGGCGTTGTCGATCGCCGATTCTTTGCCGGGGAAAAATAGCGCGGCCGAAAATGGGTCCGGACACACGGAACGGGCGACGTTCCGAATTGCTCGGTCCGCCGCCCGCTAGCACGGAACCCGGTTACCATGCGTGCATTTCTGGGCTGCGTGGGTGGCCTCGGCGATCTTGCGATGCTTCAAGCTCCAACCCCACCCAAAGGACTGTCCAAGCTCTACCTGCTTTTCGCAATTACGCAGGCCCGCAACACTTCTGCCATTATCGCGGCTATGACTCCGCGTGGTTGCCGGGTGCCGTGCTGGGCGCCCGAGTCAGCAGGCCGAACCTTCTCTTTCGGATCGACCTTGGCCTCGCCGGGTTCCCGTGGTTCCTTTGTACTACTAGCCCCTTAGCGCAGCAAGGGCCAATTCTGTGAACATTGCGAATGTACAGGCGATGGGGTGTTTGCCAGGGCGGCCGTTCGGCGCGGCGCGCGACGCTACAACGCGAAGCGGCGCAACAGCGAATAGGTGACCGCGCCGGCCGCCAGCGCCGTGATGCTCACGGCGGCCGTGGTGGCGATGGCGGCACCCGAGGGCGCCGGGATCCGGTCCCGCAGGGACACCGGCCGGGAGAAACTCAGCACGGGCCAACCGCGTTCGGTGGCTTCCTTGCGCAGCGCACGATCGGGGTTGACCACGCTCGGGTGCCCGACGGCCTCGAGCATCGGCAGGTCGGTGATCGAGTCGGAGTAGGCGTAGCAGTGTTCCAACGGATAGCCTTCGCGCGCGGCCAGCTCGCGGATGGCTTGCACCTTGCCTTCGCCGTAGCAGTAGAACGCGACTTCGCCGGTGTACTTGCCGTCCTCGACGACCATCCGTGTCGCCATCGCGTGCGTGGCGCCGAGCGCGCGGGCGATCGGGGCCACGATCTCCTCGCCGGATGCGGAGACCACCACCACGTCGCGGCCGCACAGTTTGTGCCCCGCGATCAGGTCCGTGGCTTCGGCGAACACCAGCGGCGTCACGATGTCGTGCAGCGTTTCGTTGACGATCGACTTGACCTGAGCAACGTCCCAGCCGGTGCACATGTTGGCCAGGTGGGTGCGCATGCGGTCCATCTGATCATAATCGGCACCGGACAGCAGGAAGATGAATTGGGCGTAGCTGGACTTCAGCACGGCGCGTCGGTTCGGCAGTCCTTGATTGAAGAAAGGTTTGCTGACCGCCAGGGTGCTAGACTTGGCGATGATCGTCTTGTCCAGGTCGAAGAAGGCTGCGGTGCGGGCGTGTGGGGAGCCGGGCGGTGCGGCCTGGTCCGAGGTTTGCTGGGGTGCATCCGGGTCGGAGACGGTCACGACCTCAGCATAGGCGGACCCGGTCCCGTGATCCGGGCGATTGTCGGCGCAGCCCGCTGAGCAGTGTGAACAGGCAAAGCTAACGGTTTTTTGCGGCGAAAACCGCCGTCCGGGAAAACCGCTATTGCGTCAATCCGCACTGTCGTGTGTATAGTAAGCATTACTCGGTCTAAGCCGAGGGTGTATCAACCCTACCCCCGGGGCTGATTCACGACGACCTCCGCCTCCTCCCCTGGCGGGGGCCGTCCCTTTTCTGGGGTATTTTTCCGGCATTTCGGAATCATGGGCGCCGCCTCTACCGCGTTGCGGGCACAGTGTCGTAGCCTGGGCAAACATCTTCGCGACGCCTTTGTGCACACCTGCGTCTCTCTACAAATCCCGGTTTGGGACTGGTGTCCCATCTTGTGTTGCCCGCACGGTGAACTGGACCGGGTGACCACCACGGTCGGCGTGCGAGTGGTACACGCCGCCGCCTCGTCGATCGGGCGGAAAACCTGGTCGGCGACCGCCGCGGTGGTGCTCGACGAGGCGGCCGCCGCACGCGGTCGCGCCGGTTTGCCGCGCCGGCCGGACGTCACGGTGTTGAGCGCCGCCGAACCGGTGTCGTCCGCCTGGGCCGCGGCGGTCGCGGTCGGCGCCCAGGAGGTGCTGACGCTGCCCGGAGACGAACACGACCTGATCCGCGGACTCGCCGAAGCGGCCGAATCGGTGCGAGACGACCGATCGCACGGCGGGGTCCTCGTGGTGATCGGGGGTGTGGCGGCGCCGGCGTCTCGTTGCTCGCGGCCGCCTTGGCGCGAACCGTGGCCAACGCGTTGCTGGTCGATCTTGATCCATGGCGCGGCGGCGTCGATTTGCTGTTCGGCGCCGAGGCGACACCGGGAGTGCGCTGGCCCGACCTGGCCTGCAAGGCGGACGCCTCAACTGGTCGACCGTGCCCGACGCGCTGCCGCGACTGTGCGGCGTCAGTCTGCTGTCCTTGCCGGCGCCGCGCCAGTCGTAGAAGGTGCACGGCTCGTCGAACCATCTCAACAAGGTCAGTTGTTCAGGTCGACGAGCGCACGGTGAACGTCAGCCTGCCGCAAACCGTTGAGGATTCGCAGGGCCAGGTCATCGGTGACACAGCCGGGACCTTGAGCTCGGCGCGCCAGTTCATCGCCCGTGCGATCAGATGTTCCCGGCCATCGGGGCTGGGTTCCATCGCACTGCGCCCCACAAATCCGATCCGGATCTGCTGCCCCTGCCAATCCGTGAGATCCCAAGTGCTTCAGAGGGTTAGACCGGGCTCCGCCTTGACCGCCATGGCCAGCACCTTGGTTTCGTTCGGATTGAGTTCCCGCGTCGGCAGGTCCTCGGCAAACGCCCGGCCCGAACGTCACCTCGACGTCCGGATTTTCCGCTAATCGTTAACGACTCCCGGGTATCGGTGGCTACGACCATTGCCAGATCCCATTTCAGCGGTCCCGCGGTGGGCCGCTCGGGCGGTTCGATGTCGGCCGGCCCGGTCCACACCTGCACGCCGTGGATGCAACCGTCGGACATCACCACCGCTTCGGTGCGAATCACCCGGTCACGCTTGGGTGTGATGGTGGTCAGTCCCTGCTCGGTGCGTATCGACTCCGCGATTGCGGTGCGAACTGCGGCGAAGGTAAGGTTTGTGATCGGGACAAGGTTCTTGAGCTGACGCCCTTGTGCGACTACGACGGGTTCGTCCCCCAGTGTCTCCACGAGCAACCAGTCGTGGGGCGTGACGTCAATTTTAGTGTGCGAGGTGGACTACCGGTGTGCCCCGGGCGGGTACTCGTTGTGCCAGCAAACGTCGTTCGTATAACGGCAAATCGCATTCACGGCCGCCAAGTTACTCATAAGTTTGCAAACAGGATCACCGCCTTGGTAGGTTCACCACTCCGGCCGTTGATCTCGCTTTGAGATAGTACGTTGGCGTTTCTTCCACCACGAGGGACCGCACTCGGCGGCTGTTGTTTGCAGACCATGGAGGTCGACCGTCGAGGGGTCGGTCGCCGTCCATGGAGAGCTCAGCGCGATCGCTACAGCAACTCCGCAAGCACAAGTCGCAGCACCATCACCGCTCCCGCCTTGTCCAGCGGATCGTTGCCGTTGCCGCACTTCGGGGATTGCACGCACGACGGGCACCCCATCGGGCATTCACACGCCTCGATGGCCGCCGCAGTTGCGCTCAGCCAGGTCCGGGCCCGTTGGAAGCCCCGTTCGGCGAATCCCGCCCCGCCTGGACACCCGTCATAGACGAAAACGCTCGGCTCGCCCAGCGGCCCGACCGCGGTGGACAGGCCGCCGATGTCGCCACGATCGCAGCTGGCCACCAACGGCAGCAGCTCGATCGCGGCATGCTCGGCGGCATGCAACGAACCCGGAATTCGTGGCGCATCGATTCCATTGCTCGCCAACGCCTCCGGCGTGATCATGTACATGACGGCGGTGGTGTCGGAGCACCTGTTCCGGCATGTCCAGCTCGATGAAGTCGATGACCTCGCCGGATAAATGCCGGCGCAGGTACCCCACAACCTGGTGGGTGACTCGGACCGGCACCACGGCCCAACGTCACAGGACCGTACGTCTGTCGCTCACCCCTCCCAGTGACCTGAATGTCGACGATCTCGCGGGCGAAGGTGGCGTATCCGGGATCCTCGGGCGTGCACGAACGCGATCGCGTCCTCGAGGTCCAGGGAATCAACGACATAACTATCACCTTGGTGTAGGTACACCGCGCCGGGATGGATCGACGCCGGGGCTTGACCCACCCCGGTACTGCCCAGCAGGCGCCCGGTGTCGGCCTCGACGATCACGATCTGGCCACCCGCCGCGCCGCGGATGTCCACCGCGCCATGCGGTTCCAGCCCGGGCGCCGGAAAATACTTTCCGCTGTGCCGGCGCAGCAGCCCGTCGTCGACGAGTCCTTACGCCACTTCGGTGGCACCGAAATCGCGGACCTCGGCATCTTCGATCGGCAATTATGTTGCAGCACAAAGCAGTTGGCGACCAAGTAGGTAAGGATTGGTGGGATCGATCACCACCCGCTCAACCGGTTTGTCCAGCAGCGCGGCCGGATTGTGCACACCAGATAGGGTCCAGTGGGTCGTCGCGGGCGATCAGCACCACCAACGCACTCTGGCAGAGGCGGCCCGAGCGGCCGGCCTGCTGCCAGAACGACGCCACCGTCCCGGGAAAACCGGCCAGCACCACCGCGTCCAAGCCGGCGATGTCCACCCCCGAGCTCGAGCGCGTTCGTGGTGGCCAGCCCGCGCAAATTCCCCTCGGCCAGCGCGCGCTCCAGCTCGTTGCGGTCCTCGGCCAGATAACCGGCCCGGTATGACGCCACCGTGTGCGACAGCTCCGGTGCGACGTCGTCCAGCCGGGCCCGGGCGCCCAGCGTGGTCAACTCGGCGGCACGCCGGGACCGCACGAAGGTCAGGGTCTGCGCGCCCTCCGCGACCAGGTCGGCCATCACCCGCGCGGCCTCCTCGCCGGCGGAGCGGCGCACCGGGGCGCCGTGTTCGCCGGTGACATCAGTACGCAGCGCGGGCTCCCACAGCGCCACGGTGCGCGCACCCTGCGATGAGCCGTCCTCGACGACCTCCTCGACGGGTAGGCCGATGAGTTCCGAGGCCGTCGCGCCCGGTGAATCCGTAGTCGCACTGGCGAAGATCACCGTCGGCGGTCGTCCCGGCTCGGCGGCATAGCGCGCGCACAACCGCAACAGGCGGCGCAGCACCATCGCCACGTTGGAGCCAAAAACCCCGCGGTAGTAATGGCATTCGTCGACGATCACGAACCGCAGTCCGCGCAGCAGCACGGCCCACCGCGGATGATTTCGCAGAATGGACAAATGGATCATGTCGGGGTTGGAGAACAGCCAGCGTGAACGCTCCCGCGCGAAACGACAAACCTCGGCCGGACTGTCGCCGTCGTAGGCGGTGGGGGCCGCCACGAAACCGGGCTGATTCAGCCGCGGCACCGCCAACGTCAGCGCGTGCGCGGCGCGTAACTGGTCGTAACCCAGGGCTTTCGTCGGCGACAGATACAGCACCCGGGCCAACGGATCCGTCGCCAACGCGTTGAGTACGGGGAGTTGATAGGCCAGCGACTTGCCCGACGCGGTACCCGTACTGACCACGACATGACGACCCGCATAGGCCAACTCGGCCGCCCGGGCCTGGTGTGACCACGGCTCGCGGATCCCGCGCTCGGTGAAGGCGGCGACGACGTCGGGATCGGTCCAACCCGGCCACGGATGGGGCCGTCCGCTGCGCGCCGGCAACTCCGCGACGTGGCGCACCGGTTTTTCGTCCGGTGCGGCGCCGGCCAGAGCGACGGCGAGCAGATCGCTGCCGAAATTCGGCACCTCGTACCCTCCAAAAATCCGTCCGCGTCGCAACTCTGTCGCCAAGACGTTGAACATGGTTGACTGATTGCGGTCGTAGCTTCTGTGTTCGTGTCAAACTTCGCAGGATCGACGTTGCGACCCGCGGTTCCTGCGAGGTTAGCGTTCGGGTGACGTTCCGACGACTCCGCGAGGTAAGCGGTGACAACGGGCCCGGGGCACCGAAAAGCGGTGCTCCGAACCTTGAAGAAAAGGAAAGATCGAGAATGCCACAGGGAACTGTGAAGTGGTTCAACGCGGAGAAGGGTTTCGGTTTTATCGCCCCCGAGGATGGTTCCGCGGATGTTTTTGTCCACTACACGGGGATCCAGGGTTCGGGATTCCGCACCCTTGAAGAAAACCAGAAGGTCGAGTTTGAGATCGGCCACAGCCCTAAGGGCCCCCAGGCCACCGGAGTCCGCTCCGTCTAAATCGAGCAGATTCTGACGAAAACCCCCCGTGCAATCCACCCAGCGGATTTCGCCGGGGTTTTCACTATCTATTGCACGGGTGTGCAACCCGGGCCGCCGCGCCTGGCGGCCGCCGCGCTGAAAACCTGGCGGCGCGGATCGCCCCTCCTGGCTTACTGTCGGTGAGGTGAGCCAGCTTTCCTTCTTCACAGCAGAGGCGGTGCCCCCCGCGGTCGCCGACCTGTGCGGGGTGCTGGCGGCATCGGGCCAGATCGTGACGGTCGATGGGCCGGAATCCCGCGGAGCCCGGCTTTCGGTGGTGGTGGACCAGCCGTGGCGCGCCGCGGCCTTGGCCGAGATGATCGAACAGGCCGGCCTGGTCCCGGAGATTAGCCGTACCGATGAGGACACGCCGCTGGTGCGGACGGCGATCGACCCGTCACTGACCGCGATCGCCGTCGAATGGATCTGCGGCGCGGTCAAAACGGTGCCGCCGCGCTGGCTGCCCGACTCTCGCGAGCTACGAGCGTGGACCATCGCGGCGGGCACCCCGGAAGGCGATCACTATCAGCTCAGACTGGACCCGCACACCCCCGACACGCCTTCGCCGCTGGCGTCGGCACCCGCGGCGGCCGTCCGGCCCTGCGGATCAGCGGTAGGCGCAGGCTATCGAGGCTGGTAGAGAACGTCGGGGAACCTCCCGAGGGCGCCGAAGTGGTGGCGCAATGGCCCCGAGTTTAACCAGGTTGTTCGGGGAGTCGGTTTGCGTCCGCCCGCCTCAGGGTGCGAAATTGTCAGGTGCCCACAGGGGACGGAACGTTGGCGTATCTGAATTTCAGCGGAATTTCAGGATTTCAGCGGAATTTCAGGCGTGTCCCTGTCATTCGTCCCTGCAGGGCAGTCTCGAACGGGGACCAGGAGAAGATATGGAGCGTAACCGTAGGTGGCTGACCCGACTTTAGGCCGCGAAAACAGCGGCAATGGCAGCCGTAGGCGACTTGTCATCGTCGAGTCGCCTACGAAAGCGCGCAAACTTGCGGGCTACCTGGGCTCCACTTACATCGTCGAATCCTCCCGCGGCCACATCCGTGACCTGCCGCGAGCCGCCGCCGATGTGCCCGCCAAGTACAAGTCGGAGCCCTGGGCCCGGCTCGGCGTGAATGTCGACCACGATTTCGAACCGCTCTACATCATCAGCCCGGAAAAGAAGAGCACCGTCAGCGAGCTGAAAGGCCTGCTCAAAGACGTCGACGAGCTCTATCTGGCCACGGATGGTGACCGGGAAGGCGAGGCCATCGCCTGGCACTTGATGGAAACGCTGAAGCCGCGCATCCCGGTCAAGCGGATGGTGTTCCACGAGATCACCGAGCCCGCCATCCTCGAGGCCGCGCAAAACCCCCGTGACCTCGACATCGACCTGGTCGACGCGCAGGAGACCCGCCGCATCCTGGACCGGCTGTACGGCTACGAGGTCAGTCCGGTGCTGTGGAAAAAGGTCGCGCCCAAGCTGTCGGCGGGACGGGTGCAGTCGGTGGCCACCCGCATCATCGTGCAGCGGGAACGCGACCGGATGGCGTTCCGCAGCGCGTCGTACTGGGACATCGTTGCCCAGCTGGACGCCAGCGTGTCCGACCCGAAGGTGGCGCCGCCCACCTTCGCCGCGCGGCTGACCTCGGTCGACGGCCTGCGGGTCGCGACCGGCCGTGAATTCGACTCCCTAGGGCAGCTGCGCAAATCGGATGAGGTCGTCGTGCTCGACGAGGCGCGGGTGACCGGGTTGGCCGCCGGATTGCGCGGGGCCCAGCTGTCTGTGGCCTCGGTCGAGGAGAAGCCCCATACCCGCCGCCCATACGCGCCGTTCATGACGTCGACGCTGCAGCAGGAGGCTGGCCGCAAGCTGCGTTTCTCGTCCGAGCGGACGATGAGCATCGCCCAGCGGCTCTACGAAAACGGCTACATCACCTACATGCGTACCGACTCGACGACGCTGTCGCAGTCGGCGATCAACGCCGCCCGCACCCAGGCCCGCCAGCTCTACGGCGACGAGTACGTGTCGCCGTCACCGCGCCAGTACACCCGCAAGGTCAAGAACGCCCAGGAGGCCCACGAGGCGATCCGGCCGGCAGGCGAGACCTTCGCTACTCCCGACGCGGTGCGCCGCGAACTCGACGGCGACGAATTCCGGCTCTACGAGCTGATCTGGCAGCGCACAGTGGCCTCGCAGATGGCCGACTCCCAGGGAACCACGCTCAGCCTGCGGATCAACGGTCAATCGCGGGAGGGCGACACCACTCGCGACGTGGTGTTCTCGGCCAGCGGGCGCACCGTCACCTTCGCCGGTTTCCTCAAGGCGTACGTCGAGACGGTGGACGAACTGACCGGCGGCGAGGCCGACGACGCCGAAAGCCGGTTGCCGCACCTGACGCAGGGCCAGTGGCTGGACGTCCTCGAGCTGACCCCGGACGGACACTCGACCAACCCGCCGGCCCGCTACACCGAAGCCTCACTGGTCAAGGTGCTCGAGGAGCTGGGTATCGGCCGGCCGTCCACGTACTCGTCGATCATCAAGACCATCCAGGACCGCGGCTATGTGCACAAGAAGGGCAGCGCTCTGGTGCCGTCCTGGGTCGCATTCGCCGTAACCGGTTTGCTGGAGCAGCATTTCGGCCGGCTGGTCGACTACGACTTCACCGCCGCGATGGAAGACGAGCTCGACGCGATCGCGGCCGGCAACGAACGACGGACCAACTGGCTCAACAACTTTTACTTCGGCGGCGACCACGGCGTGGCCGATTCGGTGGCCCGCTCCGGGGGCCTGAAGAAGCTCGTTGGCGTGAACCTCGAGGGAATTGATGCCCGAGAAGTAAACTCCATCAAGCTGTTTGACGATGAGCAGGGCCGTCCGGTCTATGTTCGGGTCGGCAAGAACGGCCCATACTTGGAGCGCACTAGCGTCGGTGAGGACTTCGAACCCAAGCCGCAGCGGGCCAATCTCAACGATTCCCTGACTCCCGACGAGCTGACGCTGGAGGTGGCCGAAGAACTTTTCACCACACCGCAGGAGGGGCGCTCGCTGGGGGTGGATCCCGAGACCGGCCACGAAATCGTCGCCAAGGACGGGCGATACGGGCCGTACGTGACCGAGGTGCTGCCCGAGCCGCTGGCGGAGGACGGCCCCGACGGAGGAGATGCCGCCCCGGCGAAGAAGGGCAAGAAGCCCACCGGTCCCAAACCCCGCACCGGCTCGTTGCTGCGCACGATGGACCTGCAGACCGTCACGCTCGAGGATGCGCTCAAGCTACTGTCGCTGCCCCGGGTGGTCGGTGTTGACCCGGCCACCGGTGAGGAGATCACCGCGCAGAATGGGCGCTACGGCCCATACCTGAAGCGCGGCACCGATTCTCGCTCACTGACGACCGAAGAGCAGATGTTCACGATCACGCTCGACGAGGCGCTGAAGATCTACGCCGAGCCGAAACGCCGCGGCAGGCAGAGCGCGGCAGCTCTGCCGCTGCGCGAGCTGGGCACCGACCCGGTGTCGGGGAAGCCAATGGTGGTCAAGGACGGTCGATTTGGGCCGTATGTCACCGACGGCGAGACCAACGCGAGCTTGCGGAAGGGCGACGACGTCGCCACGATCACCGACGAGCGCGGGGCCGAGCTGCTGGCCGACCGGCGGGTCCGGGGGCCGGTCAAGCGGACCGTGAAGAAGTCGACCCGCAAGGCTCCGGCGAAGAAGGCCGCCAAGCGCAACTAGTCGCACCCGGTCAGATTATCTCGCTGGAGAGTTGCTCGTCGGCATAGTCCTGCTGTTTCGAAACCGTTTCGGGCGCAGCGAGATTCAGCGGTCGCGACAGCTGGGTAGGCGCGGTGCGGCCGCGTAGTTCGACGACCTCGCCCACATCCCAGCACAGCGCCTCGGCGTCCAGCGCGCCGCTGACCGCGATCGCCGACGCCAGCACGTGGCCCGGCTCCAGCTTGGCCAGCTCGGTCAACCGCGCCGCCTCGTTGACCGGGTCGCCGATCACGGTGTACTCGAAGCGCGCCTGCGCGCCGATGAGGCCGGCGATGGCCCGGCCCGCGGACACCCCGATGCCGAATTCGGCACTGCCGATCACCGGCAGGAGTTCGTCGTGCAGCTCGCGGGCCGCGGCCAGCGCACCGCCGGAGGCGTCCGGGTGCTCGATGGGCGCGCCGAAGATCGCCAGCGCGGCGTCCCCCTGGAACTTGTTGACGAAGCCGCCGTGGCGGCCGACGGTGTCGACGACCACCCGGAAGAACTCGTTGAGCAGGTGGACCACCTCGGCCGGCGGGCGGGTCGCGGCCAGCTGGGTGGAGCCGACCAGGTCGACGAAGAGCACCGCGACGTCGCGCTCTTGGCCGCCCAGCTCGGTGCCGCGCTCCAGCGCCCGGCGCGCCACGTCCTCGCCGACGTAGCGGCCGAACAGGTCGCGCAGCCGTTGCCGCTCGGACAGGTCGCGGACCATGTCGTTGAATCCTGCTTGCAGCAGGCCCAATTCGCTGGCGTCGTAGATCTGCATGTGCGCTTTGTAGTTGCCGCGCTGGACCTCCGACAGCGCCCAGCGCAGCTGCCGCAGCGGGTCGGCGATCGACATGGCCACCAGCAGGGTGCTGATCAGCCCCACACCTAGTGCGGTCATGGCCAGCAGCAGGATCGGGTTGAACAGACTCTTCGGCGGCGCGTGCAGCAGCGAAACCTTGTCGGCCACCACCGCGAGCACGATGGCCAGCAGCGGCACCGCGGTGGAAAGCATCCAGGTCAGAATCTGGCGCAGGATGACGCCCGGCGCCTTGACGTTCTCCGGCACGCCGCTGCGCAGGGCCGCCACCGCCACCGGCCGCAACACCCGTTCGGATTGCAGGTAGCCGATGATCGCGGTGGCCGCCGCTCCCAGCGCGGTGGCCACCGCGACGACGGGCGCCGCGAACTTGGCCACCGACCAGCTGGCGATGACGAACACCACGCCGCCGATGCACCAGTACACGACGGTGCTCAGGGTGCGGTAGTAAGGCATGCGCAGGGCGCGGCTGCGGGCCAGCTCGGTGGCCGTCGGATCGGTCTCCGCGAGCATGTTGTCGCGGCGCTGCCAGCGGAAGACCGGCATCAGCAGCTTGAGGTTGACCACGACACCGACAAGGAACAACACGACCAGAGTGCTCGCGAAGATCGCCAAGTTGAGAGTCGGCAGATCCTGCAGTCGAATACGGTCCTCGGGGGGGAGACCGTAGCGCAGGAAGCCGAGCACGAAGAGCGCGCCGATGACGTCGGCCTGCAGCATGCTCAGCGAGAACAGCGGCCACGGCGTGCGCACCACCCAGCGGATGAATGCGCTGATTCGCCCCTGTAGTGCACCCGACGTTGCCACCAACCCACCGTATCGGTCGGTGGCGACTTGTCGGTAACCCAAAATTGCGTGGGCAAGTCACCCGATGCTAACGAAACATCGAGAAAGATCACGGAAATGTCGCGATCCGGTATCCGCACGATCGCCGTCGGTCCGTCTCACTAGTGTTGCGGATGATGTCCGGTTTGTTTACGCGGCTGGTAGGCCAGGAAGCTGTGGAAGCGGAGCTGCTCGCGGCGGCGAATGCGGCCCGCCGTGATACGTCTCACAGTGACGCGGATCGCGGGACTATGACACACGCGTGGCTCATCACCGGTCCCCCCGGGTCGGGCCGCTCGATCGCGGCGCTGTGCTTTGCCGCGGCGCTGGAATGCACCGCTGCCGCCGAAGACGGCGGGCCCGGGTGCGGCCGGTGTCGGGCGTGCTCGACGACGATGGCCGGCACCCACGCCGACGTGCGCCGGGTGATCCCGGAGGGACTGTCCATCGGCGTGGACGAGATGCGCGGCATCGTGCAGATCGCGTCGCGCCGACCGACCACCGGGCATTGGCAGATCGTGGTTATCGAAGATGCCGACCGGCTAACCGAGAACGCCGCCAACGCGTTGCTGAAGGTGGTCGAGGAGCCGCCGCCGTCGACGGTGTTCTTGTTGTGCGCTCCGTCGGTGGACCCCGAGGACATCGCGGTCACGCTGCGGTCTCGGTGCCGGCACGTCGCACTGGTGACGCCGTCGGCCGAGTCGATCGCGCGGGTGCTGATCGACAGTGACGGCCTACCCGCCGACACGGCCGCCTGGGCGGCGTCGGTCAGCGGCGGCCATGTCGGGCGGGCGCGGCGGCTGGCGACCGATGCGGAGGCCCGGGAGCGGCGCGAGCGGGCGCTGGGACTGGTGCGCGACGCGGCGACCCCGTTGCGGGCCTACGCCGCCGCCGAGGAGTTGGTGGCCGCGGCCGAAACCGAGGCCGTCGTTTTGACCGTCGACCGGGCCGAGGCCGAGACCGAAGAACTGCGGACGGCGTTGGGGGCCAGGGGCACCGGCAAGGGCACCGCGGGTGCGATGCGCGGTGCCACGGGCGCGATCAAGGATTTGGAGCGACGGCAGAAGTCCCGACAGACCCGCGCGTCCCGCGATGCGCTGGACCGGGCGCTGATCGACCTGGCGACGTATTTCCGGGACGCCTTGGTGGTGTCGGCGCATGCCGGCGGGGTGCGGGCCAACCATCCGGACATGGCCGAGCGGGCGGCCGCGCTGGCCGCGCACGCCGCGCCGGAGCGGCTGTTGCGGTGCATCGAAGCGGTGCTGGAGTGCCGCGAGGCGTTGGCGGTCAACGTCAAGCCCAAGTTCGCCGTCGACGCGATGGTGGCCGCCATCGGGCAGGAACTGCGGGATTGACGCCGGGCAGCCGGTGAAGTTGGGTGCGCGCGCGGCTGCCGTAGACTCGTGCCGCCCGGCGCGAGGGTATGCCGCCTTAGCTCAGTCGGTAGAGCGATTCACTCGTAATGAATAGGTCGGGGGTTCGATCCCCCCAGGCGGCTCCAATGTTTCCTGCGAACTCTCGGTGAGTTCGGTCACCGTTGGCCCGCTTTCGGGCAGTGTTTCGGCCCTCTCGCGTTGCAGTCGGCATCATCGGCAAGGTGACTCGACACCGAGTGAGGCTTACATGAACACGCGAATCCACTACCCGATCGGCGAGGCAATCTGGATCGCCGCGGGCATCTTCTTGATGTTCGCCTTCGGCGACGCGCTCGTGCTGTCGGCTCTTGCGATGGCGACCGCGACCATGATCGCGCCGTGGTGGGCGTACCGCAAGGTCGAGCACGAGCCCAAGCGTGCCCCGGTCCCGGTACGCGGGCCGGACGCTTTCTGATCACGCGGCTGCCCGCGGTGCGGTTTCCTGTTCTGCGGGCCGGGGTAGGCGACATCGATGACCACTGCCGAACAGCCGCCGACCGAAGGCGACGAACAGCCCCCGCAGGCCACCGAGAACACCGACGAGGACGACCAGTCGTCGGATACCGTCGAGGGTGGGCCGAGCTAGGCCGGAGCCAGGAACCCGACGGGGCCGGACGCAATGCACAGTGCCAGCGCTGTGGTGTCGGCCCGGACAGTGATCGCGTCGCCGGCCCCCGGCAGCCGGGCGAAGACGCGGTTGAGCCCGGGATGCACCGGGACCTTGACGGCCGGGCCCTCCGGCAGCAACACCGTCATCGAACCCTCGCTGTTGGCCAGGTAATTCAGTTCGACCGTCCAGTCGGCCGGCAGCAGCGGCCCGTCTAGCACCATGCGGGCCGGTCGGTCGGGCTGGGCGAAATACCCGCACTGTGGCATCGGGCCCGGTTTGATGGTCCTAACCCAGGTGACCCGGGCCGGGATCAGCCGGCCGGAACTGTCTAACATACGCAATTGTGTTGTCGCCGTTGCGAACTCCGGTCGATCCGAAAGCAGGGCGAACATGTGGCTGGCCAGATTCTCCGGGTAGACCACACGCTGCAGGATCAGCGGATCGACCTCTTGATCCAGCAGTGGTGCGGTCGAATCTTTATGCGCGGCAGTCAAACTCGCTTGCGCATTGCGCAGATACGCCTGGGTAGGATTGTCTCGCCAACTCGTCAGGAACGTCGCGGTCGAGTACAGGCTGCTGGCCACGAACAACGCGGCAGGCCCGGCCGTGACCGCCGCGCGCCTCCCCGAGGCGTCCAGCCAAGGCGCGGCCGCCGGCCTGTTGGGCGCACCCAGGCCCACGGCCGCCAATAGCGCCAGCACGACGACGAGATCCGGCAGGTAGCGCAGGGTTTGGGCGAGTTCCAGCGCGGTCAGCTTCGACGAGCGCATCAAATAGATCGGCACCTGACAGGCCACCGCATAACCGGCGGCCGTCAGCCAGACCGCGCCGACCCGCTGTTTGCGGACCAGGGAGAGCACCAGCACGCCGGCGAGCGCCAGCCAGCCCAGCACCATCACCGCCGGCGGGGGAGTGGCCCACGGCGAGGCCGGGGCCCAGCGGTCCCAATGCCACGGCCCACCCACCAGTCCCGGCACGATGCCGTGGGTGATGGAGCGGGCCAGCAGATCCGCCGTCATCGCCAGATCGGAACTCCACCGTCGCTGGTTGACCACGGCCAGGTACAGCGCCACCCAGAGAAGCGTCAATATCAGCGATGCGGTCCACAACCGCACGCCGCCACGCCAGGCCGCCGGCAACGCCGAGCGTTCGCCGCCCACGTGGAAAAGCAACGCCACCACCGCGAACGCGACGAACGGGATCACCGCCGCCTTTTCGAAGAACAGCAACCCGCCCAAGTAGACCAGCGTGCCGGTGAGTGCGTAGCGTTGGTTGCCGGTCCACGCCAGCAGCACCGCGTCGGCGCACACCCAGGCCAGCGCCGCCTGCATCGGCAGAGAGTTCAGCGCCGCCGCCCACCAGGCGAACCCGGGCACCCCCAACGGGGTGAACAGTGCGAACGTCAACGGGATCAGCAGCACCCGCCGCCAGCCGAGGATCACGTACAACGCGCGCAGCAGCGCCGCCGACGCGAGCAGCTGCAGCACCACCAGGCTGATCGCGGGTCCGGTCCAGTCCAGCGGGGCCAGCCGGCTCAGCACGCAGGCGAGCAGGAAGGCCGCCGGCATCACGTGGCCGTCGTGATCGTCGAACAGATACGACAGCGCCAGCAAACCCTCGGATCCGGCCTTGCCGATCAGGATCAGGTCGTCCCAGTAGAAGTAGCCGCCGAACGCCAGCACCGCCCGAATCAACAGCTGCACCGCGATCAGCGCGGCCGCCGCGAGGGCGACCGGTGGGATCCGGGTCCAGACGGTGGGCATGGTTATTTCTTACCGGTCGGTATGGTGGGCCCGGTGCGCGCACTGGTTACCGGAGCAGCCGGATTCATCGGGTCCACGCTGGTCGACCGCCTGCTAACGGACGGTCATTCGGTCGTCAGCCTGGACAACTTCGCGACGGGCAAGGCGACGAACCTCGAGCATCTGGCCGACGATATCGCCCACGACTTCGTCGAGGCCGATATCGTCACCGCGGACCTGGTTGCGATCCTCGAGGAGTATCGGCCCGAGGTGGTGTTCCACCTTGCGGCCCAGATCGACGTCCGGCGTTCGGTGGCGGATCCGCAGTTCGACGCGTCGGTCAACGTGATCGGCACGATCCGGCTGGCCGAAGCCGCGCGCCGCGCGGGCGTCCGCAAAATCGTGCACACCTCGTCCGGGGGGTCGATCTACGGCACCCCGGCGCGGTACCCCACGCCCGAGACCGTCCCCACCGATCCTGCGTCGCCGTACGCCGCGGGCAAGGTCGCCGGCGAGATCTACTTGAACACCTTCCGGAACCTGTACGGTCTGGAGTGCTCGCACATCGCGCCGGCCAACGTCTACGGCCCCCGGCAGGATCCGCACGGCGAGGCCGGCGTGGTGGCCATCTTCGCGCAGGCGCTGCTGTCGGGGAAGCCCACCAAGGTGTTTGGCGACGGCAGCAAGACCCGCGACTACGTGTTCGTCGACGACGTGGTGGACGCGTTCGTCAGGGCCGCCGGGGAGGTGGGCGGCGGGCAGCGTTTCAACGTCGGCACCGGGATCGAAACCTCCGACCGCCAGCTGCACACGGCGGTGGTCAAGGCCGTCGGCGGGTCGGACGACCCGGAATTCCATCCGGATCGGCTCGGCGACCTGAGGCGCTCCTGTCTCGACATCAGTTCCGCCGCAAAGGTTTTGGGCTGGCTTCCGCGTGTTCAGCTGGAAGAGGGCGTGCGCCGCACCGTCGAATACTTTTGCAAGGCGCAGGTTGGCTAGCGCGGGTTGGGAAGCTGCGAGCCTTCCAGCGCCACCGCCCGGGCCAGCCGCGCGTAGCGCAACTCCAGGTCCTTGAACCGCATGTAGGTGCTCAGCGTGGTGAAACTGAACGCCATCACCAGCGCGTAAAGCATCAGGTCGGTGCCGCGGCGCACGCCGAACCAGTTCGCGATCACGGTGGTGTCGTCCGGGCGCAGCACGGCGTAGATGCCGGCGCACACGAACAAGACGTAGCCGACCTTGACCCACGCCTTGGACCGTGAGCTTCGGCGGGACCGCAGCAGATACACCAGCAGCGCCACGATCGAGCCGATCAGCAGTACCTGGATCCAGTTCATCGTCGAGTCCTTCTCATCTCGGGAGCCTGCCGCGCAAGAAGCCGTCGAAAATGATGTTGACGCCGTTGAGCAACGGCTGGCCTTTGGACCGTGAGTATTTGGTGTACAGCACTTCGACGGGTTGTTCGGCGACCCGCCAACGGTTTTCGGCGATGAGCATGATGATCTCGTTGGCGTGGCTCATGCCGCTCATGGTGATGTCCAGCCCGTCGGCCACCCTCTTGTTGAACACCCGCAGCCCGTTGTTGGTGTCGGTCAGGCCCAGCCGGCGTCCGCGCTGGCTCAGCCGCGCGGCGGTCTGCAGCACGAGCCGCTTGAGCAACGGCGGGCGGCTGGTGTCCTGGCCGCCGAACCTCGTCCCGATGATGATGTCGACGTCCTCGGTGGCGAGCCGGTCGATCATGGTCGCCACATCCTTGACGCGGTGTTGCCCGTCGGCGTCGAACGTCGCGAAGAGCTGCGCGCCGGGCTGGTTGCGGGCGTACTCGACCCCGGTTTGAATGGCCGCTCCCTGGCCGAGGTTGACCGGGTGACACACCAGATGGGCTCCGGCCCGGCGGGCCAATTCGCCGGTCTCGTCGGTGCTGCCGTCGTCGACGCACACGACGTTGTCGAACACCGACCGCACATCGGCGATCACCTCGCCGATGACCGTGGCTTCGTTGAAGGCGGGAATGACGATCCATACGCCGGGGTAATGCGTTTCGATGTTCACCAGGTTAGCCAGGATCAGCCGGTTAGGCGCTCGGCACGCGCCAGCGCGATCAGGTGTACTGCGATTCCGACCAGCGGACCACAGCACAGCGCGACCACGGTGCGGGTCTGCAGCGGCAGCGGCAGCAGCAGCAACAGCCCCGACACGACGGTCGCGCCCACCCAGCCGAGCGCGTACGCCCGGTGCAGCGCGGCCGCGACCGCCGCGGCGCCGGCGAGGGTCAGCATCGCGATCGTCACCGCCGCTCCGGTCAGCCATGCCAGCAGCTCGCTGCTGACGTCGTATTGAGAGCCGAAGGCGACCCGCAGCAGCCACGGTCCGACCAGCCCGGCGGCCACCACTCCCACCGCGCCGGTGCCACCTATGAGCACCGTCGGCGCCAACAGCGCCCGCAGCCGGTTGCGACCTTCGTCGACGAAATGCGCGATCAGGTTGCCCTGCATGGCCGTCAACGGCACCAGCAGCGGCGCCCGGGTCAGCGTCACCGCCAGGATGATCACACCGCCTTGTGCCCCAAGCTCATTCGACGTCAACTTGAGCAGCACGGGGAATCCCATCACCAGGATCGCGCTGGCCCCGGCCGCGGTGATCGAATGCGCGGTGCCCCGCAGGAATGTCACGGTGTCGCCCGGCGTGAGCATCCGGGCCGCGGCGCGGGCACCGGGCGCGGCCAGCAGGATGATCAGCCAGGCCACCACGCCGGCCACGGTGGCCCATAGGTACCCGGTCAAGCCCCAGGCGAGGACGAACGTCGTGGTCGCGATCGCCACCCGCATGACCGCGTCGGTCACCATCAACGCGCCGTACTGCGTCCACCGATCGGTGCCGGCCAGCATGCCCAGCAGGGTGGCGTGCACACAAAAACCGGCCAGCCCGACCGCCAGCAGGGCCACCGACAGCCACCGCTGTTCGATGAAAACCCGCCCGCTCCACAGCGGCGAGGTGCCCGTGATCACGACGGCCGCGGCGACGCCGACCAGCGCCGCCACCCGCAGCGGATGGTTGCGCGGTTCGCCGGTAAACGGCGCCGCCTCCGGGGAGCGGTTGGCGCGGACCTCCCGGGTGGTCTCCTGCAGCAGACCGAACGCGGCACCGGTGGCCAGGCTGAACGCGCCCCAGAACACACCGAACACCGAGAAGCCACTCGGCGCCAGGTCCCGAGCCGCCAAGTAGATCACGGCGTAGCCGCAGGCCGCGGTGAGCGCGGTCGCGATACCGACCCGGGCCACGCTGCCGCGCGCGATCGGTCCCTGGGACGGTCCCCCGGCCGGGGCAGCACCCAGGGGCGCCGCCGCGCCGCCGACTTCGGTCATCGAGGCGGCGCTTTCGGCCGATCATCCTCACCCACCGCCGTCATCGCCACAATCTGAAAATAAAAATAATAAGTGCGCGACGGTAGGGCTGGCGGTCACGACCAGCTTCGCCATAGTGTGGGCGGCTGTCAGGAAGGATCCAGCGCCGCCGCTCGCATCTTTTAGGGATTTCGCTGATAGTCACCGTGGCGGCCCTGGTACTGGGGTTCGTCCACGGCGGGTTCGACGCCTTGTACCTGTTGATCGCCCTCGGCGTGCAGGTGTCGCTGTCCTTCGACAACGCGGTGATCAACGCGGCTGTGCTCAAGCGGATGAGCCCGTTCTGGCGGCAGATGTTTTTGACCATCGGGATCCTGGTCGCCGTCTTCGGCATGCGGCTGCTGTTTCCCTTGCTCATCGTGTGGGCGACCGCGGGAGTCGACCCGGTCCGCGCGCTGCAGCTGGCGTCCGCTCCTCCCTCGTACGGCGCCCTGGAATTCTCCTACGGGTCGCCGAGCTACGAGAAGCTGGTCACGGCCGCGCACCCGCAGGTCGCCGCATTCGGCGGCCTGTTCGTGCTGATGCTGTTTCTGGATTTCATCTTCAAGGACCGAGACATCGAGTGGATTGAGGTCCCGCTCGCGTGGGTCGGACGTCTCGACCAGGTGTCGGTGGTGGTCGCCACGGTCGCGCTGGTCCTGGTCGGCGCGCAGTTGACCCGCTCCGGCGACGAGTTGCACGACGGTGTTGACGGCCGGGCTGCTGGGCCTGGTGAGCTACCTGATTGTCAACAGCCTGAGCCACGCGTTCCGGTCCGCGGGCATCCACGTTGACCCCGCCGACACTGAAACCTTTCGGACGCACTGGTTTTGGCGACGGGCCGCGCCGGGTTGACGCTGTTCGTTTACCTGGAGGTGCTCGACGCGGCCTTCTCGTTCGACGGGGTCACCGGTGCGTTCGCGATTACGTCGGACCCGATCATCTATTGCCCTGGTTCTCGGGCTGATCGGTTCGATGTTCGTTCGCTCGATCACCATCTACTCTAGTCCAGCAGCAGACGCTGGACCGCTTCGTGTACCTGGAACACCGCGCACTGGGCGATCGGCGCGTTGTCGGTGATCATGCTGCTGTCCATCGACGAGCGGTACCGGATCCACCAAGTCGTCACCGCCTCGATGGGCGTCGTTTTCGTCAGTGCGGCGCTGGGCTGGAGCGTGCTGCGCAGCCGGTGCACCGCTAAAATCGGCTGACCCGCGCGAGCCGCGGTCGGTTCGGTGCGTGGTTCAAAGAGCGCGGGCGGTTAGTGCCCGACCTCTTTGAACCGCGCGAAGGAGCGTTCCACCTCCGCCTCGGCCTCGGTCCGGCCTGCCCAGTTCGCCGCCTTGACGTACTTGCCCGGCTCGAGCGCCTTGTATTGCGAGAAGAAATGCTTGATGACGTCCAACTCGTACGCTGGCACGTCGCCGATGTCCTGGATGTAGTCCCACCGGTGATCGCCGGCCGGCACACACAGCACCTTGTCGTCGCTACCGGCCTCGTCGACCATTTTGAACATGCCCACCGGCCGCGCCTCGACGAGCACACCCGGGAACACCGACTCCGGCAACAGTAGCAGCACGTCCAGCGGGTCGCCGTCTTCACCGAGGCTGTTCTCGATGAAGCCGTAGTCGGTGGGGTAGGCCATCGAGGTGTAGAGGTAGCGGTCCAGCTTCACCCGCCCGGTCTCATGATCGACTTCGTACTTGTTCCGTTGGCCTTTCGGGATCTCGATGACCACGTCGAATTGCACTGTCTCGGCTCCTTAAAAGAAAGTCGGTCGGGGTTGGACCCGGGTCGGTCTGGTTCGTCGCGGATCACCCTAGTCGAGCGTCATCAGGCAGATTCGGCAGAATAGGACCAAACAGTCAGGAGGGTGATGGGTCGTACTCGCTGGCGGAAATCCACCCAGGTCTTGATCGGGTTGGCCGTGCTGGCGTTCGTCGCCGCCGTGGTGGTCGCCGCAACTTTCTTCACCACGGGTGGGCACGGCAGTAGCGCCACCCACGCTCCGGTACCGCCGCCCCGGCCGCCGATCCTGAAGCCGGGCGTCGTGCCGGTCGCCGACAACGCTGAGACGCCGTCGCCCGGCGGGCTGGCGGCCGTGTTGGCGCCGGTGGTTGCCGATCCCAACCTGGGCCGGTTCGGCGGTCGGATCACCGACGCCCTCACCGGCAAACAACTTTGGCAGCTGGCCGACGACATGCCGCTGGTGCCGGCGTCGACCAACAAGGTGCTGACCGCGGCCGCAGCCCTGCTGACGCTGGATCGCCAGGCCCGGATCAGCACCCGCGTGGTGGCCGGCAGCACGAACGCGCAGGGACCCGTCGTGCTGGTCGGCGCGGGCGACCCGACGCTGTCCGCGGCACCGCCCGACGTGCCCACCTGGTATCGCGGCGCGCCCCGGATCGGTGATCTGGTCGAGCAGATTCATCGCAGCGGCATGACGCCGACGGCCGTGCAGGTGGACATCTCGGCGTTTACCGGCCCGACGATGGCATCGGGCTGGGACCCGACCGACATCGACAACGGGGACATCGCGCCGATCGAGCCGGTGATGATCGACTGCGGGCGCATTCAGCCCAGCACGGTCAACTCGCGGCGGTCCAAGACACCGGCGTTGGACGCCGGGCGTGAGCTGGCCAAGGCGCTGGGCCTGGATCCGGCCGCGGTGGCCATCGGCACGGCGCCGTCCGGGGCGCGCCAGCTGGCGGTGGTGCAGTCCGCGCCGCTGGTGCAGCGGCTCGGCGAGATGATGGACCACTCCGACAATGTGCTGGCCGAATCCATCGGGCGTGAGGTGGCGACGGCGATCAACCGGCCGCGCAGCTTCGCGGGCGCGGTTGACGCGGTCACCAACCGGTTGAACACCGCCCACGTCGACACCGCCGGCGCTACGCTACTGGACTCCAGCGGACTTTCCGTCGACGACCGCCTGACCGCCCGGACCCTGGACGGCACGATACAGGCGGCTGCCGGCCCGGACCAGCCGTCATTGCGCGCGCTGTTGGACCTGCTGCCGATCGCCGGCGGCAGCGGGACGCTGGCCGAACGCTTCCTGGACCAGGCCACCAATCAGGGACCGGCCGGCTGGTTACGTGCCAAAACCGGTTCGCTCACCGCGATCAACTCGCTGGTCGGGGTGGTCACCGACCGCAGCGGGCGGGTGCTCACCTTCGCGTTCCTCTCCAACGCCGCGGGTCCCAACGGACGCAACGCGATGGACGCCCTGGCCACCCAGCTGTGGACGTGCGGGTGCACATGACGTCGTCGTCCGAGCTGACCCTGGGTGCCGCCGTCGATTGGGGCTTCGCCGCCACCGTCGGTGTCCGGCTGGCCCGGCCCGGTCCGCCGGCCAGCGACTACACCCGCCGTCAGGTGATCGGCGAGCTGGCCCGTTCGTCGACCAAAGCCGAACCGCTGGTGCGCGACGTCACCGGGCTGGCCACCGGCGGCGAGGTACCGGACGCGCGCGTCGTCGACCGCGGAGACGGGGTTCGGGCCGCGGCGAACTCGATGCGGTTGATGACCAACGGCACCGAAAGGCCACGGAGCCTGTTCACCGGCTGGCTCGACGGCGCGCAAACCGGTGCCGTGCTGGCCTTCGCGGCGTCCGGCATTCTCGGCCAGTACGACCCGTTCGCCGACGACAGGCAGGGCTGTCTGCTGTTGGTGTATCCCAACGTCATCGCGGTTGAGCGGCAGCTGCGGGTGGCCCCGGCCGCTTTCCGGCTGTGGGTCTGCCTGCACGAGGTGACCCACCGCGTGCAGTTCACCGCCAACCCGCGGCTGCTCGACTACATGTCGGACGCGCCGGCGTTGCTGACCTGCGACGCCGGCGACAATCTCGGCGCGGTGGCGAGCCGGCTGGCCGACTACGTGCGCAATCCCGGGCGGGGCGGGTCCGAGGCCGACGAGGCCCCGTCCGGCATCGTCGGGCTGGTACGCGCTGTCCAGTCCGAGCCGCAGCGCCGGGCATTAGATCAGCTGCTGGTGCTGGGCACCCTGCTGGAGGCCCACGCCGAGCACGTGATGGATGCGGTCAGAACTAAGGCGGTGCCGTCGGTCGCCACCATCCGTGACCGCTTCGACGACAGGCGTCAGCGCAGGCAACCGCCGTTGCAGTGGCTGGTGCGCGCCCTGCTGGGCCTGGATGCCAAGCTCAGCCAGTACACCCGCGGTAAGGCCTTCGTCGACCAGGTCGTGGTCCGGGTCGGCATGCAGCGGTTCAACGCCGTCTGGTCGGGCCCCGAGCCGTTGCCGCTGCCCGCCGAGATCGAAGAGCCGCAGCGATGGATCGACAGGGTCCTCTAGGGCAGCTGCGCGCCGCTGTCGAGGCGTTCGTCGACACCTATCCGGTCGCCGGGGACCAGTGGTCGATGGCGCTGTCGGGCGGACCGGATTCGCTTGCCCTCACCGCCGTCGCGGCCAAGCTACGGCCGACCACCGCGCTGATCGTGGACCACGGCCTGCAGCCCGAGTCGGCGACCGTCGCCTACACCGCGCGCGACCAAGCCATCGCGTTGGGATGCGTTGCCGCACAAGTGATCACCGTTCAGGTGGGTCCAACCGGGCCCGCCGGCGGCCCCGAGGCCGCGGCCCGAACCGCCCGCTACGCCGCGTTGCGCGGCGCCCGGTGCGGGCCGGTTCTGCTGGCTCACACCCTCGACGACCAGGCCGAGACGGTGCTGCTGGGGCTGGGCCGCGGTTCCGGTGCCCGCTCCATCGCCGGGATGTGCCCGCACGATCCACCGTGGTGTCGGCCGCTGCTCGGGGTCCGGCGCGCCACCACCCACGCCGCCTGCCGGGAGCTGGGCCTAGAAGCCTGGCAGGACCCGCACAACTCCGATCGCCGCTTCACCCGAACCCGGCTGCGGCTCGAGGTGTTACCGCTGCTCGAAGAGGTGCTGGGCGGCGGTGTGGCCGAGGCGCTGGCCCGAACGGCGACGGCGCTGCGGGAGGACACCGGCTTCCTCGACGAGCTCGCCGCCGAGGCGCTGCCCGGTGTCATAGAGGGTGCCGGGCTGCGGGCGGCGTCGCTGGCCACCCTGGCCGACCCGGTGCGGCGGCGGGTCATCCGGGGCTGGCTGCTAGCCGGCGGCTCGACCGGGCTGACCGACAAGCAGATCCGCGGGGTCAACCGGCTGATCACCGCGTGGCGCGGGCAGGGCGGCGTGGCGGTCGGTTCCGACGCGCCGCTCGAGCGGCTGATCGCGGGTCGGCGCGACGGCATGCTGATCTTGCGGCGCGAGCCTGTGTGAATACCCCTAAAACCGGCGGCGCCGTTGGTTGTTCAGCGGCTGACGTGGCACGCTGTGGGGCGTGGCCCAGACCTCCCCGGCGATAACGCCCGAGCAGCCCGTGGAGCTGTACCCGGGGGATATCAAGTCCGTCCTGCTCACCACGGAGCAGATTCAGGCGCGCATCGGCGAGCTCGGCGAGCAGATCGGCAACGACTACGGCGACGCGGCCACCCGCAGCGACCACGATTTGCTGTTGATCACCGTGCTCAAGGGCGCGGTCCTGTTCGTCACCGATCTGGCGCGGGCGATCCCGCTGCCGACGCAGTTCGAGTTCATGGCCGTCAGCTCCTACGGATCCTCGACGTCGTCGGGTGTGGTGCGCATTCTCAAAGACCTGGACCGCGACATCAACGATCGCGATGTGCTGATCGTCGAGGACATCGTGGATTCCGGGCTGACCCTGTCCTGGCTGCTGCGGAACCTGAAGACTCGGCGTCCCCGCTCACTGCGGGTGTGCACGTTGCTGCGCAAGCCCGACGCGCAGCGCGCCAGCGTCGAGATCGCCTACGTGGGCTTCGACATTCCCAACGAATTCGTTGTGGGCTTCGGCCTGGACTACGACGAGCGCTACCGCGACCTGTCCTACATCGGCACGCTGGACCCGCGGATTTACGAGCAGTAGGGTGTGCTGGGTTCAGGGCGCCGGCCACACCCCGCATGGCGACCGAGTCTGCGGTGAACCTTTCGGGCTGGCCACCCCTACGCGGTTGGCCCCGATGTCGCCAAGCAGCGCTCGCCGACGGCATGGACATCCCGAACGCGCTGTGCGCCGCGTTCGACGGGTTCTACACACTTCTGGTCTCCGATCGCAACTCGTTCGCGGTGGTCCGCGACGCCATCGCATGCAAGCCCGCGGTGATCGCCAAGACCGCCGACTGGGTTGCGATGGCCAGCGAATATCGTGCGCTCGCCCAACTGCCCGGTGTCGAGCTGGCCCGCGTCTGGGAACCCGAACCCGAGATAATCTACGCGTGGACCAGATGAGCACCGTGTTCGATCTGCTCCAAACGCCGCTGCGCCAGCGGTACCGGGTCGGGGACATCGTCGCGCAGGATCATGCGGCCGTCCCGCAGCACGGCGGCACGCATCACCGCAGCGCGTCTTCCTGCTCGCCGACGTGCTCGGTCATGGCCTTCATAGCGGCCTCGCCGGCACGGACGATCAGTTGGTCACGGCAGTCTTTGGCCCAGTCATGACCGAGCATCAGCAGTTCCCGAACCCGCCCGACCGTTCCAGCAGATCCTCGATGTGCGCGATCGCGTCGTCGGGCGTGCCTATACAGCAATTCCCTTTGGCCGCATAGTCTTCGACGAACTCATATGGTGACTGTGCGCCCTCCACGGTGTTGGCCAGCGGGACGAACCCCACCGCGCCGAAGTAGTTGGCGAAATCCTGCAGCATATGTGCAATCCTGGATCGCCTGCTCGCGGGTGTCGGCAATGTGCATGATGGACAGCACCCGCCAGTCGGTGTGGTCCGGTTCGTCGCGGCCGGCTTTGGCGTTTGTTCGCGCACGATCTCCCAGGCGGTCTCCAGGGCGGCGTAACCACCGGGCACCGACATCGACAGTGACAGCAGGGACGTGCCCATCGCACCGGCCCAGTCGCGGACCGGACGGCGAAATCATTGCCGCCGTCGAGACCCGGATAGGGCCAGGTGTAGGGCCGGATGTTCAGCTGCGCGCCACGCAGGGTGAACCGGTCGGTGTGACGGTCGATGCCCTCGTTGGGTCCGGCGCGGAACAAGGCCAGGATCGCCTCCGGCGATTCCTGCATCATGTGATCATGTGCCGTTGATCGACCGGGTCGATGCCCATCATGTAGGCATCCGACGGCAACGCCCCCGGGCCGGTGCCGAACATGACCTGGCCGCGGGTCAGATGGTCCAGCAGCACCCAGCGGTCGGCCACCATCAGCGGGTGATGGTAGGGCAGTGAGACCACTCCGATGCCCAGCCGGATATGCTTGGTCCGTTCGGCCGCGGCCGTGATGAACACTTCCGGGCAGGCGGTCAACTCGTAGCCGCCGGAATGATGTTCGCCGAATCAGGCTTCGTCGTAGCCCAGGCGGTCCAGGGCGACGACGCGTTCCATGTCGTATTCCAATGCCACCGTGGGAGATTGGCCGATTAAATGAAACGTCGTGATGAAGACGCCGAAACGAAGGGGGAGGTCATCGCAGCTCCAATCCGTTGAGGAATTCCAGCAGTATCGAGTTGACCTGGTCCGGCCGTTCTTGTTGCAGCCAGTGTCCCGCGACCTCGATCATCACCTGACGGTGTGGATCGGAGACGATCTCGATGGCACGGTCGGCACGGGTGAAGGCCAGCACGGGATCGGCGGTGCCGCCGATGAACAAGCACGGCACCAAGGTCTTCGCATCGGCGATGTCGGCGGTGATTTCCCAGTTGCGGTCGAAATTGCGGTACCAGTTCAGGCCACCGGTGAATCCGGTGCGGGAGAACTTGGCGATGTAGTGGTCGAGTTCGTCTTGGCTGATCCAGTCCGGCAGTGCATCGGATTCGGGGAGGCGATCGATGAAACCTTCCGGGCCGGGTGCCACCATCCGCATCCCCGTGGACTTGTCACCATCGGTCCGTAGGCTGCCCATGATGCGGCGGATGAAGCGGACTGTTCGGCGTTGAGCTCGGCGTCGGCGACGCTGGACTCCTGGAAATACAGGATGTAGAAGAAGTTTTCGCCGAACATCTTGCGCCACAGCTGCGTCGGTGGCGCCTGTGATCTGGGCGTGGCCGGTACGCTGAGTGCGGCGACGGCCGCGACGCGGTCCGGGTGCAACAGCGGCGCATGCCAGACGACCGGGGCACCCCAATCGTGGCCGATCCAGACGGCTCGCTCGGCGCCGACGTCATCGAGCAACCCGACGATGTCGGCGGTCAGCTCCCGAATGTTGTAGGCATCGATCGGCTCCAGGCGCGACGACCCGCCGCAACCGCGCTGATCGGGTGCCAGCACGTGATAGCCAGCCCGCGCGAGCACCGGGATCTGGTGGCGCCACGAGTAGGACAACTCGGGAAACCCGTGCGCCAAGACGACCACCTGCGCTCCGCGCTCGCCGGCCTCGACGACCCGCAGCCGCACCCCATTGGTATCTACTAACCGTTCGGTTGATGTGGGCACCAACACACCAAAGTACAACCCGAATGGCCTGAGAAGTGCTCGGGAGCGTCGAAAATGGGCGTCACAGGTCGTCGCGGGTGGGCGCCGCGCAACGCCCAAGAGCGAAAGCGAGTAAATCGGCATGAGGCGGCTGGACCACATCGTGTTGTGGACGAAGAATTCGCGGACGGCGATGGATTTCTATACGCAGGTGGTCGGCCTGGCGCCGGTGCGGTTCGACGAGTTCGAGGCCGGCGAGGCGCCGTTTCCGAGCGTGCGGGTGTGCGAGGACTCGATTATCGACCTGGTGCCGCTGGCCGACGCCGCCGCCAGCGAGCTGCTGACGAAGGTCCCGGGCAGCGCCGGTCATCCAGTCAATCATGTGTGCCTGGCGCTGTCGAACACCGAATACGATGCGCTGGACCGGCGCCTGCGCGACGCGGGGGTGGACACCAGCGCCCGCCTGACCTGCAGCTACGGCGCCCGGGGCTGGGCCCCGCAGGTGTTCTACTTCTGCGACCCCGATAGCAATGTGATCGAAGTCCGCCATTACGCCTAGCACCGCGGGCGCGCGAACTCGATTTGCCGTGCTCCGGATTGCGGGGGATGTCGGCTCGGGAACCCGCCGCTCGTTGTCCGGGTCGCACAGTCGTGACCGCTGCGCTCCAGCATTACCGGAGCTAGCGGTAGCCTGAACTTTCCAGCTGCGTGTATCGGAAGGACCTGGCCGAAACGGCCGATGATTGATGAACCGGAAAAACGTGATCCGCACAGTCACGGCGATCGCTGTTGTAGTGCTGCTCGGCTGGTCGTTCTTCTATTTCAGCGACGACACCCGCGGCTACAAGTCCGTTGACACCTCGGTGGCGATGTCCCAGATCAACGGGGACAACGTCAAGAGCGCGCAGATTGATGACCGTGAGCAACAACTGCGGTTGACCCTGAAGAAGGGCAACAGCGACACCAACAACTCCGACAAGGTCATCACCAAATACCCCAGCGGCTACGCCGTCGACCTGTTCAACGCGTTGAACGCGAAGAACGCTAAGGTCAGCACGGTCGTCAACGAGGGCAGCATCCTTGGTGAGCTGCTCGTGTACGTACTGCCGCTGCTGTTGCTGGTGGGCCTGTTCGTCATGTTCTCCCGCGTGCAGGGCGGCGCCCGGATGGGCTTCGGGTTCGGCAAGTCGCGCGCCAAGCAACTCTCCAAGGACATGCCCAAGACCACCTTCGCCGACGTTGCCGGCGTCGACGAGGCGGTCGAGGAGCTCTACGAGATCAAGGACTTTCTGCAGAACCCGGCGCGCTATCAGGCGCTGGGCGCCAAAATCCCCAAGGGCGTGCTGCTCTACGGCCCGCCCGGGACCGGAAAGACTCTGCTGGCGCGCGCGGTGGCGGGGGAGGCCGGGGTGCCGTTCTTCACGATCTCCGGCTCCGACTTCGTCGAGATGTTCGTCGGCGTCGGCGCTTCCCGCGTGCGTGACCTTTTTGAGCAGGCAAAACAGAACAGCCCGTGCATCATTTTCGTCGACGAGATCGACGCCGTCGGCCGCCAGCGCGGCGCCGGCCTGGGTGGCGGTCACGACGAGCGCGAACAGACGCTCAACCAGTTGCTGGTCGAGATGGACGGCTTCGGGGACCGGGCCGGCGTCATCCTGATCGCCGCGACCAACCGGCCCGACATTCTGGACCCCGCCCTCTTACGGCCCGGCCGCTTCGACCGGCAGATCCCGGTGTCCAACCTCGACCTGGCCGGCCGCCGCTCCGTGCTGGCCGTGCACTCGAAGGGCAAGCCGATCGCGCCCGATGCCGACCTCGACGGTCTGGCCAAGCGGACCGTCGGCATGACCGGGGCCGACCTAGCCAACGTCATCAACGAGGCGGCCCTGCTGACCACCCGCGAGAACGGCACCGTGATCACCGGGCCCGCCCTCGAGGAGGCGGTGGACCGGGTGATCGGCGGTCCACGTCGCAAGGGCCGGATCATCAGCGAGCAGGAGAAGAAGATCACCGCCTACCACGAAGGCGGGCACACCCTGGCGGCGTGGGCGATGCCCGACATCGACCCAGTGTACAAGGTGACGATCTTGGCGCGTGGCCGCACCGGCGGCCACGCTGTCGCGGTGCCCGAGGAGGACAAGGGCCTGCGCACCCGCTCGGAGATGATCGCGCAGCTGGTGTTCGCGATGGGTGGACGCGCGGCCGAGGAACTGGTGTTTCGTGAGCCGACCACCGGCGCGGTGTCCGACATCGAACAGGCCACCAAGACCGCGCGAGCGATGGTCACCGAATTCGGCATGAGTTCCAAACTCGGTGCCGTCAAATACGGGTCGGAGCACGGCGACCCCTTCCTGGGGCGCACCATGGGCACTCAGGCAGACTACTCGCACGAGGTCGCGCGCGACATCGACGACGAGATCCGCAAATTCATCGAGGCGGCGCACACCGAGGCCTGGGAGATCCTCACCGAATACCGCGACGTTCTCGACACGCTGGCCGGCGAGCTGCTGGAAAAGGAAACCTTGCACCGCCCGGAGCTGGAGAAGATCTTCGCGGACGTCGAAAAGCGGCCCCGGCTCACCATGTTCGACGATTTCGGTGGCCGGATTCCGTCGGACAAGCCGCCGATCAAGACGCCGGGTGAGCTCGCCATCGAGCGTGGCGAGCCGTGGCCGCAGCCGGTCCCCGAACCGGCGTTCAAGGCGGCCATCGCGGCAGCCAGCCAGGCCGCCGAGGCGGCGCGGGCAGAGTCTGACCGAAAAGCTCACGGCACCAACGGTTCTCACGGCGGCCGGCGGCCGCCCGGGCCGCAGCGGCCCCCTCAGCCCGACTATGGTGCCCCGGCCGGCTGGTATGCGCCGGGTTGGCCGCCGCCGCAGCAGCCCCAGGGGCACTGGTATCCGCCTGCACCGCAACCTCATTGGCCGCAACCGGCACCGAGTTATCCGAGCCAGCCGGGCCGGGGTCATGCCCAGGACCAGCCAGCGTATCCGCCCTACCCCCCACCCGGTCAGCCCAGCCAAGATCCGGGAAGGCCACCCGATCAGCCGGATGACGACGTCAGTCGGTCCAACCCGCCGGCCCGCGGCTGACGAACGGAGGATTCGATGGCTTTGCCGAGTCTGGGGCCGGATACGCGCACCGCGCCGCATCTTGTACGGGCGTTCGATCAGTCACGCGCCGAGGCGGCCATCCGCGAGCTGTTGTACGCGATTGGCGAAGACCCGGATCGCGACGGGCTGCGGGACACACCAGCCCGGGTGGCGCGCGCGTGTCGGGAGATGTTCTCCGGTCTCTACACCGACCCCGACGCGGTGCTCAACACCATGTTCGACGAAGACCACGACGAGCTGGTCATCGTCAAAGAGATCCCGCTGTACTCGACGTGTGAACACCACCTGGTCTCGTTCCACGGCGTGGCCCATGTGGGCTACATCCCGGGCCCGGACGGCCGGGTCACTGGATTGTCGAAAATCGCTCGGCTGGTTGACCTTTACGCCAAACGGCCGCAGGTACAGGAGCGGCTGACCAGCCAGATCGCGGACGCCTTGGTGAAGCGGCTCGACCCCCGCGGGGTGATCGTCGTGGTCGAGGCCGAGCATCTGTGCATGGCGATGCGCGGTGTCTGCAAGCCCGGCGCCACCACAACCACCTCGGTGGTGCGCGGGCAGTTCAAAACCGACGCCGCCTCTCGAGCCGAAGCACTCGACCTCATCCTGCGTAGATGAGTCCGCTGCCTGTGCAGGTGGTCGGGGTGGTGAACGTCACTGACGACTCATTCTCGGACGGCGGGCGCTACCTCTGTGCCGACAGCGCCGTCGCGCACGGCCTGGCATTGGCCGCCGACGGCGCGGGCATCATCGACGTGGGCGGGGAGTCGACCCGTCCGGGTGCCATCCGAATCGACCCCAGGGTGGAGAGTGCGCGCATCGCGCCCGTTGTCAAAGGGCTTGCCGCACATGGTCTCACCGTGAGCATCGACACTATGCACGCCGAGGTCGCACGGGTGGCGCTGGAAAACGGGGCGCGGATCGTCAACGATGTCTCCGGCAGGCGCGCCGACCCCGCGATGGCCCCGCTGGTGGCCGAGGCCGGTGTGCCCTGGGTGCTGATGCACTGGCGATCGGTATCGGCCGACCACCCGCACCGGGCCCCGCATTACCGAGACGTGGTGGCCGACGTGCGCGCCGAACTGCTGGCCGGTGTCGATGACGCGGTGGCCGCCGGGGTCGACCTGGCGAAGCTGATCATCGACCCGGGCCTGGGATTCGCGAAGACGGGACAGCAAAATTGGGCGCTGCTGCACGGCCTGCCCGAACTGGTGGCGACCGGGATCCCGGTGCTGCTGGGTGCTTCGCGGAAACGGTTCCTCGGTACGCTGTTGGCCGGACCGGATGGGTCGCCGCGACCGCCCGACGGGCGCGAAACGGCGACGGCGGTGATATCCGCGCTGGCTGCCCTGCACGGAGTCTGGGGTGTGCGAGTGCACGATGTGCGGGCCTCGGTCGACGCTCTCAAGGTCGTCGGTGCCTGGACGCGACACGGAGCGGACTGAAGGCGATGGCTGACCGAATAGAATTGCGTGGCTTGACAATTCGCGGACACCACGGTGTTTTCGCGGCCGAGCGGAGCAACGGTCAGGAATTCGTCATCGACATCGTGGTGTGGATCGACCTGGCCGACGCCGCCGCCAGCGACGACCTGGCCGACACCCACGACTACGCCGCCCTGGCGCAGCGTGCCGCCGACATCGTCGCCGGGCCGCCCCGGAACCTGATCGAGACAGTGGGCGCCGAGATCGCCGAGCATGTGATGGCCGACGACCGGGTGCACGCCGTCGAGGTCTCGGTGCACAAGCCACAGGCCTCGATCCCGCAGCAGTTCGCCGATGTCGCGGTGGTAATCCGGCGGTTGCGGCGGGGTGGTCGCGGCTCGGTGATCCTGGCGGGCTGGGTGTGATGACGCGCGCCCGCGACGACGCAACGCGAAGCGATGAGGTGGGTGCATGCACCCACAACTGTGCGGTACCCCCACCCGCTCGCGGGGGAAAGCGGCGCACATGACCAGGGTCGTCCTGTCCATAGGGTCTAACCTGGGAGACCGGCTGGCGCGGCTGCAGTCGGTGGTGGACGCGCTCGGTGACGCGCTGGTGGCGGTGTCCCCGGTGTACGAGACGGCGCCGTGGGGACGGGTGGAACAGGGGCCGTTCCTCAACGCGGTGCTGATCGCCGACGACCCGACCCTGGACGGTCAGGGTTGGTTGCGCCGGGCCCAGGGCTTCGAACGGGCCGCAGGCCGTATCCGCGGTGAGCGCTGGGGGCCGCGCACCCTGGACGTGGACCTGATTGCTTGTTATGCGGCGGCAGGCGAAGTGCTCAGCCGGGAAAACAACCTGACACTGCCGCACCCGCTGGCCCACCTGCGCGCCTTCGTAATGGTGCCCTGGCTGGCCGTCGACCCAGATGCGCGGCTGACCCTGGCCGGCGGGCCGCGCCCGGTCGCCGAGCTGCTGGCCGAACTCGACCCCGCCGATCAGCAGGCAGTCCGGTTGACCAGGTGGATATTGCGCCGCCCCACCGAATCCCCGGAGTCGACGAGCTAATGGGGCCGACCAGGAAGCGGAACCTCACGGTTGCGGTGGTCGGAGCTGCGGTATTGAGTTATCTGATCCACGGGTTGTTCCGCTTTTTTCCGCCCGTGACCGTGTGGACCGGCCTGTCGCTGCTCGGCGTCGCGATCGCCGAGGTGCTGTGGGCGCGCTACGTCCGGACCAAGATCAGCGACAGGGAAATCGGGGCCGGCCCCGGTTGGCTACACCCACTCGCGGTGGCCCGCAGCGTGACGGTCGCCAAGGCCTCGGCCTGGGTGGGCGCGCTGGTGCTGGGCTGGTGGACCGGGGTGCTGGTGTTCTTCCTGCCGCGTCGATCCTGGTTGCGAGCCGCCGCGGAGGACACCACGGGGACGGTGGTGGCCGCGATCAGCTCGCTGGCGCTGTTGGTCGCCGCGCTGTGGCTACAGCATTGCTGCAAGTCCCCGCAAGATCCGACCGAACGCGGCGGGGGAGCGGAAAGCTAGACTGGGTCTAGGTTGCCTGGCGCCCCGGACGGTCCCCACCACGGGCAAACGGCGGCTCAACCCAGGTGAGAATCGCCGGACTGACGCGACACGCGGAATGACATCGCACAGGTACAGTCAGGCCATGACCGTTCTGTCCCGCGGCGCCCGGGGTCGGCGCGGCGGCCGCAGGCCGGGGTGGGTGCTCTTGACGGCGTTGCTGGTCCTTGCGATGGGGGCCAGTTCCGCACTGGTTTTCACCAATCGCGTGGAACTCCTCAAGCTCGCTGTGATCCTGGCGCTGTGGGCCGCAGTCGCCGGCGCCTTCGTGTCCGTGCTGTACCGGCGTCAAAGCGATGCCGACCAGTCACGGGTGCGCGACCTCAAGCTGGTCTACGACCTGCAGTTGGACCGGGAGATCTCGGCGCGGCGCGAATACGAGCTGACCGTCGAGGCTCAGTTGCGCCGCGAGCTTGCCTCCGAGATCCGCGCCCAGGCCGCCGACGATCTGGCTGCTCTGCGCGCCGAAGTGGCGGCGTTGCGGACTAGTCTGGAGATTCTGTTCGACACCGATCTCGAGCAGCGGCCCGCGTTGGAGAACGTCGACACCGAGACGCCGCCCACCCAGGCATACAGCGACTGGGATCGCCACGGCGAAGCCACGGGGGTCGATTGGGTCACCAGCGACCGGGTCACCTCGGTCCGGCAGGGCCGCCCGGTGGACGCCGCGAAGCCTCGGACCGACGAATCGGCGATCATCGACGTCCCCGAGGTGGGGGAGTTTCCGGTTGCGGCCGCGAGTGCGGGTCCGCCGCCGCCCCGGTTCCGTGACCGGGACCACTCCCCGTACGACGGCGCGCAGGACGCGCGCTACGTTGCCGAACCGCAGGCCCAGTATCCTGAGACGCCGCCCTTCGTGCCGCCGCCGATGGCCGCGCCCGCCGAAGCCGAGCGATTCGCGCCCCCGCAGTGGCAGCCGCCACCGGCGCCGCAGCCCGAATCGGCGTTGACCGACTGGCAGTCGGTCAACGCCGACGGGCTCTGGCTGCCCTCCGGCACGCCGGGGAGCAACTGGGCCGGTAGCGGGCCCGTGAGCGAGTCCCGGAGCCAGCCCCTTAGCCAGCCCGACGTCGCGAGTGGCGGCCGGCGGCGTCGCGCTCGCCATGGCTCCGCCGACGACGTGCTGGGCGTTTCGCTGGACGGTGGTGTCGCCGAGCCGCCGACGCCGCCGGCCGTGGAACCCTGCCGCAGGGCCCGCTCGCGGCACTCCGCGGAATACCGCGACTACAGCGTCCGCAATTTTTTGGGCTCCGAGCAGCCCTCAGATCGAGCCACCGACCAGGCCCCGGGCCGGGCCGGCGGCTTACCCCCACCCACGCCCCAGCCACCGGCGCCGTCGTTCCCTCGGCCGGCGCCCCAGGAGGTGCCCCCGCCGCGGCTGGCGCGGCCGTCCACGCCACGCCACCAGGGCTCCGATGACGACCACGGCAGCCCCGATACCGGCCTGCGCACCGGCGGCCAATCGGTTGCTGACCTGTTGGCGCGGCTGCAGGTGCAGCCGTCCGGGGGCGGCCGGCGCCACCGTCGGGAAGACTGAGCTGGGAGCTTCCTCACATTGGGGCTACGTGCCCGATCGATTACGGTCTTAGTGACCGTCCGGTACCCGACGCCAGCCAAAAGTGGACCGGAACGCACGAACGAATAATGTGAGGTCGTCTGCGATGGGGCAGTTGGACGGCTTGCGCCCCGCCAGACTCAAGGTGGGCATCATTTCGGCCGGTCGGGTGGGCACCGCTCTGGGCGTGTTGCTGGAGCGCGCTGACCACGTCGTGGTGGCGTGCGCCGCGATTTCCCGCGTGTCGCGGCAGCGAGCCGAACGCCGGCTGCCCTACACCCCGGTCGCCCCGCCGCAGGACGTTGCCGCGGCCGCCGAACTGCTGTTGCTGGCGGTGCCCGACAGCGAGCTCGCGGGTCTGGTGACCGGGCTAGCGTCGACCTCGGCGGTCCGCCCCGGCACGATCGTGATGCACACCTCGGGCGCCAACGGAGTCGGCATTCTCGCTCCGCTGACCGACCACGGCTGCCTACCGCTGGCCATCCACCCGGCGATGACCTTTACCGGCTCCGACGAGGACATCAGCCGGCTGCCGGACAGCTGCTTCGGCATCACCGCGGCCGACGACGTCGGCTATGCGATCGGGCAGTCGCTGGTGCTGGGGATGGGCGGCGAACCGTTCCGGGTCCGCGAAGAGGCGCGCATCCTCTACCACGCGGCGCTGGCGCATGCGAGTAACCACCTGGTGACCGTGCTCGCCGACGCCCTCGAGGCGTTGCGGGCGGCGGTCCGCGGCACCGAACTGCTCGGCCAGCAGCTGGTCGACGATCAACCCGGCGGCGTCGCGGAACGCATCGTCGGGCCGCTGGCCCGCGCGGCGCTGGAGAACACGCTGCAACGTGGCCAGTCCGCCCTCACCGGGCCGGTCGCCCGCGGTGACGTGGCCGCGGTCGCCGGGCACCTGCGGGCGCTGGCGGGGGTCGACCCGGAGCTGGCGCAGGCGTACCGGGAGAACGCGCTGCGGACAGCGCGCCGCGCGCATGCGCCGCAGGAGGTCGTGGAGGTGCTGGCCCGATGAGCTTCACGACAGCCAGGCCACCGGCATTCCAGCCGGGAGAACTCAATGTGTACGCGGTGCCGCGCGAGATGTCCGACGTGAGCCGCGCGCTGCGGCACACCGGGCGCCGGGTGATGCTGGTGCCGACAATGGGAGCGCTGCACGAGGGACATCTGGCACTGGTGCGGGCCGCCAAGCGGGTGCCCGGGTCGGTGGTCGCGGTGTCGATCTTCGTGAACCCCTTGCAATTCGGCGCCGGGGAAGACCTCGATGCCTACCCGCGCACGCTCGACGACGACCTGGCGCTGCTGCGCGGAGAGGGCGTGGAGATCGTGTTCGCACCGACCGCCGCGGCTATGTACCCCGACGGCCTGCGCAGCACGGTACAGCCCGGCCCGCTGGCCGCCGAACTCGAAGGCAGGGTCCGCCCAACACATTTCGCCGGTGTGCTCACCGCCGTCTGCAAGCTGCTGCAGATCGTGCGTCCCGATCGAATCTTCTTCGGCGAGAAGGATTATCAGCAGCTGGTCCTGATCCGGCAGATGACCGCCGACCTGAACATCGACGTGCAGGTGGTCGGGGTGCCGACGGTCCGCGAATCTGACGGGCTGGCGATGTCGTCGCGTAACCGCTACCTGGACACCTCCCAGCGCGAATTGGCGACGGCACTGTCGGCGGCGCTGCTGGCTGGCGCGCACGCCGCGGGCGCCGGCCAGCAAGCCGCGCTGAACGCCGCGCGCGCCGTGCTCGACGCGGTACCCGCTGTCGCCGTCGACTACCTGGAGTTGCGCGATGCGGACCTGGGCCCACCGCAGGTCGGCCGGCCCGGCCGGCTGCTCGTCGCCGCCCGGCTGGGCAGCACCAGGCTGCTGGACAACATTGCGATCGACATCGAGGCCACGCCGGCACCTTTCGGGTGTACACCCATGAAACAACTTGGAGGAACTGATGTTAAGGACGATGCTCAAGTCGAAGATCCACCGCGCCACGGTCACCCAGGCCGATTTGCACTACGTCGGCTCGGCGACCATCGACGCCGACCTGATGGACGCGGCGAACCTGCTCGAGGGTGAGCAGGTGACCATCGTCGACATCGACAACGGTGCCCGGCTGGTCACCTACGCGATCACCGGTGAGCGCGGTACCGGCATCATCGGGATCAACGGCGCCGCCGCGCATCTCGTACATCCGGGTGATCTGGTGATCCTCATCGCCTACGGCGCGATGGAGGACGCCGAGGCGCGGGCGTATCAGCCGCGCATCGTGTTCGTGGACGCCGACAACAAGCAGATCGACCTGGGATAGCGATCCGGCGTTCGTGCCCGACGGCGTCGACGAACTACTCGACCCACGCATCGGTGTGCGATAGCCGTGCTGCTGGCGATCGACGTCCATAACACCCACACCGTCGTCGGGCTGATCTCCGGTGCGAAGGAGCACGCAAAGGTCGTGCAGCAGTGGCGGATCCGCACCGAATCGGAAATCACCGCCGACGAGTTGGCGCTGACCATCGACAGCCTGATCGGCTATGACTCCGAGCGGCTGAGCGGGGCAGCGGCGTTGTTGACTGTCCCTTCGGTGCTGCACGAGGTGCGGGTGATGCTCGACCAGTACTGGCCGTCGGTGCCGCACGTGTTGATCGAGCCCGGCGTGCGAACCGGTATCCCGCTGTTGGTCGACAACCCGAAAGGGGTCGGTGCCGACCGAATCATCAACTGCCTGGCAGCTTTTCATAAGTTTGGAAAGCCGTGCATCGTGGTGGACTTCGGTTCCTCGATTCTGCGTGGACGTCGTGTCGGCCAAGGGTGAATTCCTCGGTGGCGCGATCGCGCTCGGCATCCAGGTCTCCTCGGACGCCGCCGCGGCCCGCTCGGCCGCGCTGCGCCGGGTCGAGCTCTCCCGGCCCCGCTCGGTCGTCGGCAAAAACACCGTCGAGTGTATGCAGGCCGGCGCCGTGTTTGGATTCGCTGGCCTGGTCGACGGTCTGGTGGGCCAGGTTCGCGCCGACGTGGATGGCTTTTCCAGGGACGACGTCGTGATAGTGGCCAACCGGGCACACCGCGCCGACGTTGCTGTCGGAGCTGGAGACTGAGACCTACTATGACCAGCACCTGACGTTGCACGGGCTGCGGCTGGTCTTCGAGCGCGATCGGGACGCGCAGCGCGGCCGGCTGAAGACCGCGCGCTGACGTTCCCGCGCGGCGTGCTGACGTGGGTGTGCGGGCTGGGCGGCCCCGCGCGGCGTGTCGCCGCCGCCATTGCCCATGTGACGCCGCCGGTGCACTCGATGCGTGCTGCGGCCGCCGTGCGAGGTCATTTAAGCTGGCACCGTCGTGAGTACAGCCGATCAAGACCTTCCCGAGCAGTTCCGGATTCGCCGGGATAAACGTGCTCGGCTGTTGGCCGAGGGTGTGGACCCTTATCCTGTGGCCATCGAGCGGACCCACACGCTGGCGCAGGTACGCGAGGCCCACGCCGACCTCGAGGTCGACACCGCTACCGACGACGTCGTCGGCGTGGCGGGACGGGTCATCTTCGCCCGCAATTCTGGCAAATTGTGCTTCGCGACACTGCAGGACGGCGACGGCACCACCCTGCAGGCCATGATCAGCCTGGACAAAGTCGACAAGGAGTCGCTGGATGCCTGGAAGACCGACGTCGACCTGGGCGACATCGTTTATGTGCACGGAACGGTGATCAGTTCACGCCGCGGCGAATTGTCCGTGCTGGCCGACTCCTGGCGCGTCACGGCCAAGGCGCTGCGGCCGCTGCCGGTCGCGCACAAGAAGATGAGCGAGGAATCCCGGGTGCGGCAGCGTTATGTCGACATCATCGTGCGCACGCAGGCGCGCTCGGTGACTCGCCAGCGAATCGCCGTTATCCGCGCGATCCGCAACGCGTTGGAGCGGCGCGGGTTTCTCGAAGTCGAAACGCCAATGTTACAGACGTCGGCCGGCGGTGCTGCCGCACGCCCGTTCATAACGCATTCCAATGCTTTCGACATCGATCTCTACCTGCGGATCGCGCCCGAACTGTTCCTGAAGCGATGCATCGTCGGCGGATTCGACAAGGTCTTCGAGCTAAATCGGGTGTTCAGAAACGAAGGATCCGATTCGACACATTCTTTGGAATTCTCGATGTTGGAGACCTACCAGACGTACGGAACGTACGACGATTCGGCGGTGATCACCCGAGAGCTTATTCAAGAGGTCGCCGACGAGGCGATCGGTACTCGGCAACTACCGTTACCAGATGGAAGCATCTACGACATCGACGGAGAATGGGCTTCTATACAAATGTATCCGTCGTTGTCAGCGGCGCTGGGTGAAGAGATCACACCGCAGACGACGCTCGAGCGGCTGCAGGCCATCGCAGCTCAACTCGGCCCGGACTTCCCGGAGATTCCCGACGACCGCGGCTACGGACACGGCAAGTACGTCGAGGAACTCTGGGAGCACACGGTGGGCAATACATTGACCGCCCCGACGTTCGTCAAGGATTTCCCTGTCGAGACAACACCTTTGACTCGACAGCACCGCAGCATCCCGGGTGTCACCGAAAAGTGGGACCTTTATGCACGCGGTGTCGAACTCGCGACCGGGTACTCGGAACTGAACGATCCGGTGGTCCAGCGCGAGCGTTTTGCCGAGCAGGCGCGGGCCGCCGCGGCGGGTGACGATGAGGCCATGCAGCTAGACGAAGATTTTCTCACAGCGCTCGAGTATGGGATGCCACCGTGCACCGGAACGGGAATGGGTATCGACCGGTTGTTGATGACTTTGACCGGCCTGTCAATTAGAGAGACAGTTTTGTTCCCGATTGTTCGGCCGCACTCGAGATGAAACATGTAACTCACGTTGCGCTCAGATTGAATATGCTGCGGCCATATGGCAGATTAGTGGTCGGGGAGTGGGTGCAAACTGCCCAGCAGATGCTCAGGAAGAACGCGAGGGTAAGCTAATGGCGAAAAAAGTCACCGTCACCTTGGTTGATGATTTCGACGGTGCAGGAGCCGCCGACGAAACCGTCGAATTCGGGCTTGACGGGGTGACCTATGAGATTGATCTTTCCTCCAAGAATGCCGCAAAACTCCGCAACGATCTGAAGCAGTGGATGGCGGCGGGCCGTCGTGTCGGTGGTCGCCGTCGGGGGCGTACCAGCTCGGGCCGCGGCCGTGGGGCGATCGACCGTGAGCAGAGCGCCGCGATCCGCGAGTGGGCCCGCCGTAACGGGCACAACGTGTCGACGCGCGGCCGCATCCCGGCGGACGTCATCGACGCATTTCACGCGGCCACCTAAAACAATCGGTATCCGGCGTCCGGTCGCAAGACCCGGGCGCCGGTTTCTTTTCGCTGGTGGCGAAAAGATCGCCGTCTCGCGCGGGAAACGATTTGGTGGTTTGTGTCGTTGCTTCAGTTACGGACTCTGTTAGCGGGGGATTTCCTTCGGACAGAGAGGGACACAGAGGCAACTGGGGGCAACCGGGGAGGCGGCCAAGCCTGAACGGCAAGGCACCGCAACGTTCGAACCCTGACGGGCCGACCATTACAGTGGACATCAGGTACGTACTGTCGGCCCCTGTGTCGACAATGACTGGAGTACCGATGGTGAGGGAGAGCAGGTAACCACCGATGTTCGAGAGATTTACCGACCGTGCCCGCAGGGTGGTCGTCTTGGCGCAAGAAGAGGCCAGGATGCTCAACCACAACTACATCGGCACCGAGCACATCCTGCTAGGTCTGATTCACGAAGGCGAGGGCGTAGCCGCCAAGTCGCTGGAGTCGCTTGGGATCTCGCTCGAGGGCGTCCGAAGCCAGGTCGAGGAGATCATCGGCCAGGGGCAGCAGGCTCCGTGCGGGCACATCCCGTTCACGCCGCGCGCCAAAAAGGTCCTCGAGCTGAGCCTGCGCGAGGCGCTGCAGCTCGGCCACAACTACATCGGCACCGAGCACATCCTGCTGGGGCTGATCCGCGAGGGTGAGGGTGTGGCCGCGCAGGTGCTGGTGAAGCTGGGCGCCGAACTCACCCGGGTACGGCAGCAGGTGATCCAGCTGCTGAGTGGTTATCAGGGCAAGGAGGCCGCCGAGGCGGGCACCGGCGGTCGTGGCGGCGAGTCCGGCAGCCCGTCCACCTCGCTGGTGCTCGACCAGTTCGGCCGCAACCTGACGGCCGCCGCGATGGAAGGCAAGCTGGACCCAGTCATCGGCCGCGAGAAGGAAATCGAGCGGGTGATGCAGGTGTTGAGCCGGCGCACCAAGAATAACCCGGTGTTGATCGGCGAGCCCGGCGTCGGCAAGACCGCCGTCGTCGAGGGTCTGGCGCAGGCCATCGTGCACGGTGAGGTGCCCGAGACGCTCAAGGACAAGCAGCTCTACACCCTAGACCTGGGATCGCTGGTCGCGGGCAGCCGCTACCGCGGTGACTTCGAGGAGCGGCTGAAGAAGGTGCTCAAGGAGATCAACACCCGCGGCGACATCATCCTGTTCATCGACGAGTTGCACACTCTGGTGGGTGCCGGTGCCGCCGAGGGCGCGATCGACGCCGCGTCGATCCTGAAGCCGAAGCTGGCCCGCGGTGAGCTGCAGACCATCGGTGCGACGACGCTAGACGAGTACCGCAAGTACATCGAGAAGGACGCCGCCCTGGAGCGCCGCTTCCAGCCGGTGCAGGTCGGCGAGCCGACGGTGGAGCACACCATCGAGATCCTCAAGGGTCTGCGCGACCGCTACGAGGCGCACCACCGGGTGTCAATCACCGACTCCGCGATGGTGGCGGCGGCGACGCTGGCCGACCGCTACATCAACGACCGGTTCCTGCCGGACAAGGCGATCGACCTGATCGACGAGGCCGGCGCGCGGATGCGCATCCGCCGGATGACCGCGCCGCCAGACCTGCGCGAGTTCGACGAGAAGATCGCCGACGCGCGCCGGGAGAAGGAATCGGCGATCGACGCTCAGGACTTCGAGAAGGCCGCCAGCCTGCGCGACCGGGAGAAGCAACTGGTCGCACAGCGCACTGATCGTGAAAAGCAGTGGCGCTCAGGCGATCTAGATGTGGTCGCCGAGGTCGACGATGAGCAGATCGCCGAGGTGCTGGGTAACTGGACCGGCATCCCGGTGTTCAAACTGACCGAGGCCGAGACCACGCGACTGCTGTGCATGGAGGAGGAGCTGCACAAGCGGATCATCGGCCAGGAGGACGCCGTCAAAGCCGTCAGCAAGGCGATCCGCCGCACCCGTGCGGGGTTGAAGGACCCCAAGCGCCCGTCCGGCTCGTTCATCTTCGCCGGTCCGTCCGGTGTCGGGAAGACGGAGCTGTCCAAGGCGCTGGCCAACTTCCTGTTCGGCGACGACGACGCTCTCATCCAGATCGACATGGGCGAGTTCCACGACCGGTTCACCGCGTCGCGGCTGTTCGGCGCCCCGCCAGGATACGTCGGCTACGAGGAGGGCGGCCAGTTGACCGAGAAGGTGCGGCGCAAGCCGTTCTCGGTGGTGCTGTTCGACGAGATCGAGAAGGCGCACCAGGAGATCTACAACAGCCTGCTGCAGGTTCTCGAGGATGGTCGGCTCACCGACGGGCAGGGTCGCACGGTCGACTTCAAGAACACCGTGCTGATCTTCACGTCCAACCTCGGCACGTCGGACATCTCCAAGCCGGTCGGCCTCGGGTTCACCCAGGGTGGCGGTGAGAACGACTACGAGCGGATGAAACAGAAGGTCAACGACGAGCTGAAGAAACACTTCCGCCCGGAGTTCCTGAACCGTATCGACGACATCATCGTCTTCCACCAGCTGAGTCGCGACGAGATCATCCGGATGGTTGATCTGATGGTCAGCCGGGTCGCCAACCAGCTCAAGAGCAAGGACATGGCTCTGGAGCTGACCGACAAAGCCAAGGAGCTGCTGGCAAAGCGCGGCTTCGACCCGGTGCTTGGTGCCCGCCCGCTGCGGCGCACCATCCAGCGCGAGATCGAGGACCAGCTCTCGGAGAAGATCCTCTTCGAGGAGGTCGGCCCCGGACAGCTGGTCAGGGTCGACGTCGACAACTGGGACAGCGAAGGCGCCGGCAAGGACGCGGTGTTCAAGTTTACCGGCGTGCGCAAGCCAGAGGCCGAGCCGGACCTGGCGAAGGCCGGTGCCCACGCGGCTCCCGATCCTCAGTAGCACGTCAGCAAACGGGCGGTTAATCTCTGACGGGATTAACCGCCCGTTTCGCTGTGGCCGAGAGCTAAGGGGCCCGCCTGTGCTGATCGTGACCACCCACGACCTCCCGGGCTGGGAGATTCGACGCGTCTGTGGAGAAGTCTTCGGGTTGACCGTTCGCTCGCGTAACGCGTTCGCTCAGATGGGTGAGGGCTTCAAGGCCGTGGCGCTGCCATTGGTGGACGAGACGCCGGAACCGTTGCGCGACAGCGCGGGTGCGATCATCTACTCGGGCTTCCCCGCCGGCGTTCTGTACGAATTCCGGTTGCTGTCACTGGGCGCGCAGCTGCTCTGGCTGACCATCGGGGTGGTCTTCGGGATGCTGGCGGGTCGACTGCTCGGTGACCGCGCCAGACGGGTATCGAGCAACGCTGCGTGACGGGGGTCGTGCGGCTGACCCTGGTGTCGCACGCGATGACCGACACGACGGCTGCGGCGCGTTTCCCGTCGACGAGCCCCTCAACGACACCGGCCGTCGGCAGGCCGAAGAGGCCTGTCGTCCTTGCCATCTCCGATCCGGACGCCTGCTATCTCGCCGCCCCTGAGCAACGCGCGCGCGAGACCACTGTTGGGTCTGCACGCCGCGACCGAGCCGCGGTTGGCCGACCTGGACTGCGGACACTGGCGCGGCCGGGCATTGGCGGCCGTCGACGCGGCCGACCTCGAGGTGTGGCTGACCCGCCCGGAGCGAGCGCCGCACGGCGGGGAATCCATCGTCGACCTCACAGGACGGGTGGGCGGCTGGCTGACGTCAACGCTGCAAGGTGTACCGCGCACCGTGGCGGAGACGCATCCGGCGGTGATCCGCTCGGCGATCTTGCTGGCCCTCGACATCCCGCCGAAGTCGTTCTGGCGCATCGATGTTGCACCGGCAGCGTGACGAAGCTGCATCACCGCGACGGCCGTTGGACGCTTCGGGTCGGGTGACTACCGCGGGGCGATCAGGGCGAACGTCTGTTTGGCGACCTGCAGCATCCAGCCGGTCACCTTCGGTCCGTGATCGCGCGGCCAGTTCAGCTGGAAGCTGACCACCCACGGTTGGTGGGTCTTGTCCACAGCATACCAGCTGAAGGTCAGATCACCCGGCAGGCCACCGGCTTTCGCGCCGATATACGGCCAGATGTTGCGATTCAGCTGAATGCCCGAGACGACGGACAGGAGCTGGCGAACGGGCGCGGCCTCGCCCACGGCATCGGCTTGCAGGGCCGCGTGGATTCGACAGATGTCTTGCGCATTGCCATACCATTCCGCGCCGTACGTCGAAGCCGGGACGTGAGCGCGGGCCGGATCAGGTTGGTAGGGATTGGAATTTGCCTGTGCCAACAGCTGGGCGCGGACCTGCGGCGTGGCGTGCTGCCACTGGGCGCGCAGATCCGGCTGGCCCCAGCCGATGGAGAAGATCTCGTACATCGTGGGGAACGGCGTCATGCTGGCCGGATCGTGGTGGCCGGCGCTGGCCAGGGCCTCCTCGATGGCGTGCGTGCCCAGTTTCTCGATCAGCAGATCGGTGGCCATGTTGTCGCTGTTGGCGATCATCTTGGCGGCCGCGTCGTGCACCGAAACACGATCCCCAGGGTTGAGGCTCAGGCCAGACGAGCCCACCGCCTTGCTCTTCTCGGTGACGGTCAGCTGATCGTCCCAGGACACCGTGTGGTGCTGCACCGCTGTGGCCAGGGCGTGCAGCACGTACAGCTTGAAAATTGATGCCAGCGGCAAGGAGTCGCCGGTGTTGGTGCCCGTGACGGGGTCGCAGTGCCCCGGCGGGCCCCCGTTGACCTTGGCGACCTGATACGAGTACTTAGCGCCGGTCTTGCTCAGCGTGGCGTCGATGTCATGCCAGGAGGTGATCGTCGGCGCCTCGGTGTCGACGTCGAAGCGATCGACGTGCCCCATGTCGTCGGTGTGCATCCGGATGTCCTGCCGTGCGCCGTACGACGAGGTGAGATGCAGCGTGGCAACACTGGCGCTGATGTCGACGCCGTCCAGGGTGAAGGGACGATCCCACCACAGCTCTTCCATCGTGGTCTCGACCGCATCCACCTGGCCCGGGGCGGTCAGCGTGCGAACCCCGACCGGGCCGATCGGCCAGTCCGAGTTCAGCATGTCCATCGTCTGCTGGGCCCGCAGCCCGGGAGGTGTGCGGGTGTCGATGCTCCGGCCGGCGTTGGCCGCGTTCGCCTGCGGCGGCGGCGACGGCGAACAGCCCGGCGCCAGGGTCGCGACTAGTGCTGCTGCCGCAGTGACGGCCAGCACTCGCTGCGCGGGACCCAATTTATCGGGCTTACGCAGTCGACTTGCCTCCGGCGACGTCCATGACGACTTCGAACTCCAGCAGCGACGCGCCGGTCGCCACCGGGTTGGCACGCTGACCGGCATGAGCTTCGACGGCGGGCCCACTCGCCCAGGCCTGGAACGCTTCATCGGACTCCCAGTGTGTCACGACGAAGTAGCGGTTCTCTCCCTTGACCGGGCGCAGCAACTGGAAGCCGAGGAAGCCGGGCTGGTTGTCCACCGCGTGTGCTCGGAGGGCGAACCGCTTCTCCAGCTCGGGGCCGGCGTCGGCGGGAACTTCGACTGCGTTGATCTTCACCACTGGCGGCATGCCCGCCAGGCTACCCCGCACCCTGCCTCGTCCTGCTCGAGGGCGGGGCACGCAAGATGGTGCCATGCCCACCGACCTGTTGACTCCGCACGGCGGGCAGGGTGAGCCGTTGATCCTGGTGCACGGGCTGATGGGCCGGGGCACCACGTGGTCGCGCCAGCTGCCCTGGCTGACCCGGCTGGGCACCGTGTACACCTACGACGCACCCTGGCACCGTGGCCGCGACGTCGCCGATCCGCACCCGATCAGCACCGAGCGTTTCGTCGCCGATCTCGGCGACGCGACGGCCCCGTTGGGGGTGCCGGTCAGGTTGGTGGGGCATTCGATGGGTGCGCTGCATTCCTGGTGTCTGGCCGCCGAGGCGCCGGAATTGGTTTCCGCATTGGTAATCGAGGACATGGCACCGGATTTCCGCGGTCGCACCACCGGTCCGTGGGAGCCGTGGCTGCATGCGCTTCCGGTCGAATTTGACACGGCCGAACAGGTATTCAACGAGTTCGGGCCGGTCGCCGGCCGGTACTTCCTGGAAGCGTTCGACCGCACCGAGACCGGCTGGCGATTACACGGGCACACCTCGCGGTGGATCGAGATCGCCGCCGAGTGGGGCACTCGGGATTACTGGTCGCAGTGGTCGTCGGTCCGGGTGCCGGCGCTGTTGCTGGAGGCCGGCAATTCGGTCACACCGCCGGGCCAGATGCTTCAGATGAGCGAAAAATATTTGCCGACAAAATATTTGGCAGTTCCTGAGGCGGGCCACCTGATTCACGACGAGGCGCCGCAGGTGTACCGGCAAGCGGTCGAGTCATTCCTCGCCGGCTAGCCCAAACCGGCCGTCACCGGTCTGGGTCACCAGGCCGTCGGTGAGCAGCGAGTACAACGCCCGATCCCGCTGCGCGGTGTCGGCCAGCCAGGCGACGTCCAGTTCGGCTCGGGTGACCGGGGAATCGTTGGCGCGCAACACATCCAGTAACCGGCCACGTACCTGGCGATCGGTACCGGCGTAACTCTGAACCCGGCGGGCCGGGCCTTGCGCGGGGGGATAGCCGGCACGGCGCCAGGCGCACTCGTCGAGCGGGCACAGCCCGCAGCGCGGCGTCCGCGCGGTGCACACCGTGGCGCCCAGTTCCATCAGCGCCACCGAAAACAATGGTGTTGTATCGTCTTTGGGCAGCAGTGCCGCGACGTCGGCGTGGTCGCGCGTTGCCGACGGGGCGCCCGCGTCGGCCAGGCCGTGCACGGCGCGGGCGACCACCCGGCGCACGTTGGTGTCCACCACCGGAACCCGCTGCCGATAGGCAAAGCACGCGACGGCCCGGGCGGTGTAGCTGCCGACACCGGGAAGACCCAACAGGGTGTCGACGTCATCGGGCACGACGTCGCCGTGATCGCGGGCGATGACGACGGCGCACTCGTGCAGCCGTTTGGCTCGTCGCGGGTAGCCGAGCTTGCCCCACGCTCGCAGCACGTCAGCCGTGCTGGCCGTCGCCGTCGCCGATGGTGTGGGCCAACGCCGAACCCAGTCGGCCCAGATCGGCAGCACCCGGGCCACCGGTGTTTGCTGCAGCATGAATTCGCTGACCAGGATCTGCCACGCGTCCACGCCCGGTTCCCGCCAGGGCAGATCGCGGCGCGAGCGGTCGTACCAGTCCAAAAGATTGGTGACCGATATGTATCGCCTGCTAATCATCGGTGCCTGCGGCATGATATTGGCTATGCCCAATACCAACCCGGTAACCGCGTGGAAAGCACTCAAAGAGGGTAACGAGCGGTTCGTCGAAGGTCGGCCGGCGCACCCCGGCCAGAGTATCGACCATCGCGCCAGCCTTGCTTCGGGTCAGAAACCGATCGCGGTCATCTTCGGGTGTGCGGACAGCCGGGTGGCGGCCGAGCTGATCTTCGACCAGGGTCTGGGCGACATGTGCGTGGTGCGCACCGCCGGCCAGGCCATCGACACCGCAGTGCTGGGCTCGATCGAGTACGCGGTGACGGTCCTCGACGTGCCGCTGATCGTCGTGCTCGGCCACGACAACTGCGGCGCCGTCAAGGCCGCGATCGGCGCGGTCGACGACGGCGCGATACCGGCCGGCTTTGTGCGTGACGTGGTGGAGCGCGTCGCGCCGTCGATCCTGATCGGTCGCCGCGACGGGCTGACCCGGGTCGACGAGTTCGAGGCGCGGCATGTTTGCGAGACGTTGGCGCAGCTCACGTCCCGATCCACGGCCATCGCCGAGCGGGTGGCGGCCGGCACGGTGGCGCTCACAGGGGTCACCTACCACCTGGCCGACGGGCGGGCGGCGCTGGTCGACCACATCGGCGATATTGGCGAAGGGTAGCGCACGGTTACAAGGGCGAATAGCAGCGGAAGTCGTCCCGTGGCGCGCCGCCCTAACACGGGTGTCGGCTGGCTAACATCGCGACACGCCGGGCTGGATCGGACAAATCGACGTGACCTGGACTTACGGTGGAATCGTGCTGGATCTGGAACCGCGTGGTCCGCTACCCACGGAGATTTATTGGCGGCGCAGGGGGTTGGCCCTGGGGATCGCGGGCATCGTGATCGGCATCGCGGTCGTCACCATCATCGCGTTCATGGGTAACAACGCGGGCGCCAAGCCCGCCAGCGTCAGCAAGCCGGGATCGGCGCAGAACAATCCGGCCGCGGCCCCACCGCAGGCGCCACCCCCTCCCGGGCAGGAAGGCACCACCCAGCTGTCCACGCCGCAGGGACAAAACCCCGAGTCGGTGACTCCCACGGCCGCGGTGCGGCCGCCGCCGGTGCTCAAGGAGGGCGACGATTGCCCCGACTCCACGCTGGCTGTCAAGGGACTGACCACCGCCCCGCAGTACTTCATCGGAGACCAGCCGAAATTCACGATGGTCGTGACCAACATCGGGCTGGTCGCTTGCAAGCGTGATGTGGGGGCGGCCGTCTTGGCCGCCTACGTCTATTCGCTCGACAACAAGCGACTGTGGTCGAACCTGGACTGCGCGCCGTCCAACGAGACCCTGGTGAAGACGTTCGCCCCGGGCGGGCAGGTCACGACGGCGGTGACCTGGACCGGCATGGGGTCGGCGCCGCACTGCCCGTTGCCCCGGCCGGCGATCGGGCCGGGCACCTACAATCTCGTCGTACAGCTGGGCAACTTGCGTTCGCTCCCCGTTCCGTTCATCCTGAACCAGCCGCTGCCCCCGCCGGGGCCGGTACCGGGCCAGCCCGCGGTGCCGCAGCCCGAGGCGCCCCCCGGCGCGCCCGGTCCCCCGCCCGCGGGCTGAGCGGAGTCAGCTGAGCGGGTCGGCGATCGTGGACTCGGCCAGCTGCGACAACCCCTCGCGCACGTGCCGGGCCCACATCGAGCCGATGTCATCAACTGATTGCAGATCGTTGGCGCTCGCGGCCAACAGCCCCTGCAGCGTGCCGAAGCTGCGCACCAACAGGTCCCACGTGCGCGAACTGCAGCAGCGGGATACCAGCCATCGCGCGATAGCCCCGCGGGCTCAGTGCTGAATCCCGCGCCTCGGTTGTAGTGGGATAGCCGAAAACTTTTGCTAGAGACGTGATTTCGAGTAGCTCGTGTCCGACAGCGAGTCCAGCTCGTTGAGGGTGGCGGTCATTTGCGTGTCGGACAGCGGCTCGGGGCTGGCGTGGTAGTCGCGCACGATCAGCTCGCGATCGGTGTGTTGCCGCCCAGCAGCTCCTCGAGCTGCAGCCACAGCTGGCGCCCGTCGGTACCCAGTTCGACGACGTCGTAATTGATCACCAGGCCGATCCGCCGGACTAGCTCGAGTCGCTGCACTACCGTCATCACGTGGCGCAGCGTGACGAAGTCTTCGATCTCGACCCGCGACACAACAGCCTGCTGACCTCGTACAGGCGGGTCTTGTAGCGCTCCAGGGTGGCGATGGCCTGGTTGGCGCGCGACAGGATGGTCGCGGTGTCGGCCAGCACTTGGGGTTCGCCGCCCACGTAGACGGTAACGATGTTCATCGAGTGGCTGACCGAGATCACCGGGTAACCGGTCTGGATCGCGGCCCGTTCGGCAGAGCGGTGCCGGGTGCCGGACTCGTCGGTGGGAATCGACGGATCGGGCACCAGTTGCACGTTGGCTCGCACGATCCGGCTGCCGTCCGTGGACAGCACCACGGCACCGTCCATCTTTGCCAGTTCGCGCAGCCGGGTCGGGGCGTACCGGACATCCAGGGCGAAACCGCCGTCGCAGATGGCTTCGACTCTCTCGTCGTTCTCCAACACGATCAGGGCGCCCGTGCGGCCGCGCAGGATGCGCTCCAGGCCATCGCGGAGCCCCCGGTGCCCGGCCCCCCAGGCGGCTCCCAGCCGGGCGATCGTCTCACGCAGCGTCGGACGGGTCACACCGTGTAATTCTGCTACGTCAGCGCGTGCAGTGTGGGAGGGTTTCGCCGTTCGAGCTTCGACGGCATGCTGCGGTGCCCGGCGATTTCGATCGTGTGCTCGAGTGCGGCCCCGATGGTCGGCGCGGTCAGCGCGCGCATGCCGCGCGGCACGGCGTCGCATCTCGGCGGTATCAGCGCGGTGGTGAATCCCTGCCGGGCGGCTTCGACCAGCCGCCGATCCATCCCGCCGACCCGGCGCAGATCGCCCGCCAGCCCGACCTCGCCGACCATCACCGCGGTGGTGGGCACCGGCAGGTCGGCCAACGCCGAGGCCAGTGCGATGGCCACTGCGAGGTCCGACGACGGATCGGTCAGCCGCATACCGCCGACGGTGGACAGGTAGATGTCGTTGGCGGCCAGCGGCAGCCTGGCGTGTTTTTCCAGCACCGCGGTGATCATCGCGGCGCGGGAGTGGTCGATCCCGCTGACGGTGCGGCGCGGTGAGCCGGCGTTGGGTGTGGCCAGCAGCGCCTGCACCTCGCCGATCAGCGGACGTTTGCCATCCAGCGCGACCGTGATCGCGGTGCCGGGCACGGGGTTGGGCCGCTGATCGAGGAATAGGTTCGAAGGGTCCGCGACGCCTTCAATTCCGTTGTCGTGCAACATGAAACAGCCGACATCGTCGGCACCGCCAAACCGGTTCTTCAGGCCGCGGACCATGCGGAGCGAGCTGTTACGGTCGCCTTCGAAATGCAGGACGACGTCGACGAGGTGTTCCAGCGAGCAGGGTCCGGCGATGGCGCCGTCCTTGGTGACATGGCCGATCAGGATCAGTGCCACCTCGTTCGTCTTGGCCGCGGCGGTCAGCGCCGCGGTGACGGCGCGCACCTGCGTGACCCCACCGGCGACGCCGTCGGACTCGGTGGTGGACATGGTCTGCACCGAGTCGATGATCACAAGCGCCGGCTTGACCGTCGCGATGTGCTCGAGCACGGTGTGCATGTCGGATTCGGTCGCCAGGTACACATCGCCCGAGCCGCAGCCGATCCGGTCGGCGCGCAACCTGATCTGGCCCACCGACTCCTCACCGGAGATGTAGAGTACGCGCAGGCCGGACTGCGCCCACATATGAGCGACCTTGAGCAGCAACGTCGACTTGCCGACGCCTGGATCGCCGGCCAGCAGCGTCACCGAGCCGGGCACCACGCCACCGCCGAGCACCCGGTCGAGCTCGTCGATCCCGGTCGCACGGTGCCGGCTGACGCCCGCCTCCACGGAGCTGATCGGAACCGCCCGCGACGACGCGGCTAGGGGCCGGCGGCCGCCGACCGGGCTGAGCAGGGGCACCTCTTCGACGGTGCCCCAGGCGCCGCACTCTCCGCAGCGGCCCACCCATTTCGCGGTGAGGTGCCGGCACTCCGAGCAGCGGTATTGCGAGCGCGCGTTTGCCACGTCATGACGGTATCGGCAGGGGGCGACAAGTCCCCTTCAGACACAGCGTGACAGGGCCGGAACGGGCCTGGGAAGGGACTGGCGGCCGGTTTAGGCCGCCGGTCCCGCCGGCCCGGCGGAAATCGGCACCTGCACGCTGGTCTGCCCGGCCTTTTCGAGGGTGAAGGTGAAGGGATAGGTGAGGCCGTTGGTGATAGGCTTCGCCAGCCTGACGGTCGCCTTCGCCGCGGTGTTGGGGTTCATCGGCCCCGGAGCTACCTTCTGGCTATCCGGCGTGCCGATGAACAGCATCCCGCTGGCGGGCAGGCGCGGGTCGCCGGACACCGTAACCGTCCCGATGTCACTGGTGATGCTCACCAGCCGGTCCGCGACGTTAGGGGACTGGTTTACCGCCACCAGCACCAGGTCCACCGTCTTGCCCGGCTCCAGGAAATCGCCGGTCTGCGCAGCCTGGATGCGGATGTCGCGCAGCGCGACGTGGTTGACCGAGGCCCGGTTGCCGTTGACAGCCGGCTCCTGGGTGGCCATCTGCGAGATCTGCCCGGCACCGCACGCGGTCAGCATGGCGGCGGCGACCACGGCCAGGTCGGCAAGGACGATTCGGGCGGGGAAGCGGACCGCGCGGCCGGTCTTGAAGCGGTTCACTCAGTGCCTCCTGGGCTCGGTCTGGCTGATCTGAAGTGACGGGGCACGGCGCGACAGCGGGGTCAACCGCGCAACTATGCACAGTAGTAGGAAGGTCATTCCGGCGGTAGCACCGTGTACAGACCAGCACCGCAGCGCCGATCGCGGGGGTCCGTGCCAGGCAATTCGGATCGTTGATAGTGTGTGGTATTGCACGTCTTCGTCCTTCTGTCAACCCCTAATCGGCGCGCGTTGTGCCCCTTGACCTGCACTGTTGCTTCGCGCGACTTGGACCGGCGTGTTAGAATGAAGTAACGAAAGGGGCTCGAATCAGATGATCTTCAAGGTCGGCGACACCGTTGTTTACCCACACCACGGTGCTGCGTTAGTGGAGGCGATCGAAACCCGGACCATCAAAGGGGAGCAAAAAGAGTATCTCGTCTTGAAAGTCGCGCAGGGTGATCTGACCGTTCGAGTTCCCGCGGAGAACGCCGAGTACGTCGGTGTCCGCGACGTCGTCGGACAAGAAGGTCTGGACAAGGTCTTCCAGGTACTGCGCGCTCCCCACACGGAAGAGCCCACCAACTGGTCGCGCCGCTACAAGGCCAACCTGGAAAAGCTTGCCTCCGGCGACGTCAACAAGGTCGCCGAAGTTGTCCGTGACCTGTGGCGTCGCGATCAGGAACGCGGCCTGTCCGCAGGTGAAAAGCGCATGCTGGCGAAGGCTCGCCAGATTCTGGTCGGCGAATTGGCGCTCGCGGAGAGCACCGACGACGCCAAAGCGGAGACCATCCTCGACGAGGTTCTAGCCGCCGCTTCCTGAAGGCGTGAGCTCCGGTGGCCGGGGGCACAGTTGTCGCAGTAGTCCCCGCCGCGGGGTCGGGGGAACGGCTACGCGCCGGTATTCCAAAAGCATTCTGTGAGCTCGACGGGCACACGCTGCTCGAACGGGCCGTTGCCGGCTTGCTGCAGTCGGGGTTCGTCGACCAGGTTGTGGCAGCGGTGCCCGCCGACCGCATCGACCAGGCCAAACGCCTTCTCGCTGACCAGCCCGGCGCGCAGATCACCGTCGTCGCCGGCGGGGCCGGGCGCACCGAGTCGGTCCGGCTCGCGCTGTCCGCCGTTGCCCGCAGCCCGGAGTTTGTCCTCGTCCACGACGCGTCCCGGGCGCTGACCCCACCGCCGCTGATCGCGCGGGTTGTCCAGGAGTTGCGGGCCGGGCACGGCGCCGTGGTGCCGGCGCTGCCGCTGCATGACACCATCAAGGCCGTGGATGCCAACGGCGTGGTGCTGGGGACGCCGGAACGCGCCGGGCTGCGCGCGGCGCAGACCCCGCAGGGGTTTGCGATCGAGGTGCTGCTGCGCGCCTATCAACGCGCCGCCGACACCGCTGACGCCATCGCTACCGACGACGCATCGTTGGTCGAGCAAATCGGCGGCCAGGTCCGGGTGGTCGACGGCGACCCGCTGGCGTTCAAGATCACCACCCAGCTGGATCTGCTGCTGGCCCAAGCGATCGTGCGCCCGTGACCGCCCTGCCCCGCGTCGGTCTGGGCACCGACGTGCACCCGATCGAACCCGGACGGCCCTGCTGGCTGATGGGGTTGTTGTTCGACGGCGCCGACGGCTGCGCCGGGCACTCCGACGGGGACGTTGCCGCGCATGCCCTGTGTGACGCGGTGTTATCCGCCTCCGGGCTGGGCGACATCGGTGCCGTGTTCGGGGTCGACGACCCGCGCTGGCGAGACGTCAGCGGCGCCCAGATGCTGCGCCACGTCGCCGACTTGATCGAGGCGCAGGGTTATCGGGTCGGAAACGCCGCCGTCCAGGTGATCGGTAACCGGCCGAAAATCGGGTCGCGCCGCGCCGAGGCGCAGCGGGTCTTGTCGGAGCTGCTGCGGGCGCCGGTATCGGTCTCAGCGACCACCACCGACGGGCTGGGTCTGACCGGGCGGGGCGAAGGTTTGGCCGCGATCGCCACTGCGCTCATCGTTGCCCACGAATAGCGCTGCCAGCTACGGCCGGCCCGGCCGAAGTACCAGGTAAGCTGGCACGTCGTGACCGATCGCCCCCGTCTGCGGCTCCACGACACGGCAGCCGGTGCCGTGCGCGATTTCGTTCCGCTGCGCGAGGGACACGTCTCCGTTTACCTGTGTGGCGCCACCGTCCAGGGGCAGCCGCACATCGGGCACGTCCGCAGCGGCGTCGCGTTCGACATCCTGCGCCGCTGGCTGATAGCGCGCGGGTACGACGTCGCGTTCGTCCGTAACGTCACCGACATCGACGACAAGATCCTCGCCAAGGCCGCCGTCGCATGCCGGCCGTGGTGGGAGTGGGCGGCGACTTTCGAACGCGCCTTCACCGCGGCATACGACGCGCTGGACGTGTTGCCGCCGTCGGCGGAGCCCCGCGCGACCGGGCACGTCACCCAGATGGTCGAGTTAATGGAACGCCTGATCGAAAATGGTCACGCGTACGCCAGTAACGGCGATGTCTACTTCGACGTGCTCAGCTTCCCCGAGTACGGGCAGTTGTCCGGCCACCGGATCGACGACGTTCACCAGGGCGAAGGTGTGGCCACCGGTAAGCGCGACCAGCGCGACTTCACCATGTGGAAGGCCGCCAAGCCCGGTGAACCGTCCTGGCCCACACCCTGGGGTCGCGGCCGGCCGGGCTGGCACCTGGAATGCTCGGCGATGACGCGCACATATCTCGGATCGGAATTCGATATCCATTGTGGCGGAATGGATTTAGTGTTCCCGCACCATGAGAACGAGATCGCGCAGAGTCGTGCCGCCGGCGATCGGTTCGCCCGCTACTGGCTGCACAACGGCTGGGTGACGATGGGTGGGGAGAAGATGAGCAAGTCGTTGGGCAACGTGTTGTCTATCCCGGCGATGCTGCAGCGTGTTCGCCCACCCGAGTTGCGCTACTACTTGAGCAGCGCGCACTACCGTTCGATGCTCGAGTTCTCCGAGACCGCACTGCAGGACGCGGTGAAAGCCTATGTGGGAGTTGAGGAATTCCTGCACCGGGCGCGGGCCCGCGTCGGCGGGGTGGTGCCGGGGCAGTGGACGACGCGCTTCGCCAACGCGCTCGACGACGACCTCGCGGTCCCGATCGCGCTGTCCGAGATCCATCACGCGCGCGCGGAGGGGAACCGGGCCCTCGATGCCGGTGACCACGAAACCGCCTTGCACTATGCCCGTGCCATCCGTGTCATGATGGGCATCCTGGGCTGTGATCCGCTCGACGAGCGCTGGGAAACCCGAGACGAGACGTCGGCCGCCCTCGCGGCGGTCGACGTGCTGGTTCAGGCCGAGCTGGAGCGGCGTCAACGCGCCCGCGAGGAGCGCAATTGGGCACTCGCAGACGAGATTCGGGACCGGCTGAAGCAAGCGGGCATCGAGGTCACCGACACCGCCGACGGGCCGCAATGGGAGCTGCTCTCCAGTGACGACAAGTAGTGGCCGAGTAGATGGCCGGTAACTATCGGCGCCAGGGGGCGGTGCGCAAGACCAGCAGTAAGAAGGGGCCGACCGTCGGGTCGGGCGGTCAGCGGCGCCGCGCCTTGGAGGGCCGGGGGCCCACGCCGCCCGCGCACCTGCGTTCCAACCATCCCGCGGCGAAGCGTGCCGCCAAGAGCCAACCTCGCCGTCCGGCCAAGCGCACCGACGAGACCGAAACTGTGCTCGGCCGCAACCCGGTGCTGGAGTGCCTGCGCGCCGATGTTCCCGCGACCGCGCTCTACGTCGCACTGGGCATCGACGCTGATGAGCGTGTCACCGAATCCGTCTCTCGGGCAGCAGATTTGGGCATCGCCATCTTGGAGGTGCCGCGTACGGACCTGGACAAGATGACCACCAACCATCTGCACCAGGGCATCGCCTTGCAGGTTCCGCCGTACAACTACGCCCACCCCGACGACCTGCTCGGGACCGCGCTGCAATCGCCGCCGGCGTTGCTGGTGGCCCTGGACAACATCTCCGATCCCCGCAATCTGGGCGCGATCGTCCGCTCGGTCGCGGCCTTCGGCGGCCACGGTGTCCTGATACCGCAACGCCGTTCGGCCTCGGTGACCGCGGTGGCTTGGCGTACCAGCGCTGGCGCCGCCGTCCGGATTCCGGTGGCACGTGCCACCAATCTCACCAGAACGCTGAAGGATTGGGCCGACCGTGGGGTCCGGGTGATCGGGCTGGACGCCGACGGCGACACCACGGTCGACGACCTGGACGGCACCGACCCGATCGTCGTGGTCGTCGGGTCGGAGGGCAAGGGCTTGTCCCGGCTGGTGCGCCAGACCTGCGACGAGGTGGTGTCGATCCCGATGGCCGGCCGGACCGAGTCTCTGAACGCCTCGGTGGCCGCCGGGGTGGTACTCGCCGAAATAGCCCGCCAACGCCGGAGCTGACGACCCTGCCCGGCCGGTCCACACGCCTGGGCGCCACCCTGGCTCGCACTGGTGCTGCTGCCGGGGTTGCTCGTTGCCGCCGCCCAACCATCGGAGTTCGACCTGCAGGCGCACCGCGGCGGACGCGGGGAAACGACTGAGGAGTCGCTGCGAGCCTTCGCGACCTCGCTCGAACTCGGGGTCAGCACACTGGAACTCGACATCGTCATCACCAAGGACGACCAGCCCCTGGTGTGGCACGACGCGGCGATCGACGCCGACACCGCACACGCTGTCGGCGGCGACCCGCAATACCCCTACGTCGGAAAACTGGTGCACGACCTCACCCTCACGCAGATCCGCACCCTGGACTGCGGCCGCCCCCTGCCCGAATATCCCTGCACAACGGTGGTGCGCGGCAACAAGATAGCAACCCTGCCGGAAGTCTTCGCCCTCGCCGAGTCGTATCGGACCCCGAACGGCACCGGTGTGCAGTACAACATCGAAACCAAGGTCGAGGCCAACGAGCCGGGTGCGTCGGCCGGGCTGCAGCGATTCGTCGACGTGATTCTGGCCGCGGTGCGGGCGGCGGGCACCCTCGACCGCGTCGAGATTGAGAGCTTCGACTGGCGCACCCTGCCCCTGGTGCAACCGGGCCGAGGCGGCCATCCCGTTGGTAGCCCTATACGACGACACGACCTGGATGCCGGGCTCGCCGTGGCTGGCCGGCATTGACGCTGCGGCCGTCGGCGATCCCGTCGTCGGGGCGCTGTTGGCCGGCGAGAACATCGTTGCACCCGAATACCGACTGGTCACCGGCAGATCGTATGTCGATCACGCACATGCGTTGGGGCTCAATGTAATTCCGTGGACAGTCAACGACGCCGAGGCCATGCGCGAGCAGATCAGCGTTGGCGTCGACGGCATCATCACCGACTACCCGACCACCCTGCGTGGCGTGCTTGCCAACCTCGGCATGCCTCTGCCGCCCGCCTATCGGCGCGCCTAGCGGACCCTGCTGTAGGCCAACCGGCCCAGCGGCGTGCGCACATCGACGATGCGGCGGTTCCGTTGGCGCCTGGTACCGGCCGCGCGGCGGAGCATCGCCGGACGCAGCAGCCGGGCCGGCGGATCGACCAGTGCGGTCAACCCCGACGGGTCTGAAACTGTCCGGGCGCCAACGCGACGCCGTCGAACTCGTGGCGGCCGGGCTGTCCAATAGCGAGATCGCGCACCGCCGCCAGCACCACCGGTGTCAGCAACACCACGGTGGCGTCCAGGCTCAGGACGGCGGTGATGGAGGCGGCGATGACGAACACGTGGCGCAGCAGCCTGTGTGAGCCGCGGGGGTCCGCGCGATCGCCGCACCCGCGACCTCGAAGAAGCCCTCGTCGGCGCACAGCTTGGCGAACACCAGCACCGCGCCCAATAACGCCACCACGCCCGACAAACCGGTGATTTGCCGGGCCGCCTGATCGACTGAGACCGCGCCGACGGCAATCACGATGACGGCGGCCGGCACCGCCGCGACCGCCTCCGGCCACCCGCGCGGGCGCGCCACCGCAAACCCGATCACCATAGCGAGCAACAACAGCGCGACGGTCAGTGCCAACGTCTGGACCGATTCACTGCCAAGTGTTTTCGCACTGCCACACCGTCGGAAGGTGCAGCGCGACACCGTCGCGTGCGGCCAGATCATCGAGGATACTCATAGACACGTCCAAGTTGTCGCCTGCATAGGGCAAGGACCGCAACGGATTTGACATCGGGCGAAAGAAATAGTCCCAGTGGATGGCAATCACCCGGCGTGCGCCGACCGCTTGCACGGTTTCTGCCAGTAGTCGAGCAGGTAAGACCTGCGGCTGTAGGCCCAACTGGCCGACGACAGATAAACCGCGTCGGCCCGCCGGCCGGCCAGCACGCCGGCGACGAAACCGGCACTGCCTTGGACCAACAACCGCTTGTCCGACGGCAGGTGGTGGATCAGCGCCGACCACGCCTCTCCGTACCGATAGGCGCCCGCCTTCACCGGCGGCACCAGTGGTTCGGCGATCACCCCCGGGAAGTGGTCCGGCGGACAGTGATGTGACTCCACCAGGGTTACGTCGTAGGCGCCCAACCGAATCGGCTTGCCCGACGCCGCCACCACCAGCCGGTCCTCGGGCAGGCCGTAGCCACGCCCGACATTGGCCGCGGATGCGCCGCCGACCAAGAGTGCGCCGGTGTGGTCGGCGACCAGCGCGGAATCCAGCACATGGTCGACGTGGGTATGCACCAGGATGACGGCCTCCAGCCGCGACACCTTGGCCCGGGCCAGGCAGCCGTCCACCCGGGCCGGTGACGGCGCGACCTTGCCGGCCCCGACCCGGGCCAGGCCGGGGCGGGAAAAGTAGCCGTCGGTCAGCAGCGCGGACGACCCGTCGTCGATGAGCAGCGTCGCCACACCCAGCCGAGTCACCGAGAGGTCCGGCGTCGGAACCTGCGGCGGATACGTCGAATCGGCCGGAATACCGCGCGATATCGGGCCGACCGAGCCGCAGCCGCGTCAGCAGAACGCTCTGATGTCGATGCCCGCGGCCCGCAGCCGGTCGGCGACCGCGGCGGCGATCTGCACCGCACCCGGCGAATCACCGTGCACGCAAACAGATTCCACCCGGACATCGACCGGGCTGCCGTCGATCGCGGTGACCCGCCCGTCCGACACCATGGTCAGCACCCGCTCGGCGACCGCCGCCAGGTCATACAGTATCGCGCCCGGTTCGCGACGAGAGACCAGCTGTCCGTCCGGCCTGTAGGCGCGGTCCGCGAACGCCTCGGCGACGGTGGGCAGATTCCGTTGCTCGGCCTCGGCGAGGAACGCCGAACCCGGCATGCCCAGCACCGGCAGCGTGTCATCCACCGATCGGACCGCCTCGGCGACCGCGGCGGCCTGCTCGCGGTTGGTCACGATCGTGTTGTACAGCGCGCCATGGGGTTTGACGTAGCTGACGGTCGACCCGGCCGCGCGCACGAGCGCCTGCAACGCGCCGATCTGATACATCACGTCGGCCGTCAGGTCCGCGGGGTCGACGTCGATGAAGCGCCTGTCGAACCCGGCCAGGTCGCGATAGCTCACCTGCGCGCCGATCCGCACTCCGCGCGCGGCGGCGCCGCGACAGACCCGCAGCAGGCCGGCCGGATCACCGGCGTGGAAACCGCAGGCAACGTTGGCGCTGGTGACGATCTGCAGCATGGCGTCGTCGTCGCCGAGCCGCCAGACGCCGAAGCCCTCGCCCAAGTCGGCGTTGAGGTCGATAGCGGGCATCCGCCTAGCTATTGGGGAACCTTGGCGACGATTTGATTGAGCAGGTCGTTGACCGCCGCGTGGGTGTCCTTGTTGAGCAGGCAGACCCGGGCCTCGACCATGACGGCCCCCTGGACGGCCATCGCGTGCGAGCAGCCTCATCGCGTGTCTTCCTCCTGACACATCGACGGCGCGATGCGGGAATCACCGGCCCGCAGGTCGTGGGTCAGGAAGTAACTGTGCATTGCTTACTGCCGCGCCACCTTCCTCGGCGATCCGGCCGGCGATGTCGGTTGCCGGTGTGCCGGCCTGGCTGTAGGCGCACGTGACGACGTCGACGGCGACGTTGTTGCGCACGGTCAGCGCCCGCTGACAGCTCCACCCGTCGCCGCCCTCCTGGACCTCGGAGGCGCTGAGCATGCCGTTGTCGTCGGCGACGCCGGCGACCGTCCACACCGTGTCCGGCTGGCCCGGCACGACGTCGGAGAAACGGCGGTTCTCGACGCTGTCGTCGAGCCACCGGCCGCGCACGGCGGTCCAGCCGGTGCCGGAGTAGACCTTCTCCTGCGCGGGTCCGTCGATCGCGAGACAGTTCTTGTCGCTGACGCCCGAACTCCAGTTCCACATGCCCTTGTTGGTCACCCACACCTTCATCGAGGTGGCGCCCACGGCGCTGTCGATCTCGGCGAACCCGAGCAACAACCCCTCCAGCGCCGACACCGCCACCGGCTCGCGAGTCGGGCCCTCAGATCTGTCCGCCGGGGTCGGGCGGCCGGCGACGGCGCTGCTGCAACCACCGATCATGGTGGCCGCCGCGGTGAGCATCACGACCGCGAACTGCCGGCGCACCGTTGTCTCCCCCTCCCCCACCCGCGTCCCAACCAGCAGGGCCACTGCGTGCGACCAAGCTTAGGCGGCGGACTCCTGGCGCCGTCCCCGCAGCCAGCACAGGAGATAGATCAGAAACGAGATCGTTGCAACGAAGACGGACACCGGGATGCCGGGCGCCAGCGACAGCACGATCCCTCCCACGGCGGCCGTCTCGGCGAAGATCACCGAGGCCACGATGGCCGCCGTTGGCGAGGCTACCACTCGGGCGGCCGCGGCCGCCGGTGTGATCAGCAGCGACATCACCAGCAGCGCGCCGACGATCTGCACGGCCTGGGCGGCCACCACGCCGACCAGCGCGGCGAACACGATGCCCAGCGCCCGGACCGGTACGCCGCGCCCGGCCGCGACGTCCGGATCGGCGGTGGCGAACAGCAGCGGCCGGTAGCATGCCGCCAGCACGGCGATGACCAGCAGGCACACCACCGCCAGCATGGCCAGCCCGGTGTGGCCGACCCCGACGATCTGTCCGGTCAGCAGCGCGAAGCTCGTCGTCGTGCGCCCCGGGTAGAGGTAGATGAACAGCACCGCCAGGCCCAGCCCGAACGCCAGCACCACCCCGGTCACCGAATCGCGCTCCCGGTTCCGTACGCCGAGCAGGCCGAACAGCGCGGCCGCCACGGCGCTGCCGATCAGCGCACCCAGGCCGATCTGTAACCCGACCAGCAACGCGAACGCGGCGCCGGTCAGCGACAGTTCGCTGGACCCGTGCACGGCGAACGACATCTGGCGCATCACAATGAACGGGCCGATCAGCCCGGCCACCAGCCCCAGCAGCGCGGCCGCCAGCACGGCCTGCTGAACGAAGTCGTGGCCGAGCAGCCGTGCGGTGATGTCGAAGGAAAACAGGTTGCCCAGCACCCCGGAGAGCTGGTCGGTCATAGCGCGTGCCCGCCGTCTTCGCCGATCACCACGTACCGGTCGTTGATCTTCACCACCTGAATGTCGGCCCGGTAGAGCGTCGAGAGCGTCTCGGTGTTCATCACCTGCTCGACGGTGCCGATACGGAACCTGCCGTCGACGAAATAGAGCACCCGGTCGACGTAGGGCAAGATCGTGTTGATCTCGTGGGTGACCACCATGACCGTGGTCCCGGCCTCGCGACGGCGGCGGTCGATCAGCGCCGCGACCAGCTTGGCGTTGGCCGGGTCCAGCGTCAGCAGCGGTTCGTCGCACAGCAGCAGCATCGGGTCGCTGGCCAAGGCTTGCGCGATGCGCATGCGCTGTAACTCCCCGCCCGACATCAGCCCGACGCGAACGCCGGCCAGCTCCTCGCCGTTGACCTGTGCCAGCGCCCGGTCGACGACCTCGCGGCGGCGGGCCCGTTCGGCGAACCGCAGCGGCGCGGTGCCCCAACGGTGACCGTCGACACCAAGGCCGACCAGGTCGTGCCCCACCAGCATCACGTCCCGGTCCATCGGGCGGTGTTGCGGGACGTAGCCTATGTCTCCGCTGCCCGCGGTGACCTCCTTGCCGCCGACCAGGACGGCGCCCGCGGTCAGCGGCAGCTGTCCGAGGAGCACCCTTAGCAGCGAGGTTTTGCCGGTGCCGTTGGGACCGAGGACCGCGATGAACTCACCCGGCGACACCGTCAGGTCAAGGTTGTCCCAAAGGACACGATCACCGAATGCCAGCCGGGCGCCGGACAGCGCGACCGCGGGCGGCCGTGAGTCGGCAGTTCCGATCGCTTCGTCAATGACCGGCATCGGTCCGCCCCGACCGCAGTGCGGCCTGCAACTGGTTGACTGTGTCGCGCTGCCAACTCAGATACTCGGTGCCGTCGGGCAGGCTCTCGGTCACCAGGACCACCGGAACGCCCGCGCGTTGGGCCGCGTTCTGCAGGCCGGTGATTGCGGGTGTCTCCGTTTGCGGGTTGAGCAGCACCGCCGCCACTTGATGGCGGTTGACCAGATCGAGGACGAACGCCATGTCGGCCGGGGCGGGATCGCTCCCGTTCTCGTTCGCCTTGGCGAAGGCGGGGGGAGTGCGATTTACCAGGCCGGTGGCCTGGACGAGGTAGTGGGCCGCCGGCTCAGTGGCGACGACGGAGGTGTCGGGATACGTGCGGGCGGTTGAGCGTTCGGCCGCGGCGATGGCGTCGGCGTCGCGGCCGAATGTGGCGGCGTTGGCTCGGTAGTCGGCGGCGTCGGTCGCGTCGTCGGCCGCGAGCCTGTCGGCGATGGTGGTGGCGACGGACTTGGCCACGTCGAGGTCGTAGAAGACGTGTTCGTTGGGCGGTGATCCGTCGGCCGGCTTGGGGGCGAACGAGTAGGCGGTCACCGACTTGATGTCCGGATGCTGGCCCAGCACCTGGGTGAGCCAGGGGTCGTAACCGCCGCCGTTGCAGATCACCAAGCGGGCGTCGGTGACGGCCGCGGCGTCTGCCACGGTGGGCTGGTATGTGTGGGGGTCGACGTTGGCGCCGTGCAGGATCGACTTGATGCCGACATGACGGCCGGCGACCGCGTGGGCGACGCTGCCCCAGACGTCGGTGGAAGCCACGACGGCGGCGTCCTGAAGCCGCCTCGAGCCGCCGGCCCCGCAGGCCGTGGTCGTCGCCGCGCCCACCATACACACCGCCGCGAAAGCGCGGCGGGCAGGTCTCGAGCGCACCCGCCGGCGTCGCCCTTCGACTCGACTCATCCCCGTCCCATCAGCACGTACGGGTGCGGGATCCTGCTCGCTACCCCCTGCCAGCAGACGCATCCGATTTGAAAATGGTTTGCAGCAGAAATTAGCAGATCGTGGCGGCGCGGGCGCGGCGAAGGTGATGAGCGGTAGCGTCACCGAATGTGAGCCCGACATCACGGCGGCGTGCGACGTTGGCGTCGTTGGCGGCCGAGCTGAAGGTGTCGCGAACCACCATTTCGAACGCCTTCAACCGGCCGGATCAACTCTCGCCCGATCTTCGTGAACGCGTGCTGGCCACGGCCAAACGACTCAGCTATGCCGGCCCCGACCCGGTGGCGCGATCGTTGCGCACCCGCCGGACCGACGCGGTTGGTTTGCTGATGGCCGAGCGCAGTCGTTGACCTTCAGCGTGCAGCGCGACCGCATCGCCGGCGTCTGGGACGCCATGCAGGCTGCCGGGCTGAACTCGGACGCGCTGACCGTGGTGGAGAGCTACGAGCACCTCCCGACGTCGGGCGGCGAGGAGGCCAAGGTGGCGTTGGAGGCCAATCCGCGGATCACCGCGTTGATGTGCACCGCAGGCGTTTTGGCGCTGTCGGCGATGGATTACCTTCGCGCCCACGGCATTTACGTGCCCGGGCAGATCAGTGTCACCGGGTTCGACGTGGTGCCCGACGCCATCAGCCGGGGGCTGACCACGGTGGCGCAGCCCAGCCTGCAGAAGGGGCACCGCGCCGGAGAGCTGTTGCTCAACCCGCCGCGGTCGGGGTTGCCGGTGGTCGAGTTGCTCGACACCGAGCTGATCCGGGGCCGAACCGCCGGCCCGCTAGTGTAGCGGCTACGGGGAGTCGGTGTCGCCGATCAGCAGTCGCACGGCCAGGTCCAGCCGCTTGCTGACGTCGGTCGCCGAGGCGCGCCGGGTCAGCCAGGCCAGCAGGTTGGACAACCACACGTCGGAGATCACCCGCGCGATGTGGTACTGGTCCTCGGTCGGTTCGCCGTCGCTCATCGCGCGGGCGAACATGCTGTCGATGAGCTTCTCCACCTGGTCGACCTCGCTGGCCGCCGACGCGTCGGCGAAGACGTAGGCGCGCGTCATCGCCTCGGTCAGCAGCGGGTTGCGCTGCATCGCCCGGTTGAGTTTGCCGACCATGAAATTCAGCCGCTGGAACGGAGTGCCGCCGGCCATCGAGGACCGGTCGGTCTTCGCATCGATGCGGCTGAACTCGCGACCCAGGGCCGAAACCAGTAGGTGCACCTTCGACGGGAAGTAGCGGTACAGCGTCCCGACGGCCACGTCCGCCCGGTCGGCCACCGCCCGCATCTGGACGGCCTCGTAGCCACCCTTCGACGCGATGGCCATGGTCGCGTCCAGGATGCGTTTGCGGCGCTCCCGTTGTGCCTCCGAGCCGAGTTCGGACTCGGCCAGAACTGCCACGTTCATGACCTCGCGTGGCTGCGAGTCAGAGACGTGGCCCTCGTTGACGTTCGTTGGCGACATCTGACGGCCTGCTCCTCTTCCGGGCGGTTCGTTCGCAAACGATACGCAAGCCGCTTGTGAATTTCCCACCTCCGTCCTCGTCGGGGTAGCGAGCTGTCCTGCTGTGATGGCGTTCGACTTGAGGGTCGTTCGCTGAGCACTATTAGAACACGTTCTATTCTGCAGTAGTGCCCCTAACGGTCACGTTGAATCGAGCACACGGAGGGCCCTCACGTGGTAGCGACCGTCACCGACGAACAGTTTGCGGCGCGCGAGTTGGTTCGGGACTGGGCGCCCGTAACACGACATCGGGTCCGGGTGGGACCGCGGCGATCCGCGCGATCGAACAGGGCGACAGTGACGCGTGGCGGCCGGTGTTTGCCCGGCTGGCCAACCTCGGACTGTTCGGGGTGGCGGTGTCCGAGGATGCTGGCGGGGCTGGTGGCAGCGTCGAGGACCTGTGCGATGGTCGAGAAGGCAGCCAGGGCGCTGGTGCCCGGGCCGATCGCGACCACCGCGCTGGCAACGCTCGTTATCACCGATCCCCGGCTGCTGTCCGAGCTCGCTTCCAGGGCACGCTTCGCCGGGCTTGCCCTGGAAGACGACGTGCGGTCGACGGCCTCGGCGTCGGGCACCGTCGATTTCGTGCTCGGTGCCGCCACCGGCGGGGTGCTGTTGCTGCCCGCCGGCGAGCAGTGGGTGCTGATCGACGGCGTCGCGGTGGAGTCGCTAAGGGCCACCGACTTATCCCGGCCGCTGGCGCGGGTGGTGCTGTCGTCGGCGCCGGCCACACCCGATCGTCGAATCCCGCGAGCGCATCGAGAACCTGGCGGCGGAGGCGGCCGGCCTGATCCGCTGGTCGCTTGACACCGCCGTCGCCTACGCTACAATGCGCGAGCAGTTCGGCAAGCCGATCAGCAGCTTCCAGGCCATCAAGCACCTGTGCGCGGAGATGCTGTGCCGGGCCGAACAGGCGGAGGTGGCGGCCGCCGATGCGGCGCGTGCGGCGGATGCCCGGGATGCCGACCAGTTCGCCATCGCCGCGGCCCTGGCCGCGAGCATCGGCATCTCGGCGGCCAAGGCCAACGTCAAGGACTGCATTCAGGTGCCCGGCGGCATCGGCTGCACCTGGGAGCACGACGCGCATCTACTCTGCGGCGGGCGCATGCCATCGGCCGCGTCCTGGGCGGATCGCACGGCGGCCCGGAGCGGTGGCTGTGCCGAATCACCGCTCTGACCCAGAACGGGATGCGTCGCCGCCTGAGCATCGATCTCTCCGGGGTCGAGAACCAGCGCGCCGAGATCGCCGCGACGGTCGCCGAGATCGCGGCGCTGCCCGGCGAAAAGCGCCAGGTGGCGCTGGCCGAGATGGGCTTGCAGGCGCCGCACCGGCCCAAGCCCTACGGGCATGCCGCCTCGCCGGCCGAGCAGCTGCTGATCGACCAGGAGCTGGCGGCGGCCGGCGTCGAGCGGCCGGATCTGGTGATCGGTTGGTGGGCGGCACCGACCATCCTAGAGCACGGCACGCCCGAGCAGGTGCAGCGCTTTGTGCCGGCCACGCTGCGCGGCGAATTCCTTTGGTGCCAACTGTTTTCCGAGCCGGGCGCGGGCTCCGATCTGAGCGTCGCTGCGCGCCAAGGCGGTGCGCTCCAACGACGATAGTGGCTGGCTGCTGACTGGGCAGAAGGTGTGGACATCCGCGGCGCACAAGGCGCGCTGGGGCGTGTGCCTGGCGCACCGATCCCGACGCCCCGAAACACAAGGGCATCACCTAGGTTTTTGATCGACATGACCTCGCCAGGCATCGAAATCCGGCCGTTGCGGGAGATCACTGGCGACTCGCTGTTCAACGAGGTGTTCCTGGACAACGTCTTCGTGCCCGACGAGATGGTGGTCGGCGCGGTCAACGACGGGTGCACGGCTGGCCCGCACCACCCTGGCGAACGAACGGGTTGTGATGTCCAACGGGACGGCGCTCGGCAACCCGATGGAAAACCTGTTAAAGTTTTTGGCTGCACGGGATCTCGACGTTGCCGAACAAGACCGGCTGGCGCGCCTCATTGTGTTGGCTCAGACCGGTGCCCTGCTCGACCAGCGCATAGCCCAGCTTGCGGTGGGCGGCCAGGACCCGGGCGTGCAGTCCAGCGCGCGCAAGCTGATCGGTGTCCGCTATCGGCAGGCGCTGGCCGAATTCACCATGGATGTCGCCGAGGGTGTCGGCCTGGTCCACAACCGCGCGGTGTTCGATTTCCCCAGCACCCGCTGCCTGACGATCGCGGGCGGCACGAAGCAGATTCTGCTCACGGTGGCGGCCGAGCGGTTGCTGGGCCTGCCTCGCTAGCCGAGATCTGCTGCGGCGGCGTGTATTTCACGCAACTCCCGGCACACCATGGCGCCCAGGTCCCCGCTTTCGTCCGGTTCGCCCCAGCGGGCGTAGGCCTTCTTGAACGCCAGCGCCCCGAGTTCGGCGGCCAGCACAGCCGTCGGCTCGGGCACTCTGCGGGCCTGCAGTGCTTCCGCCATGGCCAGCGCGAGCCCGATTTGCTTGAGCGCGTTGCGCTCTTGCAGTTCGATGCTGGCGGCGATCGCGGCCTTGAGCCGGGGCGCGAGCTCGCGGTTGAACGACGTGAACGCCGCCGCCTTCAGGCCGTAGTACACCGCGGTGAGCGGTGTCGCGTCGGCGGGTGCCGCGGCGATGCCCTCCCACAGTAGTTGCGCGATGGCGTCCTGGCCGGCCGCGAGCACGTCGCGTTTGTCGGGGAAATGCCGGAAGAAGGTGCTCTTGGTCAGGCCGGCGCGCTCGGCGATCTGCGTCACGGTCGTCTCGTCATAACCCCGTTCGTTGAACAGGTCGAGTGCCGCGGCGACCAGGCGTTCGCGCGCGTCGGGTTCCCAACGGGCCATGACGCCCACGATAGTGATGAGACTTTGGTCCCGTCACTGGTGTAGGACGATGGGATAAAAGTCTCATCACATGAAGGAGCTGCACGTGCGCGTTTCGTCACCGGCGCTAGCGGAGGGATCGGCTCGGCCGTCGTCTCGGAATTGCTCACCGCCGGTCATCAGGTCGTCGGCCTGGCACGCTCGGAGGCCGCGGCGGCCACCCTCGACCGCCCGGGGGCCGCGCCGCTGCACGGCGACATCCCCGACCCGGGCCGCCTGCGGCGCGTATCCCCCGGCGCCGGTGGGGTTTTCGTAGTGGGAGAGTCGCGCGGCGTGCGCGGTGGGGGG
>NZ_LR655788.1 GCF_902168065.1 Mycobacterium tilburgii | reverse complement strand
CCTACCCGATCGTCATGGACCGGTGGACCAACCTTGCCGTTCTTACCAAGTTTACGCTTGACGAACACACTCCACCAGCGTTGTTCGAGCAGATCCGCCAGGGGGCGCGGTGCGCTCGGCCATCGGCTGCCCGGCGTCGCCGGCCTCAGCGACCAGGAAGCGGTAGCCGGACTCCGGATCATCGCGGTGGGCGTCGAACAGGGCGTTGGAGCCGATTCCGGTGACGCAGCTCCCGCAGCTCGGCCGATTCCCCGGTCGTCTTACCCGGTGTGGCCCCGTCGTCGATGTCGGCCTGGCGTAGCCACTTCCACAGCGTCATCGGATGCACTCCGAAATCA
>NZ_LR655700.1 GCF_902168065.1 Mycobacterium tilburgii | reverse complement strand
CGTCGGAGCCGACGAACATCTCGCCGTCCCCGACCCCGGCCACCAGCGGGGTGGATCGCCGGGCGGCCACGATGGTGCCGGGCTCGTCGGCGTTGGCGAACACCAGGGTGAAGTGGCCCTCCAGCCGGCGCAGCACCGACAGCACCGAGGCGGCGAAGTCGCCGGCCGTGCCGCCCTCGCGATACGCGCGGGCCACCAGATGCACCGCGACCTCGGTGTCGGTGTCGCTGACGAACTCGACGCCGGCGGCCTCCAGTTCCTGGCGCAGCGTGGCGAAGTTCTCGATGATGCCGTTGTGGACGACGGCGATCTTGCCGGCGGCGTCGCGGTGCGGGTGGGCGTTGCGGTCGGTGGGGCGACCGTGGGTGGCCCAGCGGGTGTGGCCGAGGCCGGTGGTGCCGGCCAGGTACTCGGGCGGCATTTCGGCGACCGCCTTGTCTAGGTTTTCCAGCCGGCCGGCCCGCCGGCGCACGGTGAGGCGGCCGTTGCCGTCAACGAGGGCGATGCCGGACGAGTCGTAGCCGCGGTACTCCATGCGGCGCAGCGCGTCCATGACGACCTGGCAGGCAGGGGCCTGCCCGACGTAGCCGACGATTCCGCACATTGTGATAAGGGTAGTGCAGCTGTGCGTCGTGATAAGGGTAGTGCAGCTGTGCGTCCCGGCCAGCCCGCCGCGACGGGTTTGGGCGTGCTCAAGCGTGCCATCGGGGCGTTCCAGTGCGCTCTGACGGCGGGTTTTGACCCGGATTGTCGCCCTGCGCACCACTCGCCGGTGCCGGTATCGTGAGGCCGCCCAACTGCGTGAAAGGCCGCCGTTGCCCGGACCTCCGCACGACCCGTATCGCCGGTTCCCCGTCCGGCTGCACCACCACACCGGCACGCTCGAGCAGTGTGAGCAGGCCTACCGGAACGCCCAGACGCATTGCCTGGTCGCCGGCTGGTGGGGCCTGCTGTCGCTGTTGCTGCTGAACCCGATCGCGCTGGCCTACAACTACACCGCGATCCACCGGGCCCGGACGCTGGCCGGGCAGGCGCCGACCGCCGCGCGGCTCCCGGCCGGCCGCCGCCGGGCTGGTACCCCGACCCGGGGCGGGCTCAGACAGCGGTACTGGGACGGTGCCGCGTGGACTGCGTGGACCCATCCCCGCTAACGTCGACGGGTGGCCCGCATCCGCAAGCTCGTCGCCGCTCTCACCCGCCGAGGCCCGCACCAGGTTTTGCGGGGTGATCTGGCATTTGCCGGGTTACCGGGCGTGGTGTACACACCGGAATCCGGCCTGAACCTGCCAGGCATCGCCTTCGGCCACGACTGGCTCAACGGCACGGTCCGCTATGCGGGTCTGCTGGAGCATCTCGCCTCGTGGGGAATCGTGGCCGGCGCTCCCGACACCGAGCGAGGTCTGGCGCCCTCGGTGCTCAACTTCGCTTCCGACCTGGGCACCGCGCTGGACATCGTGGCGGGCGTGCGGCTGGAGCCGGGCAACATCAGTGTGCACCCCGCCAAGCTCGGGGTCGTGGGCCACGGCTTCGGCGCGCCGGCGGCCGTGTTCGCCGCGGCCGGCATGCCGACCGCCCTGGCCGCCGCGGTGGCCGTCTTCCCGACCGTCACGGCCCCGCCGGCCGAGGAGCCTGCCGCGTCGCTGCGGCTGCCGGGTCTGATCCTGACCGCACCGGGAGATGCAAAGGCGTTGAACGCCAACGCTTTGGCCCTGTCCCGCGCCTGGAGCACCGCCACGCTGCGGGTGGTGGGCAAATCGGAGGGCGGCGGGCTGGGCGAGGGCCGTCGACTGGCGTCGGTTCTGGGTCTGCCCGGCCCGCACCGCCGCACGCAACGGACGGTGCGCGCGCTGCTGACCGGCTATCTGCTCGCCACGCTCGCCGGGGACAAGACCTACCGAGCGTTCGCCGATCCAGATGTGGTACTGCCCAAGACGTCCGAGATCGATGCCGCGGAGCCGGCGGTTGCCGTCGAGGAAAAGATCGTCGCGCTGCTGAAGTGAGGGGGCTTCGGTTCCGGGGTTTGCTGCCCCGGGACCGGGCGGCGGGCACGGCATGATTGAGTGTCGTTCATGCGCATCGGAATCGCTTTGGACTATTCGGGGGGCTTCCACGAGGCCGTCGACCGCATCGTCGACGTGGAGAAGGCTGGCATCGATATCGCCGTGGTGGCCGAGGCGTATTCCGCGGCCGACAACGTCGCCGCTGAAGCACTGGCCGTCGCCGGGGCGGCGCTCGCCGTTGCGGGCGGGGCGCTTGGCGGGGGCGGAGCCGGTGATACGGTGGGCCCGAGATCGCCGGGAAATTCGAAATACGCCGCGGGCGCGGTAGTCATCCGGCGTTCACCATGTCCGCACGCCGTCCCGAACGCGGCCGACGACAACCGCATCGCGGCCACCCCAGTTACCGCGAATGTCGTTGTCCACGTGCGGCATTACTTGCATCCGGATGATCTCTTCGGCCGCCTGCCGTTCGGTCGCCCCGGCGTTGAGCATCGCCGCGGCGGTCAGCCAGGACGGGCGCGGCGCCTACGCCCGATCGTCGATGGCGATCGCTGTCCCCACTTTAAAATCGAGCAGATGCCACAGGTTGTCGCGCAGCGATTCGCATCGCTGCAGCGCGGCCCGCACCTCGTTGGAAACCATGGCGGCGGCATCGCAATGACGGTGCAGAAATGCCACCGCGGCCTTGCTACCGGGGCCGGTCCACACCGCGGTCAACTCGCCGATCTGGGCCTGCGCGATCCGCAGAGCTTCTCCCACCGTGTCGCCCGCTGCCCGCAGTTGTGTGCAATCACGGTCCAGCACAAGCAGATTCAAATCAGTCCTAGCTGTCGAACCAGTCGCGGATCTGCGCCGGGTGCGCGGTCAGGTTGGGGGGTTGGTAACCCAGCGCACCGCAGGCGTGCACGTAGGCTTCGGTGTGCCGGATCGCGACTCGGCCCTCGGCGAGCCGTCCGGCGACATCAAAGCCGGCCATGGGTCAGGCGATCCGCGCGGCCGCATATCGTTCAGCGTCGCTGTAGCGCTGCGCACCCGAGCGCAGCGCTACAGCGATCGCGACCACTGCGACAGCTGCGCGGCGAGCCGCTTCAATTCGGCGCGCAGCGCGTCGCCGCGGGCGGTGTAGCCCTGTCCGGCCGTGGCTCCGCTAAAAGCCAACGCCGCCAGGTGATCACACACGGCGCCATCGACCATTTCGGCGGCGGCCCGCATTTGATCAGCGACCCCAAGCACCGCCGTGACGTCGATTTCGGTGCGGCCGAATACCGCGTGTCCTATCCCCATTCCTAATCCGACGCCACGGCGCGCGTCGGGGTTCCAGCGAAAAAGTATAAAGTATTAGGCCTGGTCGCTGACGGCCTCGGCGACGCGGCTGGCCAGCCGTTGCGCGGTGTCCTCTTCCGGCGCTTCCACCATGACCCGGATCATCGGCTCGGTTCCGGAGGGACGCAACAGGATTCGGCCGGTGTCGCCGAGTTCGGCCTCGGCATCGTCGACCGCACTGCGCACCGCGGGCGCCGTCGCTGCGGCGGCCTTGTCGGCCACCTCGACGTTGATCAACACCTGTGGGAAAGACTTCATTTTCGAGGCGAGCTCGGCCAGCGGCCGGCCGGTCTGCACCATCCGCGTCATCAACCGCAGCCCGGTGACGACGCCGTCGCCGGTGGAACCCAGTGCGGGCATCACGATGTGGCCGGATTGCTCGCCGCCCAGGCTGTAGTCGCCCGAGCGCAGCTCCTCCAGCACGTAGCGGTCGCCGACGCCGGTGGTGCGCACGGTGACGCCCGCCGACCGCATGGCCTGGTGCAGCCCGAGGTTGCTCATCACGGTAGTCACCAAGGTGTTCGACGCCAGCTCACCGGACTCCTGCATCGCCAGCGCGAGCACCACCATGATGGCGTCGCCGTCGACCAAATCGCCCTTAGCGTCGAGGGCTAGGCAGCGGTCGGCGTCGCCGTCGTGGGCCAGGCCCAGGTCGGCGCCGTGGGTCAGCACGGCGGCGCGCAGCGAGTCCAGGTGGGTGGAGCCGCAGCGGTCGTTGATGTTGAGCCCGTTGGGCTCGGCGTTGATCGCGATGACCCGGGCGCCGGCGGCGCGGTAGGCCCGCGGTGCGGCCGAGAAGGCCGCCCCGTGCGCGCAGTCGACGACTACGGTCAGGCCGTCGAGCGATTGCGTGCTGGCCTTGCCGACGTGGCGCAGGTAGCGGTCGGCGGCGTCCTCGGCATCCAGGACCCGGCCCAGCCCGGCGCCGACCGGGCGCAGCCCCGGCCCCGCGGCGACCAGCTGTTCGATCTGGTCCTCGGTGTCGTCGTCGAGCTTGCGGCCGCCGGGGCCGAAGATCTTGATGCCGTTGTCAGGCATCGGGTTGTGCGAGGCGGAGATCATCACGCCGAAATCGGCATCATAGGCGCCGGTCAAGTAGGCCACCGCGGGAGTGGGCAGGATCCCCACCCGCAGCGCGTCGACTCCATGGCTGGTCAGACCGGCGATCACCGCGGCTTCCAGCATCTCACCGCTGGCCCGTGGGTCGCGGCCGATGACGGCGACGTGACGTCCCGGCTTTCCCGGGGCGGCCAGGCGTCGCGCGGCGGCGGCGCCCAGCGAAAGTGCCAGCTCAGTGGTCAATTCGCGATTGGCGACTCCGCGTACACCGTCGGTGCCGAATAGTCGACCCATCGGACAAACCTCTCACAGTGACGTCATGCGCACAAAAGTGCATCTACTTTTGTGACCGCAACCGCGCACGTTTGCGCTACGACACGCCGAAGACGGCGGAAAAAAAGACGCGCGCGATGCGCAGTCGCGGCCAGAAGGTGATCGCCGGATCAGCGCTTGCTATACTGAGGTGCCTTGCGGGCCTTCTTCAGGCCGTACTTCTTGCGCTCGGTGGCACGCGGGTCACGCGTGAGGAAGCCGGCCTTTTTCAGTGGGGGCCGATCCTCGGGCTGGGCCAGGATCAGCGCCCGCGCGATGCCCAGTCGCAGCGCGCCGGCCTGCCCCGACGGGCCGCCGCTGTGCAGCAACGCGTAGATGTCGAAGGTCTCCACCCGGTCGACGGTCACCAACGGGGCCTTGATTAGCTGCTGGTGCACCTTGTTCGGGAAGTAGTCCTCCAGGGTACGGCCGTTGAGGTTGAACTTGCCGGTGCCGGGCACCAGACGGACCCGCACCACGGCCTCCTTGCGGCGGCCGACGGTCTGGATGGGCCGGTCCAGCACGATCGGGGCGCTTGGCGCAGCAGCGGGCGTTTCGGCGGAAGCCTCGGTCTCGGGGGTCTCCACCGGCGTCTCCTGGGCAACCACGTCGGCGGTAACCTCGGTCGTTTCGTCAATAGGCTCGGTCACTGGGCCACCTGCTTGATCTCGTACGGAACCGGCTGCTGCGCCGCGTGCGGGTGCTGCGGGCCGGCGTAGACGTGGAGTTTGCGCTGGATCTGGCGGCTGAGCTTGTTGTGCGGCAGCATGCCGACGATCGCGTTCTCGACCACGCGGGTGGGGTGCTTTTGCAACAGCTCACTGATCGTGCGCTTGCGCAGACCGCCAGGATACCCCGAGTGGCTGTAGGCCAGCTTGCTCTGCAGCTTGTCGCCGCTGAGGGCGACTTTGACGGCGTTGATGACGATGACGTAGTCGCCGCCATCGACATTGGGAGCGAACGTGGGCTTGTGCTTACCGCGCAGCAGGGCGGCTGCCGCGACAGCAAGGCGTCCAAGCACTACGTCCGTGGCGTCGATAACGTACCACGACCGCGTGGTGTCACCCGCCTTGGGCGCGTAGGTGGGCACAGCGCTTACCTTATCTTTCTCGGAGTGGATCCCGGTTCGAGCCGAGTGCCGGTCAGGCGTCCACGGTTGGGGTTTGGTCTCGGCGACTGACGTTGACCCGAGTCCCCGGCGTACCGCACGCCGACGGAGCAGCTTACCGACCCACATCCCCGCAGGTCAAAATCACTGTGTGGTCCCGACGGCTCTCCTTTCCGCCGGGACCACACAGTGGCTCATGGTTGCGCTACCTCGCCCAGAGCCCGGCCGCCCTCCGGTCGGTGTCGGCCACCTGTGCCGCGCCGTCGCGCACCGCGTTTCCCAGGTCCACCAGGACCTCGTTCAATGCGGTGGCCGCCTGTGCCATTGCAGTTGTTCGGCCTGTTACGCGGCCGCCGCTTCGCGGGTCCAGAGCTGCTGCAGCGGGGCGATCTGTGACCTCAGCTCGTCCAGGGCGGCATTGAACCGCGCGAACGTGGAGTGAATCTCCTGGCGCACTGAGTGCTCGATTTCGCCGAAGTCATAGGACAGCACGGGATCCATCGGCACGTCCCTCACAAGTTCCCGCCGGCTGCGGCGATGTGCTCGGCATGGTGCTGGCCGGCGTCCTGCAGCACGGCTTCGTTGTGCCGAATCGTCTCGGCGATCGTGTGCAGCACCCGATACAGCCGCAGTGACTCGGCGTTCCACCGATCCACGACTTCTTTGAACCGTGTTTGAACCGTGCCGCGGCGAGCCCGCCCCACACCGACGGGGCACGCCGTTTATACGGCCGATGAACGCCTGCAGCATCGCCCGGATCTCCTCGTTTCGAGGTGTCCGTCGTATTCGCGACCGAGCACATCAGATCAAAGTCGACAATTCAGTGCGTTGGCGCCCAGCGGCGTAGCCACTCTCCCCTTTCTGCTGATACCAAGTACGACCGCGCCCACGCTCGACAGGTTCCCTCGAGTTCCGGGCTCATCCGATGGCGTGGGCTGTCCGCACCGCCTGCTCACACGCCGCACCGACGGACTTGTCGTCACCTGGTCTGCTCTGGCATCCGATGCTGATCCGCAGTGGACCCTCGACAGCATCGTCCACCGCACGTGGTGGCTGGGAGGTACAACGCGCATCTGGCGGCCACGACGTCGAAGTCATCTTTGCTCGTGGCACAAACGAGCCCCGGCCTGGGGCGCGTCGGCGATGCCTTCGTCGATTCGCTGCGGCCAGCCAGACCGGGCTGAACATCCTGCCCTACGGCGTGAACTACGCCGCCAGCAAGCTGCAGCTGCACGGTGGCGACGGCGCCAACGACACCATCGACCGCGTCAAGAGGAGCGTCGAAACCTGCCCAAACACAAAGATCGTGCTGGGCGGCTACTCGCAGGGCACGTCGGTGATGGACATCGTGGCCGGTGTCCCGATCGGCGGCATCACCTAGGGTAACGCCTGCCCGCGCAGTACGCCAACATCGCCGCCGTGGTCACCTTCGGCGACGTGGCCGACCGCGCGAGCGGCACCCTGCCCAGCCAGAGTGCGCTGCTGGGCTCCAAGGCCCTCGACCTGTGCAACCCCAACGATCCGATCTGCCATGCCGGCCCCGGCAACGAGTGGAGCGGGTACACCGAGGGCTACGTCCCCGGTCTACACCACCCTGGCGACCTTCGTCGCGTCCAAACTGCTCGGCAGCGGCCAGTCCGATACCCGGCTCCGGGCCTTCGCTCCCGGGCCAGGAACCCGACCCCGTGCTGCAGAATCCGCAGTCACCGGGCCCGTTGACGCCGAGCTACGTCCCGCCCTCGCCTGCCCCGTCGGCCCCGGACCGGTCGGACCGCAGACCGACGTGGTTGCCGCGGTTCACTAGCACACCGTCGACAACCCGTACCATCGCGGCATGAGCTCTGCCGTGAAAAGATCACGGGAAAGATCACGGGAGCATAACTTTTCCCGTTTGGCCGTTGCTGCATTGCTCGCAATGGGCGCAATGCTGTTGGCGGCTCCCGGGATCCCGCGCGCCGCGGCCGCGTGCCCGGGCGTCGAAGTCGTATTTGCCCGCGGCACCAATGAACCCCCCGGCGTCGGAAAGGTGGGCGGGGCGTTCATCGACGCGCTGCGCCACCAGACGCGCCGCTCGGTCGGTGCATACGGCGTCAAATACCCTGCCAACGACGACTTCCTGGCCGCCACCGACGGCGCCAACGACGCCAGCGCCCATATCCAGCACATGACCGGCAACTGCCCCGCCACCAAGCTGGTGCTCGGTGGCTACTCGCAGGGCGCCGCCGTCGTCGACATCGTCACCGCCGCGACGCTGCCCGCCCTCGGCTTCCGCCAGCCGCTGCCAGCCGACGCCGCCGATCACGTCGTCGCGGTCGCTCTGTTTGGGAATCCGTCCGGACGCGCCGGCAACCTGATGAGTGCGATCAGCCCGGGGTTCGGCGGCAAGATCATCGACCTGTGCAACCGGGGCGACCCGATCTGCTCGGCCGGCAACTCCTGGCAGGCCCACCTGAGCTACGTGCCCGGATTGACGAATCAGGCAGCACATTTCGTCGCCGGCAAAATCTAGCCCGCAACCGTCCGGTCACACGCGGATCGCGGAGTGATCACGACCGTTCACTAATAGCCGGGGGTCATCGTGAGCGCCCACGTGCAGTACATGGCGAAGCATTGCCCGGACAGCCGCGAGGTTCTCGGCGGCTATTCGCTGGGAGCCGTGGCCGCCGACCTGGTAGTCGCGGTCACCCAGCCGTCCTTCGGGTTCAAGAACCCGCTACCACCCGGTGTCGACCAGCACGTCGCGGCCGCCTCGTTCGGCAACGGCACACAGCGGGTGCGCTGGGCCCGGTCCCCAGCTTCAGCCCCGCGTTCGTCGGGAAGACGATCGAGGAATGCGCGCCCGGCGACCCGATCTGCTCGGGCACCGGCAAAGCGGTGTGGGCCTCGCGTCTGCAGCCGTCTACATCGATTCCGGACTAGTGGATCAGGCCGCGGCCTTCGCGGCCGGCAAGCTGTAGCCCGGAAACCCCAAGCACACAGGCAATTCCCAGGTTCCCCGAGTGGCGATGGTCGCCGAACTACCGGACACTACTAAGTGACGATCATCGCCGCGGCCGACGTCGACAAATCGCCAGCCGCCCAGGAAACGCTCGAAGATTACATCCTGCGCTTTGCTCCGCGCAAGTTACCGGCGATGGTCGACCGCGGTGGTCGGCATCTCGGCGCTCGGCGGCATCGCGTATCTGGCCGACTTCGCGATCGGCGCCAATCTCGGCATCAGCTACGGAACCGCCAACGCGCTGTGCGGCATCGGGATCTTCGCGGCGGTCATCAATCGCGACCGGCCTGCCCGTGGCCTACTACGCCGCGCTACAACATCGACCTGGATCTGATCACCCGCGGCAGCGGCTTCGGCTACTACGGCTTCGTGGTGACCAACGTGATCTATGCGACGTTCACGTTCATCTTCTTCGCCCTCGCAGGTTCGATCATGGCGCAGGGTCTACAGCTGGGCCCGCATATCCCGATGTGGCTCGGCTACACTTGCTCCACGCTGGTCATCTACGGCATGTAAAGTGCTTTCCCAGCTCCAACTTTGGACCACCCCGCTGTGGCTGCCGCTGATGGTTGCGCCGTTCATCTATCTGGTGACCAGCCCATCCCGCATCGGTCGCCGAGTTCTTCTCCTACACAGGCAAACAGGGCCACGGCGGCGTGCAGGCCAGCCCGGCGCTGATGGCCACCGGGGTGTGTCTGTCACTGATCGCTCAGATAGCGCCTGCCACACAAAAGGTATGGGTCACCGAGCAGATCGACTACTTGCGGTTCATGCCGCCCCGCACCCCGCAAAACTCCCGCAGCTGGTGGACCTGGATGCTGTTGGCCGGGCCCGATTGGGTGCTGTTCGGCGCGGTCAAACAGATCGTGGGGCTGTTCCTCGCTGTCTATCTGATCTTCCACCTGGCGGGCTCACTGTCGATCGCCAACCAGCCGGTGCACCAATTCAACGAGATCTACGCCAACTTCATGCCGGACTGGCTGGCAGCATGCGGCGACGGAATTCCGGCGCCTTGGGCGACAGCCCGAGCAGGTATTTGTTGAACACGCTGTCGGAGGCCACCGACACCACCCACGCCATGCCGCAGTTGGCGTAGAAACCCAGGATGGTGTTGAGGAAGTCAAACATGTTGGCTTCCATCAGGATCAGCGCGATCATGAGGTTCACGCCGAGGAATACGACACAGCCGGGGTAATGCTTGGTGACCCGGGTGAACGAGTTCGTCCATGCCAGCGAACCCGAATACGCGTTGGCCACATTGGTTTTGATCTGACTGAGCACCACCAGGATAACGGCCAGTGTCAGCCCGATCAACCCGGTCGGTTTCGGCTCGATGCTGCTGGCCGCCGGCCTATCAATCCTGGCGTTCTTCGGCGGGCTGGGTGAACCGCTGCGGCCCTACTCGCCGCTGGTGGCCATCGTCGTCGCGCTGGTGATGCCGCCGGTGCTGGCGATAGCCACCCGCGGCAGGTACTACCTGCGGCGCACCGACGTCAGCATCGACTTGTCGATGTACGACGAGCACGGCAACCCCGCCGCCGACGAATTGACCCGCCACGTCTGCAATCACGCTTTCGAACGTCCCGACATGCTGGCCTGCCCCGCCCACGACGCCTATGTCTGTATCGCTGTGTGTGTCCACCGACCGGCTGGGCCGGACTGAGCGGACCGGCGCTAGCGGGTGCGCAGGTCGCGGGTGATCAGGACGCGCGACGCGAGTTCGTCGTCGGGGGGGTAGTCGACGCCCGCCAACGTCAGGCCCTGCGCCGGGGCGGCCGCGAAATCGCTGGATCGTGCTGGCGCATCGAGTAATTCACGACACCACTGCTCGGTCCGGCGATGTTCGCCCACGGCCAGCAGCGCCCCGACCAGCGAGCGCACCATCTGCCAGCAGAACGCGTCGGCGGTGACGTGCGCAGTGATCAGGTGCCCCCTCCGCGCCCAGTCCAGCCGCTGCAGGTCGCGAATCGTGGTTCCGCCGGGGCGATGCCGGCAGAACGCGGCGAAGTCGTGCAGACCGATCAGATCTTGCGCCGCGGCGTGCATTGCGTCGACGTCGAGGTCGCGCGGCCAGGCGGTGACGTAGCGCGCCCGGTGCGGCTCCACCCCGTACGGCGCCGTCGACAACCGGTATTCGTAATGGCGCCGCAGCGCCGAGAACCGGGCATCGAAACCCGCAGGGGCGCGGACGATTTCCACCACCCTGATATCGATGGGCAGAAATCGGCTCAGCCGGCGCAGCAGCGGCAAAAACTCCGAGTCCCCGGGGCGCGGCGAGCGAGGGTAGGCGTTCGGCAACGCGGCGGCGGGCACATCGACATGGGCCACCTGCCCGGTGGCGTGCACTCCGGTGTCGGTGCGCCCGGCCGCCCACAGCTTGACCGGCGTCCGGAAAACCGTCGTCAGCGCGTCGTCGAGAACACCGGCGACGGTACGCTGTCCGGCCTGCGCCGCCCAGCCCGCGAAATCGGTTCCTTCATAGGCGATTTCGAGCCGGAGACGGACGTCTTCGCTACTTGTCGGTGGACTCGTCACCCTCGTCTACGGCCTTGTCGGCGGCGTTAGCCTCGGGCTAAGCAGAAGCTTCGGCCTCGGGGGCCGGTGCGGCCGCGTCGGTCTCGGTGGCGGGCGCCTCCTCCGATGCGCCTTCCTCGGCCGGCGCCTCCTCGGCGGCGGGTGCCTTCTTCGAAGCCTTGACCCGCCGCGCCCGGTCCGCCTCCGACGTCACGGTCTTCTCCTGCACCAACTCGATCACCGCCATCGGGGCGTTGTCGCCCTTGCGCGGCTCGACCTTGATGATGCGGGTGTAACCGCCGTTGCGATCGGCGAAGAATGGCCCGATCTCGGCAAACAGGGTGTGCACGACTTCCTTGTCGCGGATCTTCTTCAGCACCTCGCGACGGTTGTGCAGGGTGCCTTTTTTCGCGTGGGTGATCAGCTTCTCCGCGTAGGGCCGCAATGCCCTCGCCTTCGGTTCGGTCGTCTTGATCCGTCCGTGCTCGAACAACGAGGTGGCCAGGTTGGCCAGCAGAGCCTTCTGATGTGATGACGACCCGCCGAGATGAGGGCCCCTGGTGGGCTTGGGCATTGCGACTATCTCCTGTGTGGGGCCGACCCCCGTATCAGGTAGGGCCGGGACGACTTTCTTTTGGTTGTGTCCGGTTACAGCTGTTCGGTTTCCGCGTAGTCCTGGTCGTCGTAGGCATCCTCGGCGGACCAGGTGCCGGTGGCGACGTCATAGCTGGCGACCTCCGACGGGTCGAAGCTCGGCGGACTATCCTTGAGCGACAGGCCCAGCTGGTGCAGCTTGACCTTGACCTCGTCGATGGACTTCTGCCCGAAGTTGCGGATGTCGAGCAGGTCGGACTCGGTACGGCTGACCAGCTCGCCGACGGTGTGCACACCCTCGCGCTTGAGGCAGTTGTAGGACCGCACGGTCAGGTCCAGGTCGTCGATCGGCAGCGCGAACGACGCGATGTGGTCGGCCTCGGCCGGCGACGGCCCGATCTCGATGCCCTCGGCCTCGACGTTGAGTTCGCGTGCCAGGCCGAACAATTCGACCAGGGTCTTACCCGCCGACGCCAGCGCGTCGCGCGGGGTGATCGAATTCTTGGTCTCGACGTCCAGGATCAGCTTGTCGAAGTCGGTGCGCTGCTCGACACGGGTGGCGTCCACCTTGTAGGTCACCTTGAGCACCGGCGAGTAGATGGAATCGACCGGGATACGGCCGATTTCGGCACCCGAGGCACGGTTCTGCACGGCCGGCACGTAGCCGCGGCCGCGCTCGACGATCAGCTCGACCTCGAGCTTGCCCTTGTCGTTGAGCGTCGCGATGCGCATGCCGGGATTGTGCACGGTTACGCCTGCCGGCGGCACGATGTCACCAGCGGTGACCTCACCGGGACCCTGCTTGCGCAGGTACATGGTGACCGGTTCGTCCTCCTCGGAGGACACGACCAGGCCCTTGAGGTTCAGGATGATGTCGGTGACATCCTCCTTGACGCCGGGCACGGTGGTGAACTCGTGCAGCACGCCGTCGATGCGAATGCTGGTGACGGCCGCGCCGGGGATCGACGACAGCAGCGTCCGCCGCAGCGAATTGCCCAGGGTGTAACCGAATCCCGGCTCCAGCGGCTCGATGACGAACTGGGACCGGCTATCGGTGAGGGGTTCCTCGGACAGTGTGGGTCGCTGAGAGATCAGCATGGTGTTTCTTCTTCTCCTTCTCGGCACCCGCTATTTGATGCCGTTAGGTGTCCGCCGCTGCGGTCGCAGCGCCGGAGGTCTACGTTACTTCGAGTAGTACTCGACGATCAGCTGCTCGGTGAGCGGGACGTCGATCTGCGCACGCTCGGGCAGCTGGTGGATCAGGATGCGCCGCCGCTCCCCCACCACCTGCAGCCAGCTCGGGACCGGGCGGTCGCCCGCGGTCTCCCGGGCAATCTGGAACGGCACCGTGTTCAGCGACTTGTCGCGCACGTCGATGATGTCGTACTGCGACACGCGGTAGCTCGGGACGTCGACACGCACGCCGTTGACGCTGAAGTGCCCGTGGGTGACCAGCTGGCGGGCCATCCGGCGGGTGCGCGCCAGGCCGGCGCGGTACACGACGTTGTCCAGCCGGCTCTCCAGGATGCGCAGCAGCTCCTCACCAGTCTTGCCGGGTTGGCGCACGGCCTCCTCGTAGTAGCGACGGAACTGCTTTTCCATCACGCCGTAGGTGAACCGCGCCTTCTGCTTCTCCTGCAGCTGCAGCAGGTATTCGCTTTCCTTGATCCGGGCGCGACCGTGCTGGCCGGGCGGGTAGGGGCGCTTCTCGAACGCCTGGTCGCCGCCAACGAGGTCGGTGCGCAGCCGGCGCGACTTGCGCGTGATGGGTCCGGTGTAACGAGCCATGGTTCTCCTCCTAGACCCTTCTGCGCTTCGGCGGGCGGCAGCCGTTGTGCGGCTGCGGGGTGACGTCGGAGATCGCGCCGACCTCCAGGCCCGCGGCCTGCAATGACCGAATCGCGGTCTCCCGGCCCGAGCCCGGGCCCTTCACGAACACGTCAACCTTGCTCACGCCGTGCTCCTGCGCCTTGCGGGCGGCGTTTTCGGCGGCCAGCTGCGCGGCGGACGGGGTCGACTTGCGCGAACCCTTGAATCCGACGTGGCCCGAGGACGCCCATGCAATGACGTTGCCCTGGGGGTCGGTGATGCTCACGATCGTGTTGTTGAACGTGCTCTTGATGTGCGCGGCGCCGTGCGGGATGTTCTTCTTTTCCCGCTTGCGAGTCTTCTGCCCCTTCTTGGGGCCCGACACGGCTGCCTTCTTGGCTGGTGGCATGGGCGATTACCTGGCCTTCTTCTTGCCGGCGATGGTGCGCTTGGGGCCCTTGCGGGTACGCGCATTGGTCTTGGTGCGCTGGCCACGCACCGGCAGGCTGCGACGGTGCCGCAGGCCCTGGTAGCAGCCGATCTCGATCTTGCGGCGGATGTCTGCCTGTACCTCGCGGCGCAGATCACCCTCGACCTTGAGGTTGGCCTCGATGTAGTCGCGCAGATGGGTCAGCTGGTCGTCGGTCAGGTCCCTGGTGCAAAGGTCCTTGTCGATCCCGGTCGCTGCCAGAATCTCGTTCGAACGGGTCCTGCCGACGCCGTAGATGTAGGTCAGCGCGATCTCCATCCGTTTGTCCCGCGGTAGATCGACGCCTACTAGTCGAGCCATGGGTGGCGTTTCCTCTTTTTTGTTTCCTCATTTTTCTAAGCGGAGGTCTGATCCCAGCCCGTTCCCGATCTGATCGGGGCCTGGCCTCCGTCCGGTCGTGGGTGAGCACCGTATTTGCTCAGTGGTGCTGGGAGGTCATCATTCAGTTGTTCAGGCCGGCCGGAGCCAGCCCTTGCTGATTGTCCGGTTACGCCGCGCTTGCGATCGCCGCTAGCCCTGGCGCTGCTTGTGGCGCGGATCCGAGCAGATCACCATGACCCGCCCATGCCGACGGATCACCCTGCACTTGTCGCAAATCGGCTTCACGCTGGGGTTGACCTTCACGGCGTTTCGATCCTGTTCTTGTCTGTTGATTAGTTACTTGTACCGGTACACAATGCGGCCCCGGGACAGGTCGTAGGGAGAAAGCTCCACGACCACCCGGTCCTCGGGCAGGATGCGGATGTAGTGCTGCCGCATCTTGCCGCTGATGTGGGCAAGCACCTTGTGACCGTTCTCCAGCTCAATGCGGAACATCGCATTGGGCAGGGGCTCAACCACCCGGCCCTCGACCTCGATGGCGCCGTCCTTCTTGGCCATAACTACGCGTCAAATCCTCGTCATTTTGGTTTCGTTCGTCTGCGCCAACAACGGCGCAGCATTCACACCGACTTTCCGAACGTGAGCCGGTGACAGGAAATTCCTCGGGAACGGTCACACAAAAGCCAGCGCGGATGGCACACCGTGGGTCCATGGTACCCGTTTTGACGGCATCACCAAAATCCGCGATCACGGCCCTGAACAGCGGCCATCTCAACTCTCCACACTACGCCTGACAAGCGCATACTGAAGCGCGATGACAAGTCCCCTGGATGCTGCCGCGCTTTCACGCAAACCCGTGATATTGACCTCGACGACGATCCGGCGGTTTCTCGAGCGGTCGCCCGCGATTTGCGCCGCAAATACGGCGAGGAGCATCGCATCGTCCGCGCGGAATCGGGTCCCGAAGCCCTGGACGTCCTCAAGCAGCTCAAGCTGCGCGGCGAGACGGTTGCAACGCTGATCGCCTGCTACCGGATGCCACAGATGACCGGCATCGAGTTCGAGTCGTAGAAGAGCCGTACCGCATGACCACCACCCCATGCCGGACCGAGGAACTGCGCACACTGTTTCTGTTCGAGGCCCTCACCGACGACAAGCTCGCGGTGCTGTGCGCCAACGGGCACATCCAAGACTATCAGCCCGGCCCGATCTGCGTCGAAAGCGAAACGGCGACCTGATTCTACGTGTTGCTGGAGGGCGAGCTAATGGTGTCCAAGCTCTCCGGCGGCCAAGGACATCGAAACCAACCGCACCTCGCAGCGTGGCGTGTACTGCGGCGCCTGGCGGGCGTTCATCGGCGGAACCAGAAGACCTACGACGCGTCGGTTTACGTGGCCAAGCCGTCGCGGTTCTTCGTCATGGACGCGCCCGTTTTCGCGCAGTTCATGAAGGACCAGTTCCCGATGGCGGTGCACCTGCTCGACGGGATCGCGGTCGGCACCGACCGGCCCCGGCGTAACATTAGTAATTAGGAAAAGCTGCTGGCGCTGGGCCGGCTGTTGGCCGGGTTGACCCACCAACTCAACAACCCCTCCGTGGCGATCTCGCGGGCCGCGTCGGACCTGTGCGAACGCGTCGCCAACATGCGGCACAAACTGGGGATGCTGACGGAACGGTCAGCCCGGAGGCGCTGAGCGTGTTGGTGCGGTTGCAGGAACGGGTGGCCTAGCAGGTCGCCAAGACCGCGGGACAGCATTTGAGCGCGCTCGAGACCTCGGACCGTGAGACGCCGTCGCCGACTGGCTGGAGGACCGCGGCATCCAGGGCGGATGGGACATCGCGCCGACCTTCGTCGAGGGTGGCATCGATACCGATGCGCTGGAACGAATTTCGGCGGTCACCGAGGAGCTCGCGTCGACCTCGCTGGAGCAGGCCATTCGATGGATCAACTCCACCATCGAAAGCGAACTGCCTACGGCAGGCTTGAGCAGATCGTCAAACGCCTCACTGAGCACCTGGACGCCGGCGCCGATCACGTGGCGATCCAGGTGCTGGGCGGCACCGACGACGAGACGTTATTGCCGGCCCTGCGCGAGCTGGCCGGACCGCCAGGGCTGACCCCCGCCGGTTGGAGCCAAGCCCTCGGTTAGGGTTTGACCATGCGGCTGCTGGTCACCGGTGGCGCCGGTTTCATCGGCGCGAATTTCGTGCACAGCACCGTGCGGGAACGTCCCGACGTTTCCGTGACGGTGCTAGACGCGTTGACCTACGCGGGGCGGCGCGAGTCGCTGGCCGACGTCGACCACGCCATCACGCTGGTCGAGGGCGACATCACCGACGCCGAGCTGGTGTCCCGGCTGGTCGCCGAGACCGACGCCGTGATGCACTTCGCCGCCGAGAGCCACGTCGACAACGCGCTGGACAATCCCGAGCCGTTCCTGCACACCAATGTGGTCGGGACCTACACCATCCTGGAGGCGGTGCGCCGCCAACAGGTGCGTCTGCACCACATCTCGACCGACGAGGTCTACGGCGACCTGGAGCTCGACGACCCGCAACGGTTCACCGAGTCGACGCCGTACAACCCGTCCAGCCCGTACTCGGCGACCAAGGCCGCTGCCGACATGCTGGTCCGGGCCTGGGTGCGGTCGTACGGCGTGCGCGCGACCCTGTCCAGTTGCTCGAACAACTACGGACCGTATCAGCACATCGAGAAGTTCATCCCGCGGCAGATCACCAATGTGCTCACCGGACGCCGGTGCAAGCTGTACGGCACCGGTGCCAACGTCCGCGACTGGATCCATGTCGACGACCACAACAGTGCGGTCTGGCAAATCCTGGACAAGGGCCAGATCGGCCAGACCTACCTCATCTCGGCCGAGAGTGAACGCGACAACATGACCGTACTGCGCACGCTGCTCGGGCTCATGGGTCACGATCCCGACGACTTCGACCACGTCACCGACCGCGTCGGCCACGACCTGCGCTACGCGATCGACCCCTCCCTGTTGTATGACGAATTGCACTGGGCGCCAAAGCACACCAATTTAGAGGAGGGGTTGAGCGAAACCATCGACTGGTATCGCGCCAACGAAGCCTGGTGGCGCCCGCTGAAAGACGCGGCCGAAGCTCGCTACGAACAACGGGGGCAATGAGATGGACGTCCGCGAACTCAAAGTTCCCGGCGCCTGGGAACTGACGCCGAAGATTCACGGCGATTCCCGCGGCATGTTTTTCGAATGGCTCACCGACCACGGGTTCCGCGATTTTGCCGGGCACCCGCTGAACGTGCAACAGGCCAATTGCTCGGTGTCGGCGGCCGGGGTGGTACGGGGTCTGCACTTCGCCCAGCTGCCGCCGAGCCAGGCCAAATACGTGACCTGCGTTCGGGGCGCGGTGTTCGACGTCGTGGTCGACATCCGGGTCGGGTCGCGGACGTTCGGGCAATGGGACTGCGTCCTGCTCGACGAGAAGGACCGCCGCACGATCTACCTCTCCGAGGGCCTGGGGCACGGTTTTCTTGCGCTGCAGGACGACTCGACGGTCATGTACTTGTGCTCGGCCGAATACAACCCGCGACGCGAGCACACCATCTGTGCCACGGATCCTGCGCTGGACATCGACTGGCCGCTGGTCGACGGCGCCGCCCCGAGTTTGTCCGACCGCGACGCCGCCGCTCCCAGCCTCGACGAGGTGCGCGCGGCCGGGCTGCTACCGACCTGGGAAGAGACACTGAAGTTCGTCGCGCAGCTACGCGAACAAGGTTGACCACGCACCGTCGTTTCAAAATTCCGCCTCTGACCGGCGTTTGGCTGACGTTACGATTGCCGACAACGCGGGGGACGACGACGGGTGGACCCATGAAAGCGCAGAATCTCGCGCGGGCATTCGATCCCCCGATGTAATGCGCAGAACGTCTGGCGCCTGATTCTGGCAACGGGCGTGATTCTGGCGCACTCGTGGCCTCTCACCGGCCGCAAGCTTGTTCCTCCGTTCGACCAGCTGATCACCCAGGTCTGGGTGGACGGGTTCTTCGTGATTTCCGGATTCCTGATCACCGGCAGCTGGGTCCACAACCCGCGGCTGCGCGAATACGCCGCCGCGCGGGCCCTGCGCATCTTTCCGGGGTTATGGGTCTGCCTGCTCGTCGTGGCGTTCGTGATCGCTCCGATCGGGGTGGCGATCCAGGGCGACCCGGTCGCGGCGATCTGGCTGTCCCTGGCGCCGGTCAAATACGTGCTGAACAACGGCTTGCTGAACTTCTGCCATGTCGGAATCGCGGGCACACCGACCGGAGTTCCGTGGCCGGGTGTGTGGGACGGCCAGTTGTGGACCCTGGCCTTCGAAGTGATCTGCTATGTCGCCGTCGCGGTTGCCGGTCTGGCCGGGCTCAAACGCCGCTGGCCCGCCCCACTGGTGTTCGTCGTCGCGGTCGCGGCGTCGGCCCTGCTCTCCTATCCGGTATTCGCGGTCGAGACCATCCCACAGCTGGTAGCCCGCTTCGCTGTCGTGTTCGCTCGTCATTTGCGGTCTCGGCTTCCTGCCCCCAGTTCCGTTCACCATCGTCGCGGCCCTGTGCACGGTGCCGCTGGCCGCCCCTGAGCTGGTTTGTGGTCGAGAAGCGTGCGCTGTCGCTCAAATCACGCTTCAAGCACAAGTCGCCCGCCAACGCCGATGGCAAGCTGAAAACGCAATGTCATTGATCCCGCCGCCGAACATCGGACGGAGGGATCGCGGGAACCACGTAGTACGTTTGCCGCGGACCTCATTCGGCGCGGGCTGCCTTCGGTTGCGCGCCAATCACCATGGTCAGCGGTGCGGGCGGACTCAACAGACACAGATATGGGCTCATGAAGCTAGGGCAGGTGTTCGACCCCCGAAACAATGCACTGAATCTGTTTCGGCAGGGGCTGGCAGCCGAGGTCATGGTGTTTCATTCCTGGCCGGTCACCGGCCGCACCCCACCCGATCTGCTGCTGCAGCTTCTCTTCTCAGTCGGCGTGGACGGATTTTTCGCGATCTCGGGATTCCTGATCACCGCCAGCTGGGTCAATGATCCTAAACTCCGCGATTTTCTGACCGCGCGGGCGCTGCGCATTCTGCCCGGCTTCTACATTTGCCTGATCGTCACCGCGTTCGTGTTCGCGCCGGTCAATCTGGCGCTCAACGGAGGTTCGGCGGTCAAACTATTGACGTCATTCGCGCCGATCGAGTACGTCCTGAAAAACAGTGCTGTGGCCTATCTCCACCACAATGTAGGCGAAACACCGGTCGGGGTCCCATTCGCCGACGGCGGCTGGAACGCGTCGCTGTGGTCACTGATCTGGGAATTGCTATGCTACCTCGCCGTCGCGGGCATCGGCGTGGCCGGGCTGGCCAATCGGCGTTGGGTATCACCGATGATCTTGGCGGCCGCCGTGATTGGGGCGCTGTTCGTGCCGCCGCTGACCTTTCCCGGTGTGTGGACCATCCCGCAACTCGCGGTGCGGTCGGCCATGATGTTCGCGGCCGGCGCCGTGATGTATCAGTGGCGGGACGCCATTCCGGCTCGTTGGTCACTCGTCGCAGTGAGTGTGGTCATCGTCGTCGTCGCGGCCGCGCTGCTGCCGGATTACCGGGTGGTGGCCGCGCTGCCCCTGGCCTACACCGTCATCGTTGCCGCGGCGATGATTCACGACCAGCGGTTGCGATTGCGCACCGACTTGTCGTATGGCGTCTACATTTACGCGTTCCCGATGCAGCAGTTGCTGGCAAGTTGCGGGCTCGCGACGTTGCCGCTGTTCGCGTTTGCCGGTCTTTCGGCGGCGGCCGTGGTGCCGCTCGCCGCGTTCAGCTGGTTCCTGATAGAGAAGCCCGCTCAGTCGCTGAAGTCTCGGCTCAAACGAAAGTGGGGCGCCGCCGAGCTCTCCAAATCCCAGCGCGCCCGGTGATCGTCGGCGCTGTTGCGCGCGGAGATAGCCGCGGTGCGCTCCGCGATACGCGCCGGGGCCCAACCACGCCTACAATCGAAATTCGTGGGGGTGCTGAAGCGTCGGCTGATGGCGCAGAGCCAGGGTCTGCCCCGCACGTCCCAGCAGTTCTTGCGTCGCGGATCAACGCCCGGGTCAGTGTTGACGCCGGACGCGGTCTTTGCTGTGTAGCCCCGGAACCACGCTAAACGCGTGGCGGCTGTTATTGGCGGCCGAAGTGATCCTGTGGCATTCGTTTCCCATCACGGATCACACGGCGTGTCGGCCAAACCCGTTTTAGTTTCTCTTTTCGACCGGGGTCGACGGGTTCTTCGCGCTATCCGGGTTTCTGATCACCTCGAGTTGGCTCGGCAATCCCAACCTGCGTGACTATCTTGTCGTTCGGGCGTCGCGGATCCTGCCCGGGCTGTGGGTGTGTCTGGTGGTGACCGCGTTCGTCCTCGCCCCGCTCGGCGTGGCGATACAGGGTGGCGCTGCGTCGAGGCTGCTGTTGTCCAGCGCACCATTCGAATACGTGGTGAAGAACAGCACGCTGCTGTCGGCGCTGGCACTGGATATCGATGGAACACCCCGCGGGGTTCTGGAGCACGGGGTGTGGAATGGACCGGATGGACCCTGGTGTGGGAAGTGCTGTGCTACCTGGCGGCTGCCGGGCTGGGCCTGGCCGAACTGGCGAATCGCCGCTGGCTTCCGGTCGGGGTCCTGGCCCTCGGCATCATCGCGGCGATTCTGCTGCCGCCGCTGAGCTACCCCGGGCCGTGGACCAACACGCAGCTCGCGATTCGCTTCGCGATCATTTTTTCGGCCGGCGCGGCGATGTATCTGTGGCGCGACGTCATTCCCGCCCGGTGGTCGCTGGTGGCGCTGAGCGTGCTCGCCGTTGCGGCGTCGAGCCTGCTGTCCGACTATCGGTTGGTCGGCGCCCTGCCGCTGGCCTACGCCATCATCGTTTCGAGCTTGCTGCTCCAGCACGAACGATTGCGGTTGCGCACCGATTTGTCTTACGGCACCTAATATTTACGCATTCCCGGTCCAGCAGTTGCTGGTCATCTGCAGGCTGGCCGCGCTGAACCCCATGTTGTTCTTCGTCCTCTCGACCTTCGCCACCCTGCCGCTGGCCGCGCTGAGCTGGTTCCTGAGCGAAAAGCCCGTGCGACCACTGAGATTCCGGCTCAAACGGAAGGTCGAGCGGAAGCCTGTCGGCGCCGAACTCGCTACACCGGCAGGAACTGAAGCAGCACTGCGGGCCTGATCACCGATTATAAGACGCGCGCGCAAAAAGTCCATGAATGCGATTAACTAAAACGGCATTACGCGGGGAATGCGGACGGCGGGGTGACGGCGCATGAAGCTCAGGCAGGTATTCGATCCGCGTAGCAACGCGCTGAATGCGTTGCGGCTGGCGATGGCTGCCGAGGTGATCCTGTGGCACTCGTTCGCCCTCACCGGCGTCCTGCCGCCATCGGGTCCGGTGCGGCAATTGCTGTTCGGGCTGGGTGTCGACGGCTTCTTCAGCGATCTCGGGTTTCCTCATCACCGCGAGTTGGCTCAACAACCCGCTGGTGCCTGACTATGTAGTCGTAGTCGCGCGCGCTGCGCATCCTGCCCGGCCTCTACGTCTGCCTGGTGGTAAACCGCTTTTGTCATCGCGCCGATCGACGTGACGATGCAGGGCGGATCGGGCGCGAAGCTACTGCTGTCCAGCGCGACCTTCGAATACGTCCTGGGCAACAGTGCCGTGGCGCTGCTGAAGTTCGATGTCGGTGGAACACCGGCCGGGATCCCCTACCCGGGTGTCTGGAACGGCTCACTGTGGACGCTGATCTATCGCTGATCTACGAGGTGCTGTGCTATGCCGCTGTTGTCGTGCTCGGTCTGGTGGGGTTGGGTCGGCGCCGGTGGACGTCGGTGGTGATGTTGGCACTGGCGGTGTGTCTCGCTGCATCTCTACCGCCCATAACGTTTCCCGGGACGTGGAGCAACGCGCAGTGCATCGCGCGTTTCACCATCATGTTCGCCACGGGTGCCGTCATGGATCAGTGGAAGGACGCGATTCCCGCGCGATGGTCGTTCGTCGCGGCGAGCGTCGTGATCGTCGCCGCGTCGAGCCTGCTGCCAGACTACCGCCTGATCGGCGCGCTGCCGTTGGCGTACGCCCTCATCGTCTCCGGTGCCCTCATTAACAACGAGTACCTGAGGCTGCCTACCGATTTGTATTATGGCACATACATTTACGCGTTACCGATCCAGCAACTGCTGATCATCAGCGGTCTCGGACATCTGAATCCGCTCGTGTTCGCGATCATTGCGACGGCGGCGAGGTTGCCGCTGGCCGCGCTGAGCTGGTTCCTGATCGAAAGGCCCGCGCAGTCGCTGAAGGTTCGGCTCGAGCAGCGCTGGGGCGGCTCCGAGCTCGCCGCGAGCCCCGCCTGATGCCGGCGCAGACGCCGTACAACCCCAGAGCAATACCGTCTCAGAGCTTCGGCGCCCACGCTGATCGCCGCGTACGGTGCAGGATCCCAACCACTCTCAGCGAAGCCGAACAAGCTGCCGTCCGCGACAGCACGAAGGCGATCAGCGATCCGCCGGCCGTGGCCCCCGCCGCCAAGCGCAACCACCAAGGACCGCCCAGCAGGATTAGCAGCGCCAGCGCGAACGAGACACTGGCCTGAAGCAGGAAGGCTATACCGATCACCGGAATATGGTGGTACCCGTGGACGTAGAGGTAGGCATGGCTGGCGGAGCTGCCCAGCAGCGACACGGCATATCCGACTCTGATTTTCATTGCAGCCGCAGCTCTTTGAGAGCCAACACGGTGTCACCCCTGGTGTAGCTGACCTCGCGGATGCCCAGCACGTCGCGCAACTTGCCGGCCGGCAACGTGAGGGGTTTGGGCGCCAGGCCGTCGCCGGGACGCGGCAGCGGTTAGGCGGTCGTGGTTACGCTGTGGAACGACACGTTGCCTTCCGTTTTGGAAAACAGTTGGTGCACAGCCCGGCCAACCCGTACGCCTTGGAGAACGTCCGGACCACCACGTTCGGGAAACGCGGTATCAGCGTCGCAATATCGATCCAATGATCGGGCGCGGCGAACTCGATGTAGGCCTCGTCGAGCAGCACCACGGTATCACGCGGCACCCGCCGCAGAAACCGCAAGAGGTGCGACACCGGTTCCAGGGTCCCGGTGGGGTTGTGCGGTCGGCACACCACCACACAAGCGGTCGCGGCCGCATCGGCGAGCCGGTTGAAGTCGTTGTGGCCCCCTTGTCGATCAGCACGGCCACCGCCTTCAGCCGGCCATCCGCTCGATGATGGGATAACCGTCGAAGGTCGGTGTCGACCATGACCATCGTGTCACCCGGAGCGGTCAGCGCCTGCAGAACTTGCAGCACCACTCCCGTGGCACTCGCGCCGAGCACCACCTGGCCGGCGGGCACCCCGATGCGGCTCGCGATCACGCCGCGCAGCCGTTCCGGCAGGAACTCCGGATAACGGTTAACCGCGTCGTCGACGCGTACCAGCACCGATCGCACCGCGGGCAGCGGCGGGAAAGGATTCTCGTTCAGCGACAGCGCAAGTGGATCGGTCGCATGGGGAAACACGCCGTCCGCCTCGGTGGCAACCGCACTCAGCATGGGCCGCATCACCCGCGGCCGTCCCACCCCACCGCCGCGACGCCGGCGAAATCACCGGCATGGGCGCACCCGGGCCATCAGCACCACGTCACCGGCGTTGAGTTGGCCGCCAGAGATCGCGCGGTCGAGGTTGATTGGGATGCCGGCGCCGAACAGGTTCTCGCATTCGTCGAACATGTCGCGGTGACGCTCGGCGGGCACCTCGAGTGCATCACGCCAGTGCCGCAGGAACGCCCGGTTCGGCTGGTTGGTGACCAACAGGTCGATGTCCTTGGCGGGCAAACCGATCCGGTCACAAACCGCGTACGCCATCTCGGGAACTTGCCGGTTGCCCCGGGCCAGCACCTTGGTGATCTTGCTTTCGGTGAAGCCGATGCTTCCCTCACCAGGGCCGGTCTGCCACCACTTCCGGAGCGGGTCGAAGGACAGCGTCATCTCTCCGGCGTGTTCGCCGTAGGTGCGGCACTCGACGTCGAGGATCGGCGATTGATCACTCACCGTGACCAGCCCGACCGCGGCGCCGTCGCCGGGCACCGCCGACTGCGCCTTGCCGCGAATCGTCGGCTGATCGAAGAATTGGCCGGCCGCGTTCTTCGCGATCGCGATCAGCGCGGTGTGTCTCTCCCCCGATGCCAGTAGCTTCCGAGCGACGTTGAGCGCCAACACAAACGCGGCGCAACCGCCGTTGTTGAGATTGGGCACCCACGACGGCCATAAGCCGCGAGCCGGTGCGCGATGCCACCACCCTGCCCGTAAAACGCCATGTCCGGCACCTGGGTGTGGGTGATCAGCACATCGGCGCCCTCGACGACGTCGTGCCCGTGCCGTTCGATCAGGCCTTGCACCGCCTGCTCGATCATGTCGATGGAGCTTTCCTCCGGTCCGACGTGATGGCGGAACTTCGTCGCCCGGAACACGACGTTGTCCCGGAGGTCGTCGGTTTCGGCGAATTGGGCATAGTAGTCCGCGGGGAATCGGCGGCCCGGGCAGATAGGTGGAGACGTCGATCAGGCCGACGCTTGATGTGCCCATGGTGTGCTCATTTTCATCCAGTCGGGGGTGACCGAGAGGCCATTGCGGTGGAGGTACTCGGCGATTGCCTTGAGGTTCTTCATCTCCAACAGATGTCCGGCTCAAAACATGTCCCAGAAGTCTCCGACCGCTGCGGCGGCGCGGTTTCCGGGTACGGGTTCTCGTCGTAGAACGGGTGGTGACAATTCGTCCACAGCACAACCGAACCCGGCTTGTTCAGCACCACCTGCGCGTCAATGACACGCATCAGATAGATCATCCACGGGTGCTTGCCCTGATCCCATGCGCAGTGATAGTCGACGGTGCGGGCCACCGGATTGGCGACGGTGCGGGTGTAGATCCGGTCTCCGAGTCGAGTCGGTCGTACGCCAGCCACAAACCCGGCTCGTCGGTCGGGGTGAACCCTCTCAGGCTGTAGGTCCACTCCTCGAGGCTGCGGGTGTCGGACAGATACTCGTAAAGCTCATCCGGGGGCAGTCGATGTAATAGTTGACGGTGCAGTACTCCCCGAAAACCTGATCGTGCGGGTACACCAAACGCATCATGTCCATGACCAGCGGTGTGGTCTTCTTCCGCGGTGAGGTTTCGATTCGGGTGACCCCGTCGATGACGCCGGGTATATCTTCAAGCGCTGGCAGGACATTGTGGCATCTCTCCTTAATGGTCGAAAGCTGTTACGTGGCACTGGATTCTGTCTTCTTGGTGAGAAAGGGCGCGAACGGTGGGGAGCTCGTCGGCGGCACACTCGACACTGATCACCGCCGGTCCGTCGATCTCGAGGGCCGTGCGCACGGCGGTGGCGAGCCCGGCGCGGCGTTGTTGTTGAACAGCACGAACGTCACCCGGCAGCCGGTACTGCACTGCGGTGTGCACCTCCATGCCGTGCATGAAAAATGCGCCGTCGCGGGCGATCACGACGGTGCGCCCGTCCGATCGGCTGGTGTTGGCCCGACCGAAGGTCATCCCGATGCCGGCACCGAAGCTGTAGCCCATGCCACCCATTCCCAACGCGACGGTAAACCTACCGTCGCGCCGCGGTGACAAGCAGTGCACGGCGGACGCACCGGTGTTGCACGCGTCGACACGATGTCGGCGCCGTCGGGCAGTCCATCGTGTCGAGCACCGCCATCGCGTCGGTAGCGCACGCCGGTGCCGACATATGACGGTGGTGTCAGCTCGGAGCGTCGTACGACATCGGGGAACCATTACGCCCGTTAGCCGTCCGCTCCCGGACAGCGGCTGGGTCAGCATCCGCAACGTGGCACGTAAGTCCTCGGTGTGCACATGCGGGCAGGGAATGTACGGGCGGGCCGAACCGATGGAGACGGTGTGCACGGCCGCCAGCGCCTCGTCCAGACCGGCCTGGGCGGTGACCGGCAGCCGGGTGCCGATCACCAGGCATACGGCGCTGGCGGCGACCGCCTCAGCGACACCCGGATGGCCCATGACACCGGTCACCCCGAACGCGGACAAACGGACGAATCCCAGTGTGCCCGAATCATCTTTGGCGTCGGGCACGGTTGCGACCCGGGCAAGCAGCACCGCGCGCAGCTGCTCGAGCTCTCTACGGGCGTCGTCGCGGGCCACCTGTTCGCCCGCGATGATCGTGATCGGACCGTCGGCCTCGCGCAGCACAGGCACGACCGGATGCGGGTTTCCGATCGGTCGCGGTCGGTGGCCGGCACCGCCGGCATGGCCTCCATGATGACGGGTTCCTGCTGAATATCCTTGGTTAACGACAACAACACTGCCGGTACTCCACTGTGCGCCGCCGCGACGGCCGGGACAACGCCGCGCCGATATCAGCCGGCCGCAGCACTCGCTCGGGATACACCGATACCGCCGCGAACACCGCCTCGGCATCCAACGAGCCGTTGTGACCGCTGGTGTCTCGAAAGCTGCCGCGACCGTCCAGCGTGGTCGGTGTCTGGCCGACCAGCGCCAGCACCGGGACTCGGCTGGTCAGCGACTCCCCAAGGGCCGCTACAAGATTCAGTGCACCGCCGCCCAACGTCGCGGCAACCACACCCAGACCGGCCCCGCTGCGGCTGTACCCGTCGGCCATGGTGGCGGCCGAGAATTCGTGCTTGCCAGTACCGCAGTCACACCGTTGTGAGAATGTGCAGAGTCGTAAAGATCTTCGATATTGGCGCCGTCCACTCCCAAGATGTGGTCTGCGCCGATCGACGCGAGACACTCGACGATGTGGTCGACAGCCCGGTACTTCCAAGGTATCTGCTCACCTAGAGTTCGATTGAGACGATACCTTTGACACGAGTCAGGTGACCGGGTGGTTCACCTGCCGGGCTTACAGCGAGCGTTCCAGCAGAACCTGACCTCTGTCGGCGGCCACCACCTGCACGGCAGCGATCTGCTCGATCGGCGTCGAAATGCTCGCGGCGGGCGTCGCGGTATGGCCGGGCTCGGCCACCCAGGTCGCCAACCGCGTCTTGCTGCCGTCGCGACCCACCAACAACCATCGTCAGTGTGTCGTGGTGCGCGTACGGCGAAGCCAGGCAGACGCACTTCAAATTGATCGCGGTCCCCCAGTGCTGGCTGGACAACTGCACCGTCGACGCCAGCATGGTGGTCCCCCACCTGCACCATCTCCGATGATGCGGCCACGGGCTGGGTGGCCGTCGGGGACGAGGAATGTGGCTAGACGCCCTGAACGCCCAAGAACACACCGGCCGCCAGCACGGCGGCCGCGGCCGGACGAGGCCGCCCAGGTGACTCCTAGTTCCTGCAGAGTGAGCCGCAAAGCCCGCACGACGTAGTGTTAAGTTGGGACTTCACAGTTCCCTCGGCTATTTCGAGGTCTGCAGCAATCTGCGCGGTGGTCCATCCGCGGTAGCTAGGACCGCTCGATGACGGCCCGGTGTTCCGCGGACAATTGCGTCATCGCTTCCGCGATCAGCAGACGGTCCAGCGCCGCGTTGACCTCGTCGGGCGTCGCTTGTTCCGGGGCTACCTCTTCGTCAAGCGAGCCGACGACATTACGATAGCGCGCGCTGCGCCGGTCGTCGGTGATCATGTTCCGGGCCACGGTGAACAACCAGGCACGTACCGACCGCTCGGTGTCGCCAACGACTTCCGGGTGCTGCCATGCCCGCAGCAACGTTTCCTGGACGACGTCCTCGGCATGACTTCGATCGCCGGTCAACCGCAGCGCGTAGCGCCACAAGACGGCTGCGTGCGCGTCGTAGAGCGCCTTCATCAATACAGCCTCCTCCGACGCTCGCGAAGTGCTCACACCCCGAGCCACTCGATCACCTCCTGCCCATAGGACACGAGTTGAGTAGGCGTTTTTAGTTCGAAGCCTAACGCATCGTGAGGATGCGGGGGCCGTCCTCGGTGACCGCAACGGTGTGCTCCCAGTGCGCAGCGCGGGATCCGTCGGTGGTGGTGACGGTCCAGTCGTCGTCGAGCACCTTCGTTTTGCCTGTTCCCAGGGTCAGCATCGGCTCGATGGCAAGCACCGATCCGACGGCCAGCAGCGGTCCGCGGCCCGGTGATCCCTCGTTGGGCAGGAACGGGTCCATGTGCATCTGCCGGCCGATGCCGTGCCCGCCGTAGCCTTCGACGATCCCGAAACTGCGACCGTGCCGAGCCTCGGCCACCCGGGTACCCGTCTCGATGGCGTGCGAGACATCGGTCAACCGGTTGCCGGGGATCATCGCCGCGATCCCGGCCTGCAGCGACTCCCGGGTCGCCGCGGACAGCGCCTCATCGACCGGGTCAAGGGCGCCGACGCCGAAGGTGATGGCCGCATCACCGTGCCAGCCGTCCAGGATCGCACCGCAGTCGATGGACACCAGGTCACCGGGGCCCAGGATTTCGGCCGCGGAGGGTATGCCGTGCACCACCCGGTCGTTCACGGACGCGCAGATAGACGCCGGGTAGCCGTGATAGCCCAGGAACGACGGCGTCGCGCCGGCCTCCCGGATGACCGACTCGGCGATTTGGTCCAGTCCCAGGGTGGAGCTGCCGGTCACGGCGGCGGCCTGCACCGCCTGCAGGGCCGCGGCGACCACGGCGCCCGCCGCGGCCATCGCGGCGAGTTCGCCGGCGCTGCGCTGCGGCACCACCTTGCGGCTCCGCAACCGCGCCAGCGGGTTCATCGCTACTTGCCCAGCGCCCGCAGCGCGCGGGCGAATACCTCGTCCACCGCACCGATGGAGTCGACGGTCTTCAGCTCGTCGCGGTAGTACTCGAGCAGCGGGGCGGTCTCGTCGCGGTAGACCTTCATCCGGTTGAGGATCACTTCGTCAGTGTCGTCGGCGCGGCCGCGGCCCTTGAGCCGTTGCAGCAGCTCGTCTTCGGAGACCCGGAACTCCAGCACCGCGTCGATGTCGGTGCCGCGGCGGCCCAGCATGTCATGTAGCGCCTTGGCCTGCTCGATCGAGCGCGGATACCCGTCCAGGATGAAACCGTTTGCGACGTCCGGCTCGTCCAGCCGGTCGTCGACGAGCTGATTGGTCAGCTCGGACGGCACCAGGTTGCCGGCGTCCAGGTACCGCTTGGCCTCCAGGCCCAGTTTGGTGCCCTGCCAGATGTTCTTGCGAAACAGGTCCCCCGTGGAGATCTGCGGGATCCCGAGCTTCTCGCTGAGCTTTTCGGACTGCGTGCCCTTGCCGGCCCCCGGCGGCCCCAGCAAAACGACTCTCACTTAAGGAACCCTTCGTAGTTGCGCTGCATGAGCTGACTCTCGATCTGTTTGACCGTATCCAACCCGACACCGATCATGATCAGGACTGCCGTGCCGCCGAATGGCAGGTTCTGTACCGCCCCGGCATTGCCGATTTGCATGAACAGGTTTGGCAGCACCGCGATCGCCCCAAGGTAGATCGAGCCCGGCAGCGTAATCCTGCTCAGCACATAACGCAGGTAGTCGGCGGTGGTCTTACCGGGCCGGATGCCCGGGATGAAACCCCCGAACTTCTTCATTTCGTCAGCGCGCTCATCGGGATTGAAGGTAATCGATACGTAGAAATACGTGAAGAAGATGATCAGGCCGAAGTAGATGCCGATGTAGACCGGGTCACTCGGGTCGGACAGGTAGGTGCCGACGAACTTGTCCCACCAGCTGTTGCCCACACCACCGCTGCCACTGCGGATCAACTGCGTGATCAGGTGCGGAATATAGATCAGGGACGAGGCGAAGATGACCGGGATGACGCCGGCCTGGTTGACCTTGAGCGGCAGATAGGTGGAGGTGCCGCCGTACATGCGCCGGCCCACCATGCGCTTGGCGTACTGCACCGGGATCCGGCGCTGGCCCTGCTCGACGAACACCACGCCGACGATGATGATCAGCGCGGCCGCACAGATGGCGGCGAAGATCATGCCGCCGCGGCTGTCCAGGATGGTCTTGCCTTCCGCCGGGATGCGCGCGGCGATACCCACGAAGATCAGCAGAGACATGCCGTTGCCGATGCCGCGCTCGGTGATCAGCTCACCCATCCACATCACCAGCGCCGCCCCGCTGGTCATCACCAGCACGATGAGGACCAGGGTGAAGATGCTCTGATCGGCGATGATGTCCAGCGAGCAGCCCTGCAGCAGGCCGCCGTTGGCCGCCAGCGCGACGATGCTGGTGGCCTGCAAGATGGCCAGCGCGATCGCCAGGTACCGCGTGTACTGCGTCATCTTGGCTTGGCCGGATTGGCCTTCCTTGCGCAACTCCTCGAATCGAGGGATGACCACGGTGAGCAACTGCACGATGATGCTGGCGGTAATGTAGGGCATCACGCCCACCGCGAACACCGTGAGCTTGAGCAGCGCGCCGCCGGAAAACAGGTTGATCAGCGAATAGATCTGCCCGGCTTCGCCGCCGCTGGCTTCTTTGATGCACTGCTGGACGTTTGGAAAGTTCACCCCGGGCGACGGAAGTGCGGCGCCCACGCGATACAGCACGACGATGCCGAGCGTGAAAAGGATCTTCCGTCTCAAGTCGACTGTTCGCAGCGACGAGATGAAAGCCGAAAGCACTCTAATCCTCCTGCGCGGCCGGGTGTCATCCTGCAGTACACGCGCTCAACACCCGCAGGCCAAGACGTACGGCGTCACGCGTCAAATCATGTACGAGACTAACAGCTGGTGGGACCAGATCCTTAAATGGGCAGCCCGGGAGGACCCCCTAAAGGGTCGTAAAAATTCAGAAAGCCAACGGGCTCGATTTCTTCCGCCGCGTGGTCGACGGCGAGCTCACCGCGGACACGCTCGAGGGCGGCGACGGAGACCTACAGCTCGAGTCGGACTCGATCGCGGTCCGCACCCGCTTTTTCGACTTTATCGACGACTTCTTCGTCAACACCGCCCGCGACGGGATCCGCCAGGCCGTGATCGTGGCGGCCGGCCTCGACGCGCGCGCCTACCGGCTGTACTCGCCGACCGGCAGCGTGGTGTACGAGGTAGACCAACCGCAGGTCATCGCGTTCAAGACCGCCACCATGGCGAGCCTGGGCGCCGCGCCGGCCGCCGAACGGCGCACCGTCAGCGTCGACCTGCGCGACGACTGGGCCGGTGGCACTGCGCAGCAGCGGATTAGACGTGAGCCAACCGACGTCGTGGAGTGCCGAGGGGCTGCTCATGTACCTGCCGCCCGAGGCGCAGGATCGGCTGTTCGACAACATCACCGCGTTGTCCGCCTCCGGCAGCCGGATCGGCACAGGATACGTCCCCGACATTCGCGACCGGGTGCGCAAGCGGGGCCGCGAGCTCAGTGAACGCTGGCGCCGCATGGGGCTGGACCTGAACTGGTCGGAACTCGTCTACGCCGGCGAACGCAATGACGTGGTGGCCTACCTCAACGAGCGGGGCTGGCAAACCACGGTACGCACGACGCCGGAGATGTACGGGGAATTCGACCGGGTGCTGTCGTCGATGATGCTGCATCACATCAGCGACGACGCGAAGCCGGCGAGCGGCGTCCGAGATATTTCGGGTCCTGCGTCCGGGTGGCCGTCTGCACCTGGTCGTCATCGGCGGCGAACCCGACACCGGCGGCTTGCTGGCACGGCTCATCCGGCACAACCACCACGTGGCCAGCAATCTGGGTGACGGAATCCTTCGATTGCTACGCTCGACAGGGTTCGACTGCACCGAACTCGCCACTACACGGCAACCAATCGTCGGCCCACTCGCCTACTATCAGGCCACCCGAACGGCCTGACGCTGGTCGATCGTGACCTTGATGGCGCCGCTGTCCGCCTGGCTGGCGATCGCGAGGAAGGCCTCACCGCCACCCATCCAGCTTGAAGGTATGTCAGCATGGTACGCAAGTCAATTCGGCCGTCGACGGCGAGATCCAGGTAATGGGCGATGGCGTGCTTGCGTAGCGCGTCGACCTCTTCGACGCCGAAAGCGTTGGATCCGACCCAGCTGATCTCCTTGAAGTAGAGCGGGCTGGACTCCCAACGTCCGGGCGCGTGCACGTCGGCCTTCACCAGCGTTCCCCGCACGCAACAGCCGCACCCCGAACTCGAACGTCTCGGGCTTGCCGATGGTGTCGTACACGACGTCGACCGCCCCGGGTGGGCCATCGGCAGGCCCTACAACGGTTGATGCACCGGCCGCCGCCCCAGGCACTCAGCTCCTCGATCACGGCCAGGCGTGGTTCGTGCGCAAGGACTTCGGCGGCGCCGAACCGGCGAGCCAGCTCGGCCTGAGCGTCGAACCGCGCCACCACGGCCACACCGGGGTACAGCGCGCGCAGGATCGCGAGCGCACGCAATCCCAGCGAGCCGACCCCGTAGACCAGGACCCGGCCGCCGGGTGATGGTGGGTGCCAGGTGGTGGCGTGCAGTGACACCGAGAACGGATCGGCGAAGACGGCCATCTCGTCGGGATCGAGTCGGGCACCACGAACAACCCGACAAAATGGCCGTACGCACCAAGTTCCTCGACGAGTTCTTCCTCGACGCGACCCGGGCCGGCATCCGTCAGGTCGTGATTCTGGCGTCCGGCCTGGATTCCCGCGCCTACCGGCTGCCCTGGCTCCGACGGCACGGTCGTCTACGAGGGGCGACCCAGCCACAGGTCATCGAGTTCAAGACCCGGGCACTGAGCGATCTGGGCGCCGCGCCGACCGCAGGGTGGTGACCATCGACCTGCGCGACGACTGGCCCACCGCGTTGCGGACGGCCGGCTTCGACCCGTCCCGGCCGGCGGCATGAAGCGTCGAGGGCCTGCTCGGCTACCTGCGCCGTAGACCCAGGACCGGTTGTTTGGACACCATCACCGCGCGCCCGACAGCCAGGTGGCCACCGAGAGCGCGCCAACCCCGAGCCGGGAGAAGAGGACAAGCTGCGCGAACGTGTGCAGGCGATCGCCGAATGCTGGCGCGCCCACGGCTTCGACCTCGACCATGGCGGGGCTGGTGTACCTCGGTGACCGCAACGAGGTGGTTACCTACCTGACCGAGCGCGGCGGGTCACTGCACAGCAGCAGCGTCCAGGAGTTGTTCGCGGAAGACGGGTTTGCCCCGCTCGAGGACGACGACATGCGCATGGGCGAGATGCTTTACACCAGCGGTACTTTGGAGAATTAAGGCGAAATGAGCGTTCAGGCCGGACGATGCGAAGGCGACAGCTGTGGCCTTCCGGGAGGACCGGACCCGTTCTTGAACGATCCCCTGGCGGCTCCGCTGGTTTGGGACGTGGGGTTGGAACCGTTCATCCGAATCATCGATGGCGCCATCGATCTCGAGGACGATGCGCTGCTCAACCGCAAGACGCGCAGCGAACAGATCACGCCGCGCACCAGGTTCTTCGATGTTTTTCGCCGATGCTACGAGTGCCTGTATCCGGCAAGCGGTGATCCTGGCCTCCGGCCTGGACACCAGGGCCTACCGGTTGGCCTGGCCCGCGGGCACGGAGGTCTACGAGGTCGATCAGCCGCAGGTCATCACGTTCAAGACCGACACCCTGGTCGGCCTCAGCGTCGCTCCCACCGCCGAACGTTGCGCGATCGGCATCGACCTGTGCGACGACTGGCCGGCGGCGTTGCGGGAGGCCGGTTTTCGACGTCACCCGACCCGCAGCCTGGATCGCCAAAGGGCTGCTGCCGTATCTGCCGCCCGAGGCGCAGGACCGGTTGTTCGACAACATCACTGCGCTGTCGGCGCCCGGTAGTCGGCTGGCCACCAAACACGTGCCGGACCCCAACACGTTGTCCGACGAGCGGATGCAGCGCATCAGCGAGCGGTGGCAAGCTATGGGTTCAACCTCAACGCGTCAGACCTGTTCTACCGGGGCGAGCGCAACGTCGTCGACTACCGGAACACCCACAACTAGGAGGTCACCGCGCACTCCGCGACAGAGCTGTACGCGCGCAACGGGTTCGGGTTCCCCGACGACGAACTGGCCGCGGCCTTCGGCGACATGAGCTACGCCTCCGCCACCCTGAGATAGCGCCCCGAAATGGCACTTGGTTAAGGTCGTCTCGTGGCACGCGCACACGACGACAATTGGGATCTCGCGTCCAGCGTGGGCGCGACCGCAACCATGGTCGCGTCCTGCCGCGCCATGGCGACCAACGACCCGCGCGGCCTGATCAACGATCCGCTTGCCGCGCCGTTGGTTCGTGCGGTGGGGCTGGATTTCTTCAGCAAGATGATGGACGGTGAGGTCGATTTCTCAGCGATCGAGAACGTCACACCGGTCCGCATGCAGGCGGTGGTCAACGTAATGGCGGTGCCACCGAATTCGTGCCCGGCATCATCGATTTCGACGTGGACAAGGTACGGGAGATGTCCAGCTCGTTCCGGGATCACGGGGTGGACATCGACATGGCGTCGCTGGTGTACGCTGGTGCGCGCAGCCATGTGGTGGATTACCTGACGCCAAGGGCTGGACCGTCGAGGGCATCACCCGCACGGAGCTGTTCGAGCAGCACGGCATCGGCATTCCGCCGCCGGAGAACGACGACCCGCTCGGCGAGATCATCTTCATCAGCGGCCGGCTGGGCTAGGAGCGCGACTCCCCGAGCCACAGCACGCTGGCGCCACTGACCGCCTGCTCGAGATTTTGCACGATCGCGGCCACCGTGCGGCCCAGCAGCACGCCCAGCGCGTCCGGCAGGGATGCGGCCGCCGGCTGCGAGGACGCCCGCGGCCGCACCAGGTTCAGCAACGACGATCCGGGATAGCTGACGATGCGTACGTCGGCGTCCTCGTCCAGGCCGGCCAGGATCTTGGCGCGGCGCACCGCCGTCCGCAGCCCGCCGAGTTCGTCGACCAGGCCGCGCTCGAGCGCGTCGGCCCCGGTCCACACCCGTCCGCGGGCGACGGCGTCGACGGCCTCGGTGCTGAGCTTTCGGTCCAGCGCGACGCGTTCGACAAAATCGGCGTAGATCAGGTCCGCTTCGGCTTCCCGGTCGGCCCGCTGCTGCGCGGTGAACGGCACATCGATCGACCACGTGTCGGCATTCGCGTTGGTGCGCACGGCATCTGACACAATGCCCAGCCGCTCCTTGAGATCCCGGAACACCAGCTTGCCGGTGATCACCCCGATTGAGCCGGTGATGGTGGCCGGATTGGCCACGATCGCGTCGGCGGCCATCGCCGCGTAATAGCCTCCGGACGCCGCCACCGAACCCATCGACGCGACCACCGGCTTGCCGTGTTCGCGGACCCGCGTCACCTCGCGCCAGATGGATTCCGACGCCGTGACCGATCCGCCGGGGCTGTCGATCCGCAGCACGATCGCGGACACCGAGTCGTCGGCCGCCGCCTCCCGCAGCGCGGCGGCAATCGTGTCGCCGCCGACGGCCGAGTGGCCGAACGGCAACAGCTGTGGCCCGCCGCGCCCGTTGACGATCGGCCCTCGCAGCGTGATGACCGCCAGGGTCGGCTTGGACCGGCGGCCGGGCAGCGCAAGGGCCGGCGGCACCAGCCGCGACTTCGCCGCGGAGGCGTACCGGGCCAGGTTCAGCCGCGGCGCAAGCTTTTCCGGGTCATCCGCGCTATCAGCCGACGAAACGCCTTTCACGCCAACCAGTTCCGCGATCCTGACGTGGGCCTGGTCACGGAAGCCGATCCTATCGACCAGGCCCGAGGCCACGGCGTCATCGCGCAACAGCGGGGCCCGGTTGGCCAGTGCATCCAACGCGGCAACGTCAAGACTGCGGGATTCGGCGATCGCGCGCCACACCTGATCTTGCAGGCTATCCAGCATCCGGGTCACCGCTTCGCGGTGGGCCTCGGTGAATCCGTGCTCGGTGAAAACGTTTGCCGCGGACTTGTATTCACCCTTGGCGACAAACTCGGCGTCAATACCCGCCTTGTCCAGCGCGGCGCGCAGAAAGTTGGTGTTGCTGGCGAAACCGATCAGCCCGACACTGCCCGACGGCTGCATCCACACCTCGCCGAACGCCGAGGCCAGGTAGTAGGACAGCGTGCCCGGATAGGTCTCGGCCCACGCCAGCGACGGCTTGGCGGCACCGAAGGCCGCGATCGCCTCCCGCAGTTCCTGGACCGCCGCGGGCGGGGCGGTGGAGAGTTGCACGCGGGCGATCAGCCCGGCGACCCGTGAGTCCTCGGCGGCGCGGTGGATGGCGGCGACGGCCTCGCGCAGCGCGATGGGCCGCTGCGCCCCGGTGACCAGTGCTAGTGGATCGAATCCCGACGTCTCGGGCGGTACCGAGCGCAGGTTGAGTTCGAGCACACAGCCGTTCGGCACGCCGTGGTGGCGGACAGTGTCGACGCGCCCGGCCAGGGCCTGCACGTCGTCAACTCCGGGCAGAGAAGGCGGAAAGGCGACCATGTCTGCAGCGTACCGATGAACGACCGTAGGGTGAGCTGGTGAGATTTTCGATCGCCATCCCCAGTTCGACTACCACGAAATTCGACCGGGCGGGCTTGCGCTCCTTCGTGGAGAGGGCCTAGGAACTGGGGCTTCGAGGGCATCTGGACCCTCGAGCAGACCATCGGCCAGGCACCACTGCTCGCGCCGCGAGCGTGTTCGTCGTCGCGTGGCATCTGCTGGTGGTGACCAACATCGACAACTTCCTGCGCCCGATCCTGGTGCCGCGCGACGCCCGGCTGAATTCCGCGCTGATGCTGCTGTCGGTGTTCGCCGGCATCGCCATGTTCGGGCCGTGGGGCATCGTCATCGGGCCGGTGCTGATGATCCTGATCGTGACAACCATCGACATCTACCTCGCGGTCTACCAGGGGTTCGAGCTGGTCAGCCCCGACGCCGAGGCACCCACCCGCCGCAGCTGGTTGCCACGTCGGAAGTCGAAGCCCGGTCCGGCACCGACTGTGACGTTAAGTCAGCCGCGCAGTGAGGAATTCGACGACCCGCTTGCGGGCCTCATATGCGGGATGACCGTCGACCTCGCGAACCTCGTCGGTGAGCACCGAGTGCGCAATCTTGGCGAAACCATGTTCGTTGCCGGGGCGCGAATCGATCTCGATCACCTCGAACGCGTCGCCGAGCCGCTCGTTGAGCGCGGTGAAACGCTCCCGCGGGGACATCCAGTCCTCGCTGAAGCGCAGACCCATGGCGCACAGCCCCTCGTTGGTGGTCCGATCGACGATCGTCGTCATCTCCGCGTCACTCAATCCGGTGTCGCTGCGCCGAGTCCGGCCCAGCGGCAACGGAACCGACGGATGGCTGAGCACCGGAGCCAGCACGCTGTCGTCGACCACGGCGGCCAGCGCGAAGCCGCCGGTGAAACACTGGCCGATCACGCCTACACCCTTGCCTGGTGTTAACGCGTTGAGGTCCCGGGCCAACGCCCGCAGGAACAACGACACCAGCCGCGCCTTGTTCGTCGCGAATGCGGCGAACTCCCTTGCCACACAAGCCCGCGCGATCGTCGCCGCCGTATAATCGACCGTCACCTCCTTACCGGGCACCCCGAACAGTGACGGCATGGCGACGGTGAAGCCGTTGTCCACCAGGTGGTTACCCAGACCCAGGACGCCGGGATGGATGCCCGGTATCTCGGGAATCAGCACCACGCCGGGGTCGGTTCCCTTGCGGTAAACGTCGTGGGTGTAGCCGCCGCCGGTGAACGGTACCGCGGTCCAGCCGGTGAGGTCCGCTTCGGGTGCTGTCACGATTCGCTCCTATCGGCCCTACGGCGCGCTGAAGTGCTGAACTAGTGGCTCGCCAGGGGTGGCTGCGACTGGGTGGCCGCCGCCAGCGTACGAAACTGGTCGACGGTTCCGGCGCCGGTGATCGCGAGCTGGGTGGCGCCGCCGGGACTTGTCAGCCGGGTCGTCCAAACCGGTTCGGCGTCGGCGCCACGGTCGCCGGTTCCGCGATAGGTGACCCAGATCGTCCCCGCCACGTCGACGGTTCCGGTGGGGTACGCCGACGGATGAATCGATCCGACGAGCTTGTCCTCGCCGGCGTTGCTCTGGGTCAGGCTCAGGTACACGCCGGTGGGGCTGATGTATCCCACCGTCGAGGTGGCCGCGTGGCCGCGCTGCCCGCCCGAGGTGCGGCCCTCCTCGATGCCGCCGCGGCCGCCCGAGTTGGGCTGCCAGCCCGCGGGCAGCGCGGGCACTCGGATCGGGAATCCGAGCGTTTGGGCGTCCGCCCGCAGGGCCGCCGCCGCGTCGTACGACGGAATCGCCCCCTTGTTCGCCCCGGTGGGCTGGAATGAGCACATCCCGACCATGCCCGCCAGCAGGATGCACCCGATGACCAGCGGGGTCAGTGACCAGAACATGTCGCGACCTTCCTGCAACAGCCGCGCTTTCGCCGGCCGGGCGGCGGGCGCGGGCTCCCCGGCCAGGTCGGCTGGGATACTGCAGGGCTGTTCGTCGGGCACCCCACGAGTATCCCAGCCCGCCGCAACCAGCCACAGCCCAGCTCCAGCCGACCGATCTGCTTCTGGGAGAATCAGCAACCATGACAGCATTGGGCGGATCTGGCTCGTCGTCGGGCGCGACCGCGGGCCCGGACGCGCAGGGACGTGCGCGCCGCGAGGCCCCGGACCGCAACCTAGCCCTGGAGCTGGTACGGGTCACCGAGGCGGGCGCCATGGCGGCCGGCCGTTGGGTCGGCCGGGGCGATAAGGAAGGCGGCGACGGCGCGGCGGTCGACGCGATACGTGAACTGGTCAACTCCGTGTCCATGCGTGGGGTCGTCGTCATCGGCGAGGGCGAAAAAGATGAGGCACCCATGCTCTACAACGGGGAGGCGGTCGGCAACGGCGACGGTCCGGACTGCGACTTCGCCGTCGACCCCGTCGACGGCACCACTTTGATGAGCAAGGGCATGCCCAACGCCATCTCGGTGCTGGCGGTCGCCGACCGTGGTGCCATGTTCGACCCGTCGGCGGTGTTCTACATGAACAAGATCGCCGTGGGGCCGGAGGCCGCGCACGTGCTGGACATCACCGCGCCCATCGCCGACAACATCCGCGCGGTCGCCAAGGTCAAGGGCCTCTCCGTGCGGGACATGACCGTATGCATCCTGGACCGGCCGCGGCACGCGCAGCTGATCGAAGAGACCCGCGCCACCGGGGCCCGCATCCGGCTGATCACCGACGGCGATGTCGCCGGCGCGATCTCCGCCTGCCGCCCCGACTCGGGCACCGACATGCTCGCCGGTATCGGCGGCACCCCGGAGGGCATCATCGCCGCGGCGGCGATCCGCTGCATGGGCGGGGCAATTCAGGCCCAGCTGGCGCCCAAAGACGAGGCCGAGCGCCGCAAGGCGCTCGATGCGGGCTACGACCTGGACCAGATCCTCACCACCGAGGACCTGGTGTCCGGGGACAACGTTTTCTTCTGCGCGACCGGGGTCACCAACGGGGACCTGCTCAAGGGCGTGCAGTACTACCCCGGCGGCTGCACCACGCAGTCGATCGTGATGCGTTCCAAGTCGGGCACCGTCCGTATGATCGACGCCTATCACAGGCTGTCGAAACTCAACGAATATTCCGCGATCGACTTCACCGGCGACAGCAGTGCCGCCTATCCCCTGCCGTAACCGCGACAGCAGCCCCGACGAAGAGGAATGATTCATGGCCGACAGCGCCGAATACCGCATCGAACACGACACCATGGGCAAAGTCCGAGTACCCGCAAAAGCGTTGTGGCGAGCGCAAACTCAGCGCGCCGTGGAGAACTTCCCGATCTCGGGCCGGGTCCTGGAGCGCACCCAGATCCGCGCGCTGGGATTGCTGAAAGGCGCCTGCGCGCAAGTGAACAAGGACCTCGGGCTGCTGGCGCCGGAGAAAGCCGAGGCCATCATCGCCGCGGCCGCCGAGATCACCGACGGTCAGCACGATGACCAATTCCCGATCGACGTGTTCCAGACCGGGTCGGGCACCAGTTCCAACATGAACACCAACGAGGTGATCGCCTCCATCGCGGCCCACAGCGGCGTCACGGTGCACCCGAACGACGACGTCAACATGTCGCAGTCGTCCAACGACACCTTCCCCACCGCCACCCACATCGCGGCCACCGAAGCCGCCGTCCGCCACCTCATTCCGACGCTCGAGGTGCTGCACGACGCGCTGGCCGCCAAGACCGCCGAGTGGCGCACCGTGGTCAAGTCCGGTCGCACCCACCTGATGGATGCCGTTCCGGTCACTCTCGGCCAGGAGTTCAGTGGGTATGCCCGCCAGATCGAGGCCGGCATCGAGCGGGTGCGCGCCACGCTGCCGCGGCTGGGCGAGCTGGCGATCGGCGGGACCGCGGTGGGCACTGGGCTCAATGCCCCGGACGGCTTCGGTGCCAAGGTGGTCGAGGCGCTGGTCGTGTCGACCGGCCTGGCTGAACTACGCACGGCGACAAACTCTTTCGAGGCGCAGGCGGCACGCGATGGACTGGTGGAGGCATCCGGCGCGCTGCGCACCATCGCGGTGTCGCTGACCAAGATCGCCAACGACATCCGCTGGATGGGTTCCGGCCCGCTGACCGGTCTGGCCGAGATCGCGCTGCCGGACCTGCAGCCGGGCAGCTCGATCATGCCGGGCAAGGTCAATCCCGTTCTGCCGGAAGCTGTTACGCAGGTCGCCGCGCAGGTCATCGGCAACGACGCCGCGGTGGCGTGGGGCGGGGCCAGCGGTGCTTTCGAACTCAACGTCTACATCCCGATGATGGCCCGCAACATCCTGGAGTCGTTCAAGCTGCTGACCAATGTGTCCAGGCTGTTCGCCGAGCGCTGCATCACAGGCCTGTCGGCCAACGTCGAGCACCTGCGTGAGATCGCCGAGTCGTCACCGTCGATCGTGACCCCGCTGAACTCGGCGATCGGCTACGAGGAGGCCGCCGCCGTGGCCAATCAGGCGCTCAAGGAAAAGAAGACGATTCGCCAGACCGTCATCGGTCGCGGTCTCATCGGTGACAAACTGTCGATCGAGGAGCTGGATCGCCGGCTCGACGTGCTGGCCATGGCCAAGGTCAAACCGGCCAACTAGGCGGGTGTGGTTCGGCGATGACGATTCCTCCCAGGCGGGCCGTACGGTCAGGATCCGTACGGAGCGAATCCGTATGGACAGAACCCCTATTGGGGACCTCCGCCGCAGAGCGGAGGTCCGCCCCCGTACCCGCCGGGCGGCTCCTACCCGGGGTCGCCGAGCGGTGGGTACCCGTATCCGCCGACCGGTCCGTTCACTAACCCCGCCGGTGGGATGGATCCGGCCGTGCCCGGCTACCCGGGACAACAGTTTCCACCCGGCTGGCCGCCGGGGTCCTGCCCGCCAAGGCCGCCGCCGAGCGGGCGCGCTCGAACATGCCGTGGTTGATCGTCGCCGGCATCGCGGTGCTGGGCGTCATCGCGCTGGTGGTGATTCTGGTGATCACCCTCAACAGCGGGCCCTCGTCCCCAGCGCGAATCCGACCGGCCCGTCGTCCTCGACGCTAGCGCCGACGTCGGACCGAACGGGTCCGGGCAGACCGCCACCGATTGCACGCCCAACGTGCCCGGCGGCGGGCAAGCCGTCGTTCCCAGCCAACGCGGCGCCGGGGTGGACGCCGTTCTCGGACGACCAGACTCCGAATCTCATTGGCGCGGTGGGGCTTGCGCAGGAGGTACCCGACGCCAACCAGTGGGTGATGCAGGCCGAGGTCGCCGTCACGAATTTCGTCCCGAGCATGGACGTCGCCGCGCAGGCGGCTAAGTTGATGAATTGCGTGGCGGTGGGTCCCGGTTACTCCAACGCCTCGCCGACGCTGGGCCCGCTCAAGAAGTCGATGACCGTGGACGGCGTCAAGGCCGCCCGGGTGGACGCCGACGTCACCATCGCCGACCCGGCCCGACGAAATGTGAAGGGCGACTCGGTGGTCATCATCGCGGTCGACACCAAGCCGGTTACCCTCTTCCTGGGCGCCACGCCTATCGGCGACGCCGCCTCGGCGGTGTGCTAAATCAGGTGGTAGGATCGCTGAAGGTGTCGAAATAGCGGGCTGATTCGCGGCTAACCGAGATCCGCGGGCGTCGAGACATGCGTGGTTTCGACGCCCGCGCAGCACGGTTGAATAGCACTCGGCCCAGTGCGCGGCCTCGGCGGCGTCGGCGCGCTCGATGGCCGCGCGAAGACCCCCGGCACCGCCAGCCGGGGGTCCTGGCCGCGCGTCGCGGCACCCATGATCAGCCGCAGGGTGCGCTGGGCGAGCAGCATTCCGTGGCTTCCCGCTGCGCGGCGGTGGGTCGATCGCGTACTCGATCAACAGCCTGCGGGCCGACTTGCGCTGCGGCCCGTCCACCTTGGTCACCTTCTCAAGGTAGCGGCGCCCGCACTAAGCGCCATTGCTCGGCCCGCCCGAGTTCTGGCCCGGGATGTCGGTGATGGGGAAGTTAGGCATCGGCTTGGGCGAGGGGGTGTTGGGCAGCGTCGGGATGTCGCCGGGCGGAATGTCGTGCAAGTCGTTGGCGGGCGGGCCGTTTTCTCGGCTGCCATAGCTGCTGCCGGGGACCCGTGGGCCGAGCAGCTCGCTGACGGTCACCAGCCGGTAGCCGTTGGCCTTAAGCACCGGGATGAACTGGTACACCAGATCAACGGTGCTCGAGTAGGTGTTGTGGAACAACACCACCGACCCGGGCTTGATGTAGGTCATTAGCATGTACCGGGTGGCCGCGGTGTTCGAGTCGTTCGCCCAGTCGAAAGGGATTACGTCCCAGAGGATTTCGGAGAGACCGTAGCGAGCGGCGGTCTGCCGCACCTCGGGGGTGGACAGGCCGCCGGCCGGTCGGTACAGCGTCGGGGTCCGCCCGGTGGCGGCGGTGATCGCGTCGTTGGCCTTGGTGAACTGTGCGGCGATGTCCTCGGGGGGAATGGTCGCCATGTTGGGGTGCTCCCATGTGTGGCTGCCGATCTCCATGCCGGCGTCGGCGATGCGTTTGGCGCCGGCCGGGTTGGCGGCCACCTTGTTGCCGATCAGGAAGAAGGTAGCCTTGGCATCGTTGTCTTTGAGGATCTGCAGCAGCCGCTCGTCGAAGGGGCCCGGCCCGTCGTCAAACGTCAGCGCGACACGCTTGACGACCGAGCAACTCAGGTTGTCGGCGCTGATGACGTGTCCGGTCAGGCCGCCGATGACCAGCACCGCACCGGCCGCCACCACACCGAATAAGGTCCGCCAGTAGCGCCAGGCTTGGTTGTCGGGTCGTTTCGACACGGTAAAAGCCTACCCACCGCGAAACTATAACCAGCGACGCATTTCGCGAGTATAGCCGTCGTGGAATACAGTTTCGCTGCCGGGCAAACGGTCAGTGCGGGCCCGCGATCTCCTCGAGCATCTCGGTGACCAGTGCCGCAATCGGCGACCGCTCGCTGCGCAACAGCGTGATGTGCGCGAACAGCGGGTGGCCCTTCAACTTCTCGATCACCGCGGCGACGCCATCATGCCGGCCGACCCGCAGGTTGTCGCGCTGGGCGATGTCGTGGGTGAGCACCACCCGCGAGCCGGTGCCCAACCGGGACAGCACGGTCAGCAAGACGTTGCGCTCCAGCGACTGCGCCTCGTCGACGATCACAAACGAGTCGTGCAGCGAACGTCCTCGGATGTGGGTCAGCGGCAGCACCTCGAGCATTCCGCGGGACAGCACCTCTTCCAGCACCGCGGGGCTGGCCAGGCCCTCCAGCGTGTCGAAGACCGCCTGCGCCCAGGGGCCCATCTTTTCGCTCTCGCTGCCGGGCAGGTAGCCCAGCTCCTGGCCGCCGACGGCGTACAGCGGACGGAAGACCACGACCTTGCGTTGCGTGCGACGTTCCAGCACCGCCTCGAGGCCCGCGCACAGAGCCAGCGCCGACTTACCGGTACCGGCCTTGCCGCCCAGCGACACGATGCCCACCGACTCGTCGAGCAGCAGGTCGAGTGCCACCCGTTGCTCGGCCGACCGGCCGCGCAGCCCGAACACCTCGCGGTCACCGCGAACCAGCTGGACGCGCTTGGCCGCGGTCACCCGGCCCAGGGCATGCGAGCTGCCGCCCAGCAGCCGAACTCCGGTGTGGCAGGGCAGGTCTCGTGCCTCAACCAGATCGATCTCGCCGTCGGCGAACAGCGCGTCGATGTCCTCCGCGGCCGTCTCGATCTCCTGCATCCCAGACCAGCCAGAGGCCACGATGTCCTGCCCGTGATACTCGTCGGCGGCCAGGCCCACCGCGGCGGCCTTGACCCGCAACGGAATGTCCTTGCTCACCAACGTAACTCGCTTGCCCTCGGCGGCCAGGTTGGCCGCGCAGCTTAGAATCCGGGAGTCGTTGCTGTCGGTGCGAAATCCAGCCGGCAACACGGCGGGGTCGGTGTGGTTGAGCTCTACGTGCAGCGAACCACCTTGTTTTCCAACGGGAATCGGTTGATCTAAACGCCCGTGCTCCAGCCGGAGATCATCGAACAAACGCAGCGCCTGACGCGCGAACCAGCCCAGCTCATGATGATGGCGTTTGGCCTCCAGTTCGCTGATCACCACCAACGGGACCACCACCTCGTGCTCGGCGAACCTGTTGCAAGCCCAGGGGTCGGACAGCAGCACGGAGGTGTCGATCACGTAGGTCCGGATTTCGGTCACGAAGCGCTCCTCGAGCGGGATGAGCCCGCGCGGACTCGCACAGGCATGTCGGCGGGAACTGCGACACGAAGACCCGGGACCGGCCCTTCCGTTGGATGATGGGAAGTGCCGCCCTGGCAGCTGAACATGACGCTGGCCATCGAAAATCACGTTACTCCCGAGAGCGCTGCACCGCCGCGCAGACGCGCCGACACCGGGGTGCCGACGAGCGCCGAAGCCGGCGAGCCGTTGCGGGCTCACCGGTCGTCAGGCGGGCTCAGTCGATGACGAACTGCCGCAGCTGGGGGTCACCGGCGACGCCCCAGGCCTTGATGCGGTCGGAGATCGCCCGGCGCAGGTCATCGAGACCGAAAATTCCAGCGGCGGCGACGTTTTGCACCTTGCCCTGGTACGCCTCGATATCGCCGCCGACCACCGGCAGTTCGGACGCACGGGCGGCGATCGCAGCGAGCGTCTCCTCGCGCGTGTACTGCAGGCAATGCGCGACCAGGTTGGAGAAGAACTCCTCGTGGCGCTCCTCGTCACGCGAGATCCGGTCGACCAGCCCGGACAGGATGGGCTCCTCGAGCTGGTCGGCGAGATTGCGGGTGAAGACCGCGTGGGTGCGCTCGGTGAGCGCCATGTACGCCAGGGTCTCAACCTGCGAGTAGTGATCGGCGCGATAACCCTGCATCACGTACTGTAAGCGGGCCTGCTCGTTGGCGGTGGGGTCGACCTCACGGGTCACCACCAGGTATTCGCGCAGCGCAATGGCGTGCAGATGCTCCTCGGCGGTCCAGCGGCCGATCCAGCGGCCCCACCAGTCCTCGAGAATGAAGTGCTCGACGAGCTCGCGGTGGTGAGCAGCCAGGTCGTCCTTGAGCAGCAGCAGAATTTCGCAGGCGTCGGTGACGGCCCGGGGCAGCGTCATGCTGGACGGATCCCAGTCGCGTCCGCCGAGGAACGCGAAGTTCTTACCGCGGTCGAACGGCACGTAGTCGTGCGCGAACCAGATGTCCTCGGTGTTGAGGTGGCGGTCCATGTTGACCTCGACCACCGGTTCGAGTTCCAGGGTTAATGCGTTAGCTACAGGTTTCTGTGCCATGCAGTAACTGTAACCCGTAGACACAGGTGAAATAAACCGGGGCCGCATAGTGTCGCGGCCCGGGCGGTGTCAGCGCCCAACCAGAGCCCAGTCCTCGAGGCCGTCGTAGAGCGGGAAATCCTGCGCGAGCCGCGTGACACGTTGCCGCAGTCCCGCCACGTCAGCGGAGGTACCGGCCGCCAGCGTGGTGGCGATGACATCGGCGACCTCGGCAAACTCGGCGTCGCCGAAACCGCGGGTGGCCAGGGCGGGCGTCCCGATCCGCAGACCCGAGGTGACCATCGGGGGGCGCGGGTCGTTGGGCACGGCGTTGCGGTTGACCGTGATGCCGACCTCGTGCAGTAAGTCCTCGGCAGCCTGCCCGTCCAGCGGGGAGTTGCGCAGATCGACCAGCACCAGGTGCACGTCGGTGCCGCCGCTGACCACCAACACGCCGGCCTTGACCACGTCGGCCGCCAACAGCCGGTCGGCCAGAATGCGGGCCCCGGACAACGTGCGCTGCTGGCGCTCGACGAACTCCGGGGTGCTGGCGATCTTCAGCGCGACCGCCTTACCCGCGATCATGTGCATCAACGGGCCGCCCTGGTGGCCGGGAAAAACCGCCGAATTGACCGCCTTGGCGTACTCCTGCTTGCCCAGGATCATTCCCGAGCGCCCGCCGCCCAGCGTCTTATGGACGGTGGTGGACACCACGTCGGCGTGCGGCACCGGCGAGGGGTGCAGCCCGGCGGCGACCAGTCCCGCGAAGTGCGCCATATCCACCCAGAGCTTGGCGTCGACCTCGTCGGCGACCGACCGGAACGCCGCGAAGTCGAGGATCCTCGGGTACGCCGACCAGCCGGCAATGATCACCTTTGGGCGGAACTCGAGCGCCTGGGCGCGCACGACGTCCATGTCGACCAGATGCGACGTTGGATCGACGCCGTAGAAGCCGTTCTCGTAGAGCTTGCCGGAGAAGTTGAGCTTCATCCCGTGGGTCAGATGCCCGCCGTTGGCCAGGTCCAGGCCCAGCAGCCGCTCCCCGGGCGACATCAGCGCGTGCAGCACCGCGACGTTGGCCTGCGCGCCGGAGTGTGGCTGCACGTTAGCGAAGTCGGCGCCGAACAGCGCCTTGGCCCGGTCGCGGGCGATGTTTTCCACGACGTCGACGTGCTCGCAACCGCCGTAGTAGCGCCGGCCGGGCAGGCCCTCGGCGTACTTGTTGGTCAGCACGCTGCCCTGCGCCTGCAGCACCGAGCGGGGCACGAAGTTCTCCGACGCGATCATCTCGAGGGTGTCACGCTGGCGGCCGAGCTCTTTGCCAAGCAGCCCGGCGATATCCGGGTCTACCTCGGCGAGTGGCGCGGACATCACGGACGCGGATACACGGGCATCAGGTGCAGCAGTCACGGCCGCCAGTCTATCGAGCGGTGGTTTTAGCCAGCCCAGCCGTGTGGCCTGCGGTCCTCCCTGCCACACTGGGCACTATGCCCCGGCTGAGCGAGCCGAGCCCTTATGTGGAGTTCGACCGAAAGCAGTGGCGCGCGTTGCGCATGTCGACGCCACTGGCCGTCACGGAAGAGGAGCTTGTCGGCCTGCGCGGTCTCGGCGAACAGATCGATCTGCTCGAGGTCGAAGAGGTCTACCTGCCGCTCGCCCGACTCATCCACCTCCAGGTGGCGGCCCGGCAACGCTTGTTCGCCGCCACCGCGGAGTTCCTCGGTGAGCCCCAGCAGAATCCCGACCGGCCGGTCCCGTTCGTCATCGGGGTGGCCGGCAGCGTTGCGGTCGGGAAGTCGACCACCGCGCGTGTGCTGCAGGCGTTGCTGGCACGCTGGGATCACCACCCGCGCGTTGACCTAGTCACCACCGACGGTTTCCTCTACCCGAACGCGGAGCTGGACCGGCGAAACTTGATGCACCGCAAAGGCTTTCCGGAGAGTTACAACCGCCGGGCGCTGATGCGATTCGTCACGTCGGTCAAATCGGGTTCCGACTATGCGTGCGCGCCGGTGTATTCACATCTGCGCTACGACATCATCGCCGGGGCCAAACACGTCGTCCGGCACCCGGACATCCTGATCCTGGAAGGTCTCAACGTATTACAGACAGGTCCGAACCTGATGGTATCGGACCTGTTCGACTTTTCGTTGTATGTCGACGCCCGAATCGAAGACATCGAACAGTGGTACATCTCGCGGTTCCTGGCGATGCGCAGCACGACCTTCGCCGACCCGCAATCGCACTTCCACCACTACTCCGCGCTCAACGACGCCAAGGCCGTCGCCGCCGCCCGCGAGATCTGGCGGTCGATCAACCGGCCAAACCTGGTCGAGAACATCCTGCCCACCCGGCCACGCGCGACGCTGGTGTTGCGCAAGGACGCCGACCACTCCATCAACCGGCTGCGACTGCGCAAGCTGTAAGGCCTCAAAAAGGCCTAGAGCGGGGCACCGCCGCGGCCCCGTGACAGGCCCGGTGGACGCCCCGCTCCGGCGGGAATGGGATTACGCGGGCAACCTGCGCACTCCCAGGTACTGCAGCCAGGACAGGGCAGCGGTCAACAGGCCGATAGCCACGCGGCCATGCCCATCCCGATCGCTGTCATCGGCAGAGCCTACCGCCCCGAACGCCAGCAGCGTCAACACGATGTTGGCCACGACGACACCGACGCCGACGCTGCGGAGGTCCTCCAGCCCGGTCAGGCCGTAGAACACTGAAGAAGGCGCCGAGGGCGAATTGCACGTTGGGAACTCAGCCCGGTCAGCGACGAGAGCGGATCGGCGAACAAGGCGGTAGCCAGACACCACACAGACCCGTCAACGTGGCGTCTACGCGCATGACGAAACGCAGCAACGAATCGGTCGCGTCGAAGAGGCGCATGTTCGGTATGCCAGTTACAGCACATGTGATTACTCCTTGCGATGGCGGATGGATGGTATTGAAATGGGTCTCAGCGTGCCGCCAGTGCACTGCCACCGCGAACATCAGCAGTTGGCCCGGTCGCAGCGGCCTTTCGACGCTGCCGGCGATCGCGGCGGCGACCAGGGTGAGCGCGGCGACGCCGGCGATCAGTAGCAGCTCCCGGGTGCGGACCCGCCAGCGCTCGGCGGGTCGAGAGAGCTCGACCAGCACCGCGAACTAGGCCACGCTGGGAATGGCGACCAGATAGATCTCTATGCGGCTGAGCAGCCCGGCGTGGGTCCGCACAAAGGGGTCGCAGTGCGCACCGCGTCCAGCGCCACCATCAGGGCGAAACCACACAGACCGATCGCCGCCAGGACCAGCACCGGTTTTCGCGGGTCACGGGACAGCAGATACAACCCGACCAACCGCTCAACGCGAACACCACAGCCGACAACGCAGCTATCTCCTCAGTGTGGCACGCCCGAGGAGGCGCTTAAGACCGTTCGGCGGCGGCCAGGCTACTTACCGTGCCGGCGATCCCGTCGGCTGTAATCACGCAGCGCACGCAGAAAATCGACCCGGCGGAACGCGGGCCAGTGCGTCTCGCAGAACCACATCTCCGAGTAAGCGCTCTGCCACAACAAAAACCCGGACAGGCGCTGTTCGCCCGAAGTACGGATGACCAGGTCGGGGTCGGGTTGCCCGGAGGTGTACAGGTTTTCGGAGATGGCCTCGACCGTCACCGACTCGACGAGCTCTTCACAGTTCACGCCGTTGGCGAGTTCCTTGCTCAACAATGCGCGCACCGCCCCGACGATCTCCTGCCGGCCGCCGTAGCCGACCGCCACGTTGACGTGGAAGGGCGCGGCGCTGGGAGTGGACTTGACCGCCTCGCGCAACCGCCGGGCCGGCTCGTCGCCGAGCAGCTCCAAATTGCCCACCGTGCGCACGCTCCAGCGGTTGGCCGGCGCGCAGATCTCCTCGACGACGTCGGTGATGATTTCGATCAGGCCGTCCAGCTCGTCGGGGTCGCGCTGCAAGTTTTCGGTGGACAGCAAATACACGGTGGTCATCTCGACGCCGGCTTCCTGGCACCAGCGCAGCATCTCGGCGATCTTATGCGCGCCCATCCGGTAGCCGTAGCTGACGTCGTCGTAGCCCGCGTCGCGCGCCCACCGCCGGTTCCCGTCGCACAGCACCGCGATGTGGCGCGGTAGCTGGGACTTCGAGGCGGCCAAGCCCTGCCGCAGCCGCAGCTCGTAGACGCGATACAACGGCTCTTTGAGCCGCGGCGGAATGATCTCCACGAACGTCCACCCTACTGTGAGCCGCGACCAATTCTCGGACGAAGTGGCAGCATGTCACGGCGCGCGACACCGGGGTCGGCCGGCCGGCGCGAGCTAACGTTTAGCGAGAGAAGCAAGCGGCAAATTCGACCGTCATCGGACAAAGGCATCAGGAGACATTGAGTCAGACCACAACGGAGCAGTCCGAACCTCAGGGACTCGCCGCCAACGCGACACAACAACTGGTCGAGGGTGTCACCCGGGTATTGACCAAGCCGCGGTTCCGCGGCTGGATCCACGTCTATTCCGCGAGCACCGCGGTTTTCGCGGGCGCCTCGCTGGTTGCGGTGTCGTGGGCGGTGGGATCGACCCGCGCCGGCCTGGCGACCCTGCTGTACACCGCAGCCACGATCGTGATGTTTTCGGTCAGCGCCACCTATCACCAGGTGCATTGGAAATCTGCGGCCGCCCAGAAATGGATGAAGCGGGCCGATCACTCGATGATCTTCGTGTTCATCGCGGGCAGCTACACGCCGTTCGCGCAGCTGGCCCTCACCCCGCGGGACGGACACGTGGTGTTGTGGATCGTGTGGGGCGGGGCGGCGGCCGGCATCCTGCTGAAGATGCTGTGGCCGACGGCGCCGCGGTGGGTCGGGGTGCCACTGTACATCCTGTTGGGTTGGGTCGCGGTCTGGTACACCGGCGAGATCCTGCACAACGCCGGGGTGGCGGCCATGGTGCTGCTGTTCGTCGGCGGCGCGCTGTACAGCATCGGCGGCATCCTGTATGCGCTGCGTTGGCCCGACCCGTGGCCCACGACGTTCGGCTACCACGAGTTCTTCCATGCCTGCACCGCCGCCGCGGCGATCTGCCACTACATCGCGATGTGGTTTGTCGTCTTCTGACTCCCACCCGCGAGACTGCAACCAGCGACGGCTCTATTCGCGAAACGCATCGCGGAATACCGTTTCGCGGCGGTGATATTACTGCACGCCCAACGCGGCTGCCAGGTCGGCCGGCCGGGTCACCGGTAGGTTGCACAGCCGTCCCCGGCACACATAGGCCGCATCGGCGCCGTTCACCCGGTCCCGACCGACCAGCAGCGCCGACGAGTCCATCTTCCCACCCACCACAATCGCCCCGCCGGGAGCCAACCGGCGCGCCTCGGCCAACAGCGCCGAGCGCGCGGAGTCGCAGGCTACCGCGATCTGCAGAGGCCCGCGCACGGCCGCCTCGGCCACGGCCAGCCAGTGCCCGGCCGACGCCGGAGCCCGCGCCAGGAGCAGGGCGTGCGCGTCGAGGGTCTGCAGCGCCGCCTGCAGATATCGTGGCGCCGTGGCGCTGTCGACCAGGTGCGCGGCGGTCAGCAGCGCCTCGGTGATCGTCGACGCGCCCGACGGCGTGGCCCCGTCCAACGCGTCGGCCGGGCGCAGGATCAGCTGCTCGGCGTCGTCGGCGGTGTCGTACCAGCGGCCGGGCTGCTGCGGGTCGGCGAAATGCTCGCAGGCGGTGTCGAGAAGTTCACGCGCCGCGACCAGCCACTCGTCTTCGACGGTCAGCTGGTAGAGCGCGAGCAATCCGGTGGCCAGCATCGCGTAGTCCTCCAGGATGGCGGCGCTGTCGCCGACCACCCCGCCGAGGCTGGCCCGCCGCAGCCGGCCGTCGACCCGGTGCAGTTCGAGCAGTGCCGTCGCGCAGCGCCGCGCCGCGCGGGCGAGTTCGGGTTCGTCGAGCGCCACGCTGGCCTCGGCCAGCGCGGTGATCGTCAGGCCGTTCCACGATGTGACGACCTTGTCGTCGCGGCCCGGCTGCCTCCGGGTCAGGCGCGCGGCCAGCAGCGCGGTCCGGACGCGATCGAGCCGGTCCTGGTCAGCGGGATCGTTGGGCAGTTGCAGCACCGACGTCCCGTGTTCGAAGGTTCCGGATGCAGTTACAGCGAAAACCTGTGCGGCCCAAGGGCCGTCGTCCGGACCGAGCACCTCGGTCAACTGCTCGGGCGTCCAGACGTAGTTGGCGCCTTCGCGACCGCCGGCGTCCGCGTCCAGCGACGAGACGAACATCGCGCCGTCGGTCAGCTCGTCGAGCAGAAACCGCGCGGTCTGCGCGGTGACCCGGCGGGCCAGCGAGTCTGCGGTGCGCCGGGCCCAGTGCGCGTAGGCGCGCAACAGCAACGCGTTGTTGTACAGCATCTTCTCGAAATGCGGTACCACCCAGGCGTTGTCGACGCTGTAGCGGGCGAAGCCGCCGGCAAGTTGGTCGTAGATGCCGCCCCGGGCCATGGCACTTCCGGTGTGCGCGACGGCCTGCAGCGCGGACACTGATCCGATGCGCTCGTAATGACGCAGCAGCGCTTCGAGCATCGCCGACGGGGGGAATTTCGGCGCCCCGCCGAACCCGCCGTGCGCCGTGTCCAGGCCAGCGAGCACCGCGACAACCGCATGATCACACAGTCCCGTATCGATGTCGGGACCCGCGCCGGCCGCACCCGCAACCGCCCCGGCCATCTTGCGCAACTCGCCGGCGATCTGGTCGGAGGCCTCCTCGACTTCGCCGCGGCGTTGCCGCCAGGTTTCGGTGACCGCCGAAAGCAATTGCAGGAAGCCGTCTTTCGGATAGTAGGTGCCGCAGAAGAAGGGCCGCCCGTCCGGCGTCAGGAAGCATGTCATCGGCCAGCCCCCGTGCCCGGTGAGGGCGATGGTGGCGTTCATGTAGACCGCGTCGATGTCCGGGCGTTCTTCCCGGTCGACCTTGACGCAGACGAGGTTCGCGTTCATCGCGGTGGCCACCTCGTCGTCCTCGAACGATTCGTGGGCCATCACGTGACACCAATGGCAGGCGGCGTAGCCGATCGAAAGCAGGATCGGCACGTCGCGCGCGGCCGCCTCGGCCATCGCATGGGGCGTCCACTGTTGCCAGTGCACCGGATTGTCGGCATGCTGACGCAAATAGGGACTGGTGGCCAGCCCCAGGGTGTTCGTCCCGGCGGACTCAGCCGGGCTCATCACCGGGTACCGGCGGCCGCGTCAATCCTTGGGCCGTGCCCGGGGTGCCGTCCGGCGGCACGACCTGGTCGGTGCCCTCGTCGGCGGCCTGATCGGGCTCGGGGTGCGTGGGGTCGAAGGAATCGGGCACCTTTTTCAGCTGCCGGTTCATCGAGCGCAGCAGAAACAGGGTGGCGATCAACAGCAGCACGACGATCAAAAGCCCGATGGGACTGGCCTTGCCGAAATCGGGCCCGGTGTTGTGCGGCGGGCCGTCGGCGAGCACCGTCAGCAGCAGGTGACTCACTTGAGGTTCTCGATTCCGGCGAACAGGTCGTCCTCGGGCAGCCGGACCCGGACCCGCGAGCGGGCCAACTCGAATTCCTCGGTCGGCCAGAGCCGCTGCTGCCAGGCGATCGGCGCGGCGAAGAACTCGGCGTTGGGATCGATCTGGGTGGCATGCGCGCGCAGCGCGTCGTCGCGCTGGCTGAAATATTCCGCACACTGGACGCGGGTGGTCACCCGAGAGTCGAACGGATCGTGCTCGGGCTTCCAGTACTCCAGCCACCGGCCGAACGGGCCCTCCTCGCCGCGCTTGGCGAATTCGTCCTGGAGCAATTGGATGCGCTGGCGCAGAAACCCGTGCACGTAGTACAGCTTGGATACCGCCCAGGGCTCGCCGGCATCCGGGAAGCGGGCGAAGTCGGCGGCGGCTTCGTACGCCCCGACCGAAACCTGGTGGCAGCGGATGTGATCCGGATGCGGGTAGCCGCCGTTCTCGTCGTACGTGGTGATCACGTGCGGCCGGAACTCGCGGATCACCCGGACCAGCGCCTCGACGGGCCTTTCGAGGGGCACCAGCGCGAAACAACCTTCCGGCAGCGATGGCGGCGGATCCCCCTTGGGCAGGCCGGAGTCGACGAAGCCGAGCCAGGTGTGCTCAACGCCGAGGATTTCGGTGGCCTTCGCCATCTCGTCACGCCGAATTTCGGCGATGTGCTCTTTGACGTCGAGCAGGTCCATGGCCGGATTGAGAATGTCGCCGCGCTCACCCCCGGTCAGCGTCACCACCAGCACGCGATGCCCTTCGTCGGCATAGCGGGCCAGGGTGGCCGCGCCCTTACTAGACTCGTCGTCGGGGTGGGCGTGCACCGCCATCAACCGCAGTTCGCTCACGTGTCCCCTTGTCGGATTCCTGGTCTCCCCCGAGCCTATAAGGACCATATAATTCCAATTTTTCTATGTTGCAGCTGCCAGCCGCCGGCTTGGCAGCGGACCAGCCCCCGGTAAAGCGCCATGACCACGCCCCCCACCCCGCGTCCCGAATCGCGCTACGGACGCACGCGGCTGTCGCGCGTGTCCCGCCGCTGGCTGGCCGCCGGGCTCGGTGTGCTGGTGCTCGCGGGCGGCCTCGGCATCGCCATCGTCGGATACCAACGGCTGGGCACCAATGCCGTCTCGGGGTCGCTGACCGGCTACGCGGTTCTCGACGAGCAAACAGCGTCAATAACGATCAGCGTGACGCGATCTGACCCGGCGCGGCCGGTGGACTGCATTGTGCGGGTCCGTGCGAAAGACGGCCGCGAAATCGGCCGCCGCGAAGTGCTCGTCCCGCCGTCCGAAGACAAGACCGTGCAAGTCACGACCACTGTGAAGTCGTCGGCACCGCCGGTGATGGCCGACATTTACGGGTGCGGCACCGACGTCCCCGACTACCTTCGTCCCGCCTGATCGGTCGCAAAGCTAAACCCCAAATGACGTCATCGGACGTTTCCACGGTGGTAGCATGAGTAAATGCACGGTTCCACTTGGGGCCGTGTATTGCTGCATTAGCGGCCGTGAGCAAAGCGGAGCGGCAGCACGGGGCGAACCCAGACACTCCCATCGGCGGAGTTCAGAGACTCACGCAGATACGTGGAGCAACAGGACGAGGAGCACGACGAGATGACGGACACCCAGGTGACCTGGCTTACCCAGGAGTCACATGACCGGCTCAAGGCCGAGCTCGACCAGCTCATTGCGAACCGCCCGGTGATCGCGGCGGAAATCAACGATCGTCGCGAGGAGGGTGACCTGCGGGAGAACGGCGGCTATCACGCCGCCCGCGAGGAGCAGGGCCAGCAGGAGGCCCGCATCCGACAGCTGCAAGACCTGCTGAACAACGCGAAGGTCGGCGAGGCGCCCAAGCAGTCCGGCGTGGCGCTGCCGGGTTCGGTGGTGAAGGTCTACTACAACGGGGACAAGTCCGACACCGAGACGTTCCTGATCGCGACCCGCCAGGAGAGTGTCAAGGACGGCAAGCTCGAGGTGTACTCACCGAACTCACCGCTGGGCGCCGCGCTGATTGACGCCAAAGAGGGTGAGACGCGCACCTACACGGTGCCCAACGGCAACACCGTCGAGGTCACGCTGGTGAGTGCGGAGCCGTATCACGAGTAGTTCCACCGCGAACTAGTCCCGATTAGTGCAGGGCCTGCTCAAGGTCGGCTAGCAGGTCGGCGATGTCCTCGATGCCGACCGACAGCCGCACCAGATCGTCGGGTACCTCCAATTGCGAACCCGCCGTCGACGCATGCGTCATGGCGCTGGGACATTCGATCAGTGACTCGACTCCGCCGAGCGACTCGGCAAGGATGAACACCTTGGTGGCGGCGCAAAACTTTCCGGCGGCGGCGCGCCCGCCGCGCATCCGCACCGACACCATGCCGCCGAAACCGGTCATCTGCCGGGCGGCCACCTGGTGGCCGGGGTGGCTGGGTAGGCCCGGATAGAGCACCGTACTGACCGCGGCATGCCCGGTCAGAAATTCAGCTACGGCCAAAGCGTTTTCGCTGTGCCTCTGCATGCGCAGCACTAGCGTCTTCAGGCCACGCATGGTCAGATAAGCGTCGAACGGGCCCGGCACCCCACCAGCCCCGTTCTGCAGGAAAGCAAAGGCGTCGTCGAGCGCCTTGTCGTTGGTGACCAACGCACCGCCCACCACATCGGAGTGCCCGCCGATGTACTTGGTGGTAGAGTGCAGCACGACGTCGGCACCCAGCGTCAACGCCTGCTGCAGCGCCGGGGAGGCAAAAGTGCTGTCCACCAATATTTTTGCGCCAGTCTGCTTACCAATGTCGGCGATGGCCGCGATGTCGGCGACGGACAACAGCGGATTCGTCGGTGTCTCCACCCAGATCAGCCGGGTCCGCGGCGTGATCGCGGCCCGCACCGCCTCGAGGTCGGACAGCGCGGCCGGTGTGTAGCTGAGATTCCACTGGGTGAAGACCTTGTCGATCAACCGGAATGTGCCGCCATAGGCATCATTTGAGATGACCAGGTGGTCGCCTGGCCGCAACATCGCGCGCAGGGCACAGTCGGTCGCGGCCATGCCGGAGCTGAACGCGCGGGCGAACGCGCCACCTTCGACCGCCGCCAGCGAGGCCTCTAGCGCGGCCCGAGTCGGGTTGCCGGTGCGCGCGTACTCGAATCCGCCGCGCAGACCCCCCACGCCGTCCTGGGCGAACGTGCTGCTGGCGTAGATCGGCGCGTTGACGGCCCCGGTGGCCGGATCCGGGTGGTAGCCCGCGTGGATGGCCTTGGTGGTCAGTCCCTTGATTCCGTCGCGTCCGTCAGGGTTTTCGGTCATCAACGACCAGCCTAGACAGCGGCGACCGAATCAGATCGGCAGGACCACCGTCGTCAGCATCTTGTCGGCCAGAGTCTGCCGCTTGGCATGCCCAGGGGAGTGTAGGACTCCGTCGGCAACGCGCGGATCGCCGGTCCGGGCGGCGACGGCACGTAGCCCCCGGGCGGCGGAGGAGGCGGGTAGGAACCCACCCGGCGGCGGGTAAGCGGCACCCGGCGCCGAGGGAGCGGGTTCGTATCCGCCCGCGGGCGGCTCCTGACCACCGGACGGTTCGGGCGGCGGTTGATCGGTCATCATGCAACCTCCACTGCGGTTGAGCCGAGCGAGCCGCATTACAGTACCTGAGCGCGGTTGCCCGCGGCGGCCTCAACGACGCGCTCAGCGCCGCCCGGATTGCGTGCGAGGCCCGTCCGACAGGAAGCCCAGCAGGTCGTATCGGGTGATGACTCCGACGGGTTTGCCCTCCTCGACCACCATCAGCGCGTCCTTGTCGCGCAACGCCTTTCCGGCGACACCGACCAGCTCGCCGGCGCCGATCATCGGCAGTGACGGGCTCATGTGCTCGGAAACAGCATCGGCCAGCTTCGCGCGGCCCTCGAATACGGCCGAGAGCAGTTCGCGCTCGGACACGCTGCCGGCGACCTCGCCGGCCATCACCGGCGGCTCGGCTCCCACCACCGGCATTTGGGACACGCCATACTCGCGCAGGATGCCGATGGCGTCGCGCACCGTCTCCGATGGATGGGTGTGAACCAGGTCAGGCAGGGTCTCCGATTTACCACGGAGCACGTCCCCAACGGTGGGTTGCTCGATCGAGCCGTCCAACCGGGTTCGCAGGAAGCCGTACGACGACATCCAGGCGTCGTTGAAGATCTTAGACATGTAGCCACGGCCCCCGTCCGGCAGCAGCACCGCGACCAGGGCGTCAGGTCCGGCTTCCTCGGCCACCTTCGCCGCGGCGACCACGGCCATCCCGCATGAGCCGCCGACCAGCATCGCTTCCTCGCGGGCGAGTCTGCGGGTCATGTCGAACGAGTCGGAATCGGACACTGCGATGATCTGATCCGGCACCGTCGGGTCGTAGGCCGCGGGCCAGAAGTCCTCGCCGACCCCCTCGACCAGGTACGGCCGGCCGATGCCCCCGGAGTATACTGACCCCTCCGGGTCGGCGCCGATGATGCGTACCGGTCCTTCCGGCCGTCCGGCCGACACCTCCTTGAGGTAGCGGCCCACGCCGGTGATTGTCCCGCCGGTGCCGATGCCTGCGACGAAGTGGGTGATCTTGCCGTCGGTGTCGGCCCAGATCTCGGGACCCGTCGTAGCGTAGTGGCTGGCCGGGCCCTCCGGGTTGGCGTACTGGTCGGGCTTCCAGGCGCCGTCGATCTCTATGACCAGCCGGTCGGAGACGCTGTAGTAGCTGTTCGGGTGTTCCGGCGGTACCGCCGTCGGGCAGACCACCACCTCGGCCCCGTAGGCGATCAGGACGTTGCGCTTGTCCTCGCTGACCTTGTCCGGGCAGACGAAGACGCACTTGTAGCCGCGATGCTGGGCCACCAGCGCCAGACCGACGCCGGTGTTGCCCGAGGTGGGTTCGACGATGGTGCCACCCGGCTTGAGCAAACCGCTGGCCTCGGCCGCGTCGATCATCTTGACCGCGATGCGGTCCTTGGAGCTGCCGCCCGGGTTGAGGTACTCGATCTTTGCCGCAACAGTGCCGGCACCGGCGGGGATGACGGAGTTCAGGCGAACCAGGGGGGTGCCGCCGATGAGCTCACTGATGTGTTGCGCAATTCGCATGTGTTCATCGTGTCAGGCGTTTTCGGGCGGCGCACACCGCCTTGCGGTGCCGGCACGCGGCGCGAGCTAGCCGGTGGCTTCGCGGATGTACTCACCGATCTGGCGCAGCGACCGCACGGCCTCGGGCACCAGCGGCGCCGTCAACTGAAAGTCGTGCACCTGGGCCGGGCCACACTCGCACCTCCGCCCGCACCCTGACGGCCGCCAGCCTGCTCGCCGCCAACTGCGCGTCGTGCAGCAGCGCCTCGGAGCCGGAAACGTGAATCAGCGTGCGCGGAAGGCCGGGCTTGATGTACTCCACAGCGGTTCGTAGATTTCCTCGGCCCGGCCGTCGACAATGTTCTTGCGCGCGGCGCTGGCGACCAGTTCGCCCAGCGCGTCAAAAGACTTGGCAGTAAACATCACATCGGTCTTGATGTTGGGATGCGACTGCTTGTACTCCTTCGCCAGCTGCAGCAGCGGGGAGATCGCCACCAGCGCCGCCGGCTCGTCGTCTTCCTCCTGCAGCCGCTGCGCGATGGACAGCGCGAGATACCCGCCCGCGGAATCACCGTTGAGCACGATCTGGTCCGGCTCGTAGCCGCGCCGCCGCAACCAGTGGTAGCCGTCGTGGCAGTCCTGCAGCGCCATGCCGATCGAGTGCTTGGGCAGCAGCCGGTAGTTGACCTTGCTCGGTGCGGTCATGCCCGACACTCCTACACCCTTGTAGTGCGATTCAGCATGTGTACGAGCAAGCCGAGCGCTCAGTTAATTTCGATGCGCCGAGTCGTTCAGCCAACCCGCCGAAAATCAACTTCGCAGGCATTACATACATAAACGTTTAAAGAGTCTGATTTGATACCACATCTGGTTCACACCGCGACCACACTGTTTGCCGGCCGCCCGCGCAAACATGACAGTCGATCTAAACTGATGACGTGAGCATCAGGGTGCCACGTCGTTCGGCGATCGCCCTGGCCCCGGCGGGGGCACTCGCGTCGACGGGGAGCTGATGTCTCCGCCGACGGGTTTCACCCCCCCCGACCTCCTACGCATTGGCAGCGGCGCAGTTGCTGGTGGCGCTGTGCGACGCGCTCGGCGTCGAGGTCGAAAGCCCCGTGCTCAACCTGGCAGCGCGTGCCGAGACCCCCATGGTCAGCGGGGGCCACACCCCGCTCAGCGCCAGGTCGCGGCTGTGGCGGCGCCCGGCGCCCAGTTCGGTCGCCCCGTCGTCCAACTGACCGGTTGGCAGACTAGATTTGCGGTAGCCGCTGGGGTCGTTGAGCCATCCGCCGGTCGCGTGTGCCCCATATCGCATTGAAGGGAATCGTCATGCCCGAAGCAGTTATCGTCTCCGCCACCCGTTCGCCGATCGGGCGTGCCATGAAGGGCTCGCTGGTCAACATGCACCCGGACGATCTGACCGTTCAGATCGTGCGTGCCGCGTTGGACAAGGTGCCCACCCTGAACCCGCATCAGATCGACGACCTGATCCTGGGCTACGGCCAGCCGGGCGGCGAGTCCGGATTCAACCTGGCGCGGGTGATCGCCGTCGAGCTCGGCTATGACTTCCTGCCCGACACCACCGTCAACCGGTACTGTTCGTCGTCGCTGCAGACCTCGCGGATGGCTTTCCACGCGATCAAGGCCGGCGAGAGCGACGTGTTCATCTCCGCCGGGGTGGAAACCGTGTCCAGCGTCGTCAAGGGCAGCGCCGACTCGTGGCCGGACACCAAAAACCCGCTGTTCGACGCGGCGCAGGAGCGGTCCACGGCCGCGGCCGGCGACGCAACGAGTGGCACGACCCCCGCGCGGACGGCAACCTGCCCGACGTCTACATCTACATCGCGATGGGTCAGACCGCCGAGAACGTCGCCTTGCTGACCGGGATCAGCCGCGAAGACCAAGACCGCTGGGGCGTGCGCAGCCAGAACCGCGCCGAGGGGGCGATCAAGAGCGGATTCTTCGAGTGCGAGATCACGGCACCACGGTCAGCACTGATGACGGGCCGCGTCCGGGCACCACGTACGAGAAAATCAGCGAGCTCAAGCCGGTGTTCCGGCAGAAAGGCACGGTGACCGCGGGCAACGCTTGCCCGCTCAACGACGGCGCGACAGCGCTGGTGATCATGAGCGACACCAAGGCCAAGGAGCGGGGGCTGACGCCGCTGGCCCGCATTGTGTCCACCGGTGTCAGCGGCCTGTCACCGGAGATCATGGGGCTTGGCCCGATCGAGGCGTCCAAGCAGGCCCTGGCCCGGGCCGGCATGTTGATCAACGACATCGACCTGTTCGAGATCAAATCAACGAGGCGTTCGCGGTCCAGGTGCTGGGCTCGGCGCGCGAGCTGGGGCTGGACGAGGACAAGCCGAACGTCTCCGGTGGGGCGATCGCCCTGGGCCACCCGTTCGGCATGACCGGTGCCCGCATCGCCGCGACGCTGATCAACAACCTGCAGACCCACGACAAGACGTTCGGTCTGGAGACCATGTGCGTCGGCGGCGGCCAGGGCATGGCCATGATCTTCGAGCGGCTCAGCTAGCGCCGGTTGCGTGTGCGTTCTGAGCGTCCGGTGTGCGCCCGGGGCGCCGACACGCTAGGTAAGGCCGCCCTGGACCCACACTCGTCGCGGCACACTCGCCGCACACAGGTCGCGGCAACCGGGATTGCCGAGCGCACGAAAAAGCCGGCGCGCTCGTGGGCGCGCCGGCTTTTGGTGTCCCGCGGGTTAGCGCTCGCCCTGGAAATAGCTGAGCAGACGCAGGATCTCGAGGTACAGCCATACCAAGGTCACGGTCAGGCCCAACGCGATGCCCCAAGCCGCCTTCTCCGGCGCGCCCGCCCGGATCATCTGGTCGGCCGCGTCGAAATCGATCAGGAAGCTGAACGCCGCGATACCGATCATGACCAGCGAGAAGATGATCGCCACGGTGCCGCCGCTACGCAGGCCCAGGCCCTCGCCGCCGCCAACACCGAACATTGCCAGCACGAAGTTTCCGAGCATCAGGAACACCGCGCCGAATAGGGCGGCGACCACCATGCGGGTGAACTTCGGGGTCACCCGCATGGCGCCGGTCTTGTAAACCACGAGCATGCCGAAGAACACACCTAGCGTGCCGAGGATGGCCTCGCCGATCATCGCGCCGGCGTTGACCGAACGACCGCTGCCGACCGAAACCTGGAACGTGAGCAGCAAGGAAATGGCACCGAGCGCCAGGCCTTCAAGGACGGCGTAGCTCAGCACAATGCCCGGGTTGTCCTGCTTGCGGCCGAACGTGGCGATCAGCATCAACACCAGGCCGCCGATCGCGCCGATGAAGGTCAGCGGCGCGGCCAGCGCACGGTTGTTGGCCGCCAGAAAGAACGAGACCACCGCGGAGGTCATCAACACGGCAAGCGTGATGCCGGTCTTGGTGACAACGTCGTCGATGGTCAGCGGACGGGAGGCCTTGGCCTCCTGGTATGGAGCCTGGTAAGGCTGGTATGGAGCCTGGTAAGGGCTGGACTGGTAGTAGCCCTGCTGCAGCGGAGCCGCACCAGTGCCGAACTGCGCATATCCGCCGCTCTGCCTGGGCAGCGAACGAAATACCGGGTTGCTGGTCTCCCACACCGTCGGATCCTCTCCTAAAGACTGTGACTTCGAGCTGTGCGAACACTCACTCAACGATCAGCTGATTTCCAGAGTTCCCAGCGGAACTGGTGTTCTTCAGCGTATCTCCGGGTCCGGCCGATGTCGCCCGCTCAATACATAAATCCTTACCAGCGGGCGTCGCTCCCCTGGTCACGCTCTAGATTGCTGGGAAAGACCTGCACAGCGGCGAGCGGCCCGGCGGGCGGAAAATCCGGCAAAGGGAGGCTAGGCTGTGACAGCAGGCGTGACCGAGAGGTCCGGCGACGACACCTCAGAGGTTTTGGCCCGAGTCGACAACGGCATCGGCCTGATCACGCTCAACCGCCCCAAGGCGATCAACTCCCTCACCCAGGCGATGGTCGACACGCTGCGCGCCGTGCTCACCCGGTGGGAGGCCGACGACGCGGTGCGCGCGGTCGTGCTCTCCGGGGCCGGCGAGCGCGGGCTGTGCGCCGGCGGCGACGTGGTCGCCATCTACCACAGCGCACGCACGGACGGCGTCGAGGCCCGCAAATTCTGGCGGGACGAATATCTACTCAACGCTCAGGTCGGTCGGTTCCCAAAGCCGTATGTGGCGTTGATGGACGGGATCGTGATGGGCGGCGGCGTCGGTGTCAGCGCGCACGCCAGTGTGCGGGTGGTGACCGACACCTCGAAGATCGCGATGCCCGAGGTCGGCATCGGGCTCATCCCCGACGTCGGCGGGAGCTTCCTGCTGTCCCGGGCGCCCGGCGCGCTGGGCCTGTACGCCGCCCTGACCGGGGCGACGTTCTCCGGGGCCGACGCGATCGCGCTGGGTTTCGCCGACCACTTCGTGCCGCACGAGAAACTCGGCGCGTTCACCCAAACGATCATCGACGACGACATCGACGCCGCACTGGCCGCCCACGCTGTCGACCCGCCGCCCAGTGAGCTTGCTGCGCAACGGCATTGGATCGACAAATTCTTTGCTGGCGACACCGTCGAAGACATCATCGCCGCGCTACACGAAAACGGCGGCGACCCGGCACACGAGGCCGCCGACCTGATCGGCACCCGCTCCCCCATCGCCGTGTCGGTGACGCTGCAAGCGGTGCGCCGGGCCGCGAAACTGGAAACGCTGGAAGACGTTCTGGTGCAGGACTATCGGGTGTCCTCGGCCGCAGCACTCTCACACGATCTGGTAGAAGGAATCCGGGCCCAGATCATCGACAAAGATCGCAATCCGAAATGGTCGCCGCCGAACCTTGCCGCGATCACCGCGGCCGACATCGACGCGTATTTCGCGCCCGTCGACGACGACTTGAGTTTCTAGAAAGGCGGTTTGCTGAGCGTGACAACCAGCGAGACCAGCTACGAAACCATCCTGGTCGAGCGTGACCAGCGGGTCGGCATCATCACGCTGAACCGGCCGCAAGCGCTCAATGCACTTAACAGCCAGGTGATGAACGAAGTCACCACCGCATCCACCGAATTCGACCGAGACCCCGGAATCGGGGCCATCATCATCACCGGCTCGGCCAAGGCATTCGCCGCCGGGGCTGACATCAAGGAGATGGCGAGGCGCCGTTCAATAAGCCTCAACAACGTGCTGGCCCGCACCGACGGGGCGTTGTTCAGCGGACCGACATTCAACAACACGATCTGGAAAGACCTGACCTCCACCCGCGACGCGGGGTCATCGGAGTGGCTGCCGATCTACAACGACGGCCGCAACGTCCGATTTGCCGCTCGCCCAAGCAATTTGGATCGCCCCAACAGACCGTGGGACACGCCGCGTGTGATGTACCTGCAACACGCCTCCGACCCCATCGCGTGCTGGACGCCCGACCTGCTGTTCGCCAAGCCGGACTGGCTGCGCGAACGGCGGGGCTATGACGTGCTGCCGTAGACACGGTGGATTCCGGTGGTGACGTTCCTGCAAGTGTCCGCGGACATGGCCGTGGCCGTGGATGTGGCCGACGGCTGGGCCGCCGTATTGTCGCCCCGGGCTGGACGCCGGAGAAGACCGCGCGGCTGCGGCCGCTGCTCCATGCCAACGACTGACTGAGCTCGGCCCGCTCGGTGAGCACACCGGCGTCGGCCAGCGCCTGGTAACCGCCGGTGGCGCGGTACAGGCTGATGTCCAGCAACGCGGCCGCGGCCAGGCTCGAGGTGTAGCCCTGCGAGCACAGGATCACCCATTCGACGTCGTCGCCGACGGCTTGCGGCAGCCGGGCGTCGCTGGTCGCGTCGCACCGCCATTCCAGGACGTTGCGTTCGATGACCAGGGCACCCGGCACCTGGCCCTCACTGGCGCGCTGCGCTTGCGGGCGGATGTCGACGAGCACCGCGCCGCAGCGTGTCGGGGACCTCGACCGCCGGCAATCGACACAACCGACGCCCGCCGGACCTCAACACCACGTCGATACGGCTCATCGCGACCCCTCCGGTTGGCCGGTCAGTTCGGTGCGCCGGCGACGCAGCCGGTTGCGGTCGGTGACCTCGGGCCGACAACACTCCCAAATTCCGAAGAGCTCGATCACGGGAGCCAGTGTTGCATAAAGAGCCGTGCGGTGGTGCGGTGTTCGCCCCCTGCGGTGGGGCTCATTGGTGGTGGTGGCGGCCGGTTTTGCGGTCACCCGCGATCGCGGGGGTACTCGGACGGCGAGGCTCCCGGCGGCAAGACCACGTCATCGCCGACGCGGACGTCGGCGGGCGACCGGTTCGGCTCCGGCGCCGCCCGGGGCGATCGGTCTGTCCCCCGCCGGCGTCACCACCCGGGTCAGCATCCCCGCCGAATCGACCGAAGAGGAGTACTACCAGGCCTGTCACGCCGCGAAGGTGCGGATCGAGGCCCATCCCAGACCCGGCGAATCCCTGTTCGAGCCCTATCTGGCGATGCTGCAGACCATGCCCACACCAGCACCACGGGCACCTGGAACACGCCGTGGGCGGAGCTGACGCTGGCGCGGCAGGCGGCGGTCATCACCGCCGTGCACGCGGCCGCCAACAACGAGTGCGATTTAGCCTTCCGGACGGTCGCTGCGCTCCCCGGTAAAAATTGCGATCACGAGTGAAAAACTGCCACCCCGGCCAGGCGCGGGCCCTGTCGCCCCGCAAAATGGAGGGTGTCCGGCGAAACCGTCGCGCGTCGCTCCGCACAGACCAGGGTCGCGCTGGCACTCGGTAGCGGTGGCGCCCGGGGCTGCGCCCACGTCGGGGTGATCGAGGCGCTGCGCGACCGCGGCTTCGAGATCGTCGGGATCACCGGCTCCTCGATGGGGGCGATGATCGGGGGCCTGGAGGTGGCCGGGCGGCTCGACAAGTTCGCCGACTGGGCGAAGTCGTTGACGCAGCGCACCATCCTGCGGCTGCTCGACCCCTCGATCACCGGGCCGGGGTGATGCGCGCCGAGAAAATCCTGGAAGCGGTGCGGTTCATCCTCGGCGAGGTCACTATCGAGGAACTGCCGATCCCCTAACACCGCGGTGGCCACCGATGGCCGGCAAGTCGGTGTGGTTTCAGCAAGGCCCGCTCGACGAGGCGATCCGGGCGTCCATCGCGATTCCGGGGGTGATCGCACCGCACCAGGTCGGCGGCCGGCTGCTCGCCGACGGCGGCATCCTGGATCCGTTGCCGATGACCCCGCTCGCCGGGGTCCACGCCGACTTGACGATCGCCGTAGGCGTCAGCGGCAGCTAGGTCATCGGCAAGCGCGTGCCGGAGCCCGGCGCCACCACCGAGTTCCTCAACCGCATGGTGCGCAGCACGTCCGCGCTGCTGGACACCTCGGCCGTGCGTTTGCTGTTGGACCGGCCGACCACGCGGGCCGTGCTGAGCCGGTTCGGCGCGGACTCCTGGTCGGACGAGGAGTCGGCTGCCCGGCAAGACGACACCGCCAGCGAGGCGCTCGAGGTTCCGAAGCTGGGTAGCTTCGAAGTGGTGTATCGGGTATTTTGCATCGCCCAATCCGCCCTCACCCGGCACACGCTGTCGGCCTATCCGCCGGATTTGTTGATCGAAGTACTGCGCTCGATGTGCTGGCCGACCGGGCGCTGGCGGCACTCAACGCCACCGCCGAGGACCCGGTGCCAACCGCCGTCGAGGGCTGATCAGACACCCAGGAATCGGGCCACCGCCGGGGCCAAACGGCGGCCCTGCTGGCGTCCGGCTTCGGCCGAGCCGATCCGGCAGCACGGGTCCAACGGGTTGGACCCGAACGCCGTCAGCGAACCGGCGTTGGCGAACACGACGAATACCGGGCGGTCGAACGCCGCGATCTCGGCGGCGGGCCCAGCCCCAAACGGCGACGGCGCGTCGGCGGCCGAGGGCACCAGCACCACGGCCGCGTCGCAGTCCCGTGCGACATTCAGGTTGATCGAGCTGGTCACCCCGCCGTCCATATATCGCCGCCCGGGCGATCGTCACCGGCGGCCCCGGCACCGCGCAACTGGCCGCCACCGCGTCGACGAGCGATACCCCGGATGCAGCGTCGAAAACCACCAAATTCTCCGGTCGCCGTGATGATTGCGGTGATGCGTAACGCGCGCTGCGGCCAGTCGTGCGACGGCAAGCGGTCCTCGATCACCCGTCGGCGAACCGCCTCGGGAACGGTCTTGACGTCCAGCGCGACGGCACCGATGCGCTGCATCTGCTGGCGCTTCCGAGATTGCGCCTAATCGTCTAATCGTACGGTTCGGCCAGCGCGGTCAGAAACAGTTCGGTGATGGTTTCGACGTCGACGCCGGAATCGATTTCGGACGAGGTCTCGGCGACCTGCCGATCGAACAGCGCCGCCACCGTGCTGCCGCCGCCGAGCTGAGCGGCTACCACCGAACCCGCCGAAGTCCCGATGAGCACGTCGGCGTCGCACAGCAACCCCGCCGCTGCGGGTGACTCGTCCGCAATTACCCCCAAATTACTTTCTCCCAAGCGATTCCGTCTATCCCACCACCCGCCAGCACCAGCGCACGTCTCCTCGTCACGTCACAGCTTCCGGGTGTTCGGCGGCACGTGCTGCGCGTCTTCGACGGGCACGCTGAGATCCCGGCGCAGCAGATGCCGCGGCGGGTCCGGCAGGATCATGGTCCGGTTGATCTGCAGGTCGCCGTCGATGTGCACCAGCTCGCCGGGGTGCAGCAACCGCCAGCGCGGGTCGTCGTTCATGGGTTCGGTGGCCAACACCACCGACGGGCGGGCGCACAGCGCATCGGACTGTGCGTGTATTCGCTTGGTCCGCAAGTCGAATTGCGTGTCAGTCCCGTCGGTGCGCCGGTCCAGCAGGCAGAGCTGATGGGTGGCGGGATGGCGCAGCGCCCACATGTCGGTGGCGGTGCTCAGCAACACGTTGACCGCATAGATCGGCACGTTGGCCGCCAGCCAGGTCATCGCCTCAGTGCGGCCCGCCAAGAAGTCACCACCCGCGGCACGGAGCCGGTGATCAACGCTAACACCCGCTCGGAGTCCGTCTGCCCCAAAACCAAGTCATACGTGCCGATTTCGCGTAACCGCTCGTCGATGCCGTCGAGCCCCTCTAGCACGCCGTTGTGCGCGAAGATCCGGCCGTCCTGCAGAAACGGGTGGGTGTTGCGGATGTCGAGCGCGCCGGTCGTCACATACCGCACATGGGCGACGAAGGTCGTGCCGGTGGTGCGGTGCGCCTCGGTCGCGAAGTCGCCGTCCTGCCAGGCGGCTATCAGTTCCTTGTACAGCTGCGGTCGGCCGTCCGCGTCGAACACCCCCAGCCCGGTGCCGTCCGTGTTGCGCGGGGCCATTGCCGGTCACACCGGTGTGCGCTTGTTGCGACGCCATTGGCTAGGATGGCCGCATTTCAGCACCCGAAAAACGCAAATCTGCACAATTTACCGACCGAATTCCACTGAAAATGCATGAAATTAGGTCCTGTCGGCGAAATCATCGCGCGGTCTCAGGATCCGCTCAGGTGCCGATCCCCAAGTATATACACACCGGTCCGCTGGAAAACCTTGCCATACGTATTTAACACGCGTTTTACGGTTTACAGCTACTCGATAGCCCAGTGACGCGGACGCATCCGGTAAGAATTTATTAGCTTCCTGCACGGGCGCCAGCGCAGCTACACGGTTCCCGAATGCCTGGATCTGGTCGCCTCGGCCAGGCTCGCATTCCAGGGCTGGTTTCACAAGACGCCTTACTATCCGCACGAAATACTTTCTACCGCAAGTAAATTCGCGTCGTACATAGCGCACTTGCCGGACGCCGAACTCTGGTCGGTGATGGAGTGGCCGGCCTCCTTGGTGCCGTCGTGGTCCACGCCGGAATCCCGGCCGCCAAGGCCGACCCGGCGGACGACAACTACCTCCACACCACCCTGCAGCAGCGGGGTGAGCAACAACAGCACCGGCACTATCGTCGGTGCGGCGGTCACCGCGTATTGCCCCGAAAATCGCAGCAATTTGTGAGCCGCCGGCGGGCCGGTTTGCCACTGCCGCCGAATCGCTCATTACCGATTGATCACACCGACAAACGACCGTCGGTGAGCACTTTCTCGGGCGTGCCCCCAGTCGGACTCGAACCGACACTAGGCGGATTTTAAGTCCGCTGCCTCTGCCAATTGGGCTATGGGGGCCCGGCGGCGAATCTAGCGCGTGGGGCTGTCACCCTGGCGCTTTCGGTCGGGAAGTTGGTCAGTGGGGAGATTAGCCTTACGCAAACGTACAGGGGCCCGTACGCCAACCCCAAGGGTCGACCCAAACCGCTTGGGCCGACATGTTTCCGAACACAAGGGGAGCAATGGATGTCATTATCTGACAACGGTGACGGTGACTTATGACTTATAGAGTTGCTAGCTGCGCAGGGTCAGCTGGAGGCGATCAACGCCAACTTGGCGGCGCAAAACGCCGGCGCCGCGGCGGCGACGACGGTTGTCGCTCCGGCCGCCCTCGACGCACCACGATTGTCGACATCCTGCAATGGGCTCCTCGGCACCGGCAACAACACCAACCCGGCCATGCTCGGCGGCATCTTCGGTCCGTCGAATAACGGCGCCAACATCCTCAACATCGGTGGTGGCAACTGGACTTCGGCCGCTTCCGCCCTGTTCGGTATGGCCGGTGGTGGTCTGCTTCCCGCCGGCAGCGACACCATCGGCGATGCGGGTGCCGCAGCGGCGCTTGCCAGCGAAACAACGCCCATGGAGGCCGGCGTCAAGGGCATGGCCGGAATGGGCGGCGCCGGTGGCCGCGATGGGCCAGGGCACGCTGGTCGGCAGCTTGTCGGCCCCGCCGACTTGGGCGGGTGGCCAGGTCACCCCGGTGGCCGGCACCAGCACCACGCCGCTGCAGACCGTGGGCTACGCGGCGCCCCAACCGCACACCGGTTCCGTCGTGCCCAGGCATCATGCCCGGCATGACCGCGGGCACCGGATGCGCCTCCAGCGGCTGCAGGGCACCCCGCTACGGCGTCAAGCCGATCGTCATGCCGAAGGTCACCGCCGTCTAGGCACAGCCGGCGATCGCGACCATCCACAGCACAGCCAAATTCGAACAAGGAGGGGAAAGAAATGGTTTTTGAGTTCGCAGCACTACCTCCGGAGATCACCTCAACGCTGGTGTACACCGGCCCCGGGTCGGCACCCCTAATAGCCGCCGCGGACGCTTACGCCAAGGTGAGCACCACAGCGACCTCGTGGGAGTCAATCATCTCGGCGCTGACCACCGAGCAGTGGACGGGTGGCGGGTCGGCCGCCGCGGCAGCCGCGGCCCAGCCGATCGTGTCCTAAACCTGACCGAGACGGCGGCCGCACTCGAACAGGCGAGCGCCGCGGCGTCGGCATCGGTCGCCGCATTCGAGGCCGCGCACGCCGCAGTGGTGAATCCCGCAGTGGTTTACCAGAACCGTGTCGAGTGGGCAGCCGCACTCGGAACGATTCCGTTCAGTCTTCCGTTATCCAAGCGTTGGACATCGAGTACTACGAGATGTGGGTCCAGGACGCCACCGCCATGAGCACATACCAAGCGGCTTCGGAGGCGATCGCCGCGGGTCTGCAGCCGGCGCCGCCGCTCACCACGACCACAGACCCGGGCGTGCAGGCGCTGGCCGAGCCGTTCAGTGCGGCTGATTCGTTCAGCTCGACGCTCGCCGATGTGCTGGGCTCCTCGCCGCCGTCGAACCCGAACATCTTGGCCTCGATCGACGGCCCGCTCGGCACGCCGTCCGTCCTGAACGCCATCAACGGCGGAATGAACACCGCGGCATGGTTCGTCACGGCCATCCCCACCGCGGTGTCACTGGGCCACACGCTGGCCGGCGCCGCGGTGCCGGCGGCCGCGGTCAGCGACGTCGCCTCCGAAGCCGCGCCGCCGGCATCGTCGAGGGCACCGTGGTGCGGTCGGTCGCACCGCTGGGCGGCATGCCCCTAGGCGCGGGAGCAGCGGGCAGCCTGGAACAGGCCAGCACGGTCGGTAAGCTGTCGGCGCCGGGCACCTGGTCCTCGGGTCGCCCCGGCGGCCCAGGCCGAGCTCGTCGCGGCCACCTCGCCGCTGCAGGGCTCGGGCTGGAACGTCCCCGCCGAGGAAACGGCCGTCGGTGCGCCCGGTATGCCCGGCATGCTGGCCGGCGCCAAGGGCGCCGGGGGCCTACGGGTCCGGACCACGGTACGGCTTCAAACCGATCGTCATGCCCAAATCGGATGAGGCTCGCAAGATGTGGGCGACGTCGACGCGCACGGCGCGCTGATCCGCGCGCAGGCCGCTTCGTTGGAGGCCGAGCACCAGTCCATCGTTCGCGATGTGCTGGCCGCCGGCGACTTTTGGGGCGGCGCCGGTTCGGTGGCTTGCCAGG
>NZ_LR655787.1 GCF_902168065.1 Mycobacterium tilburgii | reverse complement strand
CCAGCACGGTCTCCACACAATGCTGCAAGCTGGTCAGCCGCTGCATCCCGATCATCGTCAGCGCATCGGCCGGCCAATCTAGCCCCCGATCCCGGGCGTAGGCGTTAAACGGTCGCTTGCGCACCAGCAAGAAATTGCGCGTATTAAAAATCGGCCGTCCCAGCCGATACCAGCCAACCGGCACCAACTCATCCTGACCATAACGAGTCAGTTCACGACGGAGCAGATCAAGGTACGCGGACCGCGAGTCGGTTTCCGCCACGGTCAAAACTGCCCCTCTCCTCGCATACCACTAACTCCTAGTCATGCGCCCAGACGCCTGACCGCGCGGAGAACGCGTTTCACG
>NZ_LR655699.1 GCF_902168065.1 Mycobacterium tilburgii | reverse complement strand
CTCCTGGACGCGGCCGTGGGCGTAGCCCTATGGCCCGCACCTTGGATGCTGGCCGCCTTCATTGTGGCTCGCGCTGTGCTGATCTCCGTCGCGGAAAACGTATTTCACTACGGCACACCGAGACTTCCTTCGCGAGCGACCGGTTCGGTGAATCAGTTCGATACGTCGAGACCGACTTCCTCAACTGCGAGATCGTGCGCATCGCCTATCAACACGGCGTGGCGGCCCCGCTGAACACCGCCCATGGCGCGGCGCGCGCGACGGTGCGAGACGGTCGCGACCCGGGGCGTTACACCGCTTCCCAACCTGGCGGATCTGCTCGGGGTCAACGGGGTCAGCGCGTCTCGCAGCTGAGCCGTTCGGCGCCGGTCCAGACCGCGTCGCCGACCTGGTGTTGCCCCTGTTCTTTGATGTCGGGGGACTGCACGGACCGCTGCCGATGTTGCGTGCGGCGGCCACCAACCGGACCGCCTCCGACTCGTTGCTCGCGGTGTTTGTCGATCAGGTGGCGCCGACGCCGGGCGTCGTGGTCGCGAATCGTGCTGCCGAGCGGTCCGCGCTGGTCGGATCGCAGATTCTGGGGTCTGGCGACGGCTCGCTACATCCTGGGCATCCCGCCCCTGGTCGACATGGACGACGCGCGCCTCGTCGAATGGCTGCGACCGGTGTTCGTGCATTACCTCGCCGATCCGGCACCATGGATTTGATGCACCCGTTCTAAAAGGCGGTCGAGGACCGCGATGAGGCGGCCATGCAGGCGCTGCTGGCCGACGATGTCGTGTTCACTAGCCCGGTGGCGTTCAAGCCGTATGTCGGCAAGCCGATCACCGCGGCGATCCTGCGTGGAGTGATGCGGATCTTCGAGGATTTCCTCTACGTTCGGGAGATCACCGGCGCCGACGGGCCGCGACCACGCTCTGCTGTTCGAGGCCGTCGTGGCGGGCAAGAAGGTCAACGGCTGCGATTTCTGCATGTCGACGACGACGGCCTGATCGATGACTTCATGGTGATGGCGCGCCCGCTGTCGGTGGCGACGGTGTTGTCTGAGGCGATGGCCGCGCAATTCGACCGCATCCAGCAGGAAGCGGTGGAGCTGGCCGAAGAGTTCGCGGCAAAGTAACGAGCGACACTCGGCACAAGCGAGGCCCGCGGCGTGTTGGCGTAGGTTATGTGGACCACACACGGACGGAGACGCCGGTGAAGATTCGCTTCGGGGTAACCCTGGGGGGGGGGGCGGACAGCGCCCCCGGCCAGCTGTCGGCCATCGTCGATCATTTGGAAGGCCGCGGGGGTCGACTCGCTGTGGTTCTCCGAACTGGTTTACGCCCCGACGGTGGACCCCGTGGGCGGCATGGCCTACTCACTCGCCCGGACCAACCCGCTTGAAGGCGGGCACCTCGGTGGCGGTGTTGCCCGGCCGCCATCCCGTACTGGTGGCCAAACAGCGGGCGTCGCTAGCGGCCATCGCGCCCAAGCGGGTCCTTCCGGTCTTCGGGGTTGCGGTCGGCGATCCCCGCCGAGCGAGAGATCTTCACGGTCTCCGACGGCGAGCGCGCGGCGGTGTTCGACGAATTGCTGCAGGTGCTCCGTGCGGCGCTGTTCGAGGATTCCGCCAGTTACCAGGGCCGCTATTCACCGTCAGCGGGGTCGCGATCACCCCGAAACCATCACCCGCCACTGGATATTTGGTTGGGGGTTCCGCGCCGGCGGCATATCGGCGCATCGGTGCTCTGGCGGACGGCTGGTTGGGTGCCGCCGTCGATTATCGCTACTATGCCGCCGTCCGCCGCAGTTGGCCGCACAATAGCGCGATGCGGGCAGTTGGGAAGCTCTGGAGAACCGGCGCGTGTGTCGCGCTGCTGGCGGCGCTGGTCGGATGCGGTGCGGTCAACCACGGCGGCGGATCGGCATCCGGTGGCAGCGATTTCGCCGGGCCAATCGAGATCGGCAACGGCCGCCACTTGTACCTCGAATGTCATGGAAGGGGCACGCCGACAGTCATTTTGGACTCGGGTTATCACAATTCATCGGATCCCTGGAGTCAGTCCGACGCCGCCGCACCCGCGGTGGGGCCGGCCGTGCTGCCCGCGCTCGCCGACGAACATCGGGTCTGCGCCTACGACCGGCCGGGCACGCTTCGCTACCCCGACCCGCCCAGCATCACCGACCGCAGTTCCCCGGTCCCGATGCCGCGCACCGCGCAGGACGTGGTGCAAGACCTGCACGCATTGCTGGCCGCCGCGCACATTCCCGGACCCTACATCCTAGCCGGGCATTCGCTGGGCGGGCTGTTCGTCCGGCTGTATGCGCAGACCTACCCCGAGCAGGTGCGGGGCGTGGTGTTCGTGGATGCCTTTGCCGCCGAGATACCCGGTCTACTGGGACCGGCCTGGCCGATTTATCGCCAGCAATTGGATGAACCGTTGCCGCAGTTCGCCACTGCGCCCTCGTTCGAAGTGATCGACATCGACAAGAGCGTCGCCCAGGTCGCCGCGGCACCCCCGTTCCCGCCCGTTCCCACCGTGGTTTTGACCCGCACGGAGCCGTTCGCCGTTCCCGGCACCGCCTCGGCCGAGCAAAGTGCGCAGTTGGAGGATGCGTGGCGGGGCGGCGCGGCGGCGTTGATCGGGCTGCGCCCGCAGACACCGCATCTGATCGCGACCGGCAGCGACCATTTCATCCAGCTTCATCAGCCCGATCTGGTTGCGTCCGGGGTGCATCTGGTCATGCAGCGGTCCGCCGCTGCCCGCTGAAAGATCCAGTCCGGCCGGGTAACCGCCGTCAGAAAAACGTTCCGGCGTGGGGTACGTCGGGCACCGCGAAGAGTCGATCGGCGACGGCCAGCGCGTGCCGATCCCCTGGCCGGGCCAGCCCGGCCAGGGCGAGACCGCGCCAGGTGGTGCCACCGAGCAGAACGGCGCCCAGGCCCTCGGTGCCGACCTGCAGGTCGGGCTGCCGCCCGGTCGACACGGCCCCGTCGCCGGTGATCGCGAAAGTTGCCGAATTCTTCGGCAGCAACGGGTCATCGACGGCGATCGTGACCTCGCCGTCGCCGGCGTACGTGCGCGTCGTCAGCGCCCGCTCGACGTCGATTACCCGCAGCCAGATCTCATCGAGCATCGCGGTCACCCTGGCCGCGCGCCGATCGACCAGCAACGACGGCAGCGGGTCGTCGACGGGTAGCATCCAAAACTTCACCCGGTCAATGAAATCCAGGACGAACAGGAACCGCAACAGACCGAGATACGCGTCGGTGGTGGGGGCGAAAGTCCTCGACGACGATAGTCTGCTGGTCGCTGACGAACCACCTCTCCGTTCCCGATTTGGCGCCGGGCTCGCCATGCACCGCGACATACCAGGCGCCTGAAGATGATTCAGTGCGCAGCCGTACGCCCTCCCGCCAGACAGCTGAGCGGGCGATGGTGCCCGGCAGGAACGGACGACGGGCGTCATAGATGAGCGGCAGGTTGTCCCAGGCTTCGGTGGGCGACAGCAAGCGCACTGGACCACCGGAACCGACGCCCGGGCGAAACGCGGTCCGCCGCGTCTGAACTTCAACGGTGCGCGCCGAGCTGGCGACGCCGGATCCGTACCGCCCGTAAATTGTGACTTCCGACGCCCGCAACGAGGCCACCACCTCACCGCACAGTTCTCCGAGGGCAGGGTGCTGTTCAACGTCGTCAGCGGCAGCAACGACGCCGAACAACGCCGCTTCGGCGACTACCTCGGTCATGAAGAACGTACGCGCACACCGCCGACTTCCTTCAGATCGTCACCTCCGTGTGTACCCTGGAACGGTCAACTTCAGCGGCACCTACTACACCGTCGAGGACGCTCGGGTGTCGGGCCCCGCCGGCTCCCCTGCCGTGTATCTACTTTGGCAGCTCGTCTGCCGCCGCCCTGCCGGTCGCGGGACGGTTCGCGGACGTCTACCTGACCTGGGGCGAACCGCCGCAGGCCGCCGCGGCCAAGATCGACAAGGTCAGGGCCGAGGCCGCCGCGCACGGCCGCAAGATCCGGTTCGGGATTCGGTTGCACACCATCAGTCGCGACACCTCGGACGCTGCCTGGGCCGTCGCAGACCAGCTGCTCGCCGATCTCACCGCGGAGCAGATCGCCAAAGCGACCGCGCTGCACGCCAAATCCGAATCCGAAGGGCAGCGATGAATGACCGCGCTGCACGGGCTGCCGCCTGGACAGGTTGGAGATCTACCCGAATCTGCGGGCCGGAATCGGGCTGGTCCGGGGTGGGGACAGGACCGCGCTGGTCGGCAGTCATCGCGAAGTCGCCGACCCGATCCGCGAATACCACGCGCTGGGCTTCGACGAATTCATCCTGTCCGGCTACCAGCATCTGGAAGAGGCGTACTGGTTTGCCGAGGGTGTGCTTCCCCTGCTGGCTGGGGACGATCTGCGCCGCGCTTCGGCGTAGCGGGAACACGTTCGGCGGGTTGCCGGCCGCGATTTGTGTTCCGCATGATTTCAACACCACCGCTGCGTAGCGGGTGGGTGCGGCGCTTACGCGGGGCGGCACGATCCGGTCGTTATGGCTATAACTAATTAAAAACAGCGACAAGCACAAAGCGGGCGGCACCATGCGGATCGCGCAGTATCGTAGGCTGCCGGCACGTCCCGCGTGCACGTCGGCTAGCTAGGACAAACGGGCGACTCCCTGACGGGTATCCGGTCGCGTCAAATACGAAAGCGGTTCTGCTGATGCCCGATTCGTCGACTCTTGATTCACCTTGCCGTGGCCCTGAACGGTGCCGGCTGGCATCCGGCGGCCTGGCGCGAGGACGCACGCCCGCGGGAGCTGTTCAGCGCGGGCTACGGGGCCGATCTGGTCGTGGAGGCCGAACAGGCGGCGCTGGACTTCGTGACGATCGAGGACGCGCTGGCGTTGCAGTCCGACGATCCCTTCGACCCGGATGATCGCACCGACCGGGTCCACGGTCTCCCCGCAAAGGAACCAGGCTGGTGCCGACGGCGATTGTGACCCATATCGAGTCGTTCCACGTGTCCAAGGCGATCGCCACCCTTGACTACGTCTGCACGGGGGGGGGGGCGGATCCTGGTCTCGGGACGCCCCGACGTGGCAGCTCGTTTCGGGCGCCGCCCGCTGCCTCACCTGTTGGCCGGCGCGGCCGACGACCCCGCTGCACAGCAGCACATCGGCGAATTGCTGGCCGAGGCCGCCGATTACGTCGAAGTCGTACGCAGACTCTGGGACAGCTGGGGGACGATGCCGAAATCCGGGACGTCACGACCGGACGGTTCATCGACCGGAACAAGCTGCACTACATCGACTTCGCCGGCCGGTGGTTCTCGGTCAAAGGTCCCTCGATCACGCCCCGCCCACCCCAAGGCCAGCCGATCGTCGCCGCCCTGAGCCACGGCTTCCTCGTCGTATCGACTCATCGCCGACGTCGGCTTCGTCACGCCGCACACCGCCGCGCAGGCGGCCGACATCGCCGCCGAGATCAACACAGTGCACTGCGGGCGACGAGCGGACCCGGTCCTCGTCTTCGCGGATCTGCTGGTATTCCTCGACGACTCTGCCGCAGCCGCGCAAGCTCGTCGTAACCGACTCGACACCCGTGCCAGCACAGAATACCACTGCGAAGCCGAGGTTTTCGTCAGGAAGCCGGCGGAACTGGCGTGATTTTTGGTGGACTGGCACGCGGGCGGACTTTTCCGGATCCGGCTACGCCCGGCCGCGCTGCCACATGACCTGCTCCAGATCACCGATGCGGTGGTGCCGCAGTTGCGTCGGAGCGGGCTGTTCCGGGACACATACGGCGACAACACATTGCGTGGGTTGCTCGGGTTGGCAAGACACGCCAACCGATACGCGACCACGTGATACAGTCGAGGATTTACGAATGACCAAGCTTATCAAGCAAATCCACCTCGCGGCGCATTTCCCCGGCGTCAACAACACGACGATGTGGAGCGACCCGGCAGCCGGAAGTCACATCGAGTTCAGCTCGTTCGCGCAGTTCGCCCGGACCGCGGCAAGTTCGATTTCTTGTTCCTGGCCGAGGGGTTGCGGCTGCGTGAGCAGAACGGCCAGATCTACGACTTCGACGTGGGCCGTCCCGACACGTTCACCATCCTCGCCGCGTTCGCTGCGGTGACCGACCGGCTGGGGGCTGACCGGCACCATCAACTCGACGTTCAACGAGCCCTACTAGGTGGCCCGGCAATTCGCGTCCCTGGAACATCCCTCCGGCGGACGTGCCGCGTGGAACGTCATCACCTCGTGGGATGCCTTTACCGGCGAGAACTTTCAGCGCGGTGGCTTCCTGGCCGAAGGCCAACGATACGAGCGGGCCAAGGCTTTTCTGCAGACCACCCAGGAACTGCTCAGCGGAGGCGCGCGCAGGGCCGAGGACGTGATCGCCCACCTCGATCAGGCCGACGAACAGCGGTGCGCTGGAACGGGATACGAAGGGAATTAGCAGAAACGCCAGCGTTGAGATCGCCGTCAGCACCGCGGCGATCCTGCCCACCCGCCCGATCACCCGCGGCACCCGGTCGGTCGCCACGTCGGCCGCGCAGTCGCACACCGCGAGTTGATCGAAGACCAACAGCCAACCGACGACGCCGGGTTTGATCCCGGCCTACGCGGCCAGGCGCGACAGATAGATGACGTACTCCACCCAGGTCAGCCCAACACCAGCGGAGGTAAGCCGAATCATAGTCCGACTTTGGTCGACACGACGCGCGGCATGCGGGCCTTTCTGACGCGTACACCTGCATGAAGGAATACGGAGCGGTCGCGCAGGACGATGCGGGTCTGGATGGTTTACGTCGTCAGAACGGACAGGAACCGAAATTGCGGCGGGCACCAACGCGTCGCATTTGCGGCACGCGATGTATCCGGTTGGCGCGCAGCCCTATCCGAGTGTCTTGACACCCGAAGCGGCGATCGTGCCTGTAGTCTGAGGTGACCGTGCAAGCGACACCGTCGGGCTTCGGTGTGCAGCTGAACGGGCCGATGCCGGCGGTTTGGTCGCAGCCCAGGGTCGGCGTGTTTTCGCAGGCGTTGCCCAGACACGAAACACCCGTGCAGTTGGTGACCACACCGGTGGCCGACAACCGCACGGACTGCGGCGGGTCGTTCGTCTGGCAATAGGCTTCGTCGGCTACGGCTGGCTCACGCTGATAGTTGATTTCGCAGCTGATGTTACGGGACGGCGACAGAACGCGCAGGTCGAGGTCGTGCAGACGGGGTTGTCCACCGCGGCCGCGGGCATCCCCGCCCACGGATCCCGTGCTTCTTGAATTTCTAGCCCTGGCTCATCAGGCCCTTGGTGTCGGGCGGGATGACGAACGACACTTGCCCGCGAGCGCCGAGTTCTAGACCGACGCGACCACGATGTGCACGTTGGCGATACCGCCATTGGTCGCCCAGGTCTTGGTGCCGTTGAGCACCCACTCGCCGGTGGCCTCGTCATAGCGGGCCCGGGTGCGGATGGCCCCGACGTCCGAGCCCGCGTCGGGTTCCGACGAACAGAACGCGCCGAGCTTGGGGTCGCCGGCCGTCCCGAACATTTCGGGCAGCCAACGGCCCAGCTGTTCGGGAGTTCCGTTGCCTGCCAAGGCCGCCGCGGCCAGTCCGGTGCCCATGATGGACAGCGCGATGCCGGCGTCGCTCCGGAACATCTCCTCGAACGCGGTGAGAAAACCCAGCCCGGTGGGCTCGGCGGCCTGCAGCGCGAAGAAGTGAGGGAGTAGAGGCCGACCTTCGCGGCCTCCTGGATCACCGGCCACGGGGTCTCTTCGCGTTCGTCCCATTCGGCCGCGGCGGGGCGGATCGTGTCGGCGGCGAACCGGTATACCCAGTCGCGCACCGCGATCACGTCGTCGCTCAATTGCAGGGAGTTAAAGTCACGGTCGGTTTTGTAAAGACGGTTGCGGTCAGTGTTTTCGGGGATTGATGTGCTACGCGAGGATGCTGACCGTCTGGTCGACCCACGCCTCCGAAGTAGCGGTCCTCGTCAACGTTGCCCGGCAGCCGGCCCGACAGCGCCCGCAGCGTCGCCGCGTAGGACAGGGAGGCGATCGCCACGGCCGCGGTGGCCTCGGGATCGGGGATGCTGGTGCGTCCGGCGCGATTGGCCGCGGTCAGTTCGTCGGCGAACCGCTGGTAGGCGTTGTCGGTGATCACCTGCCAGGTTTTCTCGTCGAGCGCTTCGGGTTCGCGCAGCATGACCATGAGCAAATCCTCGCTATGGTTTTAGATTGCTCTAGATCAGTTGACCCGCAGTGCGCACCGCCTGTTCGACGCTACCCGGCGCCGTACTGTTCGCACGCGGCGACGATGTTGTCGATCCGGTGTGTCACCGCGGCCTCGAGCAGTTCACGCTTGGAGACTAAAGTGCTTGTACAACGCGCCCGACCCCGGGGCCAAGCCGACACCCGCTGGATGTCGGCGACCGACGTGGCCACATAGCCCTTCGCGGCGAAAAGTTTCAGCGCCTCGGCCAGTAGCCGGGCGCGTCCCGAATCGGCCACGGTGTAGAGAGTACTCACTCACCACTAGAGTGGCAAACCCGTGCGGTCCCGCGCGGCCGCACCGGGGCGGTAGCCGGAAGGGGCGGCGGTGCGCAATGCTGGGGTGTGGGTGAACGGGCCCGCGCCCGGACCGAGCGACGACGGAGGGAAGGCAATGAACGAAGAGCAGCGCAATGCGATGGCGTCGGGGCAGGGCTTTATCGCCGCTCTGGATCAAAGCGGCGGGAGCACGCCGAAAGCTCTCAAGCTGTACGGGATTGCGGATGACGCCTACGACGGCGACAAGCAGATGTTCGACCTCATCCACCAGATGCGTACCCGGTTGATCACCAGCCCGAGTTTTTCCGGCGACAAAGTGATCGCGACGATCCTGTTCGAGCAGACCATGGACCGCACCATCAACGGTGAGGATTCCGCCGCGTTACTGTGGAAGCAGAAGCACATCGTGCCGTTCGTGAAGGTCGACCAGGGGTTGAGCGAGGCCGACAACGGCGTTCAGCTGATGAAGCCAATGACGAAGCTCGACTCGCTGCTGGAACGTGCGGTCAGCAAGGGCGTCTTCGGCACCAAAATGCGCTCGTTCATTCAGGAACCGAACGAGAAAGGCATCGACGTCATCGTCGACCAGCAATTCGAGTACGCCGACAAGATCGCCGCCAGCGGACTGATGCCGATCATCGAACCCGAGGTCAGTATCGACAGCCCCGACAAACTGACGGCGGACGCCCTGCTGGTCTCGGCGCTGCGCACCAGGCTCGACGGCCTCCCGGCCGATCGGCAGGTCATACTCAAGCTGACCCTTCCCGACGAGGACGATCTGTACGCGCCACTGATCGCGCATCCGCGGGTGATGCGGGTGGTCGCCCTGTCCGGCGGCTACAGCCTGGCCGAGAGCTGCCGGGTGCTGCGCAGCAATCACGGCCTGATCGCCAGCTTCTCTCGTGCTCTGACGGAGGGGCTGACCGCGCAGCAGGGTGACGCCGAATTCGACGAGAAACTCGGGTCTAATATCGAGGACATCTACGTGGCGTCAATCACTTAGGCCCGACCGTTAGGCTGCTGGTCATGCCTGGAAAACTGCCCTAGCCGAAGATCGTTTGGAATGGCCCGTGCTGCGTCAGCTCCGGTCGGGCGACGTGTTCGGCAGAGGCCCGGAGGTCACTTCCAGGCACACCCGCGCGCTCACGCCGCGCACCACGACGACGGACCGGGTCGTGCAGAGCGTCTGCCCCTACTGCGCGGTGGGCTGCGGCCAGAAGGTGTTCGTCAAGGACGAGAAGGTCGCACAGATCGGGGGCGGACCCCGATTCGCCGATCTCGCGTGGTCGACCCTGCCCCAAGGGGTCGGCGAGTGGGCAGTTGGTCAACTCGCCGGTACGGCAGCTGGAGGTGCTCAACCGGGCACCGCGGGCGACCGAATGGCAGCGGCTGGACCTCAACACCGCGATCGACATGGTGGCCGACCGGTTCGTCGAGTCCCGCCGCCACACCTGGCAGGACATCGACAAGAAGGGCAACCTGCTGCGGCGCACCATGGGGATCGCCGCGCTGGGCGGGGCGACGCTGGACAACAAAGAGAACTATCTGATCAAGAAACTCTTCACCGCGGCCGGCGCGATTCAGATCGAGAACCAAGCCCTTATCGACACAGTTCCACGGTTCCCTGCCTGGGAGCCTTGTTCAGGCGCGGCGGCGCCACCCAACCACTGCAAGACATGGCCAACGCCGATTGCATCATCATCCAGGGTTCCAACATGGCCGAGTGCCATCCGGTGGGATTCCAGTGGGTGGAGGAAGCCAAAACGCGTGGCGCAAAGCTGATTTACGTCGACCCGCGCTTCATCCGCACGTCGGCGGTATCGGACAAGCACATCCCGTTCCAGGCGGGCTCGGACGTGGTACTGCTCAACCTCGTCCTGCGCAACGACCTATGGTTCAAGGAGTACGTGGTCGCCTTCACTAACGCGGCCACGCTGATCAACGAGGACTTCAGGGACACCGTAAACCTCGGCGGCTTGTTCTCCGGCTTCGATCCCGCGACCGGGCAGTACGACCTGTCGACGTGGGCGTACGCCACCGCCGACGGTGACGGCGCCAAAGCAGCATCGCCGGTCCGGACGACGGGTACGAGCACGGCGCGTCAGCGTCGGCGCGCGGCGGGCGACCAGCACGGCATGGGCGGGCCCGCGCTGGCGCACGCCCGGGTGCTGCGCGACGAGACCCTGCAGCATCCGCGGACGGTGTTCCAGATCCTCAAGCGGCATTACGCCCGCTACACCCCGGAGATGGTGACCAACCTCTCATCCAATCGAGAGTCGATGCCGCAACGACCCGTCGTCGACCCGAGCCGGCCGGCTCATCGGGTGCATGATAACGGGTCGTGATCGCCGCCAATCAGCAAGGGAGCCCCACATCCGCGCATTGATAAAGATCCGGCTGCCGATACGTGTGCTGTCGTTGCGCACGATTGTCATCGTCGCGTAATTGAGCGTGATCGCTCTGGTCGTCACGCTCGATGTGTGGGTCTGGGTCGGGGTCACCAAACAATACAGCCAGCTCAATCGCCGCCTGGACTCCGTGAGCAGCCTCGGCGACATCAACACGCTGCTCAACAGCGCACACCAAACCAACCCCGATCGCCAGACGCCGGACGGCAACCTGGTCTACATGGCGCGCGTCGGCCCCGTGACCGTGTCGCTACCCAGCGACATCGTCCTGCCCAAACTCGCCAACGGGTATGCGAACACGACGATCAACAGCGTGCAGTACCGCGTCCGCACCTTCGAGGCGGGTGCGGCCTCGATCGCACTCGCCGCACCCTTGGCCGAAGCCCAGCACCGGATCAACGAACTGCACTTGCGGGTGCTGTTGATCTGCGCGGGTGTCATCGGCGGCACGTTCCTAGTCGGTTGGGTAATCTCGTTGATCATGGTGAATCCCTTCGTGCTGCTCGCCAGGCAAGCCCGCGCCATCAACGCCCAATCCAGTCCGGACGAGGTCCAAGTCAGCGGGGTGCGGGAGGCGTCGAGCAGATGCTGGCCCGCATCGGCAATGAGCAACAGCGCACCAGGGCGGCGCTGGAATCGGCCCGCGATTTCGCCGCCGTCGCCTCCCACGAACTGCGCACCCCGCCGACGGCGATGCGCACCGATTTGGAGGTGCTGTCCACGCTCGAGCTCGCCGCCGAGCAGCGCGAGGAGGTCATCGGTGACGTCATCCGGACCCAGAGTCGCATCGAAGCGACCTTGACGGCGCTGGAACGCCTGGCGCAGGGGGCTGACGACCGTCGATGACTTCGTCCCATTCGACATCACCGAGTTGTTGGACCGTTACGCGCATGACGCGCTTCGGGTCTACCCGGACGTGGAGGTACCGCTGGTGCCGTCGCCGACCGTGCTGATGGTAGGTCTGCCCACGGGACTGCGGCTAGTGATCGACAACGCGATCACCAACGCCGTCAAACACGGCAACGCGTCCAAGATCCAACTCACCGTGAGTAGTTCGGCGAGAGCGTGGAAATCGCCATCGACGACAACAGCACCGGCGTTCCCGAAGACGAACGCACCGCGGTGTTCGCCCGCTTTTCGCGTGGTTCGACGGCATCACGATCGGGTTCGGGATTGGGACTGGCGCTGGTGGCCCAGCAAGCCCAAATTACACGGCGGGTCGGCATCTCTGCACGCGAGCCCGCTGGGCGGGTCGCGGCTGCTACCCAAGCTGGCAGGGGACGGCCGGGGTCCCCGCTTGACTCGGTTCGTTCGAAACAGCTGGCGCCGCGACAGATTTGAGATACAACGCCGACGAACCTCGAATCAGCCATGAAGGCCGGCGACCCCTCTACAGCGGCGCCTGGTCGGTCAGGTTGAGCATCACGTAGGCGAGGCAGAACAGGAAGTTCAACACGAGTAGGACCATCCCGGCGAACATTAGCGAGCGGGTGCCCTGACGCTTTAGTTGCTGCAGCTTCGCGTTGCGCTCGTCGCGCTTCATCCGGGTCGCGATGAGGGCGAAGTTGACGTCGGTGACTTCCTCGTCGCTCACCGGCATACCCGCGAGCATCTGCTGCAGCCGCACTGGACCGGTGTCCACCCCGACGTTTGCAAAAGACCGACACATGCGCCTCGCCCGTCGCCCGCCGACAATCTGATATCGCATATGCAACCGATGCGGCAGCTGTCCTCGTCCGTTACCACAGGGATTCGACGCGGTCGTCACAAGCCAGAAGTCTAGACCCGATCGTGACTTTCCGCGGCCCGCCCACCGATTAAATCAACCGGGTGAATTCGCTGGGTTCCGGTATGCCGCCACGCATCCGATCCGCCTCCGGCAGGTCGAAATACCGCTCCAGATTGCGGTGCATGTTGATCACTTGACGCTCCTCACCCGAGAGCACGATGTGGGTGAACCCGGGTTGGTGCATGCTGCGCTGCACGCCGGCGAGGACGCGGATGTCCTGGGTCAGCACCACGCCGGGCTCGGACTGGTCGGCCGGCATCCGGACGTCAGTCGGCTTGCTACGCGGCGCGTCCGGCTTCCCAAACCTCTTCGTCGGACAGCGCGCCTTCGAAGCGTGGGCTCTGCACACCGTACGGTTGGTCGGACTTGCCCGTATGGTCCCAGATCTGTTGCGGCGCATGGATGTCGTCGACACAGCGTAGCAACTCCGGGTGCAGCAACGGCATCGCGTCGGCGTCCAGGTTGACGAAGACCAGCCCCGCCCAGGTGTCGACCCGAACCGGCAACAGCGGGAACTCGGACAGCCGCAACGCGCCGAAACCTCTGCGGTTGGGCACTCGCTTGAGCATGCCGGCCAGGTCCCAGGTCCAGCCGTGATAGCCGCACTTGAGTTCGCGCAACCCCGAACCCGAATTCACGCACAGCGAGTTACCGCGGTGGTGGTAGACATTCTGAAACGCGCGCAGCCCGGCGCTCGGTGCCGCCGGGTCGCGGACGATCAGCACCGCGTACGGGCCGCAGCGGTACTCGAAGCAGTTCCCCTGCTCCGCGACATGGTCGACTGTGCAGGCCACCTGCCACACCTTCGGCCACATTTGTTCGGTTTTGAGTTGCGCGAACGCGGGCTAGTAGTACCGCTCGGCCGGGACCCAGGGTCGGACCGTCGGGCGGCGTGCCGATCGCGTCCTCCTGGGCATGCGAGCGGGTTCGTGCCGACTTGCCGGGGGCCGCTTTCACCGGACCGGTCCTCAGCGCGCCCCGCGCACCAAGCCGGCCGGGCCGGGCCCCGGTGTCGACATCGTTGCGCCGGGTCACCACGCCGCTGACTATGGTCGCCACGTAACCGCTTGAGCCTTGCAGGATCCGGTTACCGCCCGCGGGCAGGTCGAAGTCCATCGCCCAGCGGGGTGCAGCGTCAGCGCATCGAGATCGATGACGTTGAGGTCAGCCTTCTTGCCGGGCTCGATGTTGCCCTGGTCGGTCAGCCCGAACAGATAAGCTGTGTCCCGGTCCTGTTTGCGGATCACATATTCCAGCGCCAACTTGTCGCCGCGGTGCCGGTCGCACGCCCAGTGGGTGAGAAGGAAGTTGAGATAGGATGCGGCGCAGATCATTCAGCAGTGGGCACCGCCATCGGAATGACCCAGCACCCCGGCGGGATGCAACAGCATCTCGCGGATCGTGTCGTGGTTGCCGTCGGCGCTTTTGAACAGCGGCAGCATCAGCATCGCGGTCGCGTTCCGCTCGAGCATCAGGTAGTACAGCGTCGACAGCGGATCCTCGCCGCGCGTCCGGGCGATGGCCGCGACGTTGCGGTCGGGCGTGGGTTCGTAGTCGGGCGGATCACCGAGGGCGAACAGCCGCCCCAGCGAATGTTGCGCCAGCGCTAACAGCCCGTCGAACAACAGGAGCGGGTCGGCGGGCGGGTCGTCCTCGGCCAGGATTGCGGAATTGACCGCCGGATCGGCCAGGCGCTGCGGCAAGCTCCTCGCGCCGCACTCGGACTTCAGCCGGCGATAGGTGGGGCGGTGGCTGAAGCCGTGGTGACTCTGGAACCCGATCATCATGCCGAATGGACGCGCGGCGACTTGCGGGTACAACCAGCTGCCGGCGGCGTGCGCGTCCGCAAACAGGTCCAGCATCTCGCGCCACAAGTGCGGGTCGGTGTCGACCTGGATCAGCGCGAACGACACCGGCCGGTCGATCCTCGCCGCTCAGCCGCCGCATCCAGTCCAGTTCTTTACTTGGGCACGGCCGCCCACTTGTCCTGCGCGGTTTCGCGAGCCTCCTTGATTTGATCTCCTGCTCGGCAGCCGCCCGGGCATCCTGCCGGTCGTCAATCGTGGTGTCGTGACGCGCTTTTAGCTTCACGTCGGCCTTGTCGATCCAGCGGGTCACCCGCGCATCGAGCGCAGCGGCCTTGCCGAGGGTTTCGGAACGCCGGGCGAGCGAGGCGCCACGCTCGGCGAGATCTGCGTACCTGAGCGCCATGCCGATGGCCGCGTCCAGCGCACCGAGGGATCGTTCGTACATCAGCCGGGCCGGAGCTTCGGTACCGATCCGTGCGACCACTCGCTCCTCGATCAACTGCAACGGGAACCGGGCAGGGTGATATTGGAAGCGCACAACTGCGAACGGGACGTCGATCAATTTCATTGCGTACTCCTGGGTTTAGCCGAGCCGTCCTCGGTGCTCAGCTGTCGGATTCGGATTCCGGCGCAGTCGTTCGGCCGCCAGCTTCTCGTTGGCGGCCACCTGCACCTCGCTGTGATGCTCCGCCGCGGCTTCGGTGGCTTCGACTGCGGCGGCGTGCATTTGCGCCCGTTCCTCGGCTTTGGCCTGCCGTATCTGGCGTTCGGCGTCCGCATTGGCCTGCGCCTGCTGCACCGATGCGCTGTGCTGAGCTGGTCGGCGGCGCGCTGCTGGGCCGCCCGGCCGCGGCTGCCTGGGCATTGGCCGCTGCACGTTGTTAAGCCCCTTCGATTTTCGCCTCGGCTTCGTGCGCCCGTGCCCGTTCGGCCTGCTGCTCGGCCACCGCGTCGATCCCGTTGGCCTTCCGGCGTTTCTGCGCCTGCTCGAGTTGCCCCTCGGCGGTCAGCGAGTCGTTGCCGCTCACGGCACCGACAAATTCTTTCAGCTTGCCCTTTATTAAAGTCTAGCAGTCGCTCGCGCGCCTGGCCGGATTTGCCTTGGTCAGCCATGAAATTTCCTTCAGCCCGGCCATCCGGGTTCATGGGTACTCAATCCAGCTTGTCCACGGCGGGCGGCGTGTTAGCCGTGGCAGCTTGTAGGGTTCCCACTTAGCCGTGCGAATCGATGAATTTGCGCTAGGCCAGAAATCGCTCGCTGTAGGGCGCGAATGCCGTGGACCGACTGGCGGTGACGAAGCTGATCGCACTGAAGGTGAACCATGCGTGTTGGCCGATTTGTGGGGCCGGCCGGTTGTTGTTTTTCAAGAGGTCCAACAGCTCGATACGGTCGACCTGCCAGCCATGGCATCGAAACCAGGTGGCAGCTTCGTCGCGCCACTGGTTGCACATCAACGACAGGAACTTCAACGCGCCCGAATCACGGCGCCTGCTGGCGTCGGTAAACAACTTGGTCATGACCACGTTCGACTGTGCCGCCATTTGTTCGATGGCGACACAGCTACCCGGTGAAGACAGCGCGGCGATTCCCTCAAACAGTTGCCGTTGCGCATCGCCGCCTAGATACATCAACAATCCCTCAACGAGCCACGTCGTGGGGCGATTCGGATCAAAACCATTGTTCTGGAGGAGTTCCCACCATTCGTCGCGCAGGTCTGCCTCGACCTCACGTCGACCGATCCGTGTGGCGGCGCCCAGCCCTGCCAGCACTTGTCGTTTGAAAGAGTGGACCGCAGGGCGGTCCAGTTCAAACAGCACGGTGTCGGGATTCCACGGCAATCGGAAGGCGCGAGAATCCAATCCGGCCGCCAAGATCACGACCTGACGCACTCCGGCCGCGATCGCAGTAGCGCAAAAGTTGTCAAAGTAGCTGGTCCGAGCACCTTGGTAGTTCACAAAGTGCAGGCCGAAGTCACGGGTGCACAGCTTGTGATCCGGGGCGGCGCCGTCGAGGAGTTGCGCCAGTTCGCCCCCTGCGGCACGGCAGAAGGATTCGGCGTACTGGTCAACAGCGAGCGGAGAAAGTTTGCGGGCCTCCAGCGCTCGCGCTGCCGCGACGAAAAGCGCGGTTGCACCGACTCCGGTGGCAATGTCCCACGAGTGTGTATCGGTACGCATGGTTGCCCACAGTATCAAGGATCGAAGTTTCGACAACCCGTTGAAATAACCATCTCTCGCCAACTTAGATGCGAAGCTAGGGAACTTCTGGGGCTGTCATGCTGACTACTGACCTGAGCACCAGTGGTGCATTATAGAATATAATATGCGATGATGCTAATCATATATTCTCACTGTAAGCTGGCTATGCAGACATCACCCGGGGAGGAAGCACTGTGACATCGCCCATCTGGCTGGCGTTTCCTCCCGAGGTGCATTCGAGTCTGCTGACCAACGGCCCGGGGCCGGGACCGTTGCTTGCGGTTGCGGCGCAGTGGCAGAACCTCAGTGGCCACTACAGCCAAGCCGCCATCGAGTTGAGCTGCGTGCTCACCGAAATCCAAACCAGTTCATGGCAGGGGCCGAGCAGCGCCTTGTACGTGTTGGCGCACGTGCCTTATCTCGCCTGGCTGGAAGGAGCCGCCGCCAAGAGCGCCGTGACGGCCGCCGCACACGAGACGGTGGCGGCCGCATACGTCGCCGCGTTCGCGGAGATGCCGACGCTACCAGAATTAGTCGCCAATCACGCCGCACACGCGACACTGGTAGCCACCAACTTCTTTGGCATCAACACCATTCCGATTGCCCTCAACGAAGCCGATTACGTTCGGATGTGGATTCAGGCTGCGCAAGCGATGTCTGTCTATGAAATGACGTCCGCTGCGGCGCTGACATCGGTACCAGTAATCCCGCCGCCACCAGGGATTCTTGCCCACGCTCAGTCGAGCGCCTCCGGCATGGGCGGTGGAATGGGGCCACCGACGCCGCCGCAGGGGCTGTGGAACCAGATTAAGTGGCTGCTACAGACCCTGCTGCAGCAGTACGAATTCTTCATCAAGTGGCTACTGGATCCAGCAAGCTTCACTCCTCAGCAGATCCTGGATGGTCTCATCGGCACATTGAAGACACTGCTGTTTCAACTGATCCCGGACTTGCTCCTACATCCGAGCATCGGGAGTTTCTTCCTCGTCCTCGTCTATGTGTCGATGGCCCTGGTGCATGCCAGCCAGTTACTCATTGTGGCCTTGCCCTATCTCGCCCCGTTGGTGGCTCCGGCCGTGTTAGCTGCCGCGGGCCTCACGGGACTGGGGACACTCGGAGCCATCCCGACCGGGGTGGGTACGGCGCCGGTGGCAGCGCTGGCTCCACCCGTCCCGAGTGCGCCGGCTTTTCAACGGCTGACGCCGCCGATCACTCCGCCCACTTTCACCGGCCCAACGAGCAGCCCATCTTCCCCGCAACCGACCGCCCTCCACACCGACGCACCGGCGCCGGGCGCCGCATCGCCGGCCTCCGGCGCCCTATCGCTTTACGCCGCGGCCGCCACCCCCGATTCCGGCGGCTGGCTGGAGCCACCAACCACCAGCGTGGCGGCGGCTGCGGTGTCCAGAGGCGAGGAGCAGTCGGCGACCACCGCTGTGCTGCCACCGAGATCGCGCCGGCGAACCAAGACCGGAACCAGGGACTATGCCCACCGGCACGAGTACCTCGAGTGTGCCCCAGAAGACGGACCGGCTGGTCATCACGAATTGTGGCCGTCCGCACAAGGAGCCGGTGTGATCGGTTCATCCGGCACCGAACCGGTGGGAGACAGACCTCGTGGATTGGTGTTCGACGCCCCCATCGGCGCCGCGGCCCGCATCGTTCCGCTGTTACCCCAGTCCCAAGCAGGTGAGGATGTGTAGCCTCGCGAAGCGCCGACCACCGTCCGATGAACCATGCTGCTGAGACCACGACTGTCGAGGCGTAAGGCCGTGACAGCGGTACTGCTGACGTTCACCCTGCCGGCATGCGCGCCCAACCCTCTCCGGTATGAGACTGTCTCCAATGCCTCCGAATCGATGCGTGCCGCACATCCCCACGCCCCGCCATGCCCTCCGGCGCCGTCGTTTTCGGCACCGCCGCAACGCATTGTGACGATGGACGGCGGCGCTGCGGCCATCCTTGACGAGTTGGGCGTAGGGGACCGCATTGTCGGCACCGCGAGCCCGGACTTCTTTGATGCCTTCCCCGAACCACAACGCCAGCGCCTGGCCCACATCCGGGTGATTGATTCACAACGTGGCTCCGCCGAAGCGGTGATCAACGCGAAACCTGACCTGGTCGTCGGAGTATCCGCGTATAGCTTTGGTGGCTTTGACGGCACGCCCACGGTGCCGCAGCTGCACGCAGCCGGGGCACAGGTGATGGTGGCCTGCCAGAACACGCAAAGGCCGGGACCGGTCACAGACCTCTCGGTCACCACGAATTTCATCGATGAGGTGGCGAAACTCTTCAACATCACGCAGCGCGGCAATGCCCTGAACGCACGAATCCGCCGGCAACTCGCCAGCGTTGCGCCGGCACCAGGTTCCGGCCCCATGCGCGTTCTTATCCTGTCGGCGGTGCCCATCGCCGGGCAACCGATCGTGACCCAAGGCGCATGGAGTCTTGCCAACGGCGTGGTCGCGTTGGCCGGCGGACGCAACATCGCCGGCGACGCCGACGCGGACTTCACCAGCATCAGTTCCGAAACGGTAGTGGCACGCGACCCGCAAGCTGTGGTCGTCATGATCGGCTTCGTTCCGCTCAGCGAACAGGAACTCACGGCGGCGATCCGGGAAAGTCCCGCCTTGGCCGGCACTACTGCGATGCGCGAGGGGCGAGTGGTCGCTGTGCCGCAAAGCATTGCGATGTCCCCCAGCGTCCTCAACGGCGAGGCCGTAGTCCGCGTCGCCCGCGCGCTCCGGGAGCAGCCAGCATGAGAGCGCGCCAAATTGGCAACCGGATGCCATTTGTGATGGCGAAACTTCCCATTTGGGCGCTGGCGGTGGTGCTGCTTGCCGCAGTGGTTGCATCAATGGTCGTTTCGGTCGGCTTGGGCGCGATCTGGATTTCGCCGGCGAAGGTGGTGCGCGTCCTCGCCGTCCACCTGTGCGGCGAGGAAAGTCGGGGCGGCGCCGACGATTTCATCGTCTGGCAGTTGCGCGCTCCGCGGGTGATAGAGGGTGGTGCGGTGGGAGCGGGGCTGGCATTGGCGGGGCTGCTCAGCCAGGCCTCGATTCGCAATCCTTTAGGCGACCCGTTCATCTTCGGACTCTCATCCGGATCCAGTGTGGGAGCGGTACTTGTAATCACCACTGGCGTCGTCGGGGTCGGCGGGCTCACAGTTCCATGCGCGGCCGTCCTTGGGGCCGGGGTTGCGGCCCTGCTGGTAGTCAGCTTGTCCAGGTCCGCCGGACGGCTGATGCCGGGAAAGTTGGTGATGACCGGATGTGCGATCGCTCAGTTTCTTGCCGCACTGACGTCATTTCTGTTGTTACACACCCGACAAGCCGATGCACAACAGCAGGTGCTGTTCTGGCTGCTCGGTAGCGTCGCAGGCGCCCGGTGGGTGCCGGCGCTGGTGTGCACCGCACTGGTGACAGTCGTATGCGCGGTCTCCGGCGTCCTTGGCAAGGTGCTGAATTTGTTGGTGTTAGGCGACGACGCCGCTGCCGCACTTGGTCTCAACGCCCATCGAACCCGCCTGGCGTTACTCGCGATGATCACCTTGTTGACCGGAACCGTGGTAGCCACCGCAGGAACCATCGGCTTTGTCGGGCTCGTGATCCCTAATCTCGCTCGCCTTGTGGTCGGCGCCGACCACCGTCGATCAGTTCCGGTCACCATCTTGCTCGGTGCTTTGCTAATGGTGTGGTCGGACAACGCGGCGCGACTGGTGTTGGCCCCCAGCGAGCTGCCGATCGGCATCTTGACAGCGGGCATCGGTGTCCCCGTGTTTCTCACAATCCTTTGCCGCCGCGCAGGTTTGACGGGTCTGGCATGAAATTGACAATCGATGACATCACAGCCGGGTATTCGCATCAGCCCGCGGTCTCAGGTGCCGGCTTCACCGTTGATGCGGGCGAGTTTGTGGCGCTGGTCGGGCCCAACGGCAGTGGAAAATCGACGCTGCTCAAGACGGTCTACCGGGCAATGCGGCCGCGATCGGGACGTATCCTCATTGACGGCGATGATGCATGGAAAGACCTGCGCCACAGTAACATTGCGCGTACTATCGGAACACTGCGACAAGACAACGACGGCGGATACGATTTCACCGTATACGAAGCCGTCAGCATGGGCCGGTCCCCTCATCTGGGAGTGTTCGGCCGACACAGCTCACGCGATCAACAGATCATTGATCAAAGCCTGCGTCAATGCCGGTGCGATATCTTGGCGGACCGGTGCGTGTCCACGCTCTCCGGCGGTGAGCGCCAGCGCGTCCTGTTCGCACGGGCGCTGGCCCAGCAACCACAGGTTCTGATACTCGATGAACCGACCAATCACCTGGATCCAGCGCATCAGATCGAGCTGCTGGAACTCTGCGTGTCCCTTCGAATTGGCGTAGTCGCCGCTCTGCACAGTCTTGACCTAGCCGCGCAGTACGCAACAAAAGTCGTTGTGTTGCAAGACGGCGCCGTCCACAGCATCGGCACGCCCGAAGAGGTTTTCGTTCCCAGGACGCTTCGCAATGTCTTCGGAGTGGACGGTTCATTGATTCGCGACGAGGTCACCGGCAGGCCGCGGGTACTGCTTCGCCGAAAGCCTCTCGTAGCTAGCCGGTCCCCCAGACCCTACTGAATTAGACAGCAGCGACGAAAGAGGCACAGCCTATGTCCTTCAACTCGAGCACCACCGGACACCTGCTTTCCGGAGCGCCCGACCCAGAATTACCTCGCGTTCTCCTGGATTCCGTTGCCTACCATAAAGATCCCTACCACTTATTTCACCATCTGACCGGGACCGGTGCGATACACCCGGTCCAGTTTCCCGCCGTGCATGCCTGGCTTGTCACCGGTTTCGACGCGGCCCGTCGTGCGTGTACGGATCCCCGGCTGGGTAAGGACCACCGGCGGGCAAGTCCTTATTTCCTGGCAAACGGATCGATCATGCCCGAACCGCAGCATTCCGCGCTCCAGGTCCATCTGCTCCATTCCGACGGTGAGCGCCACCGGCGTATGCGCCACCTGGTCACCGGGAAATTGTCACCGCGGCGGACGGAAGGCTTACGCGCTGCCATACGAGCTGAGGTCAACGACCTCATCGATGACCTGCCACGCCCGGTATCGGGTCTAGTAACCGTCGATTTGGTATCGGCGTTCACCGCTCCACTGTCTCTGCTGGTGCTCGCTCGCGCGATCGGGTTACCCACAGCACTGCGCAGGAAGTTCGACCGCAGATGGGGTTCGGTCGTCGCCCCGGTCGGCCCTCACCACCCGGATCGCGGTACATATGTGCGGAGGTTGCACGAACTACAGGCCTATATCGCCGAGGTGGTCTCGACGATGAGGACCTCCGACGATGATCGGACCGTCCTGGCGAACATCGTCCGCGCTACAGACGCTGGGTACATCACGGCTGCGGAGCGTGATTCGATGATCTTCCAACTCCTGGTTGCGGGCCAGGATCCCGTGTCAGCACAGTTGCAGCTGTGCCTGCTTGACCTGTTTGAGACCCCTGGCCTGGCCGAGCGGCTGAGGACACGAACACCCGATCTGCCGCGCGCGGTCGAAGAACTTCTGCGCCACGATAGTGCATTCTCACTGACCACTTGGCGCTTCCTTGATTCACCAGCGAGTCTGTTCGGAAAGCAGATACCGGCCGGCGACTCGGTCATTGTTGCGCTTGGGGCGGCCAACCGCGACCCTCGCGTTTTTCTCGATCCTGACGTTGTCAACATTGACCGAAAAACCAATCCACACTTGGCATTCGGATTTGGGCCACACGCCTGCCCGGGGGCAAAGCTTGCCCGCATTGAACTGCACGAGGCACTGTCTGCACTGCTGAATCGCCTGCCCGACCTTGCTATCGCGGCGCGGCGCGACGAACTGCAGTGGTCAACCGCGCCATTGACCCGAGCCGTCAGCCAGCTTCCAGTAACCTATTCCACCAAACTGGAGCGCCCGTGACCGTCGGTAATCTTGACCACTACCGTTTGCGCACCACGAAGTTGGCCGATATTGCCGATCGCGTTATCGAGGTCTTACTGGAGTATCGGCGCGCATTCGCGGGTGCAGAACTGTGCAACCACCGGCCCGTTGGATCCGTGACACCGTTGTGGGTCAGGGCCCGGCCTCAGTGGATACGGGTTCTTGACTTCGTACTGGCCGACGAGCCTGTCGAATTCGCGCTACCTGCGTTTCCCTGCAAATCACCGAATATGAACAAGGTGGCCGGAGCGCTACCGGACGAGGGCGAGCTGCTGGCACTGAGGACCCTACAAGGACTGTGTGACGACATCGCGGCTGTGTATGCTCCCGGTGCTCGGCTGACAATCTGCTCGGATGGCCACGTATTCGCCGACATCATCGGTGTTTCCGACCGCACCGTAGTCGAGTACAGGGACAACCTGCACCGATTGATACGGGTGGAGCGACTTGGTCGCCTACGGACATTCGACCTCTACGACATGTGGGGTGCAGCTGACATCGGCACGAAACGTTCACGCCTGGAACAGGGTTGGGCAGAATCGGTGGAAAGCCTTCGCCGCCAAGCTCGAACCGATTATGAAGTTGCGCGAGTCCTCGCCGGACTGACCCGATTCTTGCGCGAAGATTCGGTGGACAGCGACACGACATCCTCTCAGCGGCAGCGCGATGCCAGACGACGTGCGTACCTGGTTCTGGCACGGTCCAGGGCTTGGAGTGCGATTGTGCACAACCGTATGCCGCGGGCAGTGCGGCTCTCGATCCATCCGCAACCTCTCGGAGCGGATAAGTTCGGTGTGAGCCTTATTCCGCCGGCAGAATCGGGCGGAGGATGGACGACACCGTGGCATTCCGTCGTTCTGTACAACCATGAAGGTCGGCCTCGCTTGGTTAGACACGATTCCGCGCGCAAACAGGGCAACCCCGAACTGCGCGACGGCCACATCTGGTGTTATCGCGTGCAGCCTTCGACTGGTTAGCTAACGACACACGGCTCCAACCGTGTCGGCCGACTCTGCGTGCTGGCGCATCATGCGTTTTCGCACGTGACGGCGCTGATCGGCATCGCCATGCGAGTCGCCAAACCTCTTTAACCGCAGGCTGTTAGCCACCACGAGCAGCACCGACAACGCCCTGCTTGCCACCGCGCCCAGCGGGCTCAGCGATCCGGCAACAGCGATAGGGATTGCCGCGATGGTGTACCCAAGCGCCAACAACACGTTCCCTCTGACCGTACGCGTCATTGCCGTCGCCAAGTCGATGATGAGAAGTACACCGTCGAGATCGTCACGGAACAGCACAATGTCAGCGGACTCCGTCGCGCCGTCAGCGCCACCACCGATGGTGATCCCGATGTCCACGCAAGCAAGCCGCGCGGGAGTAATTGTCGCGCGCACCAACTATCACAATCATCCAACCCCGGTCGTGTAGCTGCTTGATTGCATGGTTTTTAGTTTCGGGCGTACTGCTGGCGAACACCTCGTCAAATTCGAGACGGCCGGGCTGCACTGTTGGAGTGGCCTCGGTGAGGAGCACACACCGTAGTCCGTGATCGTGGTCGTCGCAATGAGCTGGACTCAGAGTCGTTTGTCGGGTTTGTGATCACCAATCCGGAAGGCCGGAAGGCTTTTCATCGATTTCGGTGAGCGCGAGGGTGTCTACTGTCCGGGCAGCCCGCAGCCAGCGATAGCGCCGAACGAGAATCCCAGACCGATCACCGCGAATCGCCGCGATTGTCACGGCAATGGGGACCGCCAAGCTGAACGCGCATGGACACCCAACAACGATAACATCGAGGGCTGTCGAGAATGCCCCTCACGAAGTTGCCGCCGACGAACACCCACTCAAGAAAACGCAGGCTCGCCGCGGCGAACACGAATGGTACGAATGCCGAGCCGAGAATCGGTGCACATCGGGCAGTTGCCCACGCGCATGCCTAACTATGCGGTCCACATTTATGAGGTGAGTGCCACCGCCCACCTCGGCGGTTTCGACGATCAATCTGCCGTCAAGCACCTCGGTACCGCGGACGACATGCGTACCCGGGTGGACCTGGGCTGGACTCAACGCACCTTCCGACGCACTGGCGTCTATGGTCGCCGAACTGGCAACAACAAGACCGTCGGCAGCGATGGTCTGGCCGGTAAGGACTCGAAAACGTTGCTGCACCAGGAGTTAAACGGCCGGAATAACCGTTTCCGACCCGTCGGTACCAACCACAGCCACGTCTTGGGGGTTGTGGTTGGTGGCCAGCTCCCGTATCGCCCTGGCCATCTTGCACTTCACACGTGACTCAAAATAACTCTGTGCCAACATGATTACACCAATCAGAGCAGCGATATCGAAGTAAAAAGCATCGTTTCCGATCAGCGCTGCACGAATCCCGGTCTCCGAGGCGGGTCGCCGATTCAACATAACGTCATAGAGTGCGCGGAACGCTGCGGGCGCGGATGGCTAATCGCGAACCTATGCAGTGGCCACGCCGCCCAGGTAACGGACGGTAAGGCGACCGCGATCACCACCCAGCGCCACCCGAAGAAACGGACGTGGGGTTCTGCGGTGAGCATCGCCGACAGGCTAGCCGGGAGTAGTAACAGGACGGTTGCAACGACTAGGCTCACCAACAGATATCGTGAATCGGCCGCGTAACGTCCGCATCCGTCTTTAGTGACCAAGGTTCTTGGTAGCCCGGTTTAGCTATCCAGTCGGTAAACCGCGAAACCCGGCTCCGCCACCTCGGTAGGCCTGCAGACCCGGCAGATGGTTATCCGCAGCCGTACGTAGCTCCCCCACAGCGATATTCGTCTCACCGCACTACATCTCGACCATATTGCAGGCTGTCGATTCCCGAATGATTTGGACTTAGCTCAACGCTCCGAGTGTCAAGTCGTGGCCTTAGTCATAGTATATATGATACATAAGATATGATGCTATTTGCGCCGGAGATGCCCGTTCACTATCCCGGCCAGATTCCGGACGCTTTAATGGGTTAGCGGCCGGTTCCTCAGTTCGGTTGATTACGTATGCATATGACGATCAATGTGGGCACGTATCCTAGCGCAATCGACGAACTCCGTGAATTGGCCTGCCTGGGCTGCCTCGAACCGCCTGGCGACGTCAGTCCAGTCCACGACCGACCACAACCCTTCGATGTAGTCAGTTCTGAAACGGTACTGTGTATAAAAAGCGTGGTATAAAAAGCGTGCTCTCACACGTCGAAGACGAGAAGCGGCATGCTTGTTATGGCCAAGTCAAAGTGGTGGTCCTGTATCTGTTGCGTCACAAGGCGTTCCCTGGCCGGGTCCCACGCCAGCGTACCCCAGCCTGATCCGGGGACATTGGCGGTGCCCCCACTCATCTTTGTACAAAAGGCATTCCAGTCCAGGCAAAGTCGTGGTATCGTCACTGGCCCGAACTTCAGCGATCTGCTCGGCAGTCGCATTTTCTCGGCCGTGTTACCTGGTCGCCAACCTTAATGGCGGGATTCGATCGGACCCGCATTGACGAGCCACAAAGCGTCCGGCGGGTCGCCAGCATCGTTCGATTGATGAGATCGCTACCGGGACAATTACACTCATTTTGCCGTCCTTCTCTCGGACGTCCCCTACTCCTGTGTAGTTGCAGCCATGGAAGCCATCCCCTAAGCGCAAAGGTTGTCAGCGTTAGCCCGTGCTGAACATATGTGACCATTGCAATATTTTATTGGTTTGCCAGTGGCCACGGCGTAGTCACGCCCTCGGTCCTGCACGCCGCCTCCCGAGCACGATCACACGCTTGAGATATGACCCCGACGTCACCGCCGTGTGGATAATATATATTATTAGTGGTATAATATACGTATGTTATTTCCGGGAGGTTGTCGCATCGACGACCGTGGGCAACATCGCAAGGTTGAAGACCCCCTGAGAACTCAAGTATGGCAGACGATAGGCGAACACAATGAAACTGCAGACCGAGATTGCCAGTGCGGCAACCCCTACCGGTACGTGCCGTGACGACAGAGAATACCCGGGCAGCTGTCCAGGTCATTCTGCGCCGCGTCGACACGTGCCTGGTCGTCTTCTGTTTTTCCGCCGATCCCCGCGTAGTAATAGCCCGCGATGTCTTGAACCAATCGTGAGTGCCCCAATGCAGCGCGGGCCACCAACTTGTGTGCGGATATGGATAGCAGTACCCCACCGGTGCCGAGGGTCGACAGGTCGAATTTGCCCGCGGTTTGTACGGCGTCGAAATGAAACGGCACCCCGTTGCGAGCCGTCAACGCAGTAATCTCGTCGACCGGCTGAATCTCACCCGTATGGTTGTTTGCATGCATGACCGAACCCAGCACCGTATCGGGCCGCAGCGCGTGAGCGATTGCAGGCGTGTCGATGCGCCCTGAACGGGACGGGTCCACCAGAGTTATTTCGACCCCGAGTTGTGCTAGCGCACTTGCATTCTTAAGGACAGACGGATGCTCGATCGAGGTCGTGACGTGATGTCCCGTGAACCGTCGGGGTGCGAACGTTCCCCACATTGCGATTGTGTTGACCTCGGTACCACCGGCCACCACTGCACCCGCGCCATCGGGGTGATGCTGACGGGAACGCTGGTCGGTGTGTTCACCTCCATTACAGCGGGTGAGGTGATTGCCTCCGTGTTGTCCTGGCGGGATGCCTTCATGGTGGCAGCCGGTGTTCAACTCATGTCGTCCATAGCCGTTGTGGATATCCTCCCGGCCGGACCACGCACGCGGGTGCACTGCTCTTCTCCTAAGCCGACAGGTCGAGCAAGCACGCCGTCACCGATGCTCAACCGGTACATGCTATCGTTGATCATCGCCGCAGCCCTTGTCACGTTCTGGACCCTGACCAGCGTCGGGCTCTGCGGCTATGCAACGATCTCTCGCTTCGGCTTGCCTGCCGTAGCCTGGTCGGCGTACTCGGAGCGGTAGCGGACGTTGCATATGTCGGGGGTCGGCTTGCCAGAGGCGATCTTTGCGCCCAGCCGATTGACTAGTGCCGCCTCCTGCTAGCCAGGCAGGGCGCTGCATCTGTCCTCCCGTCGATGCGTCGGCGCGCCTTGGCATGAACGACGGTAATATCGTCGCTGGAGATTTCGACGGGTCGCTTCCCGCTCGTCGACGACACTGTTCGCGGTGGACTAACCAAGCAGCGTGACGGTCCAGAACGACTGTTGTGCGCAGCAATCAAGTCTATCACTGGCATCCAGTCCTGGAACACTGCACGGCACAAGAAATTTACAAATCAATCCGATATTGTCATGCAGTATGAATAGGTATCAACGGTGCCGACGATATACGATATTCTGTGAACAACGCCGGAGCAAGGAATACATACGAAAATGCGCAGCGTATCTTACGCCACTCGCAAGAGCGACGTGGATCCTGACACTCCTCGCACTGGGGTTGACCTTGCCCGCGAAACAGTGCGGGACATGATTTTGCGGGGAGAAATTGGCGTCGGTAGTCGTGTGATCCTCGCCGACGTTGCGCAACGGATCGGGACGAGCGTGACTCCTGTACGCGAAGCACTCCGTGACCTCGCCGCGTCGGGATTAGTCGACATCGATGCACATAAGGGTGCCCGGGTACACGAATCCAGCGCTGCCGAGCTAACCGAGATCTATGCGTTGCGGTCGCTGCTTGAATCACGGGCAATGGCCGAGGTGGCCGCGCTCACCGAAGAAGACCGTGTCGTCGCCTGTACCATCGCCTCCAAATTGGTCAAGCAAATGGACGGCAAGAAGGACATGGGGGCCTGGACGACGCTGAATCACAATCTGCACGCTTGTCTTGTAGAACCGCTACGTACCAGATGTCCGCTGTTGTTCAACATGATCCAGACTTTGCGAAACCGCTCGATGTTGCCCGTGGCAAAGATGATGCGAGACGACCCAGCATTGGCGGTCAAAGCGAACCGCTACCATCGGGCGCTTGTGACTGCAATCCGCAAGGGCGACTCTGATCGGGCGGCGCGGGTGCGCACGGAGCACCTAGATCGCGTGATCAACATCATGCTGAAGTCCTTCGAGCAGTAGAGCGGCTAACCGGCAACCGCACCTGCGATGTGCCCCTTTGGTGGCCACCGCGATGACAACTCGAAATCGGCCGTCACCGAAGAGGGGGTCTGCTGCGAGATTGCCGGTACCGTGATGCCGCCAACAGCAGTCCATGCTTGATCCGATGCCGTCGGCATGATGAGCCGGTGCAGCCCGGGCCGGAGCCGTTGTCGACCGTGATTGTTCTCAAGTCGCGGATTTTTCCAGGCGTTCCACTCGCCCGACCGCCGTGTGCTCTGACCTGCTTCGGCTCGGCGAGGTGCGGTGCGCGAGCGATCGTCACATCGGCGCTTACACCAAAGACGTCGACGTCCTCTCGTGAACTCTGGCTTCGAGATGTCGGTAATCGCCTGCAATCGTGGTCTCGAGCCGAATCTCGAGATGATTGCAGTCGCTGGGATTCGAAGGAAGCGGTGAACTGTGTCTGACTAGCCTCATCCCAGGAATAAAGCCATTTATTGTTACCGCACAGGCGATCTCGTCACCGTCGCGCGGGATAGTACGTCCGACCGGATGACCGTCGAAATCCTCGGTCAGGCCAGTGCTCGGGTGAGCATTCGCGGACAGCCGCGCACCACCGCGGAGATCGACGATGCCATCCTCATCGACGCGGGGTTCGGTATCGGCGTCGAGGACCTCGAAAAGGTTGAGGACCTCGAAGATAGTTGGGAGAGACAGGCGGCGAGCGCTCTGGTTACCGTGGCGACCGCAAAAGTCCCCATCTCTGGAAAGCCGTACAAAAAAATTGTACGCCGTCGCTCCCCAAGCCTGGCCGACCAACACCTTCATCGCACCGGAAACGGGTTCACCTGTGCCGAGCACGCAACGAATGTCAAGGTCGTCGCAAACCTCGACACGTAGCTTTGACTCAGCTCTGCCACTTCCAGCAGCAGCGACGGGGCACCCACCGTCGGATAGCGGAAAGATGTCGAGACGAGTGATTCCGACCTCTTTGGCCGCGTACGCAATGGTGCTGCAAATCGAATCCAGTTCGTTCGGAGCCACAACGGCAAGGATCGATTTCTGGCCCTTCACCGAAGTGGCGATCGACTACCGAGCGCAATGCGTGGGCTACCACTTGGCAATTCAGGTCGAATTCAAAACCGTCCTGGGGGAACGGGTTAGGGTGGCCGGTGCTTCCCAGGCTTTCGAAATAAGTGAGCGTCACCGATTGATCCGCGGAGCACGTCGAACATGGCGTCCCGGACGTCGTCGTCAGTGGTGAAGGGGAGCAGGGCAAGGTTGTCCAACGTCAGGGTGGAAGGTCGCACCCAGACCAAGCGGTAGGCGTAGAAACGAGAATGCCACTGAGCGTGGGCAACAACCTCACGCAAGGTTGCACACTGCCATCGGTGCAGGTCATCCGGCGACAGACTGCCCTTCAGCCACCGGTCGAGAGTGTCGGACCATTTGCCGATGTCCATTGGTGTGTCGTCCTGCCTAATCGATTTAGACAATATACGATATTAAAGAATATATATTATAGTACCCGTACCTGGTGGGCGTGCTGCGTACCGGATCTGGCAATACCCCTGCAGTTCCAGCGGTTTGCGCTAGGCCAGAAATCGCTCGACATAGGGGGCGAACCGAGCATGGATCGCCCCCTCGTCAGCCAGAACATGTCGAATGACGTTTCCACGCTGCCCAATCGGCCACGCCGGTGCCCGGACAGGTAGTCGGCGACCGCTTTGTTGACCTCGTAGGTGAACGGTTCGCCGTCCAGGGCATAAACCCGCTGGGCAACACCCATTTCGTCGGCCATGAAGTCGTCGAATCGGACGTCGATGGAGCGGTCCGGGCCGATGACGTCCCGATCGCGGACCAGTCACTCAGCATGTGATCGAGTCGGTCGATCCAGGACTCGGCGGTCTGTTGCACCGGCACCGGGGTGCGGTGCATGCGCGCGGAGTAGGTGATCATCGCGATCATCGACAATGGCACCGGATCACGGTGGGTGAACACGACGATGCTGTCGCCGAACACGCGATCCAACACCCGCACCTGCTTGAGGTGCTGGGGCGACTTGAGCAGCCAGCGCTGACCACCGCGCAAGAACTGCTCGCTCTGAGTTGCGTGGCGAGGTTCGTAGTGCGGCGTCTGGTCGTGGGCCTGGTAGTAGTCTCGCCAGCGGGGCATTTCGGCCAGCGTTTCCAGCAGCATCGTGGACACGTCGTTGGCCAGCAGCTGGATCTCCTCGTGCACGTGCTCGGTCGTCATCTCGTGCATGAGCGCGAAATGCGGCATCACCGTGTTGAACACTCCGACCGCGAAATCCATTCGGGTGCGACGCGGATCTGGTTGGATAACAACCTAATTCGGCAATAGAAACGGCTCGACGCTCTCCCCGTACGGCATGGTGCGGAAAGTCGGGGCGCCGCCAGCAGGTTGTGCAGATGCGTGGTGCCGGTGCGGGGCAGGCCGGCGATCACCACCGGTGAGCGCAGCGCGATGTCGTTGATCTCGGGGTGCCGCTTGAGCAGGTCGGCCAACAGCAGGCGGTTCTTGAGCACCTGCAGCAGTTGGTCGTAGAAGTTCACCCGGCTCGCGCCATGCAGGCCGTCGATCTCGTGCAGCGCAGCCAGTAGAACTCGAGGCGTTCTCGGTAGTCGTCCGGCCCGAAGTCATGTAGCCTCGTTGCGGCGCTGGCCTGCGCGTGCAGCGCGTCGGCATCCAACGGGCACCGGTCAGCGAGATGGCGGCCGATCCCACCCTGCATAACGCACTGCTGGATCGGTTCACCGACATCATCGCCGGCGGGCTCGCCGCCTGGCTGACCTCGCCGCGGCCCGCGGCGAGGTCAGGCCGGACATGACGGCCGCCGAGTTGGCGGAGGTGCTCGCCGGCATCACGCTAATCAGCCTGCTCACCCGGCTCGACGACCTCAACCCTGCCCACCACTACACCTGGATCGACCGCACCACGATGTTACTCCTGAAAGGAATCGGCACATGGACGCACGAATCGACGACCGCGTGGGCGGGAACCGCTGTCCACGCTCGGGGATCTGGACCGCACCTTTCTGGACGGTGACCGTGCGGTCACCTACGACCGCCACGTCGCCGACGGATATCGCATCCTGGCCACCACCCTGGGCGTGGCGTTGGACACCTACCTGTTCCCCGAGCCCGGCCGGCCGCAGTTCGTCGCGGTCAACACGCCGTTTCGGCGCGACCGCCGATGGGGCTGCGACAACACCGACTCGTTTTACTTCATCTGCCCCGTCGATCCGACGCGCCGCTATCGCATCAGCGGCAACAAGAGCGACAGCGTGTACTTTATTGGTGACCGCCTACAACGAGCCATCACCTGGAGCCTGGTCGGACCGCATTGTCGCCATAATCCGCGACACTGATCTCGACATCAACACCGACGGCAACTTCTCCTTCGAATTTCCCGTGACTCCCGATGCGGCGGTGCTGAGGACCCGCGACTATCAGGCACACCCGCAAACCGGCCGCACGGTCGGCTGGCGCATCGAGGCGCTCGATGAGCTAGAGCCGATCCGGCACGGCGACACCGAGACCGCGGCCAGCCTGCGGGCCGCGACGGCCTGGATGCGGATAATTTTCGCCATCGTGCCGCTGGCGGTGGGGGACGCGTGTCGACTAGGAGCACGGCCTGGGGCACGAAACCGTCCGCCCCGCTAACGAATTAGCCGACCCATGCCAGGTTCCCGGCGCGAATTTCGGCTGGCAGGTGCGCGACGCCTGCTACTCGTACGGTAGTTTCGTGCTGGACGACGACGAGGCGCTGGTGATCACGCATCGGCCGCTGTCGTGCCGGTTCTGGAACCTGGTGGTCTGGAATCAGTTCATGGCCACCTACGGCGATCCAAAGCGCCCGCCACCCGCTCGTCGCTGAACAACCACAGCGCGGTACCCAAGAGTCGCCGAGCGGCGCGAACACTGGCGGCTGATCGGCCGCGAGCGCAAATAGCGGGCTGAGCGTGCTGCGTTACGCGATCCGCACCGAGATCGGCTGATCACCTCGGAGCTGGCCACCGACCTGGCCCGGTTCCCGCGGCTGAACGCGTGGAGCACCGAAGACCTCAACGTGCTGGCGACGCTGTTCGTCAACGCGATGATCGTCATCGCCGAGGCAATCGAGGACACCCAGACCGCCGAGGGGATCGAGGACATCCGCCGGCTGGCCGTCAAACAGCTGCGCATGATCGCCGTCGGCCATGGCGGGGTGGGTAGAGCACCCCTGACCGTCAGCGCGGATCCACATCGCCCACAGCGGCGGCCCGCCCGCCCGGCAGCGGGATCTCCTCCATCACACTGAAGCCAAAACGCTGTTTAGTACGGCACATTTTTGCGCTTGCTCGACTCGAGGTAGGCCGGGCAGTACTTGGCGCCGCAGCGGTCCAGCCGTGATCGCATCAGCGCCTGTTCGTAGCCTTGGCCGCGCACCGCCGGATCGCTGCCGATCGCGGCCAGATACCCAGTGCGGCTCCTCGGGACGTTTGCGCTCCATCGTTTCCAGGATGGCCCGGGCCGTCCCCGACCGCAGGCCGAACACCCGCAAAAAGGCCGGCATCATCGCCAACTGCGTCCAGTGCGATTCCTGCCACTGGTTCGGCGGATCCCACAGGGCGGCACCGCCGATACCGCCTGCCTCGGGGCTGGTGCCCGTGCCGGACACCTCGACGCCGCCGCGCGGCAGATGCTAGTGACGGGTCATGGCCGCAAACATTCGGGTTAGATGCCCGGCTCGCGTCTTGCTGTCGGGAAAGATCCACATCATCACCGGGTAGTCGAAAAGGCCCAGCTCAGGGTCACCGACAGCGCACGCAGATCGGCCTTCCGCGCCGGACGCGCCTGGGGAGCCATGACGCCAGGCTAACGGGTGGCGCCGGCAATGCACACCAAAAGCGCGCCGGGCGTGCTGGTATCGGCGTTGGGTACCTTGGTTAGGTGGTGGGTCTCTCACGTCGGACATTCGGTCAGCTGGCGGCCGGCGCGAGCGTGCTTGGCATCGGCGGCGCGGCGGCGTGCTACCGCGTCGACGAGCATCGCATCCCGGCCAGTCCGCCGCCGATCACCAAAGGTGTGGGAATCGTGTTGTCCCACGAGCAGTTTCGGACCGATCAGTTGGTGGAACAAGCCCGGGCTGCCGAACGGGCCGGGTTCCAATACGTTTGGGCCAGCGACCACCTGCAGCCCTGGCAGGACAACGAGGGTCACTCCATGTTCCCGTGGCTGACCTTGGCGCTGGTGGGCAACAGCACCCGTCACATCTCCTTCGGCACCGGTGTCACCTGTCCGATCTACCGCTATCACCCGACCTCGGTGGCTCAAGCGTTCGCGTCGCTGGCGATCCTGAACCCCGGCCGAGTGTTCTTGGGGCTCGGTACCGGCGAACGCCTCAACGAGCAGGCCGCCACGAAAACGTTCGGTAAGTACACCGAGCGGCACGACCGGCTGGTCGAGGCGATTTCCCTGATTCGTCAGCTGTGGGGCGGAGAGCGAATCTCGTTCGCGGGGCGCTACTTTCAGACCGACTCACTGAAGCTGTACGACCTCCCCGCGGCGCCGCCGCCGATCTTCGTCGCCGCCCACGGCCCCAAAAGCGCGCGGCTGGCCGGACAGTATGGGGACGGCTGGATCACCCCAGCGCGCAACCTCACCAATCTCAAACTGCTGGGCGCGCTCAACGACGGCGCCCACGCCGCCGGGCGTGATCCGTCGACCCTGGGCAAGCGCGCCGAACTGTTCGCCTTCGTCGGCGAGCCCGACGAAGCCGCCCGCGCGGCGGAGTTGTGGCGATTCACCGCCGGCGTGGTCGACCAGCCCAATCCGGTCGAGATTCAGCGTGCCGCCGAATCCAACCCGATCGACAAGGTGCTGGCCAATTGGACTGTCGGGACCGACCCCAACACGCACATCACCGCCGTGCAGTGGGTTCTCGACGGCGGCGCCGTACCGTTCCTGCACTTCCCGCAGGGCGATCCGATTGCCGCCATCAACTTCTATCGCGACTACGTGCTGCCCAAGCTGCACTAACCAGTTGCCGCCGGGCCGCATTGCGCGGCCTACGTTTACTGTCCTATCTCGCCTTCCTGGCGCCGGGCATCATCGCCCAGTCGGCCTTGTTCATCTCGATCTTCTATGGCATCCAGATCATTTGGGATCGAGACTCCGGCGTGCTGGCCAAGTTGATGGTGACGCCCGCCCCGGCCTCGGCGTTGATCACCGGGAAGGCGTTCGCCGCCGGGGTACGGTCGGCCGCGCAGGTGGTGGGTGTGATGGCGCTGGCGTACCTGATGCGCGTCGGCCTGACCCCCCAATCCGTTTCGCATCCTGGCGGCCATGGTCGTCGTGATGCTCGGCGTCGCGTTCTTCGCGTGTCTGTCGATTACGCTGGCCGGGCTGGTCCGCAACCGTGACCGCCTGATGGGTATCGGGCAGGCCATCACGATGCCGTTGTTCTTCGCGTCCAACACGCTGTATCCGATCGACGTGATGCTCGCGTGGGCTGCGCGCCCTGAACACCATCAACCCGCTGAGCCACGTGGTCAACGCGTTGCGTGTGCTGCTGATCGGCAGCCCGATGAATCCGCTGGACGTCGTCGTGTTGCTGGTGGCCGCGGTGATCGGAATAGCCACGGCGTCAACGCTTTTGCGTCTCCTAGTCGCCTGACAGCCGCACTCACAGATAGCGGATGCACACTCGCGGCACAAGACCGCGGCACGGTATCGAGCGCGGATCGTGACCCGAATGTTACGAGTTCTGGCCGACTCTCAATCGTTAGCCAACCGCGACCTACCCACCCGGCCGCGACGAACGAATCCGACCCACCCGCCGTGTTTGACTCCGGGAGAACAGATTCCACCGCATCTCGCGGCAGATGAAAGTTGGGATGGGTTAAGAGCTATGACATTCGTTGAGAAGTTACGGTGCGCTGCGTCAACCATGCCGCGCCGGCTGGCTATCGCGGTTGTAGGCGCTGCCCTGTTGTCCGGTCTGGTCGCCGTTGTGGGCGGCTCGGCGACTGCGGGGGCGTTCTCCAAGCCGGGTCTTCCAGTGGAGACCCTCCAGATTCCATCACCGTCGATGGGTCGCAACATCAAGGTGCAGTTCCAGGGGGGCGGCCCGCACGCCGTCTACCTGCTCGACGGTCTGCGGGCACAGGATGACTTCAACGGCTGGGACATCAACACCCCGGCGTTCGAGGAGTTCTACCAGTCCGGCCTGTCGGTGGTCATGCCCGTCGGCGGCCAATCCAGCTTCTACACCAACTGGTACCAACCATCGGCCAGCAACGGCCAGACCTACACCTACAAGTGGGAGACGTTCCTGACCCAGGAGATGCCGCTGTGGCTGCAGGCCAACAAGCAGGTCTCGCCGCTGGGCAACGCCGCGGTCGGCCTGTCGATGTCGGGCGGCTCCGCGCTGATCCTGGCCGCCTATTACCCGCAGCAGTTCCCCTACGCAGCATCGCTGTCCGGCTTCCTCAACCCGTCCGAGGGTTGGTGGCCGACGCTGATCGGCCTGGCGATGAGCGACTCGGGCGGCTACAGTGCCAACAGCATGTGGGGTCCGTCGACCGACCCGGCCTGGAAGCGCAATGACCCGATGCTGCAGATTCCGCGGCTGGTCGCCAACAACACTCGCGTCTGGGTCTACTGCGGTAACGGCACCCCGAGCGATCTCGGCGGCGACAACATGTCGGCGAAGTTCCTCGAGGGACTGACGTTGCGCACCAACCAGCAGTTCCAGAACACCTACATCGCCTCGGGTGGACGCAACGGCGTGTTCAACTTCCCGGCCAACGGGACGCACTCGTGGCCCTACTGGAACCAGCAGCTGATGGCGATGAAGCCGGACATGCTGCAGGTGCTGAACACGGGGGCGGCTCCCGCGGCCTGACGCCCGGAACGAGCATCGGCAGCAGCGCACCGGTCAAGCGCTGCTGCCGATGCTTTTGGTGCGCCGGGATCAGTCGCCGGGAGACTAGTCGAGGACCGCGCGCCGGTCCAGGTGCAGGTACGTAACGGCGGTGGTCGGCGCGCACACCGGACGCGACGATGAGCATCCAGGTGCCGTTGACGACCACGCTGATACAGCCACCGATCGTCGCGCCGGCAGACCGAGGCGACCACGACCCCGGTGAGAAAGCACAGCATCAGCACGCCCGCCGAAATCGCCAGCAACACATCGTGGCGGAAGAACCCCAGCACCGCGCTGGGCGGTACCCATCATAAAGGTGACGAAGTATCCCTCGGAGTGGGTGAACGCGGTTGCCGTCAGGATCCCGGCCAGCACCCAGGACAGCCGTGCTTCGCTGTCGAAAATTTCACTCACCACGCGCACGTGCTTTAAAAGCCCGGCCCGGCGCCGCGCCGACTCATGCGGCCCCGGTGAGCCGGCTGATCGCCCGCAGCGGGATCGGCAGCCAACTCGGCCGGTGCCGCGCCTCGTAGCCGGCTTCGTAGACGGCCTTGTCCAGCTCGTAGGTCGCCAGCAGCAACGCCGAATCGCGCGGATCGGTTTCCGACGCCGCCGCGTAGCCGTCGCAGAACGCTGCCCGATTGCGCTCGACCCATTCCCGTGCCCGCGCCGCCAGCTGCTTGTCCCCCTCGTTGTCCACCAGCGGTCCGTACGCGGCGTACTCGAACGACCGCAGCATCCCCGCCACGTCACGCAGCGGCGAGTCGGGTGCCCGCCGCTCCTCGAGCAGCTGGCCGGGTTCACCTTCGAAGTCGATCAGCAGCCAGCCCTCCGGGGTGCGCAGCACCTGCCCCAGATGCAGGTCGCCGTGCACCCGCTGGACCGTGATCATCTCGCCGGACAGCTTCTGCAAGCGCTCTTCGATCGTGGCCGCGTGCTCGGCCAGCTCGGGAACCTGCGCCACCGCCGACGCCACCCGCGCCAGCATGATGTCCAGCGGGAAAGTCACCTCCGCCGTGCCGAGAGCTTCGGCGAGGGTGGCGTGCACGGACGCGACCGCCTCGCCGAGCCGATAAGACTCCCCGGCGAAATCTCCGCCGACCTCGTGGGCGTACAGGTCGCCCTCGGCGAACAGGTCGCGCACGCTGGCCGTCGCCATGGCCCAGCCTTCGGCGGCGGTGGCCGCGAACTCGGTGACCATGCCCAGCGGCCACGCGGTGTCCTCGGCATCGTCCCCCCCCGCGATCTCGTAAGTGCCGAGCAGTCGGGCGACGTTCGGGTTGCCGGCGCGGCCGAGCACCCGGTTCAATTCGATGTCGGGGTTGATTCCGCTGCTGACACGACGAAACACCTTGAAGATGGCGGACCGATTGAAAATCACGCTGGTGTTGGATTGCTCGGCGTCGGCGACGCGCGGCTCCGCGTCCAGCGGCAGCGCAATGTCCGGCTCCTTGCGGAACACCACGTGCGTGCCGGCGGCCTCGCGGTCGGCCGACTCGTCGAGCAGCGACAGCAAGAACCGCGGTCCATCGGTGCCGTACAGCGCGTCGTAGCCGGTCCGATTGCCGGCGGCGCCGATGGTGGCCACCATATTATACTCGGTGACCGGTTCGGCGTCCCACCCGACCAGCACCTGATAACGCTCGGCGGGCCCGCTGACATAATTGGCATCGACCAGGACCAGCTCGAGGTTGTCGCGCAGCGGGACGACGAGCGCAGGCTCGGCGCTGACCAGGTCGCGGTTGCGCCCGGCGTACCAGCGCTGCTGTGGCAGCCAATCGATCCACGGCAGCTTGACTAACTGGGTCATCTGCGCCACTCCTCCTCATCGCTTCGCTTTGCATCGTTGTGGGCGCGGGTCGTCATGCGTTCTCCTCTGATGCGCACAGTTGGAACCAATAGAAGCCATGCCCAGGCAGTGTCAGCAGATACGGCAGGTGTCCGATCCGTGGAAACTCCACGTGCCCGGTGAGCTCGATCGGCGTGTAGCCGCTCCAATGCTGCAGGCGCAGCTCGATCGGCTGCGGGAACCTTGACAGATTGTTGACGCAGAGCACGGTGTCGCCGTCACCTGGCGCCTGGCGCAGGAACGCCAACACCGACGGGTTCGACCCGCCGAGCTCCTCGAACGAACCGATGGCGAACGCCTCGTGCCGGCGGCGCACCGACAGCATCACCCGGGTGAAGTTGAGCAGCGAGGTCGAGGTGTCTCGCTGCGCTTCGACATTGACAGCCTGGTATCCGTACACCGGATCCTGGCTCGGGGGCAAATACAGGCGACCGGGATTGGCCTTGGAGAAACCCGCGTTGCGGTCCGGTGTCCACTGCATCGGCGTGCGCACGCCGTCGCGGTCACCCAGCCAGATGACGTCGCCCATGCCGATCTCGTCGCCGTAGTACAGCACTGGCGAGCCGGGCAGCGACAGCAGCAGCGCGGTGAACAGCTCGATCTGGTTGCGGTCGTTGTCCAGCAGCGGGGCCAGCCGGCGCCGGATCCCGACGTTGGCCTTCATCCGCGGATCCTTGGCGTATTCGGCGTACATGTAGTCGCGCTCTTCGTCGGTGACCATTTCCAGGGTCAGCTCGTCGTGGTTGCGCAGGAAGATGCCCCACTGCGCCATCTCGGGGATCTCCGGGGTTTGCGCGAGGATCTCCGAGATTGGGAAACGCGATTCGCGCCGCACCGCCATGAAGATGCGCGGCATCAGCGGGAAGTGGAACGCCATGTGGCATTCGTCGCCGCCGGTGCTCGGGTCGCCGAAGTACTCGACGACGTCGGCGGGCCACTGGTTGGCCTCGGCGAGCAGCACCCGGCCCGGGTACTCGTCGTCGATCACCTTGCGGACCCGTTTGAGGAACGCGTGCGTCTCCGGGAGGTTCTCGCAGTTGGTGCCCTCGCGCTCGAAGAGGTACGGGACCGCGTCCAGCCGGAAGCCGTCGATGCCCAGGTCCAGCCAGAACCGCAGGACGTCGATCATCGCCTCTTGCACGACGGGGTTATCGTAGTTCAGGTCCGGCTGATGCGAGAAGAACCAGTGCCAGTAGAACTGCTTGCGAACCGGGTCGAACGTCCAGTTCGACTCCTCGGTGTCGATGAAGATGATCCGGGCGTCGGCGTAGCGCTCGCTGGTGTCGCTCCACACGTAGAAATCACCGTACGGCCCGTCGGGGTCGTGACGGGACTCCTGGAACCACGGATGGGACTCCGAAGTGTGGTTCATCACCAGGTCGGTGATCACGCGGATGCCGCGCTGGTGTGCGGCATCGAGCAGCGCGACGAAATCTTCGACGGTGCCAAAGTCGGGCAGCACCTTGTAGAAGTCCCGGATGTCGTATCCGCCGTCGCGCAGCGGGGAGTCGTAGAAGGGCGGCAGCCAGATGCAGTCGATGCCGAGCCACTGCAGATAGTCGAGTCGCTCCATCAGACCGCGCAGGTCACCGGACCCGTCGGCGTTGCCGTCCAGGAATGCTCGCACCAGCACCTCGTAGAAGACGGCGTGTTTGAACCAGGTCGGGTCCGCGGGCAGCGCAGCCGCGTTCTCGAAATCCTCCGCGTTGGGGTGCTCGACGACACCCCCCTCGACGTGACTGCCTTCCGCGGGATCGTGCTCAGGATCCTTTTTCGAGGCGTCTGTTACGTCGTTCATCAAGTCCACGATGCCACGTGTACCCGAGCCCGGCAGCCGGGAATCACGCCGCTAATCCGCTGCGGTAGCAATCGAATTGATTGTTGACCAGGCGATCCTCGCCGGCCGGATCAGGCCGGCGGCCCGTCGCCCAGCGTCACCGGCGCGCTGCGCTGGCCTCCCTGACCCGACTCCCAGTGCAGCGTGATGACGTCGCCGGGGTGATGCGGGACCATCACGTCGGTCATCGCGGTGGGACCGCTGATCGGCACATTGTCGACCGTGGTGATGACGTCGCCGGGCGCGATTCCGCTGCCGGCGGCCGGACCGCCGTCGACGATGCGTTGCACCCTTGCCCCGGTGCCGCCGTTTTCGGCCACACCGAGACCGAGGAAGGCGGTGGGCCCGATGTGCACGGTGTTGGAGCTGGCACCGGCTCGGATCTGATTGGCCACGGCCATCGCGCGGCCGATCGGGATGGCGAAGCCCTGACCGCCCGACATCTTGTAGCTGTCGGTGGCGGCGGTGTCCACCCCGACCACCTGTCCGGCCATGTTGACCAGCGGCCCGCCCGAGTCGCCGGGCTTGATCGCCGTCTCGGCCTGGATCAGCCCACCCAGCGTCTCGTTGGCACCGGTCAGGGTGTCGTTCGCCGACACGGTCTGGTTGAGCGCGACCACACGCCCGGGTATGACGCTGGGCGCGCCGCCCTGGCCGTGGGTGTTACCCAGCGCGACGACGGGCTCGCCGACGGCAACCCCGCCGCCGATCGTGGCGGTGGGCAGGCCAGCCGCGTCGCGCAGCTGCAACACGGCGACGTCGGCTTTGCGCGAGTAGCCGACCACGTCGACGGCGTAGGTCTGGCCGTTGCCGACGTCGTAGGCGCTGATGTCGGTGGCGGCCGAGATTACGTGATTGTTGGTCAGCACCACGCCGTTCGGATCGATGACGATGCCGGTCCCGGCGCCCACCGCGCTGTTGTAGCCGAACCGGGTGTTGATGTTGACGACCTGCGGTCCGACCTGCGCGGCGATCGCCGCGGGGTCGAGCGCGATCAACGGCGCGTCCGCGTACCGGTCCAGCGCCAGGTTCGGCGGCGCCGCGGAGGCCGGGACCCCGGTCAGGGTCAGGCTCAGGCCGAGCGCAGCCAGCAAACCGGCCAACCGTGACCACCAGACCGAGCGGTGCCGCCAGTTGCCCATCCCGTACCTCCCTGCGTCGGGGTCTGAATCACAAGTGGCCCAGCCTTGATCTCTGGACCGCACAGCTTTGTGTACCTCACCGTAATGCAGGTAGCCGGTTCCGGCCGGGACAAAATGGCGGCCCACTAACGGCCCCTAAGCTGGCATGGTGGGCGATTTCGACCCCAAAATCGGCCTCACCCTGGCCCCGGTGACCCTGCTGGCCACCAGCACGCCGGACGGGAGACCGCACCTGGTGCCGGTCGTCTTCGCGCTCGCCGCGGAACCCGGCGGGCCGCCTGAGGTGGTGTACGCGAAGCCGAAAAGCACGCTTCAGCTACGCCGGCTGGCGAACAACACGAGCAATCCGCGGGTCAGCCTGCTGCTCGACCACTACGCCGACGACTGGGCGCAGTTGTGGTGGGTCCGGGTCGGGGTGTGGCGACCATTCATCACGACGGCGAACCGCTGCGCACCGGGTATCGGCTCCTCCGCGCCAAATATTCCCAGTACCAAGAGGTTTCGCTGAACGGGCCGGTCATCGCGATCACCGTGCACCGGATCACCGTGCACCGTTAGTCCAGCTGGCACGCCTGACAGGTGAGCATCGGGCCCGTGATTGCGGCCTTATGTTGGGCGGCAGTTGGGAGAAAGGTTGCCTATACGTTCTGTGAACCACGACACATGGCCGGCCAATTGAACGTCGGCCGATTAAACTTAAAAAATTCATGGCGGACAAGGCAAACACTTCCCAAGGCGCCGGAGCCGCCCCCACCGCGAACTGTCCCGGCGATGTCCGCAACATCGTCTTGGTCGGGTGCCGGCAAGACGACCACTGGTGGAGGCCGGCGGGGTGCTGACCAGACCGGGCTCGGTCATCGAGGGCAGTACCATCTGCGACTACGACGATGCCGAAATCCGCCGGCAGCGGTCGATGGGTGTTGCAGTCGCCTCTTTGGCACATGGCGGCATCGAGGTCAATCTGGTCGACACGCCCGGCTACGCCGACTTTGTCGGCGAGCTGCGGGCCGGCCTGCGCGCGGTGGACTGTGCGCTGTTCGTGGGCGAACGAGGGCTGCTACGGTATCGACGAGCCGACCAAGTCGCTGTGGCAGGAATGCAGCCAGGTCGGGATGCCCCGCGCCGTGGTGATCACCAAGCTCGACCACGCCCGGGCGCACTACCTGCAGGCCCTGCAGTCTGCGCAGAAGGCGTTCGGCGACAAGGTTTTACCGCTCTACCTGCCGACCTCGGAGAACAACTGCACGCGGCTGATCGGCCTGCTGTCGCAGCAGCGCTACCGATACCGACGGTCGGCGCACCGTTGAGCCTCCCGACCCCGCAGACGCCGACCGGATCGCGGAGGCCCGCGGCGCGCTGATCGAGGGATCATCGAGGAATCCGAGGACGAGTCCCTGATGGGGCGGTACCTGGGCGGCGAATCGATCGACGAATCCTTGCTGATCGAGGAGTTGGAGTGGGCCGTGTCCCGCGGATCGTTCTTCCCGGTCATCTCGGTGTGCAGCGGCACCGGAGTCGGCACCCTAGGAATTGCTCGAGGTCACCCACCCGGGGGTTCGCGTCGCCGATGGAATATCCGCTCCCGGAGGTGTTCACCCCGCACGGCGCCAGGCACGCGGACCTGGCCTGCGACGCCGACGCGCCCTTACTGGCAGAGGTGGTGAAGACGACGTCAGACCCCTACGTTGGCAGGGTGAGCCTGGTCCGGGTGTTCTCCGGGACCATCAGGCCCAACACGACGGTGCACGTGTCGGGCCATTTTTCGTCGTTCTTCGGCGGTGCCGCTGGGGCGTCGGGAAACAGCACCACCCATCCCGATCACGACGAGGACGAACGGATCGGGGTGCTGTCGTTCCCGCTGGGCAGGCAGCAACGGCCCGCACCGGAGGTCGTCGCCGGCGACATCTGCGCGATCGGCAAGCTGAGTCGCGCCAGGGACACGCTCTCCGACAAGGCCGAACCGCTAGTGCTCAAACCGTGGGCCATGTCGGAGCCGTTGTTGCCGACTGCCATTGCGGCGCATGCCAAGACCGACGAGGACAAGCTCTCGGTCGGTCTGGCCCGGTTGGCGGCCGAGGATCCGACGCTGCGGACCGAGCAGAAGGTGCTCAAGGCGCTGGCCAACCGGTACGGCGTCACGGTCGACACCGTGGAATTGCGCGTCCCGCTGCGGGAGACGTTCGCCGGCAAGTCCAAAGGCCACGGCCGTCACGTCAAGCAGTCCAGCGGGCACGGCCAGTACGCGGTGTGTGACATCGAGGTGGAGCCGCTGCCCGAGGGCACCGGGTTCGAGTTCTTAGACAAGGTGGTCGGCGGCGCGGTGCCGCGTCAATTCATTCCGAGCGTGGAGAAGGGCGTCCGAGCGCAGATGGAAAAGGGAGTGCATGCCGGCTATCCCGTCGTCGACATTCGGGGCACCCTGCTCGACGGCAAGGCCCACAGTGTGGACTCGTCGGATTTCGCGTTTCAGATGGCGGGTGCGCTGGCGTTGCGTGAGGCGGCGGCCGCGACGAAGGTCACCCTGCTCGAGCCGATCGACGAGATCTCGGTGTTGGTGCCCGACGATTTTGTGGGCGCGGTGATGGGTGATCTGTCCGGCCGCCGTGGCCGGGTGCTGGGCACCGACACCGCGGGTCAGGACCGCACGGTGGTGCGGGCGGAGGTGCCCCAGGTCGAGCTGACCCGGTACGCGATCGATTTGCGCTCACTCGCCCATGGAGCCGCATCGTTACCCGGTCGTCCGTCCGGTACGAGCCGATGCCCGAGACGGCGGCAGCCAAAATGAAGGTTAGTGTTTGAGCACCTGCGAATCAGCCAGATTGGGATCCCGGATTCGATCATGTCGACATTCAACGGACTGCCTGCGCATATCCTGCTGAACCATTTCGTCGTGGTCTTGGGCCCACTCACGGCGATCCTGGCGATCCTGTGCGCGTTCTGGCCGTCGGTGCGCCGGAGGCTGATCTGGGTGGTGGTGGCGCTGGCGATCTGCACGCTCGTCGTGACACCGCTGACCGAGAGCTCGGGTACCTGGCTGGCCGCGCGGGTCAGGGCGGCCCCGATCCTGACCCGGCATGAGGAGCTCGGCGAGACGCTGATCTACATCGTCGCGGCGCTGGCCGCGACCGTGGCGGTTCTGGCGGTCATCCATGTCCGCCAGGAGCGCGGCGACACCGTGAAGGTGCCGCTGCACATCCTGGTCGGCGTGCTGGTGGTGGCCGCCGCGGTGGCGACCCTGGTCCAGACCTATCGGATCGGCGATTCGGGCGCCCGCGCCGCGTGGGGCAGTGTGACGTCAACTCCGTAATCGCCTGTCGCACAGCTCTTTTCGGGTGCGGCGTCAGCCGCCGAACTGCACCGCGCGGCAGTCCAGCGACCCCTTCGCGGTGTGCGGCAGTGCGCTGGTCTGCAGGAACGTCGCGGGCACCTCGTAGGGCGCCAATCGTTCACGGCAGAACTCGACGAGTTAGTCGGGGTCCAGCGCCGCCGCACCCCGGACGACGACTGCCGCCGCCATCTCGCCGTACATCTTGTCCGGCCGCCCGAACACGGCGACCTCCAGCACATCGGGATGGCTCGCCAACACGCCCTCGACGCGCTCCAACGAGATCTTTTCCCCGCCGCGGTTGATGCGTTCCTTGATGGGCCCGCAGATCCGCAGATCACCCGCGGCCGACAGCGAACCGAGATCGTCGGTTCGCAGCCAGCCGTCGGTGAAGTGGGCGGCGGTGATCGCCGGGTCAAGGTAGCCGCGCACCACGGTCGGGCCGCGCAGCCGCACCTCGCCGATGGCTTCGGCGGCCAGCGGTTCTCCGTCGGGCGTCACGATGCGGATCTCCGGGCTGGTCGACTTTCCGACAAGACCCCGTGTTCCCGCCGGGTTCTCGGGTTGATCAATCCTGGTGGTGGCGACCTGGTGGGTGCCTTCGGTCATGCCGAACGCACTCACCACGGTCGCGCCCAAGGTGTCCTGCAGGGCGCTGGCCGTTTCCGGGGTCAGCAGCGCGCTGCAGATGCGGATGAAGCGCAACGCGGCGTGCTCGCCCGCCGACCGGTCGGTCGCGGCCCACTCCAACAAGATCTGGTGAATGGTGGAGACCGAGGTGTACCAGGTGGCGGCGACGGCATCGATGTCGTCCCAGAAGGTTGTGCACCGAAGACTCTCCGCGCGCGGGCAACGCCAGGGTGCCACCGGACGCCAGCGTCGACAGCAAGGCGGCCACCAGGCCGTGGCCGTGGTAGAGCGGCATCACCGAAACCGTGGCGTCCTGTGAGCCCAACCGATAGGCGGCGATGATGGCCCGCACCGCGCTGGCGATGTTCGTGCGCGTCCAGGGGAACATCTTCGGGGCGCCGGTGGTGCCGCCGGTGAACATTATCATCGCGTCGTCGTCACGCAGGCCCTCGGGCGTCGCGACCGCGCGGTCCGGCTTCGCCGACGCGTCCAGCCGCACCGCGGCCGCGCCGTCGCGGTCGACGGTCCCCGTGAACGGCCACCACGCCACGCCCGGCTCCTCGTCGGTGGCGGTCTCCTCGGGTCCGGGTCCCGTCGACCAGCACCACACCGGCTCCTACGACCTCGCTGCGCGCGCTGATCGCCGACTGGCAAGGCGGGTTCCAACGGAACCGCGATCAGCTCCGCGCGGGAGGTGGCCGCAGGCCGACCACGAATTTGGCGTTGCTGCCCGACCGCAGCGCCACCCGGTCCCCGGGCCGCAGACCGGCGTCGATCAGCTGTTTGACCAAATCGTCGACCAGCTGGGTCAGTGCGCCGTAGCTCATCGGAATTCGCTCGGACGTGACAACGAGCGCGGTCGCCTTCGGGCCGCGACCGGCCGCCGCGGCGACCAGGTCGGCGATGCTCGGCGCCTGGGTGGCCAGTTCCGCTGCCGGGAGCTCGGTCGTCGAGTCAGACATCGCCGTGATCTTTCCGCCTCGTCGACCGCGTGACAACACATGATTCCAATTTTGATTCTAGGATGCCGAGCAACCTTCCCATCCGTCCAATACTGTTCACCTGACGATTGATAATCGGCAGCTATCGAACCTACGCCATGCACCGAGCAGCGCGGTGACCAGAGTTCATCGCTGAGGAGGAGCCGGGACATGACCCCCAGCGCCGATCTGACTGACGGCTTTCACTTCGTCGTCGACGCCCTGCAGGCCAACGACATCGACACCATCTACGGCCTCGTCGGCATCCCGATCACCGATCTCGCGCGCGTCGCGCAGGCGCGCGGTATGCGCTTCATCGGGTTCCGGCAGGAGACGTCCGCGGGCAATGCCGCCGCCGCGGCCGGGTTTCTCACCGGCCGGCCAGGGGTGTGCTTGACGCCCTCGGGGCCGGGTTTTCTCAACGGGCTGCCCGCGCTGGCGAATGCCACCACGAACTGCTTCCCGATGATTCAGATCTCGGGTTCGAGCAATCGGGCGTTGGTCGATCTGCAGCGTGGCGATTACCAGGACCTCGATCAGCTGAACGCGGCCCGGCCGTTCGCGAAGGCGGCGTTTCGGGTCGACCGGGTCGAGGACATCGGGCTGGCGGTGGCACGCGCCATCCGCACCGCGGCCTCCGGCCGGCCAGGCGGTGTGTATCTTGACATTCCGGGCGCGGTGCTGGGTCAGGCGTTGGCCGCCGGGGCCGCGGCCGCCGGAGTGTGGCGGGTCGTCGACCCCGCACCGCGGCAGCTGCCGGCACCCGAGGCCGTCGATCGTGCGCTCGACGTGGTCGCGCAGGCGCGCCGTCCGCTGATCGTGCTCGGTAAGGGTGCGGCGTATGCCCGCGCCGACGCCGAAATCCGGGATTTCGTGGAGGCGAGCGGAATTCCGTTTCTGCCCATGTCGATGGCCAAGGGGCTGCTGCCGGATTCGCATCGGCAGTCCGTCGCGGCTGCACGCTCGCTGGCCATCGGCCGCGCGGACGCGGTGCTGCTCGTCGGCGCGCGACTGAATTGGCTTCTCGGACACGGTGATTCGCCGCAGTGGTCGCCCGACGCGAAGTTCGCCCAGGTCGACATTGCGGCGTCGGAGTTCGACAGCAACCAACCGATCGCGGCACCCCTGGCCGGCGATATCACATCCGTGGTCGCTGCGCTGCGCGCCGGCCTGGCCACCCGCCCCGTCGACGTGCCACGGGAATGGATCGACGAGCTGGCCGATCGGCGGGCCACCAATGACGCTAAGATGCGACAACGTCTCGCCGAAAACCCCCACCCGATGCGCTTTTACAACGCCCTGGGCGCGATTCGTTCGGTGCTGCAATCGAATCCGGATGTCTACGTCGTGAACGAGGGAGCCAACGCGCTTGACCTGGCGCGCAACGTCATCGACATGGAGCTGCCCCGGCACCGCCTCGACACCGGGACGTGGGGGGTGATGGGTATCGGCATGGGCTACGCGATCGCGGCGGCCGTCGAGACAGGCAAACCGGTCGTCGCGATCGAGGGCGACAGCGCGTTCGGCTTCAGCGGCATGGAAGTCGAGACGATCTGCCGCTACCGCCTGCCGGTGACGGTCGTGATCCTTAACAACGGCGGCGTCTACCGCGGCGACGAGAAACCCACTGGAGCTCGGCCGGCGCCGACCGTGCTGAACGCCGCTTCCCGGCATGAGCTGATCGCGGAGGCGTTCGGCGGCAAGGGATATCACGTCAGCACACCCGACGAGCTGCGGGCCGCACTGACCGAGTCACTGGCCTCGAACGGGCCGTCGGTCATCGACTGTGCACTCGACCCCGCCGCTGGGGTGGAGAGCGGCCACCTGGCCGGGCTCAACCCGACCAGCACCGCCACCCCGGTCAGCGCCGGCGGGTGACCCCCAGCAACTGGCTGTCGAAGAAGTCGTTCAGCGAGGGCTGATGTGCGACGGCGATAAGCGCCTGGGCGACCGGCGATCCGGGCCCGGTGGCGTTGGTGGCCATCGCAATCTCGGCGGTCACCACCGGGTCGACCATTTCGACAGCACGGATTTCGCCGCCCAGCGACGATATCTACAGTCAGGTGTGCGGCACGATGCACGCCCAATTACCACTGGCGACCTGGGCGAGTAGCGAAGCCACGGAGTCAGTCTCGACCTGTGGAGCGACGGTGATGCCGTGCCCGGCGAAGGTCTCGTCGATGATCTGACGGTCCCGCATATCGGGGGTGATCAATGCAACGACAACCGCGCGGCATCCCGCCACGGCAGCGTGGACGCCCCGGAGGGCAGCATGTCCGCCGACGCAACAGCACGTAGTGCTCGGCATACAGCGGTACCAGGCTCACGTCCTGGGCGTCGTTGCGAGAAGCGTGCACGATCGCGGCGTCGAGTTCGAATTCACGTAAGCGCCGGTATAGTTCGGTCGCGGCCAGCCGTGAATGGATTTGTACCTTCGCCAGCGGATGCGTTGCACAGAAGGCGGAGAGCACCAGCGACGCCGTCGTGGAGGCGGTGTGCACCGTGCCGAGCCGAAGCGTTCCGGTGATCCCGGACCGAACCGCATCCACCTCGGTCTTGAACATATTATGCTCGGCATGAATCCGCTTGGCCCACACTACCAGTCGTTCGCCTTCGGTGGTCAGACCCTCGAAACTGTGTCCCCGGTTGATCAGCGTGACGTTCAGCTCGCGCTCCAGTTCGCGATCGACGCGGACAGCGCCGGCTGGGACACGAAGCACTTCTCGGCGGCGCGAGCGAAGTGACGTTCATGAGCGACCGCGACGAAGTACTCCAGTTGACGAAAGAGCAACCGGACCTCCTCGACCACCGCGCACTGATTCCGCTGAGGTTAACCCGTTGCCGGCCCGCCGGCCAATCCTGCCGTGCGCTCCCGATCCGCAACCCGCTTCCGCCACTTCGGGCACGCTTCGGGCACGAAAGACCGCATGTATTCCGGCGAAGACCGCTTTCCCGCTATACCTTTCACACGAGGATGGGCACCGGCTACGACGACACCGTTGCCCTGCTGCGGTCCGCTCCATGCCAGGTCACTTCCGGCCCAACAGCTTTAGGTCTCCCCCAGCGAGTTACGGCCGGCCGCAACGACGATCCCCCGAGTGGGGCGGCGGGCCGTGTTGGCGGAACGAAATTGAACGCTCGACCGGCTCCGCACCGTGTCACAGAAGGGACGACGGCGGATCGGCGGAAAGTTTGCTAAAGCCGCATCAGCCGGACAACCCGTAAAATATAGTCGTGTTGATCGCACCATCTCGAAGGGTGGACGCCATAGTCCGTGGGGTTCGTTATTCATTTGTTATGGTCGCGATCACGGCCTTGGCCGCCGTGGCGTCGGGATCGCGCGCGGACGCTGCGGTGCCGGTCCCCCAGCCGACTCCCGCGATCGCCGCGGTTTTGCCAGCTGACGGTGCCACGGTCGGCATTGCGCACCCGGTGGTCGTGAAATTCACCGCACCGGTGTCCGATCGCGCCGCTATCGAGCGGTCCATCCACGTGTCGTATCCCAGCAACATCACCGGGCACTTCGAGTGGCCGGAGAACAATGTCGTGCAATGGGTTCCGAACCAGTACTGGCCTTCGCACAGCCATGTCTCGGTGGGTGTGCAAGAGCTGACGACGGGTTTCGACACCGGCGACACGTTCCTCGGCGTTGCCAGCATCTCCGGCCACACCTTCACCGTCAGCCGCAACGGGGAAATTCTGCGCACGATGCCGGCCTCGTTGGGTAAGCCCAGCCGCCCAACGCCGGTGGGTAACTTCATCGCTCTGGAGAAGCAACGCAGTGTGGTGATGGACTCACGCACGATCGGAATCCCGCTGAGTTCGCCGGACGGCTACAAGATCACGGCGCAATACGCGGTCCGGGTGACCTGGAGCGGCGTCTACGTGCACTCGGCGCCCTGGTCGGTCGACTCGCAGGGGCATGCCAACGTCAGTCACGGCTGCATCAACCTGAGCCCGGACAATGCCGCCTGGTACTTCAACAACGTGAATGTGGGCGACCCCATCCAGGTCGTCGCCTGACGATCCCGGGCGCCCGCTCATCACGCTGAGCGGCTGCCCAGTTAACGGCCAGTGGCCGCGCTCACACCGATCGGTGGAAGACTCGCGACGGGCGGAGAGTCTGCGCTTAAGGGTCATCCAACCGAGAGTCTGGGAATGATTATAGCGAACGGCCCTATCTGTTGGCCGTTGTCGTTCCGACCGCCAAGGCACAGGAACGGTACGCAGGTGATCCCGACGGGCTCAAGGCCGCGTTGGCCGAATCCCTGCGCCGTACCGGTAAACTCGCCGAGCTGCAATCCTACGAGGTGCCCGCCGACTTCCTGGTGGAAACCGAACCGTTCAGCGAGGACAACGGCCTGCTGTCGGGCGTCGGTAAGCTGTTACGGCCCAAGCTGAAGAAGCACTACGGTAAGCGGCTCGAGGAGCTGTACGCCGAGCTGGCCGCCACCCGGACCGCCGAACCGCGGGCGCTGCGCGAGGGTGCCGCGGACCGGCCGGGGATCGACACCGTGGCCCGCGGGGCCGAGGCGCTGCTCGGCCTGCCCGACGGGCCGCCGGCACCGGACACCCGATTCCTCGACCTCGGCGGTGACTCGCTGTCGGCGCTGACCTTCTCCAACCTGCTGCACGACATCTTCGACGTCGAGGTCCCGATGGGCCAAATCATTAATCCGACATTGGATCTCGGTCAGATTGCGGATTACGTTGAATCAGAACGTGGATCGGGATCCAAGCGGCCGACGTTCGCCGCCGTGCATGGTCGCGGCGCGACCGTGGTCCGCGCGTCCGACTTCACGTTGGACAAGTTCATCGACGCCGCGACGTTGGCCCAGGCCCCGTCGCTGCCCCGGGCGACCGGCACCCCGCACACGGTGCTCCTGACCGGCGCCAACGGGTACGTCGGGCGCTTCCGACCCTGGAATGGCTGGAGCGGCTGGCCGAAAGCGGCGGGAAACTCATCACCATCATCCGTGGTACGGACACCGAAGCAGCCACCAAGCGGCTGCAGGCGGCGTTCAGCAGCGGGGACGCTCAGTTATTGGCGCGGTTCCAGACCCTGGCCGCCGATGACGGCGACGTCCGCACCATGAGCGCGGTACGCCCGGTCGACGCCATCTATGCCAATGGCTACGCCAACAGCAAGTGGGGAGGCGAGGTGCTGCTGCGCGAGGCGCACGACCTGTGCGGCTTGCCGGTCGCGGTGTTCCGGTCGGACATGATCCTTGCGCACAGCCGCTATGCCGGACAACTGAACCTGCCAGATACGTTCACCCGCTTGATCTTCAGTCTGCTGGCGACCGGGATCGCGCCCCGGTCTGCGCGCGGACTTCGTCGCCGAGGCGGTCACCACGCTGGGCGCCCAGATCGCCGCCACGGGTGGCGAATACCGATCCTTCGATGTGATGAACCTGCACGAGGACGGCATCTCGCTGGACGTGTTCGTGGACTGGTTGATCGCTGCGGGTCACGACATTCGGCGAATCGAGGACTACGACGAGTGGTTCGCGCTTCGAGACGGCGCTGTGGGCGCTGCCGGACAAGCAGCGGGCGCACTCAGCGTTGCCGTTGCTGGACTCTTACCGGGACCCCGCGACGCCGCTGCGCGGCGCACCGGCTCCGGCGGATGTGTTCCGCGGCGCGGTGCAGGCGGCCGGAGTCGGTGCCGACAAGTACATTCCGCACCTGTCCGAAGCGCTGATCGGTAAGTACGTCTCGGACCTGCGGCTGCTCGGCCTGATCTAGCCCGACCGGCTAGTCGTTCAGGCCGTTCTTGACCGCGGCGGCTTGCTTTTGGCTGATCTCGGTGGCGAACGCCGGTCAGTAGGGTTGCCGGGCGCGCTGTCGAACTCCAGGTTGACCAGTGCCCTGCCCTCGGTGAACAGCAGCACAGTGATCGCCTGCGAATGGGTCCTGCGCGACAACACCGGAAATCATCGCCCCGTTGGCGCCGACGTCAACCGGCTGCCAGGTGTCGCCGGTGACGTTTGCAAGTAGTTCGTCTTGGTGTTCTCCAACCCGGTCGCCGCGACGGCGGGATTGTCGACCACCAGGATGGTGTCGCCGATGCGGCGGCCGTTGTCGGGATTGACGAACAGCTGTGCGGCGCCGACGGTGTTGTTGAAGTTTCAGCACCGGCGGTTGGGGAGCGGTGAAACCGGCACCGATGTCGTCGGGCTGGATCAGCAGCGCGCTGTAGCCCTGGGGTGGTACCGGCCGGCGGGGTCGATGCCGGCGTCGCGCCGCTTGAGCTGAGCGATGCGGTTTTGCTGTCGGTACCGCAGCCGGTGAGTACGACGCCGATGAGGGCAGCGGCCACCACCCAACCGGTGGCGGTCCTCCGGGCAGGTCCATGGGCATTCCTTCCAGCGGGGACGGGGCCAGCGGATATGAACATACGCGCCCGCGTCCCACCGGCGGGGTGCGTGATCGTGTCAGCTCATGCCGGCCTGAACAACCTTGATGACCACGAAGACGACGGCCAGGACGAGGTAGCTGCGCAGCACCAGCAGCCCGGTCCGCTGCGCCGCCGACATGACCGGCCGACCCAGCGAGCTCAGATCCGGGGTCTGCCAGTCCAGCCGGTCCTGGTGCCGAAGTGCTCGGCGCTGCCCCCGACCGAGCGGCGCGACGAGTTCGGGTTCGCGACTGCCGCGGGAGCGAGCGCCACCGGTGGCTGCGGCGATCCCTCCGATCACGCCGACGGCGACGCCGGCCAGCAGCCCGTCCTCGAGCGTGGCGGTGGACAGGCTCGGAAAGAATGTCGCGGCCGTCAGCGCCAGCGACAGCAGCACCAGCGCCCATACGATCGCCCAGGCGATGATGTTCTGCCGCAACGTGTTCACCCACGGCCCCAGCAGTGCCCGGTCATTGCACAACAAGACCAGGAACACGGTGGCCGACGGCAACAGGATGCCGGCCAGCGCCTGCACACCCTGGGTGACCAGGCCGAGGATGTGGTCGGGGCTGAACGCGACCGCCGCCGACGCGGCGAGCAGCAGCGCGTAGCCGCCGTAAAACCACGGCGCCTCACCGATTTTCCAGTGCAGCGAGTGCCGCTTGCCCATCGAATCGCCGATCGCGTAGGTGGTGGCCAGCCCGATCGCGTTGGCCCCGATCAGCGACCCGTCCAGCAGAACGATCGCGAACAACGTTCCCACCGTCTTACCCAGGTGGGCGCCCAAACCGCTGGCCACCGCGCCCGCGTCGGTGAACCCACCGGCACCGGAGCCGGCCAGGCCGAACGCGGTCACGGCCATCAGCGCGGTCGCGCCGACGATGACCACGACGATCCCGATGACCAAGTCGGCCCGCGCGTAGGGGATCCAGCGTGACGTGATGCGCTTGTCCACCACATTGGATTGCTGGAAGAACAGCTGCCAGGGAGCCACCGTGGTGCCCACGATCGCAATGATCAACAGCAGCGCGGTGGAGTCCAGCCCACCCGGGAATTGCGGGATCAGCCCCGCGGCAGCCACTTTCACGCGCGGACGTACCAGCAGTGCCAGCGGGATGATCACCACGTTCACCGCGATCAGCAGGAACATCAGCGCCTCCCAGCACCGAAACGACCCCCCGGCCACCACCGCGAACAACAGCACGGCCGCGGCCGGGATCGCGACGACCTTCGGGCAGCCCAGAAAGCCCAGCGCCAACGCCACGCCGATGAATTCGGTGACGATCGTCAAGGCGTTCAGGACAAGCAGATCTCCGACACTGAAAGCGCCCCAGAACTTTCCGAATCGCTCGAAGATCAGCCGGGCATGACCGACCCGGGTGACCGCACCCAGTCGCAGCACCATCTCCTGGTTGACGTAGAGTACCGGGATCAGCGGGACCAGCGTCCAGAGCAGGCCCATGCCGTAGTTCTGGCCCGCCTGCGCGTAGGTGGCCACCCCACCGGCGTCATTGTCGCCTACCATCACGATCAACCCGGGTCCGGTGATCACCATCAAGGTCCGCAGCCGACGCCACCAGCCGGACAGCGCGCCGGCCTCGTCGTGCCCGATGCGGCCGAACGCTCCGACGATATCGCCCAGGTGCGCGGAATCCAGCGTGTTCTGCTCGGCAGTAACCGACGTCATCGGATCCTCATTTCTGAACTCGGGTGGACAGGTGGAACGGGTCAGCGGTGGCGGCCTGGGCCGGGCGGTGTCATTGCGTCCGGGGCGGACGCAATGACCGCGACCGGCATCCGCGAGACATACCGGTACGGTCGCTCGTCGTAGCTCGGGATACGCATCGCGCACCAGTTGTTGATCCGCAGCCGACCGCCACGCAGCATCGACAGACCGCGGCGCCAGCTGACGCCGTGAACACGGTGTGCAACAACAAAAATCATGATCTTCCCCTTAACCGGAAGTCCGATCGGCTCACCAGCACGCTGGGTTTAAGCCAGCAAGAGGCAACGCCACATACCGCTGATGCGGTTGTGGGACAGGCGGATTCAGAGCTGGATCAGCAGCGGGAGGCGCCGTAATCGGATCGGAACAAGATGGATTTCGAATTGGAATTATCGCCGGGACTCATCTCGCCCTCACCTCCCTACGGCCATGGCACACGAGGGTGCCGTTACGTTCACACGCGGAGGGGCAGGGACGGCAATCGCGATGACCCGCTATGTCCGCCGTACCGCACCCCTCTCGTCGGAGCTTCGGCACTACACGGCGTATCTGAAATATCCAGAAGCCACTTGGGCTCAACCCTTGGGTCCGGGAAGAGCTGTCCTGACCCGGGGCGTCTCTCGACGTTCGGGGTCAGTGGCCTGTATCCGTGCAGAAGCCTCACCTACCGAGGTGCTTGCCCATCCATGCTGGCACCGGGAACGCCGCTCGTCAAACGGATCGGGCCGGCGGTGTCCTGGCTCACAGCCGATCTGCGCAGGTGCCGGCCGCGGCGGCGACGTTGAGGCATACCCTCGACGGCATGGCCAACACTTTGCCAGATCCGCGTGTCGAGGCCGCCCTCGACCGGATGTACACCGAGACGAAGAATCAGATGTCGCTGCTGCGAGAACGGATGGACGAGTTCACTCGGCCGATGACGGCCGCGGAACGCAGCGAAGCGATGAGCGAGTTTTACATTCCCGTGACGCCGGACGTCCGCGACAACGGGGTCGGCCGGGTGATCACCACCGAGCTCAGCGCGAGCAAGAACGCCGCCCCGAAGCAGACGTTCGCCGAGACCGGGCTGGACGACGTGATCACCATCCTCGAGGGCGATGCCCTCACCACCCTGCAGGACCTGGACGGGCCGGTTGAGTTCGTCCTGCTCGACGGCTAGAAGGACCTAATATCTCCCGCTGATTACGTTGCTCGAACCGAGGCTTAGCACAGGCGCTCGGTCGTTGCCGACAATGCCAGCGCGGCCGACATGACGCCCTATCTGGCGGGTACGCACCCCGCCAACGGGTACACCAGCTTCAATCTGCTCGCCCGGGAAAACGTACAGTATGGAGATCAGCTGCTGCATCTAGTGGCTAGCGCAGCGACTCTTCGAGCCACGGAGTCAACCACTTCACCCCTTCGGGAGTGAGGTGGACGCCGTCGCTGCGCACCTTGATGCCGTCCACCTTCGCCGTGTAAACACCGTCCGGGCAGAGCTTTTTGTTCAGATCCAGAATCTGGACATTCGGATGCTGGGCAACGGTCTTGCGCAGCATGGTGTTCCATTGATTCACCCGATCGGGCTGGTCTTCGGGGTATAGCCGGCCGTCCGGCTTCTCGCCGCCCTGGCTATAGGGCACCGTGGCCACCACCACGCGAACTCCGTTGGCGCTGACGATGTTCAGAGCCCGCTCCAGCTCCCCGTTGAGGTACGCGTCGAAGGTCGGATCGCCGATGTGGGTCCACTGACCTTCGTTGACCCGGTCCACCGTCTCCCAGCGGCCGATGACAAGCAGCGCGACGTCTGGCTGGTCCTGGCTGACCTGGGCCGCCCACCGGCTCGGCCAGCTGTCGCATTCCGGCCGTTGTTCCAGTGTCTGGCCGAGGTACCGATACGGGGTGCCCCGTACCATGCTGCATCCGATGACGGTGTGGTCGAGGAAGGCGAACCCCGGCGTCGGCGGCAGGTAGTGCATCCAGGTCCACCCGATGGAGTCGCCGAAGACCGAAACGGTGAACGGCCGGTTGGGGTTTCGCGGTCCCACAGGGCGACTCCCGCCGAGCTGCGCCGGCGACACCGCGGCAACGGCCGAGACGCCGGGCGGCATCCCCTCACGCAGGCCCGGGCCAGTTCCGACGGGAATCACCAGCAGCGTGATCGCCGCGGTGCTGGCCACGGTCGCGGCGGCCAGCGGCAGCAACGCCACCTGGGCCGGTCGCCAACGGCGTATAGGTTGCTCGATCAGCCAGTACGACGAGGCCGCGACCACCAGCGTCGCCCCGCACCGAGCGGCGAACAGCGGCCAACCCGCCCACCCCGTTCGTTCGCCGTTGAGCGCCATGAAGATTGGCCAATGCCACAGGTAGACGCCGTAGGAGATGGCCCCCAGCCACACCAGCGGCGGCAGCGCCAGGATACGGGCGATCAACCCGCGCTGCTCCATGGCCACCGGGGCGACGACGAAGACCACGGCCAGGGCCACGCCGATCAGCAGGCCGTGGCGGAAATCGCCGATGTTGCCGGTGGCAAAATGAGCCGCCGCCGCTAGGCCAGCCAGACCGACGACCGGGAGCACGCGGGCGACCCGCCGGCCCCAGCGAGTCCTGATCATGCACCAGCCGCGGTTCAGCGACGGCCAATCCCGTACCAGCAGAGCGGCTGCCGCCGACCCGACCAGCAGCGCCTGCGCACGGGTGTCGGTGCCGAAGTAGATGCGGTCCCGGGTGCTGTCGGAGACGAAGACGATGGCCGCCGTCGCGGAGGCCAGCGCCCCCAGGGTGGAGATCACGAAGGTAGCGAACCGCACCCCGCCGACGGTGGCGTGCATGAAGTAACGCTTAGCCCGCGCCGCCAGCAGCAGTGTCACCACGATCAACAGCACCGGCCAGATGAAGTAGTACTGCTCCTCGACGCCGAGCGACCAGGCGTGCTGCAGCGGTGAGGAGGTGCCCTGCGTGAAGTAGTCGGTCTTTTGCGCGACGAAGTGCCAGTTCGCCACCCACAGAAACGCCGCGATCGCGTCGTCGCGCAAGCCGGTGAGGGCCTGGGCGGGCAGCAGTACCCGTCCGGCGCCGACGGCGAGCACCATCAGAACCAGCGCCGGCAGCAGTCGGCGGGCCCGGAGAATCCAGAAGCCCGTCAGGTCGATACGGCCGGTGCGCCCGAGTTCGTCGAGTAGCAGCGAGGTGATCAGGAAGCCGCTGAGGACAAAGAACACGTCGACGCCGAGGAACCCGCCACTCACACCGGGGATGCCGCCGTGATCGGCGAGGACCAGGCCAACCGCGACGGCGCGCAGCCCGTCCAGCGCGGGAATGCCGCTGCGGCGCTCGGGTTTGTCCCAGACCACGAGCCTTCCGGAACGGCGCACGGGGGCGACCCATCGACGCGGCCCAGCAAAACATTCCGGCGCGGGATTCTCCCCGCCCGGCTCAGTTTTCGTCTTCAGCGTGGTCGGACCAGTCTGCCGCCCAGCACGGTAGTTGCTGCCGATACGTCGTCGCTCCTCCTCGTGACGTCAGCCAGCTTAGAGGCGGCCGCGCACGATCAGGTGGAGGACACGCAGTGGTTTTCGGCCGTCCCCGGGGTTCGAATTGGGCGCCGGGCTTCAGCCCTCGTCAGGCGTGTATCCCAGGGTGCTCTTGACTTCCAGATACTCGTGAAAACCGAACTCGCTCCACTCGCGGCCGTTTCCGCTGTGCTTGTAGCACGATAGGTCTGTTGGTAGCCTTCCCGAGTCTCGCTGCGCGACAACGTTTCCACCGACTCGATCAGCGGATGAACGAGCTTGATGTTGTTCAGGTCCACACAACCATGGACGGCGTCGGGTGGCGCCGACACCTGCTCTCTCGGCGTCCGGTCGGCGTGGACGATCCACCAACTCAGATCCACCAACTCATAGGAAGAACCTATCTCGTGATAGGCCCAAGCTACTTCAACGGCCACGACGCGCTTACCGTGGACCCAGAGCGAGCGGAGACGACATGAGCGCACCTGGTCACGTGGGTCGAGCGCTACCTGGCCTGCCTGGCGGCGCACGACTGAGACGGACTGGCCGACACGATCGCCGCGGAAGGCTTGACCCAGGAGGGGCCGTTCTGCGATGTCGTCGGGCAAAGCCCACTATGTCGCCTACCTACGCAAGGTGTGCACCAATCTGGCGGGCCCACCGGTTGCGGGTGCACCGGGTTTCACACGTGGATCCTCGCCTGTCCTACGCCGAGCTGTCCGCAACATTTGAGGCCAACGGCGCCGCCACGACCTGTCCCGAATGCATCCTGTTCGAGCAGGACACCGAGGGTCTGATTTGCCGGGTCAGCGTCTTTTTCAAGCAGCGCCGGCCCGCCGCCACGTAGTGTTCTATTCCCTCGCTCGCGGAATTGACCTACCGTGGCATGGATGGAAGGCAGAGGCAACTCCGGAGTCGGTGCCGGCCGAGAAATTGCACTCGGGCGACCCGATCACCGATTGTGGTCAGCGCTACATACTTCTCGAGTCGAAATCTCTCGGCGACAGCTGGGTAGTAGTGCTCGAGCTGGAGTCCTGAATGGACCACCAGCTGCAGGTCATCGAGAAGTCATTTCCGGCCGGGATACCAGGTCGATCGGGCAAACCACCGAATTCTGCACGGCCCGAATAGTGCGCGAGTAGCCGTCCGACGGCTACCGCGCACTTGTGTTTTCAGCCCGAATCTTTTCGCCGGCGTCGATCAATCATTGCGCGGGGTCGTCGGGATCATTCGGGTCAGGGTCGCCGAACCACCGCGACGGCTCGTGCTGACCGTAGCTGTTATGCCAGTCCCACCATTCGTAGGCGCGCTCTGCGGGTAACCGGGCGGCCAATCCTCCCAGGTCTCTTGACGGCCCAGCGAAACCCCACTCACCAGAGCGGTGGTGTCATCGCCCGGCCTGCTTTCGGGCGCATGTGTAGACAGGTCACCGGCACCCCAGGATCATTAGCGCGGTAGACGTCTTCGAAGGATGACTGAATGAAGATTCCGAGTGTATCCAGCGTGGTCGCTGGTGTCACCGGCGGAGCGGTTCAGCTAGTCAAAGCCGGGGTGTCCACGGCGGCGGGCGCCGGGGGCGCGGTACAGCTGCTGGCAAGCCCGGCCGTCGAATTAGCCGGCCCCGTGGTGCAGGCGGTGGCCAGTTCCACCGGCCGCGCACTGGGGATGCACGCTTGGCCCGACGGTTCCCCGGAACGCATCCGGCCTCCGTTGCGCTGGCGCAGCGGTCAGCGGGTGCACCTCGATCTGGACCCTTTGTTGCCGTTCGCGCGCTGGTATGAGTATTCGGCGGTGATCGAGGAGCCGGTTCGCCGGATTCCGGGCGTGGCCAAGGCCCACGTCGAGGGCGCCCTGGGCCGGTTGGTGGTCGAGCTCGTTGACGGCGCCGACCACGACGCTGTCGTGGACGACGTTCAGTGGACGGTAGCGGACATCGCCGCCGACCTGGCATCCATCAAATCCGACCTGCCGTTGTCCGCACCCTTCGCCGACCCCGGCAACCCGTTGGCGATTCTGGTCCCGTTCACCGCAGCCGCCCTGGATGTGGTCGCGATGACCGCCGCACTGATCGGCTGGGTGGCCCGCCTGCCCGCGGCACCGCAAACCACCCGGGCGGTAGCGGCGCTGATCAACCATCAACCCCGCATGGTCTCGATCCTGGAGTCGCGGCTGGGCCGGGTGGGGACCGACGTCGCGCTGGCGGCCGTGACCGCGGCGGCGCATGGGCTGACCCAATCATTCGGCACCCCGCTGCTCGACATGACGCAGCGGACCTTGCAAATCACCGAGGCGGCGGCGCACCGGCGGGTGTGGCGAGAGCGCGAGCCGCAGCTGGCCTCGCCGGAGCGGCCCCAGGCGCCGGTGGTCCCGGTCATCTCCTCGGCCGGGGTGAATTCGCAAATGCCACGGCACACCTGGGGGGCCGCGGCGGCCGGTGAGGCATCACACGTCGTGGTCGGCGGCACCATCGACGCCGCGATGGACAAAGAAAAGGGCTCGATGGCCGGGCCGGTGGAAAGTTACGTTGACTCGGCGGCCAACGGCTCGCTGATCGCCGCGGCTAGCGCGCTGGTGGCCGGCGGCGGTACCGAAGACGCCGCCGCGGCGATCGAGGCAGGCGTGCCGCGGGCCGCGCACATGGGGCGGCAGGCTTTCGCAGCGACCCTGGGCCGCGGGCTCGCGGACGACGGCCAACTCGTCCTCGACCCGGGAGCGCTGCGCCGGTTGGACCGGGTGAAGGTGGTCGTGATCGACGGCGCGGCGCTGCGCGGCGATCACCGCGCTGTGCTGCGCTCCGTCGGGGCGGCACCCGGCTGGGACGACGACCGGGTCTACGAGGTGGCCGACGCGCTCCTGCACGGCGAGGAGGCGCCGGAGCCCGACCATGACGAGCTGCCCGCCACCGGCGCGTACCTGAGATGGGCTCCGGTACAAGGCCCGTCTGCGACTCCGGCGCAGGGCCTGGAGACCGCCGACCTGATGGTGGACGGCGAACGGGTGGGCAGGGTCGAGGTCGGCTGGGAGGTGAATCCCTATGCGATCCCATTGCTGCAGACCGCGAACCGGACCGGGGCCCGCGTGGTACTGCGCCACGTCGCCGGCACCGAGGATCTGACGGCAAGCGTCGCCGCGACACATCCCTCGGGCACGCCGCTGTTCAGCGTGGTCCGGGAGTTGCGGGCAGATCGCGGACCGGTACTGCTGATAACCGCACTGCACCGCGATTTCGCGTCGACGGACACCCTGGCCGCCCTGGCTATCGCCGATGTTGGTGTGGCACTTGATGATCCACGTGCGGCCACGCCGTGGACGGCCGACATCATCACCGGCACCGACCTGGCCGCTGCGGTTCGCATCCTGTCGGCGATTCCGGTGGCACGCTCGGCCAGCGAATCGGCGGTGCACCTGGCTCAGGGCGGTACGACGCTGGCCGGGTTGCTGTTGGTCACCGGAACCGATTCGAAGCAATCCAAGAACCCGATGGGTTTTCGGCGCTGGCTCAACCCGGTCAACGCCGCCGCGGCCACGGCGCTGGTTGCCGGGACCTTCTCGGCCAGCAGGGTGTTGCGGCTGCCGGACCCGACCCCGCAACCACTGACCGCCTGGCACGCGCTGGATCCGGAGATCGTCTATTCGCGGCTGGCCGGCGGTGCCCGGCCGATGGCGGTGGAGACGCTGACCCCGGCGTGGCGGCGCCGGCTCGACGACCTGTCCTACAGCCCCCCGTTCGCGGCCCTGCGTGGACCGCTGCACGGCCTGGGCCGGCTGGCCGCGGCCACCCGGGTCGAACTATGCGACCCGTTGACCCCGATTCTGGCCGTCGGGGCGGCCGCCTCGGCCATCGTCGGCAGCAACATCGATGCGCTGCTGGTCGGTGGCGTGATGACGGTAAACGCGATTACAGGTGGTGCGCAATTGCTGCGGGCCGAGGCGGCGGCCGCCGAGCTGTTCGCCGAACAGGATCAGCTGGTGCGCCGCGTGGTGGTCCCCGCGGTGGCCACCACCCGGCGCCGCCTGGAGGCGGCCCGGCACGCGACCCGCACGGCGACCGTGTCCTCCAAGTCGCTGCGGCCGGGCGATGTCATCGATCTGGCCGCGCCGGAGGTGGTCCCGGCGGACGCGCGCCTGCTGATCGCCGAGGACCTCGAGGTCGACGAGTCGCTGCTGACCGGGGAGTCGCTGCCGGTGGATAAGCAGGTGGATCCGGTCGCCGTCAACGACCCCGACCGCGCAAGCATGCTGTTCGAGGGAAGCACCATCGTCGCCGGGCACGCCCGCGCGATCGTCGTGGCCACCGGGGTGAATACCGCTGCACACCGGGCGATTTCGGCGGTCGCCGACATCGAGACGTCCGCCGGTGTGCAGGCCCGGCTGCGCGAGCTCACCAGCAAGGTGCTGCCGCTGACCCTGACCGGCGGTGCGGCGGTGACCGCGCTGGCATTGCTGCGCCGTTCGCCGCTGCGGCAGGCGGTCGCCGACGGTGTCGCGATCGCGGTCGCCGCGGTGCCGGAGGGCCTGCCCCTGGTGGCCACTCTGTCCCAGTTGGCCGCTGCGCAACGTTTGACGTCGCGCGGCGTGCTGGTCCGCTCGCCGCGCACCATCGAAGCACTGGGCCGCGTCGACACCGTCTGTTTCGACAAGACCGGCACGCTGACCGAGAACCGGCTGCGGGTGCTGTGCGCGGTGCCGTACGACGCCCGCCCGCGCGATCCCTTCCCGGAAGCCGAGGACCCTCGGTCGGCGGCCGTGCTGCGGGCGGCGGCCTGGGCGTCCTCGCAGCCCCAGGACGGGCAGGGCCACGCGCACGCCACCGACGAGGCCATCATCACCGCCGCGAGTTTCCTGCTGACCAAGAACAATTCGGGGTGGCAGCTGCTCGCCGAGGTTCCCTTCGAGTCCAGCCGTGGCTATGCCGCCGCGATCGGCACCTTCGGCGCGGACCCGGACTCGCCGGTGCTGATGCTCAAGGGTGCTCCGGAGGTGGTGCTGCCCCGCTGCCGGTTCACTGACCCGGCGGCCGACCGCGCACATGCGGAGTCGGTGGTACGCGGACTCGCCGAGCGAGGCCTGCGGGTGCTGGCGGTGGCGCGCCGACCGTGGCCGAACGGCACCACCCACGACGAGGACACCGATGTCGACGCCATCGCCGCCACCGCCCATGACCTCGAACTGCTGGGATATGTCGGCTTGGCGGACACCGCCCGGGCCTCGTCCCGTCCGCTGATCGAAGCGCTGGAGGCGGCGGGCCGCGACGTCGTGCTGATCACCGGCGACCACCCGATCACCGCGCGGGCGATCGCCCGTCAGCTGGGCCTACCGGCCGATGCACGGGTGGTCACCGGCACCGAGCTGGCCGGCCTCGACGAGGACGCCTGCGCCAAGGTGGTCGCCGACGTGCAGGTCTTCGCCCGGGTCAGCCCGGAGCAGAAGGTGCAGATCGTCGCGGCACTGCAGCGTTGTGGGCGGGTGACGGCGATGGTCGGCGACGGCGCCAACGACGCCGCCGCGATCCGGATGGCCGACGTGGGCATCGGCGTCAGCGGGCGCGGGTCGTCGGCCGCCCGGGGTGCGGCCGACATCGTGTTGACCGACCGCGATCTCAGCGTGCTGCTGGACGCGCTGGTCGAGGGCCGCGGCATGTGGGCCGGGGTGCGCGATGCCGTCACGATCCTGGTCGGCGGCAACGTGGGCGAGGTGCTGTTCACCATCATCGGCACCGCTTTCGGTCAGGGGCGCGCACCGGTGGGGACCCGCCAGCTGCTGTTGGTGAACCTGCTCACCGACATGTTCCCGGCGCTGGCGGTCGCGGTCACATCGCAGTACGTCGAGCCCAACGAGGCGGAGTATGACAGCAAGGAGGAGGCCGAAAACGCGCGCGCCGCACACCGTCTCGCCGTGCTGACCGGACCGCGGCCGTCGCTCGACGCCCCGCTGATGCGCCAGATCATCAGCCGCGGTGTGGTCACCGCGGCCGGCGCCACGGCGGCCTGGGGCATCGGACGCTACACCCCCGGCAGCGAACGCCGCACGGCGACAATGGGATTGGCCGCCCTGGTGACCACACAACTGGCGCAGACCCTGCTGACCCGCCAGCACAGCCCGCTGGTGGTGGCGACCGCGCTGGGCAGTGCGGGCGTCCTGGTCGGCATTATCCAAACCCCGGTGGTCAGCCAATTCTTCGGCTGCACACCGCTGGGTCCGGTCGCCTGGTCGGGTGTGGTCGGAGCGACAGCGGGCGCCACCGCGATCTCCTGGCTGGCGCCGAACTGGCTGAATAAGACGATCGGAGTGCTGCAGCCGATCGATGAGTCCGAGGACGAGCCGGACCGCTAGGTCGCCAGCTCCCTGCGGATGACCTTGCCGGCGGGATTGCGCGGAATGCTGTCGACCAGGTGAATGTCGCGGGGCTGTTAGAAACGGGAAACCTTGCCTTTGAGGAACTCTCGCAGCGCCGCCACGTCGACGTCGCGCCGCTGGCGCGGGACGACGAACGCCGCCAGTCGTCGCCCGAACTGCTCATCGGCCACCCCGATGACCGCGGTCTCGGCGATGTCGGGATGCTCGGCGAGGGCGTTTTCCAGCGCCCGCGGATACGCGTTCTCACCGCCCGACACGATCATGTCGTCCTCGCGTCTGACGATGTAGAGCAGGCCCGCATTGTCGACATAGCCCATGTTGCCGATGCTGGTGTGCCCGTCGATGACGGTCTTGCCACCACCGCCGATGTAACCGTTCGAGCCCAGCTCGCCGCCGACGAAGATGCGGCCGGTCACCCCCGGGGTCCGACGGGATGCCCACCGTCTCCGGCGCGGCCCGCAGCTCGGGCGGGGTCGCGAGGGCACCGATCCTTCCGTCGAGCCGTAAAGGTTGTAGAGGACGTCGCCATACTCGTCCATGAACCGCCGGGCCAGGCTGGGATCGAGCCGGTCTCCGCTGGAGATCACCACCCGCAACGATCCCAGCGGGTTGCGGGAGCGCACCCGCTCCGGCAGACCCAGGATCCGCGCCAGCATGATCGGCACCACGCTCATCGCGTCGGTGCGTTGCAGCGACGCCTGCGCCAGTGTGTTCGGCGTCGAAGCGGCGACGGGCCAGCATGGTGGCGCCCAGGCTGACCGAAAGTGTCATGATGCCGAACCTGAGGCCGTGAAACATCGGTGTTGCCAAAGCAATCCGTGCACCGGTGCGCAGGCGGGTGCCTTCCAGGATCGTCACGCCGGCCCCCAGTCTGGTGCTGATCCGGGGTGTGCGCGGCGCACCCTTGGGATACCGGTGGTGCCCGATGTGAGCAGCACGATGCGACCCGACGGCGCGACCTTGGGGCGCGGGGGCGCCCGAGGTGGCTGGGTCTCAGCCGGGTCGATCACCTGAATCGACGGGTCTGCATCGCGAACCTGTTCGGCAAACTCGTTGTCACAGAACATCGTTGTCACCCGGTGCGCGCTGAGCGCATCGGCGAGCGCATCGCTGGGGAACTCCGTGTTCTCCAGCGCCACGTCGGCCCCGACCATGGCCGTGGCGAATACGGCGGCCACGAAGTCGCGGGCGTTGCGGCACATGATGCCGACCGCTTCGCCCGGCCCCGGCGTCGACGAGCCGGTGTGCCAGCGCTTCGGTCTTGACCTGCAGCTCGCGATAGCTCAGGCACCACTCGCACCCCGACGCTTGAGACGTTCACGACATGACCGCCGCGGTAGTCCCAGCAGCAGCCAGATCGGGCCCAGATAGTTGATGTCGATGGTGCGCTGAAAGTCGTGCGGGCGGTCGTACTGCTGGTGCAGTGACCGGCGCAGCGATTTGCTGGCTTTGCTGACCACGATGTCGAGCGGGCCGTGGTTTTCTGTGATCTGCTTGGTCAGCACATCGACGGCGGCCTCGTCGCTGAGGTCGGTCGGGTACGCGACGGCCCGGCCGCCGCCGGCATTGATCGCCGCTGCGAGATCGTCGAGCGTTCCGCCGATCGGGCGACGACTGGCACCGTGGCTCCGGCCGCGGCGTGCTGTCGCCTCGCCGATCCCGTACGAGGCCCCGTGACCAGCACCGTCTTGCCGGAGACGGCGGCGCGCAGCCGGTCGGTGTCCGACAGCCGCGCCGGATTGGCCAGCCGGTCGGTCGTCCGCGCCAACGCCTGAGCTATCAAGTTCACCTTTACGCGCTTCACCGAGGTGGCGTGCCGAGTCGTGGTGTAACGCTGTCGTCTTAACGTCCGTGACTCGTAACCTACAGCTACCAGACGGCATGCACAGCCGGAACCACCGGTCCGGGCCAAACGGGGCGCGGCGGCGTTAGCTCAGGATTCGCGGCGCTCCGAGTCGGGCGCGGCTTCTTCTGCGGCGCTGATCATTTCGTCGCACGGATCCCGGTGCCAGTCACCGAACGGGTCCCGGTAGTCGAGCCAGTCCTGTGGTGTCGCCATTCCGCGTCGGTGAGCAGCGCCGCGTGCAGGGCGTCGGGCGGCTCGGCGCCGCAGACCAGTGGCCCGGAGGCTGGATTCGTCGGCGAGCACCTCTGCCTGATCATCCCGGGTGCCGTCCACGATCTGGCGGGCGACGTCGCGCGGATCATTTTTCGGCACAGCAAAATTGGCGGTCATGTCGGTGTCGGTGGAGGCCGAGGTGGACCGCGGTGACCAACGTGCCCTGCTTGTCGAGCTCGACCGCAGCGAGTTAGTCAGCGACCAGATGGCCGTCTTGGAGTCGCCGTAACCACCGAAGCCGCCGACCCAGGCCAGCACCGAGCTGATGTCGACGAGTTCGCCGCCGCCGTTTTCGGCCAGGATCGACGCGAGGCCTGCGCCACCCGCAGGGCGTCGAAGTAAGCCGAAGTAATTGGTCTCGAAGACCTCGCGGAACTCGTGCAGTTCGCTGCCGAGCAGTTGGGTGGCGCCGGAGATGCCGGCGTTGTTGACCACGATGGTGGCGTCCGATGCCTGAACCGCGAGCGCGGCAACCGAGTCGGCCCGCTACGGTCCGGACCTGCTGGCCGACCTCGCACTCGCGCAGCACTGGGTCGACGGCGCCGTCGCGGCGTGCCCGTCGGACCACCGCGGCTGTCCGCGGCGGATCTGCCGAAACTGCGCACGCTGCGCGACACCGTCGCGCAGTTGGTGCGCCGGGAAGAACCCGCCGGGCCGGGCCCGCATTCGATTACCGCGTCGTTCGCGTTGTCCGCAGCCGGCCAGGTGCGCCTGGACCCCGCGGGCAGTGGCTGGCGCTGGCTGGCCTCAGCGCTGTGGGGTGAGATTCTGCTGGGCCAGCAGGCCGACACCTGGCGACGGCTCAAGCAATGTCACAACGACCCGTGCGGCACCTCCCTCTACAACCGCTCCAAGAACAACAGCGGGGGTGTGGTGCAACGCGAAGAAGTGCGGCAACGTCGCCAATTTGCGGGCTTCCCGGCGCGGCGGCGGGAACGCGAACGCGCGGCCGGCGACAGCCCGGTCAGCCCAGCGCCGGCAACAGGTACAGCAGCACCCGCGCCGAGCTGTTCGCGATCGCCTCGGCGAACAGGTTGAAGTCGACGCCGGCCAGGTCGGACAGTGCGCGGATCACCAGCCACGGAATCGCGAACACCTCGCACACCTGCGCCAGTGCACCGCCCTCCATTTCGATGGCCAGGGCACCGAATTCGTCGTGCAGCCGGTTACGGGTGGCTTCGCAGTGCAGATATTGATCGCCACTTAGGACCGTCCCGTACGCGACCCGCGGCGCCACCCCGGTGCCGCCCGCCGCAGCGGGCAGGTCCGGCAGGGTGAACCCCGCGAGGTGGCGTTGCACGCGGCCGAGAAGCCCGGGTTCGACGGGGTAACCAAACCGTTCGGTCGGGTTGATGAACGGGATGTGCCCGGGCTGATAGGGCGCGCAATCGCGCGTCCTCGATGACCCCCGAGTCGTGCTGCACCACGCGATCGGCGACGACGATGTCACCGAGCGTAGCTGCGGATCCAATCCCCCTGCAACACCGGTGAAAACGATTGGCCGGTAACCGAATCGGTCGGCAAGCAAGGTCGCGACCAATCCGGAGTTGACCTTGCACATCCCCGCCGCCGCCAACACCACCGGGTGCGCGCCCAGTGTGCCGACGTCAAAGCCGAGGTGTGCGATCCGCTCGTGATGATCGATCGACAGAATGCTGCGCAGATAATCCCACTCCTGCGGGATGGCGCAAACGACGCCGACCGTCACCGAGATCCGCTCGGGGGCACGTCGAAACTCCCATCGCCAGCCAGCGTAGGGCCAACGAGACCGCGGCACCGCCGGCGATTCTATCGACCCGGTCAGGGCGTCAGCAGCGCTCCGCGCCTCGAGCCATGACCCGAACCTCACCAGCCTGCTCGCGTGACCTGCTCCTCAGGACTGCCTGCAGCGCGCCACACGCGCGCTCCTTGATGGGGGCCACTACGTCGAGGTTGGTAGAGCCCTGGTTGATCAAAGTCTGCAGTGTCACCACAGTGTCAACCCCTCCTCTCCTATCGACCTAGTCAGCCGACTTCACATACATTGCACCGCAGCTGTTTTACAAGTGTGCAGCAGCAAAGTTAACGCCGTGAGAACCGAGCTTGTGGTATCGCGCACAACAAGGTCCATTTGTCCAGATACGGGAAGTTCACCGTCAACCCGTCCTGGGCGATGCTCTCGATGAAGCAATTCGGAAAACCGTTGGCGCACAGGCCCTGGAAGGTGCGGACACCGTCGCGCCGCCGCTCGGTGAGTGTTATGCCGTCGCGGCCGATCAGTTCGAACCCGGTGCGACGGCAATGGTCAGTGCCCCCCTTGAAGCCGGTGTCGAAGATGAGGCAGTCCAGCTCGTAGGTCGTCGACCACGACCACCGGACTCGGTGATGCACTGCACGCCTCGACCGGGTGTCGACCAGCGTCACGTTGTCGCGGTTGAACGCCTGCAGATACTCGTCGTGAAAGCACGGGCGTTTGCAGAAATAGCCGTACCGCGGTTTGAGCGCCTCGGCGGTGGCCCGGTCGGTCACGACGTCGTCGACCCGAGCCCCGAGCTCCTCCCATCTTGTCGAAGTCCGCCAGCTTGATGTCGCGGCCGCGCTGGGCCGGATCCGTCGTGCCGTCGCCGTCGTGGCGCATCACGGCAGCTTGCGGGTGATACTCGTCCAGGCGTCGGCGACCAGATCCTCCGATGACTGGCCACCGGCGATCAGGGATTTGGAAGTTCTCGATGCGCCGGCGCTGCCAGCCGGGTCGTAAAGTGCTGGCCCACTGGGGATCCGTGACACGATTGGCGCGCACGTCGACCGACGACGGCGTGCGTTGTAAGACTTGTCTTGGTTCCCCGCGGTTTTACTGGGCACTGTGAGCGCCGTCGGTGGTGGAGCGCTGCGGGATCTGGCGGTGCACCGCACGCCGGTGATCTTCGGCGGCAACACGCTATATGCGACGCCAGCGGTGGCCGCCAGCGGAACGATGGTGCTGCTCTCCCGTTGCGGCCTCGCACCGTACGGCGAACTGGCCGGCATCGCGGTCGGCGCGGGGTTGTGCCCGCTGGCCAGGTGGCGCGGGTGGCGCCTCGGCGAAAGCCTCACGGTCGATTACTACCTGATCCGGGCGCAGGCGCATCTGGCGGATTCGGCGCGGTAATCGGCTGCGTCGCCCCTACGACACGTGACGACGCTGGGCAGTCCGATCGGTGCGGATGGTCAACAGACCCGACGACGGATCACCACCGCCGCCATGCGCTGCGTGGCCGAGGTCGGCTACTCGCGAGCCACCATCCGAGAGATCGTCCGGACGGCGGGCATGACCAGCGGGCAGCCTGTACCACTATTTTCTATTTTCCGACGAAGTCGGAGCTGCTGGCGGCGACCGGCGAGGAGATCGAGGCGATCGTCGCGCCGCGGCTGCGCGCGGCCGCCACGCACCACGACCACGCCGCCGACCGGATCGACGCCGTGCTGGACAAGTCCGTTCGGTTGATCCGCGACTATCCTTACCTGATCGGCTTCCTGCGCGCACTGCGCGCCGGCAGCACGGCCCAATTCGGCCTTGGTGCAACCGATTACACAGGATCCAAGACGTTGCGCGACGTCATCGCCGAAATCGTCGCCGATGCCGGCAAGCGCGGCGGCCTGTCCACCGAGACCGACGCACGGTCGGCGGTGGCGGCCATCTGCGCGCTGGCCCGGAGTCTGTCGGAGCAGGCGGACATCCTGCGGCCGCAGACCTACCGGGCCGCGATGAGCTCAGCCAAGAGGCTGGTCCGCGGAACGCTGTTTGCGTAGCGCCTCGCCGAGCGTCCATAACGCCACGCCGATCAGCACTAGGTCTTTGAGCAGAAATTGACTCGGCAGTGCCGACAGCACCGGCAATCCGGCGCGACCACGCCCGGCGTGGTGAACAGAAAGCTCAGCGTCCCCAGGAACAGCACGATCGCCACGCGCTGCCGAGCGCCGACACGCGCGGCCAAATCGGGTACAGCGCAATGAGAATGGCGGCGATGATTCCATCGTGCCCAATGCGCGCGACGGCAGTGAAGCTAGTGAAGCTGAGGAAATCATAGATCCAGCCCGAGCGGATGGCGCCATTCGATCAACTCGTGCGGCTTGAGCGCCGTCACCGTACTGGTGATGCGATACGGCAGACCCAGCATCTTCATGCTGGTCGAGAATTTCGAGCCCTCCGTCAGGACCGCGGGTGCCGTGATGTTGCCGCGAACCGTGCCTGACCCGTCCAGCTCGGAATGCCGTCGCGGGTCGGCGACCAATTCGTAAAGCTCCGCGGCTGGCGCGGCGACCTCGACCGATCGACTCACCTGGTGAGGTCCGGCGTTGACGATGACGACAGTCATGGTGTCTCCTTCCGCTATCGGGCAGCGTAGACCCGCCCGATCGGGCCATGCCGCGACGTGTGGGCCCAGCCGGGCGAGGACACGAAACGGCGGCAGGACACCGCGACCAAGCAAACTGATCGATCCGCCGCAGCAACAGCATCATTCCGCTTCCCGGGGACGCCGACCGGGGCGCCGTCCGGCTCCGGCAGGTCGGTGAGTGGGCGGCATATCGCGTTTGTCGGCAATGCCTCCGAACACGGTCGTATCGCGACAATTCCCAGTTAATATGCACCGCTATGGGCGTCCTTAGGTTAATCTGGCAACGCATCCTGGCATTTGACCGAATCGGCTCGCGCATTCCGCAGCCTATTCCGATCTGGCTGACCGAGCTGTTCTTCGTGATGCCGCTGACCTTCTTCATCGGCAAAGTCATCGATATTCACGGGGCATTCGGCGTGCCGGGGACGGGCGAACGGCTCGACGGGGCGTTTTGGGGCTCCCTCGTCGTCTCGGTGATCTTCGGTTTCCTGTTCGTGCGCTCACTGGTCCGGCCGCAGGTGGTGGAAGGTCCGTGGAGGCCGATGGTGCACGCCGACATCGGCCCCGTGACCGTGTACGGGGCCAACCGCGCCTGGACCGTGACGTATCCCTACCTGACCAGCCACCCGTCCTACGCCTTGCTGCTGCTGATCACCGCGCCGATCCCAGCGGTGATGTTGGCCGCGACGACCAATCAGGGTGACAGCACGTTCTATTTCCGGGTGTCGGGCATCATAGGCCTGATCATCCTGAGCTGCATGGTAGTGGCCCGCATCTTGGCGTGGTACGTCTTTCGCCTCGGGCGCCGTCAGTTGGATGTGCGACTGGAAGACCTGCCGATGTCGCAACGCCGGCTCGGCTGGGAGATCGCGTGGGAACCGGTGCTCGTCTTGCTGCTGATGATGTACGCAATCGTCGGTATCCCGTTGGGCGTAATGTGGTTTCAAGAACAGCGCACCATCGCCGCGTTGCCCGCCATGACCGTGGCCGATACCGACCACCCGGGCGACTACCGGCGGATGCCACCAGGCAAGGTCATCGACACCATCACCCCGACCGAACGCGAGTACTACGGCTTCGATCTGAGCGACTTCCCCGAACCGTCTCCGGACGGGTAGGTGCTGTTGTTGCTGTCGCAGCCCTGACCGGCCGCTCACCCGCCTACGGCGGACAGGCACAATCGTTCGGTATCGGGAGACGCGGATTGTTGGCGCGCGCACCCTGCGAGTGTATAAGAGAGCTAGTCAACTTACCCCCAGGGGGTATAGGAAGGAGTGCCATGACACCCAGCGCGGCCAGCAGCCTGGAGCTGAACATCAGCGGCATGACATGCGCCTCCTGCGCGGCCCGGCTGGAAAAAGCGCTCAACAGCCTCGATGGCGTGACCGCCGCCGTGAACTTCGCGACCGAACGCGCCACCGTCGCCGTGCCGGCCGGATACGACCCGCAGATGTTGCTCGACCAGGTCAAAAAGGCCGGATACACCGCCCTGCTGCCGCAACCGGACCAGCACGCCGCCCCGGCCGACGAGCTGGAACTAGCGTCGCTGCGCACCCGTCTGGTCGTCTCGATAGCACTTGCGACGCCGGTGATCGCGATGGCGATGATCCCCGCGCTGCAGTTCCCATACTGGCAGTGGGTGTCACTTGCGCCGGCCGCGCCTGTGGTCGGGTGGGCGGGTTGGCCGTTCCACGCCGCCGCCTGGACCAACCTCAGGCACCGCGCGGCCACCATGGACACCCTGATTTCGATCGGCACGCTATCGGCGTTCCTCTGGTCGCTGTACGCCCTGTTCTTCGGAACGGCCGGCCACTCGCACCTGCACCACGGGTTCACGTTGACGGCCGCCCCTGGCGACCCGACCGGCAACATCTACCTCGAAGTCGCCGCCGGGGTGACCCTGTTTGTTCTGGCCGGGCGGTATTTCGAGAAGCGCGCCAAGCGGCGAACCGGCGCGGCCCTGCACGTCCTGCTGGAGCTCGGCGCCAAGGACGTCGCGGTACTGCGTCCCGACCGGCACGGCACCGAAATGCGCATCCCGATCGAGCAGCTGCGGGTCGACGACGTGTTCGTGGTGCGCCCCGGTGAGAAAATCGCGACCGACGGGATCGTCGTGTCCGGCTCGTCGGTCGTCGACGCCGCGATGCTGACCGGCGAGTCCGTCCCGGTCGAGGTCGGCGAGGGCGACGCCGTCACCGGCGCCACCGTCAACGCTGGTGGGCGCCTCGTGGTGCGGGCCACCCGCGTCGGCGCGGACACCCAGCTGGCGCAGATGGCCAGGATGGTCGAAACGGCGCAATCGGGGAAGGCCCGCGTCCAGCGACTCGCGGACCGCGTCTCCGGGGTCTTCGTTCCGATCGTCGTCGCGATCGGGCTGGCCACCCTGGCGGGGTGGCTCGTTGCGGGGTCCGGTGTCGCCGCCGCGTTCTCGGCCGCGGTGGCGGTGCTGATCATCGCGTGCCCGTGCGCGTTGGGGCTGGCCACGCCGACCGCGCTGTTGGTGGGAACGGGCCGTGCGGCTCAGCTCGGCATCCTGATCAAAGGACCCGAGGTGCTCGAATCCACCCGGGCGGTCGACACCATCGTGTTGGACAAGACCGGCACCGTGACAACCGGCAGGATGAACCTTGTCGACGTCGTCACCGCGCCCGGCGTCGACCGCGCGACGCTGTTGCGCTACGCGGGAGCGGTCGAGTACGCTTCCGAGCACCCGGTCGCCCAGGCGATCGTGAAAGCCGCCGGCGCGGAGCTCGGTGCGCTGCCCGCGGTCGAAGGTTTCACCAATGTGCAAGGCAAGGGCCTGCACGGCGTCGTCGACGGTCACACTGTCGTCGTCGGCCGGGAGAGCCTGCTGGCCGACTGGTCCCAGTACCTGGACCCTGCGCTGATTCCCGAGCTGGTCACGGTCAAGGGTCGCGCCGAAAGCGAAGGCAAAACCGCGGTCGTCGTCGGGTGGGACGGCAGCGCCCGCGGGATCCTCGTCATCGCCGACACCGTCAAGCCCACCAGCGCCGAGGCCGTCCGGCAGTTGAAGCGGCTCGGGCTCACACCTGTCCTGCTCACGGGCGACAACGAGACCGTGGCGGACCGCATCGCCAGCGAGCTGCGGATCGCCCACGTCATCGCCGAGGTGCTGCCCGCGGACAAGGTTGCCGTCATTGCCCGCCTGCAGTCCGACGGCAAGGTCGTCGCGATGGTCGGCGACGGGGTGAACGACGCCGCCGCATTGGCGACCGCCGATCTGGGCCTGGCGATGGGCACCGGGACGGACGTGGCCATCGAGGCCGCCGATCTGACGCTGGTGTGCGGCGATCTGCGCGCCGCCGTGGATGCGATCCGGCTGTCCCGCAAGACGCTGGCCGTCATCAAGATGAACCTGTTCTGGGCGTTCGGTTACAACGTCGCCGCGATCCCGCTCGCGGCGGCGGGCCTACTCAACCCGATGCTGGCCGGTGCCGCGATGGCCTTCTCCAGCGTCTTCGTCGTCGCAAACAGCTTGCGGTTGCGGTCTTTCGCGAGCGCGGTCCGTTCGGGCGATATGGGATAGTTGGTCTGGCTTACCGGGTTTCATAGCTTCTGAGGTCCGCTCGCTTGCCCCACTTAGTCGGACAACTGTCCCTGCTGCACGGCTGGCTGCCGCTTGCGACGCAGGCGCTGGCGCTGTTCGTGGCCGTGGTCGTCATCGACTGGCGGCGGCGCGCGTTGCCGGTGCCGCTGATCGTCGGAGTGGCCGTCGCCGCATTGGCGTATTGGTACATCGGCTCGCTCGGCGTGGCCGGTGACCCGGCACCGAAATCGCTGTGGCTGTGGATCGCGATGAGCGGGGTCACCGCCGCGGTCCTGCTGCTGGGCTGGCGGGGCGCACGCTGGTGGCGCCGGGCCCTGGCGGTGGCGTCGGTTCCACTGTGCGTGTTGTGCGCGGGTATGTCCTTGAACCTGTGGGTCGGCTACTTCCCCACCGTGTTCGCCGCGTGGAGCCACGTGACGTCCGGGCCGCTGCCCGATCAGATCGACCGGTTGCAGGTCACCGCCATGCAGGTGGCCGGGACCAAGCCGGACAAGGGCGTCGTCGTGCCCGTCAACATCGATTCCGACAAATCCCTCTTCCCGCACCGGCAGGAACTCGTCTACCTGCCCCCGGCGTGGTTCAACAGTAACCCGCCACCCCGGCTGCCGACGGTCATGATGATCGGCTCGGCGTTCAACTTGCCGTCCGACTGGCTCGGGCCGGGTGGCGCCTTCACCGCCATCGACGGATTCGCCGCCCGCCATCACGGTTTCGCGCCCGTCTTCGTGTTCCCCGATGCCACCGGCGCGTTCGACAACGACACTGAGTGTGTCAACGGCCGCCGCGGCAACGCGGCCGACCACCTGACCAAAGAGGTGGTGCCGTTCGTGGTGTCCAACTTCGGCGTCAGCGCAGACCGGGCGAACTGGGGTGTCGCCGGCTGGTCGATGGGCGGTACCTGCGCCGTCAACCTGGCCGCCATGCACCCGGAGTTGTTCAGCGCATTCGTCGACATCGCCGGCGATCTCCGGCCCAACATCGGCGGCAAGGACCAGACCATCGCCCAGCTGTTCGGCGGTGACACCGCCGCCTGGATCGAATTCGATCCGCTCACCGTCATGACCAGGCACGGCCGCTACACTGGGGTGTCCGGATGGTTCGACATCCCCACCCCGCCCGGCGCTCACAACGTCGCGCAGGCCGCCGACCCGACCCTGGCCAGTACCACCGCGGCCAACCCGGAAGGCCAGGACGCGGCCGCCCACGCGCTGTGTGTCATCGCCAAGGCCAACGGAATCAGCTGCGCGGTGGTGACCCAGCCGGGCAACCACGACTGGCCGTTCGCCGCCCAGGCATTCGAAGCGTCGCTGCCGTGGCTCGCCGCGACGCTGGGGACGCCCGGTGTTACGCCAACCCCGTTGCCGCAACGGGGCCCCGGCGAGCCGCACTGATCCGTGACCGGCTCGAGACCATCGCAGCTCTACGCGGTTTTCGCCGCAAATTCACAGCTGACCCTCCCGTAACGAAACCGACATATTGGCGTCGGCGGTGGTACGGTTCGCTGCTGTGGCTGCGAAGTTTGGCAAGGTAGGCAACCCGACCGCGGGCCCGCCGCCGCGCCACCGCCCCGCAAATGGGGGCGTGTCATGGAGGAGATGAAGCGCCGCCGTTTCCTGGGCTCACTCTCCGCGGCCGCGGTCGCCACCGTCGGCGCGGCCCGCCTGATCGTCGATCCGCAACCCCGAACCTTCGCCCAGGCGTCGCTCGGGTCGGCCGCGACCTCCGGGCCCGCGGCCTCCTCGCCCGCCGGCTTGTTACCGCCGCCGCCGCTCAGCGCCCGCATCCCACTGCCCGGCGGAGGCGCGCTGACGAAGCTCCCCGGCGATGGCGACCTGCTCGCACTCACCCTGGACGACGGGGTCAACAGCGACGTCGTGCGCGCCTATACCCAGCTCGCCAAGGACACCGGTCTTCGGATGACGTTTTTCGTAAACGGCATCTACAGCTCCTGGACCGACAATGTGGATTTGCTGCGACCGCTGGTGGAATCGGGACAGATCCAGCTCGGCAACCACACCTGGTCGCACCCGGATCTGACTTCGGTGTCGGAAACCAAGGTCGCCGAGGAACTCAAACGCAACGACGACTTCCTGAAGAAGACCTACGGCATCGGCGCAAAGCCATATTACCGACCGCCGTACGCCAAGCGCAACGCCACCGTCGTTGCCGTCGCGTCCTATCTCGGCTACACGGTCCCCACGCTGTGGTCGGGCTCGCTGTCGGACTCCACGCTGATCACCGAGGAATACATCCTCAAGATGGCCGACGAATACTTCACCCCCCAGTCGATCGTGATCGGGCACCTCAACCACCTGCCAGTCACGCACGTGTATTCGCAACTGGTCGACATCATCCGCGACCGGAACCTCCGGACCGTCACGCTCAACGACGTGTTCCTCAGAACACCCTGACGGCAACGGAATTGACCGTGCACCGGCCCGATCTGCAGCGACTCGGCGGCCTGGAGTGGGTGCGCCGCACCGGCGGCGGGCTGTCCCGTGCCGAGCGGCGTCGTCTCGTGCTGGTGATCGCGGTCGGGCAGCGGACGAACGCCATGGGACGAATCAGGTTGGCCTGGGGCGGATTTCGGAAGCGGCGATCCGCTTCGATGTGGACGCCGTGCAAATTGCCGATTCCAGGCTCGCGCGGGAAGCCGAGTTAGCGTGCGCGGAGTTGTCGGCTACGCTGCGAGGGCACTCCTACCGCACCTGGTTGTTCGGTCATGCGCGGGCGGCACTCGAACCACCACGAGCTGGCGACGTCCGCGATACCGACGCGGTGTCGGCGATGGTCGAGCACGCCGCTGAACGGCTCGGCGGGCTCGACGTGCTGGTGAACGCCGCCGGGGGCGCTCATCGACCAGCAGATGAAGCAGCCCTAATCGGTGCCGACGAGCCCGGGCATCCGATGTACGTCGGCGTGCTGCTGGGAACACTCCCGAGATGCTCAACCAGATGGCCGCGGCCGGCCTGGGCGGCTATGTGTTGTGCGGACTTAACGATACCCGGCGGGGTGCGGCGCTGGCCGCCGACATCGCGCGCCGACTGCCAATTCGTGGTGACCGACGCCGAACACCATGCGCTGCCGGACGGTCTGGACCTGGGTGCCGTGCGGATCCTCGACACGTCGACGCCACAGTGGACCGAATTCCTCGCGGCCGCAGGTGAACTGGTGCCGTATCGCGAGGTCGCCGCGACGGACGCGTTTATGATGATCTTCACGTCGGGAGCCAGCGGGAACCCGAAGGCCGTGCAGGTGTCGCACCTGATGGCGATGTTCGCCGGCACTAACCTGGTGCAGCGCTTCGGTTTGACCGCGCAACCTGCTACGTATCCATGACGATAGTTTTACTCCAACGCGGTCGTCGCGGGGTGGCCCCCGCGGTGTGCTCCGACGCCGCGATCGTGCCGGCGAAATTCTCGGCGCGCAACTTCCTCGACGACGTCCGCCGCTACGGCGCGACCTACATGAACTACGTCGCCGCGCCGCCCGCCTAACATCCTGGCCACGCCCGAGCCCCGATCGAGCGAATCCTGTTGTGCCACAGTTCGATCAACCGTATCGCCGTCTATACCGTCCCGGATGGCCGGGTGGGCGATCAGGTGATGGCGGCCATCGTGCTCAATTACGGCCACACCCTCAACCCGGCCGAGTTCGAGGCCTTCCTCGGCGCGCAGCCCGACCTGTCACCGAAGGACTGGCCCCGCTATGTGCGGGCTGGCCGCACATCTGCCCAGCACCGCGACGCACAAGGTCCTCAAACGTCAGTTGATCGCCGAGGCCACGACGATCGGTGCCGGCGAAAGTCTGTGGGTGCGCGAGCCGCGCGGCACCGCCTACGCGGCTAACCCCGCCGTTCCCGACGGCGAATCTCTGTCGCTTCGTCCGCGGCACTCGCCTGACCGGTTCTCGGCTGGTGCCGCCGGCGATCTCGTCACGCAACTGCGTGATGTTGGAGATCTCGGCGTACAGCCCGCGGATGGTGTAGTCCAGCACGGCGAACGGGAAGCGCTGTTCGGAGTCTCCGATGATGCCCAGTTCGCGGGACCGCTGGCGTGACCAGAGCGCCTCGTCGAGCCGACGGCGACCAGTAGAAGTGGCCGACCGACGACTCGGCCCGCAGCTTGATCTCGCCGGCGGTCAGCCGTTCGTCGTTGGCCGCCAGGACACCCAAACACCAGGTAGGCCGTCACCGGAAGGCCGTTGGTCGTACGTCGGGGACTCACGGCCGGCTACCGTTCGCGGGTGAAGCAGGGCAGCGTAAGGTCCGGGCCGACGTCGTGGAATTGCACGCGCACGCGCATAGCGATCGCTAGCTCCGCGGCGCCACCCCGACGATGTTGGTGAGTATCTGGTAGCCTTCGTCCAAGGTGACGATCGCCGGGGCGTAGGGCGGCCAGGCCCGGCTCGGGGATAGGAATGTCTTCCAGGGCAACCGTTTTGGTATCGGCGTAGAAGCGCTCGGCGCGCATGGTCGAGGTCATGCCGTGGCGCTAGTCTATCCCGATAGTGACCTCGGTGGACTTGAGGAACACGGTCGCGGGCGGGCCGACGGCCAGGCCGAGATCTTCTGCCGCAGCCTTGGTGATCGAGGACGTGACGACCTGATCACCGTCGAGCCGAATCTTGACGACCGCCATCACGGTGCCGAGGTCAACCTCGGCGATGCTCCCTTTGAGCTGGTTTCGGGTCGATAACCGCATCGCACGCCTGGCGGATCTGCTGCTGCCAGTCGGCTTCCGGGTCGACGACGGCGACGATACTCGCCCCGAGCGTCTCGAGGTCGTTGGCCAGCAGCTCGAGTAAGCACTCCTCCTTGCTGGCGAAGTGGTCGTAGAACGCGCGCTTGGACGTCCGCGCGTGACGCACGATGTCGGCGACCGTGCTAGCGCGGTAGCAGCGCTCGTTGATCGCGATCGCGAGGCCGTCAAGCGACCGCATGCGGAACAGGTCTGAGGCAGCCGCATTGCTATCCGCACCGGCATCCACACCGTCGACGACAATCACCGTGGCCGTTGGTGCGGATGACATATCGGCGGCCCTTTCGACGCATATTCTGCCCGTCAGTCGCCCTTGTCAAGCTCAATACTACTAAAATACCTGTACGGGACAGGTCCGTGGTACATCGCAGTACCAGCCCGGATGCCGCGGCAGACGTTTGGAGCAATTACGTCATGAGCGAACTGGTCACCGCCACCCCACCGGTATCCGCAGTCAGGTTGCCGCCGGCCGTCCCGGCACCCCGGCTGGTGCAGGGCCTCGGCTTCGCGCTGGTGCCGCACGATGATCCGGCGGCTGTCGCGGCGCTACTGCAACGTTTTCACGCTGCGGCTTCCGATGTTCGGACGGGTCATTGCGGTCAGTGATCCGCAGCTGGCCAAGCAGATCTTCACCACCAGCCCAGAAGAACTCGGCGAAATCCAGCCCAACCTGAGCAGGCTGTTCGGCTGCGGTTCGGTCTTCGCGCTGGAAGGCGACGAACACCGCCGCTGCCGGTTGCTGGCGTCGCCGTTCCACGGCAAGAGCATCAAGAACTACGAGTCCATCTTCGAAGAAGAGACGCTGCGCGAAACCACCGACTGGCCCGAGGGGCAGTCCTTCGCCATGCTCACCCCGATGATGCAGATCATCTTCAACGCGATCCTGCGTGCCGTGTTCGGCGCCGACGGCGCCGAACACGACGAGTTGCGCCGGCTCATCCCGCCCTGGGTCACGCTGGGCTCGCGGCTGGCGTCGTTACCCAAACCGAAACGGAACTACGGACGATTCAGCCCGTGGCATAGGCTGGATCGGTGGCGCGAGCAGTATGACGCCGTCATCGAGCAGCTGATCTCGGCCGAGCGGGCCGACCCGAACTTCGCCGACCGCAACGATGTGCTGGCACTGCTGCTGCGCAGCAGCTACGACGACGGTTCGGCGATGTCACACAAGGAAATTGGCGACGAGCTGCTGGCGGTGCTGGTCGAGGGGGACGACAACGAATTACGCCAGGCAACCCTCCTGGAGGCCCAACGGGCAAGATCCGTAATCGATTTCGCTGGCCGACACGTCTACCCGGAGACCTACCAACTCGGCGAGTGGCTGATCCCGCGCGGCTACTCGATGATCGTCGGCATCACGCAACTGCACAACAACCCCGACCTGTTTTCCCGATCCGGGCTGCTTTGACCCGTGGCGGTTCATCCACTCGAAACCGGACGCCCTGTCCTGGGTCCCGTTCGGCGGCGGCACCCGACGGTGTGTGGGCGTCGCGTTCGTCAATGTCGAGATGGATGTGGTGCCTCGAACGGTGCTGCGCCACTTCCATTGAGACCACCGGACGCACCGGCTGAGCGCTGGCACTGCCGCGGCGTCGCCTTCTTCCCAAGGACGGCGGGCCGAATTACGGTGCCGCACCGCTAATCCGGCTGCTGGCTGGCCGACGCGCGACGCGGCAGCTTCCAACCCAGACGGATGAAATGGCAGGTGTACCCGTTGGGGTAGCGCTGCAGGTAGTCCTGGTGCTCGGGTTCGGCCTGCCAGAAATCGCCGGCGGGGCTGACCTCGGTGACGACCTTCCCGGGCCATAGCCCGGACGCCTCGACGTCGGCGATGGTGTCCAGTGCGATGCGCTTCTGCTCCTCGTCGACGTAGAAGATCGCCGATCGGTAGCTGGTGCCGCAGTCGTTGCCCTGCCGGTTTTTCGTTGTCGGATCGTGGATCTGGAAGAAGAACTCCAGCAGGGTGCGGTAATCGATGACCGATGGGTCGTACATGATCTCGATGGCTTCGGCGTGCGTCCCGTGGTTGCGATAGGTCGCATTGGGCACGTCGCCCCCGGTGTAGCCGACGCGGGTGGAGACCACGCCGGGCTGTTTGCGGATCAAGTCCTGCATGCCCCAGAAACAGCCGCCGGCCAGAATCGCCTTTTGGGTATCCGCCATTTCTTGTCCTCCATATCCAGGCAGGGCTTGGGCACGATCAAGGCCAGGCTACATTCCGCCGATGAGCAGCAACGGCGCTGCAAAAGTGAAAACCTAGGCCGCGCTATGAACGTCGGCCCGTTCTCGCGCAGCGAACTCGCTGCCGCGTTCGAGAAATTCCAACAATCATGGAAATCGACAACCCGATGAAGGATCCCGGCGGCAGCATCATCGCGGCGACCAACATCTCGATCATCACCTACGCTGGCGACGGCCTGTGGCGTCGGCAGGAAGACATCTACAACCCGCTGCGCTTCGTGCAGGCCTCGTTGAAGTGGTGCCGCAAGGCGTAGGAACTGGGCTACCCTCGACCAGTACGCCGCGCGTTTCCTTCAGCAGTACGGGGGCGCTGCATGAGCGCCAAACCCAAACTCGCCGACACGGGCCTGCCCGCTGTCGCGATGTGCGTGTCCACCACTTACGGCGTCGGTGACGGGGGCGGCACACCGCACGGCGCGTTCATCGCGGGCGCGGTGTTCGGCAAGTTGCCTGGAACCCAACGCCGGGCACCCGATCACCATCACCCCGGCCCAACAACGGGGTCCAGGTGCAAGTTAACGGCGAGCTCATCGCGACACCGCGGCCGCACTGGAATTGCGGGAAGCCCCCATCCCGGTGGTGTACTACACCCCGCTGGCCGATGTGGCGCAGGACCGGCTCACCCGCACCGAAACGGTCAGCTACTGCCCGTTCAAGGGCGGTCGCCGAGATCGCCGGGCACGTCGTGTTCTACCCGAACAAAGCCGACATCAGCGTGGGAGCCTGTGCGGCCGGGTAACGCCCGCCGGTCACTCGGCGAAAAGTTTGGCCTGGGCCCGGGTGTCGCCGTATTCGCGCATCGACACAATCACCCCATCGCGAGTTTCAAAGATACACACGAACGGGGTGTCGTAGCGCATCCCCTCGGAGTTGGTGCCGGCGGCATAGGCCTCGATGACCACCGTGTCGCCCTCGTTTATGCAGCGCAGCAGGTCGATCGTGAGATCCAGGCCGTGCCTGCGGCGGTCGGCGGCGCAGCGCAGCGCATCCTTGTCGTAGGTGCCGCGGGTGAACAGGCTCCAGCAGGTGAAGTCGTCGCTGAGTAATGCGAAACCCTCGTCGAGGTCGCCGCCTCCGGTCAGGCTCTGGATGAACATCCAGACCAGCTCTGCATTGGGAGCGTCAAAAGGCGTCATCACATCGCAATAGTGTCGTGGCAGGCAGTGAACGGTCAATCAGCGTCGGTGGCGGCGGGAATCCGGAGTTTGGTGGTGAACACGGCACGCACGGTGACTTTCCCCAGGGCGGTCAGCTTCGGGCACACCCTGGCGCCGCTGCGCCGGGGAACCGTGTTTTCGCCTCCCGGGCGACGGCACCATCCTGGCGACGAGCCTGCTGCCCAGCGGACCCGTCACGGCGCACATCGGCCGCGCGGCCTCCGACGAGGTGCGGTGCCGGGCGTGGGGCGAGGGCGCCGAGGATTTCGTGCCGACCCACCCGACCGTGGCGGCCGCGCACCGGCGCGTCCCCCATCTGCGGCAGGACCCCACCGGGCAGGTGCTGGAGGCCCGCATCCCGGCGATCATCGAGCAGCGGGTGCCCGGCGCCGACGCGTTCAAGTCGTGGCGGGTGCTGGTGTCCAAGTATGGCACACCGGCTCCCGGTCCGGTCCCGGCCGGCATGCGGGTGCCACCGCCCGCCGAGGTGTGGCGCCGCATCCCGTCATGGGAGTTCCAGCGCGCCAACGTCGATCCGCGGCGGGTCCGGACGGCGGTGGCCTGTGCGCGTCCCGCGGAGCAGGCCCGCTCAGCGCTGACGTCACTGCCAGGAGTGGGGGAGTGGACGGCCGCCGAGACGCTCGCTGCAGCGGGACTTCGGCGACGTCGACGTACTGTCGGTCGGCGACTACCACATCCCGAAGATAATCGGCTGGACGCTGGCGGGGTGCCCGGGCGACGACGAGCTGATGCTCGAGTTGCTCGAGCCGATGCGGCCACACCGCCACCGGGTGGTGCGGTTGTTGGAAGCCAGCGGCCTGGCCTACGAGCCGCGCCGGGGCGCGCGGCTGCCGATTCAGCGACTCCGCGCGCTATGACCAGCTGGTGTTTTCGGGCGGTGCCTTCGGGTATTCGTCGGAAATCAACGGCTACACATACGAAACGCAGGAGTGATCGATGACGCAGTTCACCATTCCGGGCTTGAGTGACAAGCAGGCCGCGCGACTCGCCAAGTTGTTGCAAAAGCAGTTGAGCACCTACAACGACCTCCATCTGACGCTGAAACACATTCACTGGAATGTGGTGGGCCCTAACTTCATCGGGGTGCACGAAATGATCGACCCGCAGGTCGAGGCGGTGCGCGGCTTCGCCGACGATGTGGCCGAACGCATTGCGGCCCTTGGCGCTTCGCCCGAAGGAACTCCGGGCGCCATCATCCGGGACCGCACCTGGGACGACTACTCGGTCGGCCGCGACACCGTCCAGGCGCACCTGGCCGCGCTGGACCTGGTCTACACCGGCGTGATCGAGGACATCCGGCAAGCCATCGACGAGACCGACGAACTCGACCAGGTCACCCAGGACCTGCTGATCGGGCAGGCCGGACCGCTGGAGAAGTTCCAGTGGTTCGTCCGCGCGCATCTGGAGAGCGCCGGCGGGCAGCTGCAGCACGAGGGTAAGAAGATCGAGAAGGGTGCCGCCGCCACCGCGCGCAGGGCTTAACCAGCTTTCGGACGTGAGCGTGCGCGTTCGGCCTCGGCGGCCTCGCGGTTGAGTCGCTGCGCCTGGTAGATCGTGACGGCGGTGCGCGACAGTAGCAGGGCAGCGATACCGACCGCGATGATCGCGCCGGGCACCACTGAGAACGAGATGACCGGTTCGTCGGGAACCCCGGGCAGGCCGGCCAGCTAGCCGAGCCGCCAGACGGCCGCCCCGACGAAGACGCCGATCACGATTCCGGGACCGAACAGGCCGCCCGACCCGCCGGTGCCGATCGACAGCGACGTCGCGACGATCTTGGCGAACGGCAGCACCGCGACGATCCAGAGCGGGATGTACAGCAGCGCGTCGCGGTTGGCGGCCAGCTGCGCCAGCCGTAGCCGCTGCCGAGGATCTCGGGAATCAACAGGCCCAACAACCCGACCAGCAGACCACCCGCCGCGGGCTTGAGCACCAGAACGCCGGGTAAGCCGGACCGTGCCGAAAAAGTCCGGGCGTACAGGTAGCCGACCGCCGCGTCGATCACCTATCGAGACGACTTCGACTACCGCTGCCTGTTGCCCGAGTTCATCACCTCGGGACGGCGTACGCGGTACTCGGCGCGTTTCTTGGCTTCGATCCGCTGTTCGGCTACATCGACGCCGAGTACCGATTCGAGAAGGCCTGGCCGCTGCTGTAATTCGTGGTGTCGGTGTGATCGCCGCGGCGGTCGGCTACCTGTACGCCGGGTAAGCCGGACCGTGCCGAAAAAG
>NZ_LR655786.1 GCF_902168065.1 Mycobacterium tilburgii | reverse complement strand
ATGCGATGGGCGACGAGGCCCGCGCGGTGGCCGCCCTGGGCGAAGCGTTCGTACGACACCGGTAAGTCGCTGATGCTGGCGAACGGGACTCCCGCGGTGAGCGGACGTCTGAGCACCGAAGACGATCCGTTCAACACCGATGGTTCCGATGGCCGGGCGCGGCCGCACCGGCTGGGCCGTCGTCGAGCTCGCCGGGCGCGGCGTGCGGTCCGCCGTGGTGCGGCTGCCGCGGTCGGTTCACGACGCCGGCGGGCGCTACGGCTTTGCCAGTCTGCTGATTCAGGCCACCCAACACAGCGGGGTGTCGGCCTATGTCGGTGATGGCACGCCGCGCTGGCCCGCGGTGCATCGCGACGACGCCACGACGCTGTTCCGGATCACCCTCGAG
>NZ_LR655785.1 GCF_902168065.1 Mycobacterium tilburgii | reverse complement strand
CCTTTACGCCGGTCCTGGATCGGCGCCGCTGTATGCTGCGGCGGAAGCGTGGGACGGGCTCGCCGAAAACCTGTCCTCGTCCGCGTCGTCGTTTCTCTCGGTGGCCACGGATCTGGCCACCGGCGCGTGGCACGGTCCGTCGGCGGCGGCGATGCTGTCCGTCGCGACCCAGTACGTGAGCTGGCTCAGGGCGGCCGCGGCTCAGGCCGAGGCGACCTCCAGCCAGGCGGCGGCCATAGCGGGCGCGTTCGAGACGGCACTGTCGGCGACAGTGCAACCGGCGGTGGTCTCGGCCAATCGGGCGTTGGTGCGGGCGTTGGCCTCAACCAACCATCTGGGCCAGAACGCGCCGACGATCATGGATATCGAGTCGGCCTACGAGCAGATGTGGGCGACCGACGTGGCAGCGATGTCC
>NZ_LR655784.1 GCF_902168065.1 Mycobacterium tilburgii | reverse complement strand
CCCCCACACCGCCCACCCCGCCGCCACCCCCAGTGCTGCAGAGGACCCCGGCCCCGCCCGCCTGCCCCCCCCCACCGCGCCGCTCGCCGAGGCGGCCCGGGCGGTCGGACATCCGGGCCTGGTGCCGGTGATCTCGACGGGGGCCGCCCTGGCCAGTCTGGGCGTCTTGCTGGCACTGATCGCCGGGCTCGGGCGCACCATGCTCGCGATGGCCGGCCATCGCGAGCATGGTGCGCCCGAGCCCGGCGATCAGTGCCAGCAAGACGCCCAGACTGGCCAGGGCGGCCCCCGTCGAGATCACCGGCACCAGGCCCGGATGTCCGACCGCCCGGGCCGCCTCGGCGAGCGGCGCGGTGGGGGGGGGCAGGCGGGCGGGGCCGGGGTCCTCTGCAGCACTGGGGGTGGCGGCGGGGTGGGCGGTGTGGGGG
>NZ_LR655783.1 GCF_902168065.1 Mycobacterium tilburgii | reverse complement strand
GGCCAGGTCCGTGCCGAACGGCTTCTCCATCACCACCCGGGACTGTTCGATGAGGTTGGCATCGCGCAGCATCGTGATGACAACGCACGCCGCCTTCGCCGGGACCGACAAATAATGTAACCACCGCACTTTGGGCCCCAGGGTGTTCTCGGCCTCGGCGACCGCGGCGGCCAATGCGTAGGGCTCGGCGCCCTGCGGCACGTAGCGCACGGACGGGAGTCGGGCGCCGGATACGAGATCGTCTGCGGTTTCTTTGCTGCCACTCCCGTGATACTCCCACCGTCACGACGGCCGCGCAGCCCTGCCGCGCACCGATCAGTGATCGCGCCACGCGAGCATCATCTCCAATTCGGCGAAGTCATAGCCGTTGTCGTCGGGGTGGATTTCCGTCGTGAACAGGGTGACGCCTTCGTCGACGAAAGCGTCCGCCGTCTTGGCGTCGGTTCGGGCGATGGGGGGTTG
>NZ_LR655782.1 GCF_902168065.1 Mycobacterium tilburgii | reverse complement strand
GTGTGGAGACCGTGCTGGCCGACAACGTGCCGGGCGATCTGGTCGAGTGCGGTGTGTGGCGCGGTGGGGCGTCCATCTTGATGCGCGGAGTGCTGGCGGTCTACGGCGATTGGAAACGGCAAGTCTGGCTGTGTGATTCGTTCGAGGGTGTGCCACCACCCGACACCGTGAATTACAAGGCGGACAAAGGGATTCGGTTGCACCGGCATGCGAGAGTGCTCGGTGTTCCGGAAACTGAGGTGCGGGCGAATTTCGAGCGTTACGGTCTGTTGGACGATCAGGTTCGTTTTCTGCCGGGGTGGTTCAAGGACACGTTGGCCGATGCGCCGATCGAGCAGATCTCGGTGTTGCGGCTCGATGGTGACTTGTACGAGTCGACGATGCAGGCCTTGGATGCGTTGTATCCGCGGTTGTCCTCCGGCGGTTTCTGCATCATCGACGACTACCACGCGCTCAAACCATGCGAGCAGGCCGTGGCCGACTACCGCGAAAAGCACGGTATCACCGCCGAAATCGAGGAAATCGACGGCACCGGTGTGCTGTGGCGCAAGCCCT
>NZ_LR655781.1 GCF_902168065.1 Mycobacterium tilburgii | reverse complement strand
ACTACCTCGTCGAGCAGATCGCCGCCGGCGAGGCCTTTCAGGTGGTGCCCTCGCAGCGCTTCGAGATGGACACCGACGTCGACCCGTTCGAGGTCTACCGGATTCTGCGTGTGACCAACCCGAGCCCCTACATGTACCTGCTGCATGTGCCGAACAGCGTTGGCGCAACGGACTTCTCGATCGTCGGCTCCAGCCCCGAAGCACTCGTCACCGTATCCGAGGGCAGCGCGACGACGCATCCGATCGCCGGCACCCGGTGGCGGGGACAGACCGAGGAAGAAGATCAGCTGCTGGAAAAGGAGCTGCTTTC
>NZ_LR655780.1 GCF_902168065.1 Mycobacterium tilburgii | reverse complement strand
TGATTGCTTCGAACTCGACGGGGGTCAACCGGCCCAGACCGACCTGTCGGCGTCGGCGGTGGTAGGTGCGTTCGACCTAGGTGACGATGGCGATGCGTAGCTGCTCGCGGGTGTTCCAGCGGCGGCGGTTCAAGACGTTCTTCTGTAGCAGGCTGAAGAAGGACTCTATGGCCGCATTGTCACCGGCAGCACCGACGCGGCCCATCGAGCCGACCATGTCGTGACGGCCCAGAACCCGAACGAATTTTCGGCTGTGGAACTGCGAACCCCGGTCGCTGTGCACGATGCAGCCCGCGACATCGCCACGACGCGCCACCGCACTGGTGAGGGCCTGTGTGGCCAGTCGTGACTTCATCCGCGAGTCGATGCAGTAGCCGAGATCCGGTTGGAGAACACGTCCTTGATCGCACACCGATACAGCTTGCCTTCGCCGGTGCGGTGTTCGGTAACGTCGGCTAGCCACAACTGATTTGGCGCATCAGCGGTGAAATCCCGGCCTACCCGATCGTCATGGACCGGTGGACCAACCTTGCCGTTCTTACCAAGTTTACGCTTGACGAACACACTCCACCAGCGTTGTTCGAGCAGATCCGCCAGGGGGCGCGGTGCGCTCGGCCATCGGC
>NZ_LR655779.1 GCF_902168065.1 Mycobacterium tilburgii | reverse complement strand
TTCGTCCTGGACCGTTGGCTGAAGCCGGTCCCGCCCGGCGTGGTGGGCGAGCTGTACGCCGCCGGCGCCGGGGTGGCCGTCGGCTACATGCACCGACCCGGGTTGAGCGCATCGCGGTTCGTGGCGTGCCCGTTTGGGCAGCCGGGGGATCGGATGTATCGCACCGGTGACCTGGTTTCGTGGGGCGATGACGGACAGCTGCTGTACATGGGCCGTGTCGACGAGCAGGTCAAGATCCGTGGCTACCGCATCGAGCTCGGCGAAGTTCAGGCGGCGCTGGCCGCGCTGGACGGCGTCAAGCAGGCGGCCGTGATCGTCCGTGAGGACCGGCCCGGCGACAAGCGGCTGGTCGGGTATGTCACCGGCACCGTCGACGTGGACCCGACCCAGCTGCGCAGCGCGCTCGCGGAGCGGTTGCCAGCGTACATGGTCCCGGCGGCGATCGTCGTGCTCAACACGCTGCCGCTGACCGTCAACGGCAAACTCGACAAACGCGCCCTGCCTGCACCCGAATACCAGAACGCTGTGCGCTATACCCCGCCGTCGGACGCGGTCGAGGAGGTCCTGGCCGACATCTACGCCCAGGTGCTCGGGGTCGAACGGGTCGGTGTCGACGACTCGTTCTTCGACCTCGGCGGCGACAGCATTCTGTCGATGCAGGTGGTCGC
>NZ_LR655698.1 GCF_902168065.1 Mycobacterium tilburgii | reverse complement strand
TTCCAGTATCGAACCCTTGCCATGGACGATGGTCGGGTCGCGGCTGAGGTGGTCGGTGATGCGCATCGCCGCGGAGCCGGTCGCTTCGTCCTCGGGCACGCCGAGGTTGGCCGTGAACACTGCGCGACCGCAGTGCCCCCGCGGATCGGTCCACCCAGGTCCACAGATAATGCGCGGTGTCGTCGGCGTAGTCGCCGGGATCCTGCGCGAGAAGCTCGTCGACAGAGTCGAATTCGTGTAAGGCGAATTCCGGGGCCCATTCGGATCGGCAGCTGACGGCCACCAATTCACCGTCGTCTTGCACCTGCACGATGCCGGCTGGGACCGCGAGGGTGTTGACCGGCGTGCCGTTGGCCCGCAGCAACCACGCCGCCCCGACGCACGGGTGCCCTGCGAACGGGATTTCGGTGCGCGGTGTGTAGATGGCCGCCCGCGCGGTGGTCGACCCTCCGGTCAGCAGGTCGACGAATATCGTTTCGCTGTAAACTAATTCGCTTGCGAGCCGCGGACGATCCGCGGTCTGGACCTGGCTGGCATCCACCACGCTGAGCGGATTACCGAATCTGCCTTCTTGGTCGGTGAAGACGCGCAACACGGTGCCGTCGATGCCCATGGCCCGACTGTACGACCCGGGCGGCCGCGACGATCAAGTGGCGCTGCGCTCGTCGGAACCTATCGTGTTAAGCACCGCGACGCGCGTGTCATCCGAGTCGGTGACCGCGCGTTCGGCGCTGTCGGCGCGCAGCAGGGCACGCAGCGCCTCCTGGTCGTATTCCGCCGGTGCGGTGGTGTCGATGAACCGCTGGACGACCTCGGTGAACCGCGCGGGGTCGGCGTGGAAGGGGAAGTGGCCCGAACCTTCGAAGATCTCCAGGCGCGAGCCGGGCATCGCGGCGTGGGCCATCCACGCGTGCCGGACCGGGACCACCACGTCCTTGGTGCCCCAGATGATCTGCGCCGGAATGGCTTCGGCCAAATAGCATCGGTCCAGGAAGGTGACGATCTGGCCGCGCCAATCCACCACCGCCCGAAGAGTGCGGCTGAACGCCGACGACGCCGTCGGCTCCGGCAGGTCATCGAGGATGCGCAGCACGTTGGGCAAGTCCATGCCCAGCCCGGTCGACCCGATCGCCAGACCCGCCAGCCGCCCGGCAAGCTGAACCGCCGGCAGCACCAGCGGCAGCCGCAGCAACGCCAGCGCCTCGCTGCCCATCGGCAGCGACGCCAGCCGGAAGGCGACGTTGACGTCCTTGGTGACACCGCCCGCGGCGACCAGGATCAACCGCTCGACCAGATGCGGGAACTGGTAGGCGAACTGCATCGCCACACCGCCGCCGAGGGAATGGCCGATGATGGTCACACGCTCGATGTCGAGCACGGACAGCAGATCACGCATGCCGTTGGCGTAGCCGGCCACCGAATAGTCAGCGCGCGGCTTGTCCGAACGGCCGTGCCCCAGCAGGTCGGGGGCGATCACCGTGAACCGCTGGGCCAGTTTGGCCTGCACCGTGTTCCACGTGGTGGAGTTGTCGCCGATGCCGTGGATCAGCAGGATCGCCGGCCCGGAGCCGGCTATGCGAAACGCGCGCTTGTAGCCGTGGATGGTGCGAAATTCTAGGCTGGGGGTGGTCATTTCCGGCACCGGGTGCAGGTTGCTTTTGCGCTTCCGCTTGGTCATCTGGCCACCCTTGTTGTCTGCGCCGGTTGGGGCGTTGGCGTTTAAGCAGGGTCGTCGTCGTCGCGTTTTTTTTCCGCCTGCTGGGCGAGAAAACGCTCGAATTCGGCACCTAGCTCGTCGCCGCTCGGGAGGTCCTCGTCGTGGGTCAGTAACGACCTGTTCTCCTGAGCGTCGATAAAGGCATCGTACTGGCGCTCGAGTGCGGCCACCACTTGAGCGACCTCGGCGCTCGCCTCCACCTGCTCGTCGATTTTGGCCCGGATTTCCGCCGCCGCCTCGGTCAACGCCGACAGCGGCAAATCGAGCGACGCGGTCTTGGCCACCTGCTCGAGCAGCGTCTGCGCGGCGGCGGGGTAGTCGGTCTGGGTCAGGTAGTGCGGGACGTGGACGGTGAAGCCGACCACCTCGTGCCCGTGCTGAGCCATCCGGTACTCCAGCAGGTTCGACGCGCTGCCGGGCACCTGGATTTCGGAGATCCACGGCTGGAAATCGGCGATCAGGTCGCGGTTGTTGGAGTGCGCGGTCAGCGTGATGGGGCGGGTGTGCGGCACCGCCATAGGCACGGTGCCCAGCCCGATCGTCTGCCGCACGCCCAGCCGCTCGGCCAGCAGCCGGACTGCGGTGATGAAGCGCTCCCATTTCAGGTCCGGCTCCATACCGGCCAGCAACAGGAACGGGGTGCCGACGCTGTCGCGCAGCGCGTACAGGCTCAGTTCCGGGTCGTCGTAGTTGGAGAAGTGGTCGGTCTTGAACGTCATCAGCGGGCGCCGGGAGCGGTAGTCCAGCAATTCGTCGATCGCGAACGACGCGACCAGCTCCGTGTCTAGGGCAGCCTTGAGGTGGTTGGCGGCCAGCCGTATCGCGTGGCCGGCGTCGGAGAAGCCTTCCAACGCGTGCACCAGCACCGGCCCGCGGCCGTCCGAGGTCACCAGGTGGGGCGCCGGAAGCTCTAGCTCGTAGATGCCGGGTTGCCCTGGCTCGTAGTACAGGTCGTCCTTGTGTTCGTCAGCCACCGGTTCGCCTCCTTTCGCCGAGTTCTCCAGGGTGCCCTAACCAGTGTCTTCTGAATCGGTGGGCACCCCATATCCGAAACGGGTTGACGCACGAACGTAATCCGTGCGGAACATTCGCGCGCACCGGGTCTGCCAGCAAATCTACCGTCGCGGCGGCGCCGCCGAGTTCCGCTTCCACCGGCGCGGTCAGGCATGATGGGATCCGATGCGCGTCCCAATGCTGCTGCTCTGCCCGATTTTCGGCCTCGCGACGGTGGTGGCGTCGTGCGACCGTCCCGTGCCGCACCTGTCGCGGCCGGTCACACCGCCGCCCCCGCCGAAGACCAGTAACCCGGCGCAGCATGTCAGCCAGCCCGAACCGCCCGCGGTGGCGGCTCCGGTGGACCCCGACCGCCGGGTGGGAGCGATCTTTTTGGACGGCAGCACCCAGCACGTCTGCACCGGCTCGGTGCTGCATTCCACCACCGGCAATCTGGTGCTGACCGCCGCGCACTGCCTGGCGGGCGCCGCTCGGATCACCTTCGTGCCCGGCCTTTCCGGTGACGGGACGCCGCCGGAGCTGTTCACGGCGGACAGCGTCTACCTGGATCCGCGCTGGGTGGCCAGCAAAGATCCGCATGCCGATTACGCGATCGCGCGGGTCAATGGCACCCACGGTTCGGTGGAGACGTCGGCGGGTTTGGCGCTCACCCTGGGCACGGCGCCGCCGCCGAGCAGTCACGTCACCGTGGTCGGGTATCCCAGCGGCGTCGGCGGCTCTCCGATCGCATGTCAGGGCAACACCGCAATCGCTGCCGGCAGCTTCCCCTCGCTAGTGTGCGAGAGGATGGTCGGGGGGACCAGCGGCGCACCCTGGGTCAGCGGGACCACCGTCGTCGGGGTGATCGGCGGGCTGGAACGCGGGGGCTGCGCCGAGAACGTGTCCTACTCGGCGCCGTTCGACGACCACATCGCCGAGCTGCTGGTCCGCGCCCAGGCCGGCGGTCCGGGCGATCCGGTGCCCGTCGACATCGACGACACCTGTTGACCCTCAGCGCCAGAACTGGTTGAGCGCCCGCACCTTGGTCATCATGTCCAGCGCGGCCACCTTGTAGGCCTCGAAGAACGTCGGGTAGTTGAACACGGCGTCCACCAGATAGTCGATGGTGCCGCCACAACCCATGTCTTTCGTCAGCTCCACTTCGGTGGCGCCCACGTAGGAGAGGAGACCTCGGGAATCGAATAGATGCCGATCGGCTGCAGTTCGGTGATGCCGTCGGTCGGTTCACCGAAGGCGTGGTAGGCGGCCAGCCGATCCCTGTGCCATGGACGTGGCGGCCAGCGCCGGGGAGCTGATGACGTCGCCGACGGCATAGATGTGGGGCACCTTGGGGGAACGGCGCGGCCAACGCGGCGATGGCGGTCGGCACAGAAATCCAGCGTAGGGCAGTGAGTAAAATACTCCGGTCAGTCCGGCAAGGTCATCGTTGGTGGCGATGCGCTGCACCTCGAGGAGACCAGAGACCTGGCCCACACCGATTTCCGCGACGACCACGAAGCTCGACGCGATACCGAGCCAGATCGATTGAACCGAGATGCTCAGCGTGACCAGGCCGAGGCCGCCGGCCAGCAGGGTCGTCGCGACGATCAACCCGCGGGCGCAGTGGTGGCAGTGCACTTTGCGCGCGAACGGCTGGACGAGAGCGGAGGTGGCCAAGGCGATGATAGAGGCCGTCGTGGCGAAGATGAGACCAAGCGAGCCGGCCACGGCGAGCTGGGTGGGCAGGTAGCCGTAGCCGATCGCCGCGGACGCGAAAAGCCATGGCGCAGAGATCAAAACGACGCGTACAAATCGCCGGTGCCGGACACCGGGGATCTTCAGCTGCGCAGCCAACGAAATACGGGTTGCCGCCTTGGCCCGCGTCTCCGGGGAGCGCGGTGATGTAGACGAACGGCGCCGTGCAGACGATGTGGCTCAGAAACGGAAGGACCTGGGGGAGCGGGCCCCATTGGGCGATACCTCCGGCGACGAGAGCGCCGAAGGCCGAGCCGCAGCCGAAGACGACGACGGTGCATCGTGCTCCCGCCCCTCGCCTGCGCGCAGGTCGAAGGGCGGCCGGGACAGCTCGGTCAGCCAGCTGGCGCCGACCGTCATCGCAATCCCGACGCCGACGCCGGACAGCAGCCGCTCGGCGGCCAGCAACAGCAGGCCGAAGTTCCCGAGTGCCAGAAGGCTGCTGCCGGACAGGGCGCTGAGCACGCCGACGAGCATCACCGGCTTGCGGCCGATCCGGTCGGAGAGCCGGCCGGCCACCAGGAGCGCGGGAATCAGACCCACGACATAGGTGCCTAGCAGCGCGTTCACCACCACCACCACCACCACCGAGTAGTGCTCTCGCTGCTCGTATATCAGTAGCAGAGGCTGAATTGGTTTCCGCCCCAACGACTTACGAACACTGCCACTGGTCCTGGTGTCCTGGGAGGCTGGCGAGCTGGGCGCGGTGAATAAGGGTCGACCTCTCCGAGAAACTCGTCGCCGGGGTGGGTCATCTCGCCGAGGTCGCTGCCGCGGCCGCACCGGAGGCAGTGATCGTCGTGATCGTCAGTGAGGAGGGCACGCTGTCCGTGTTGCAACGACGAGTACCGGCATTTGTGCGCCGTGCTGGTAGAAGCATTGGCGCAGCACCACAATGAGCTGTACGCGGCGCATGTGGTCGATCGGCTTGCACGTGGTGGGCGCTGGCACTGCGTGGACGGTTGCGGCTCGTGTGGCACGGTCGACGATCCGTCGATCTCACCGCTGGCCGCCGCGGCGGTGCTGGAAGGGCGGCGGCTCTGTTCGCGCCGTGCCGATCTACAGGCCGTCGTGGCCGCCGAGGATTCCGCTCGCAGCGCCGAGTTGGCCTGTGCGCTTGCCCGCGGCGGCGACGGCCCGACAGGAGGTGTGCAGGACGCCGATCCGAGAGGCCGTGCGCGGTCGCGACGTGCGCGCCGCGATGGCCGCCGTCGCCCGCGTCAGCAGGGTAGACCTGCTGTCCGACGCCGAGGCGACCGCCGTGGGCTGTGCGTTGACGGACGCGGCGGTCCGCGACACGTTGTACGCCTTGGCGATCGGCGAGACCGCCGGGGAGGCCGAGGCGTTGTGGGCGACACTGTCCCCGCATCCTGCCGCCGCCGTGGCGCGCCGAGGCGCTGGTGCTGCTGGCGTTCAGCGCGTATGTCCGCGGCGACAGGCCGCTGGCCGGGATGTCGCAGGAGGCCGCGCTACAGTGTGACGAGGAGCACCGGATGGTGCGCATGCTGGATACCGCGTTGCAGACCGGGACGCGGTCCCGGAGCTTGCGGTGACCGGCCGCAGGCGGCCAGGCGCCTGGGCGTGCGCTGGCGCCGCAGCGGACATTCCGCCGCCGTGCGGGATAGCGGTCAGACCTTTTCGACCTTGACCGCGTGCGCCATTTCGTGCGGGAGCGTGACGTTCTCGTGGCCCGGGATTAGGATCGTGACACCCGCGGGCCCGGTCTCTACGGTGACCCGCGCGTTGGGCACCACGCCGGCATCCTTGAGCCGTGAAATCAAATCGATGTCGCCCTGCACGTGCTCGGTGAGCTGGCGCACGACGACCGCGACCGGTGAACCCGACGGCAACTCGGTCAGCCGGACCAAGTTCACTTCCCCGGCGCCCGAATCCGGACTGACGCCCAGATCCAGCAAGCCGGGGATGGGGTTCCCGAACGGTGAGGTGGTGGGGTTGTTGAGCACCTTCATCAGCCGGCGCTCGACATCCTCGCTCATCACGTGCTCCCACCGGCATGCCTCGGCGTGCACTTCCACCCACGGCAGGCCGATGACGTCGACGAGCAGCCGCTCAGCCAAGCGATGCTTGCGCATCACGGAGATGGCCAGCGCCCTGCCCTTGTCGGTCAGCTCCAGATGACGGTCCCCGGCGACATGGAGCAACCCGTCCCGCTGCATCCGCGAGACAGTCTGGCTGACGGTCGGCCCGCTCTGGTCGAGCCGTTCGGCGATCCTGGCACGCAGCGGCGTCACGCCCTCTTCCTCGAGGTCGTAGATAGTCCGCAGGTACATCTCGGTGGTATCAACCAGGTCGTTCATTCAGCACCCTCCATTGCCGCCGAGTCTACTTGCCCAGGCTGCCGAAATGGGTTTAACGCCTCCTAGGCAAGACAATATGTCCGCCACACGACCGCGGCGGGCATACTGTCTTGCTACTCGGCTGGTGGGCGGCCTTGCCTGGCCGCTCAGCTGGCGTACGAACGGAGCCGGTCGGCGCGCTCGCCGTTGCGCAACTTGGCCATCACGTCGCGCTCGATCTGGCGAACCCGTTCACGGGACAGCCCGAACAGCTTGCCGATCTGATCCAGCGTCCGCGGCTGGCCGTCGTCCAAACCGAAACGCAGCCGGATCACCTGGTGTTCGCGCTCGTCGAGCGTGGCCAGCACGCTGCGGATGTCGGTGTGCAGCAGCTCGGCGATCACCGCGTTCTCTGCCGACATCGCCTCGGCATCCTCGATGAAGTCGCCCAGGGGCGCCTCCTCCTCGGAGCCGACCGGCATGTCTAGGCTTACCGGGTCGCGGCTGTGCTCGAGCAGGTCGTTGATCTTGTCGACCGGGATTCCCGACTCGGCGGCCAGCTCCTCGTCGGTTGCCTCGCGTCCTAGGTTCTGGTGCATCTCACGCTTGATCCGCGCCAGCTTGTTGACCTGCTCGACGAGGTGGACGGGCAGCCGGATGGTACGGCTCTGATCGGCCATGCCCCGGGTGATGGCCTGCCGGATCCACCAGGTTGCGTAGGTGGAGAACTTGAATCCCTTTGTGTAGTCAAACTTTTCCATCGCGCGGATCAGCCCGAGGTTGCCCTCCTGGATCAGGTCCAGCAGCGGCATGCCCCGGCCGGTGTAACGCTTGGCCAGCGACACCACCAGCCGCAGGTTCGCTTCCAGCAGGTGCCGGCGCGCCGCCTGCCCGTCGCGTACGACGGCAGCGAGGTCACGTTTGCGGTTCTCGCCGAGGCGCTTGCGTGTCGCGAGTAGATGCTCGGCGTACAGTCCAGCCTCGATACGCTTGGCCAGTTCGACCTCGTCCGCGGCGGTCAGCAAGGCCGTCTTTCCGATGCCGTTCAGATAGACGCGCACGAGATCCGCTGCGGGGCTCTGAGCATCCAGATCGCTGTCGATCCTGCCTGTGAAAGCGTTCACCATGGCGGCCTCCCGGTTGGCTTGTAACTGTCATGTTGTTAAACGACAGATCAGCCCGTTGAGTTCCCACCGCTCTGCGATCTCACACGCCGTGACGTGCGGAGATGTCACCGTGACTTGAGAATGTTCTGAGAAGTGCGGATTACGGCCACTCGGGCGGAATGGACCCGGAACCGGCGTCGTACCCGCGGCCCGGCGCGCCCGGTGGCGGTTGCGGTGGGTGCCGCGTCTCGGTGGCCGGCCGTTCGGCCGTCGGCGAGGCGGCCGGTCGTTGGCGATCAGCACGGCCATCCAGGGCAGCGGGACCGAAGCCCCCACGATGAGAAGTGAGATCAGGCCGTTGTGCCAGGCGCCGTAGGCGAGCGCCGCCAGGATCAGCGCGGGAGCGCGGAAAGCCATCAGCGTCAGGTATTTACGCACCCGCGCACGGTATTGCTCTTCGTACGAAGGTTCGGCGGCCGTGATCAGTACCGGCCGGCCTTTGTTGTGGTCGAAGTCGTCGAACCTGTCGAACCCCGAATCAGAGCCGCGCCTCATTACTCTAACTGTCCCACACCCGGCGGATTCCGGCGCAGCCGGTTTTCGCCGCGCGGACAGTGCACAATATGCGGACAGTGTACGATATGACGTATGCAGACCCAGACGATCGAACGCACTGACACCGACGGACGCGTCGACGACGGGACCGGCAGCGATACCCCGAAGTACTTCACACTACGTCAAGAAGGACAAGATCGCCGAGAGCGCGGTGATGGGACCCACGTTGTGGCGTTGTGCGGTGAGGTTTTTCCGTGACGAAGGCGGCCAAGCCGGGCTCTCCGGTCTGCCCGGACTGCAAGAAGATCTACGAACGGCTCAAGAAGGGCTGATCAGCCCGGCGGATTTGTCGGCGCCGTGTCGCGGTCCTGCGTCGCGGGATTCGCGATCGGCGCCGCCAGCGTCTCCACGGTGCGCTTGAGCCGGGGCGAGCGGGAGAACAGCCAAATGCGCAATCGGTGGGGGTGAGTCCGCGGGGCGGGGAACTCCTCCTGGATGGCGGCGTTGAGTTCGGCGCCCAGCATGATCGCAAACCCGCCGAAGAACGCGAACAACAAAAACGCGATCGGCGTGGACAGCGCACCGTAGGTGTATCCCGTGCTGGTGATCCAGCGTAGGTACACGCGCAGGCCCAGCGTCGTGGTCACGAACACGGCGGTGGCCAGCACGGCGCCCACGATCAACCGGTGCGTCGGCAGCGGTTCCGGCAGTGCGACCCGGTACAGCACGACGATTCCGATCATCAGCCCCACGATCAGCGCGGGGTAGTAGCCGTACCGCAACGCGTTAGCCAGGTTGTCGGGAATGTGTTCGGAGACCGTGCGGGGGCCGACCACCAGCACCGGCGCCGTCAGCACCGCGGCCACCAGCCCCGCCACATACAGGAACAGTGCGAAGAACCGCTGGCGCACCGGATGGCGCAACGGCGTCTGGTCGTGTGCCTCGACCACCGAGTCGACGAACGACGAGATCGCCGACGAACCGGCCCACAGGGACAGCACGAATCCCAGCGAGACCACCTCACCGCGGGCGTGTGCGGTGATGTCGCGGACGGTCGGCTCGATGATCTCGTTTACCACGCTGGTCGAAAACAGTTTGTGCGCTGCGGAAATGGCGCTCTTTTCGATGCTGGGCAACGCGTCCGGGCCGAACAACGGCGCCACGTAGGCCAGACTGCCCAGCATTCCCAACAACAACGGTGGTGTCGACAGCGCCGACCAGAATCCGGCTTGCGCGGACTCGGCGAAAATCGAGTCGTCCCAACTCTTGGTGAGAGTTCTGCGTGTAATGCGCCAAGTGTGGTGACGCGACGGCTTAGCGGTCTGCTCGTTCATATCGGTCCAGCATTACCGACGACTGCACCCAACAGCTCACATTCTGGATGGATGAGTCCGGCTAGACCTAGCTCCCGCTGACCTCCAGTACCGCGGCCAGCTCGACCAGCTTTGCCTCGTGCTCGTTGGCGTGGTGTTGGCAGAACAGGAGTTCGGCGCCGAAAGGCAGCTTGGCGCGTACGCGAGCTGTTGCACCGCAGCGGTCATGCTTCGTCAGCGCGCGACTTGTCAGAGTTGCATTCACTGGCTTCTCCGTTCTCGATGTATCCACTGTCTCAAGACGTTTGGCGTTTTCGCGTTGTTCCCCGATCGTTATCGGGTGTGTTGTTTCTCACGGGCTGCTCACGGGCTTCTTGGGGGTATCTGGAGGGTCTCTTGAGGGTCGTAGTACCCGCTTTTCGCGGGCGCCTACACTGACCTCTTTGTGGTCCCGTCTGCTGGCGCTTTGGTGCACATTTGTGCGGCCGACGAGTGGTCTCGCGCCCATGAGCGAGGAGCCATCGATCCCCCACTGTCCGGTGCCGACGGCGCCGCCGCGTTCATCCATTTGTCGGCACCCGAACAGGTCCACCTGCCGGCGAACCGGCTTTTCCACGGGCGCCGGGATCTGGTTTCTGCTACACGTCGATCCGACCCGGCTGACCGCGCCCGTGCGCTGGGGAGCAAGGCGTGCCGTCGGATCTCACTGGGATGCTGTTCCCGCATCTGGACGGGCCGCTGCGGTGACGGCTGTGAAAAGTGTCACCGTTTATTCGCCGGGGCCCGCGGGAGACTTCCCCCGCTGGCCGCTTTGCCGGACCCGATGTAAGTGTCGGCTTCACGCGGCGACTCCGACGAGACCAGTGTGCGGTTGTCTGACATATGCTCACCGTACGGTGGCGCGATCGACGCAGCTGGTTTTTGGCGGGTGCAGGCTTACGGCGAAAACGCTTGCGCGGCAAGCGATTAGCGAACGGTTAGTCCAGATAGTCGCGCAGTACCTGCGAGCGGCTGGGGTGGCGCAACTTTGACATCGTCTTGGACTCGATCTGGCGGATGCGCTCGCGGGTGACGCCGTAGACCTGACCGATCTCGTCGAGGGTGCGGGGCTGGCCGTCGGTGAGGCCGAAGCGCAAGCGTACTACGCCTGCTTCGCGCTCCGAGAGGGTCTCGAGCACCGACTGCAGCTGGTCTTGCAGCAGTGTGAAGGACACGGCATCCACCGCGACGACCGCCTCGCTGTCTTCGATGAAGTCACCGAGCTGGCTGTCGCCCTCGTCGCCGATGGTCTGATCCAGTGAGATGGGTTCACGCGCGTACTGCTGGATCTCCAGCACTTTCTCCGGCGTGATGTCCATTTCCTTGGCCAGTTCTTCGGGCGTGGGCTCGCGGCCCAGATCCTGCAGCAGCTCACGCTGAATGCGCCCCAGCTTGTTGATCACTTCGACCATGTGCACCGGGATACGGATGGTGCGGGCCTGGTCGGCCATGGCGCGGGTGATCGCCTGGCGGATCCACCACGTGGCGTAGGTCGAGAACTTGTAGCCCTTGGTGTAGTCGAACTTCTCGACCGCGCGGATCAGGCCCAGGTTGCCTTCCTGGATCAGGTCGAGGAAGGCCATGCCGCGGCCGGTGTAGCGCTTGGCCAGCGACACCACCAGTCGCAAGTTGGCTTCCAGCAGATGGTTTTTCGCCCGGTCGCCGTCGCGGCAGATCCACATCATGTCGCGGCGCTGGGCGGCGGGCAGCTTGTCGCCGCGTTCGGCGAGTTCGGCCATCAGCTGTGTGGCGTACAGGCCCGCCTCGATCCGCTTGGCCAGCTCGACTTCTTCCTCGGCATTGAGCAGTGCCACCTTGCCGATCTGCTTGAGGTAGGCGCGCACCGAGTCCGCGGACGCGGTGAGCTCGGCGTCCTTACGAGCCTGGCGCAGCGCTTCGGACTCGTCTTCGTCCCACACGAAATCGCCGGACGCCTTGTCCTTTTCGGAGGGTTCGGCGATCTCCTCGTCGTCTTCGGCGGGCGCCTTGACCGCGGCCGGCTTCGCCGCGGCAGCGCCCTCCTCGGCGCCCGCCTCGAGGTCGGCATCGTCGGCCGCGACGTCGTCGTCTTCGAGGTAGTCGAGGGCGAGGTCGGTGTCGATGTCGAGGTCCTCGACGGGGTCACCTTCGAGGTCGGGCTCGCCGTCGAGGTCCTCGACGATGCTCTCGTCGACGACGTCCAGGTTCTCGTCACCCTTGGCGGCTTTGGTGCCGCGGCCCGGGGCCGCCTTGGCGGTGCGGGTCTTCTTGGCGGCGCCGGCCTCGACGGTGGCGTCATCGTCGGCGGACTTGGTGGTCCGGCCCGAGGACTTCGTCGCTCGCTTCGCCGGAGCGGTGCCGTTCGCGGCTTTTGCCGCGGGCCGCTTGGCGGGAGCTTTGGTGGCGGTGCGCTTCACCGGCTCTTCTGTTGCCGGGCTGGTCTTAGTCGCTGCCACTTACACCCCTTCGGTTTGGACTCACTTTCGGTGGGTTTAGGCATGGCGAAACCGAAAGTGTCTGCAATGTCGAATGTCGGCGTTGGTATCAGCGTGACTCGCACTCTTTCTGTCGGGCGGTCGCCGTGCACCATTGTAACGATAGTGTGCGCTTGTACCGCCCTAGCGGGGAAAATCAGTGCTTTACGTCGGCGGTCGCGGCCATCGCGGCGCCGACGATTCCGGCAGTGTTGAGCAGCGCAGCCGCCACCACCGGGGTGCGGTTTTCCAGCAACGGCAGCCACTGATCGGCCTTCCGGCTGATGCCGCCGCCCGCGATGATCAGGTCCGGCCAAATCGCGTTCTCGATCGCGCTCAGCACATTGGTGACCTCTTTGGTCCAGTGCCTGTAGCTCCATTCGTTCTTTTTTTTGACCGCCGCCGCCGCCCGCTTCTCAGCCTCTTTGCCCCCGACTTCCAGGCGCCCGAATTCGGTGTTGGGAATCAGTTTTCCGTTGTGGATCAGTGCCGACCCGATACCGGTGCCGAAAGTGAGCAGCACCACCAGGCCCGAGTTGTCCTTGCCGGCGCCATAGCGTTCCTCGGCGAGTCCGGCGGCGTCGGCGTCGTTGAGGACGGTGACGTCCTGGCCGTCCAGCTTCGCTCCGATCACGTCGCGCGCGTTGGTGCCGATCCACTGGCGGTCAACGTTGGCGGCGGTCCGCACGATGCCGTTGGTGACCACTCCGGGATAGGTCACCCCGAGCGGGCCGGTCCAGCCGAATTCCTTGACGACTGCGGCGACGGTGTCCACGACGGCCGACGGGGTGGCCGGTTGCGGGGTGGGCAGTTTGACGCGGTCGCCGATCAGCAGCCCGGTGTCCAGGTCGACGATTCCGCCCTTGATGCCGCTGCCACCGACATCGATACCGAATCCGCGCCGCTGCGGTGGACCGGTGGTTGCCCCGGGGGCGGGTGTGTCCGTGGCCGAGTCGGTGCTGGTCATCGACGTCTCCTTGGCGAGATCTGGGCTGGTTCACATGGTTCACACCATAGCTGGTGGCGCGGCGGTTGCGGCCCTGGCAAGGCCGGGAACAGCCGGGATGAGCCGCGGGCGGTCCGCGCCGCCCCGGGGCTGTGATGCGATAGAGCGGTGACGCGACGCGAGGACCAGCCAGCGCTGCTGCGTTCGGTAGCCGAAACATTGGCAGTCGAAGCCGCGGAATTCGTCCGGTCGCGACGCGCCGAGGTGTTCGGTGCGGACGCGGCCTGGACCGGCGACGGGGCGGTGCGCGCCAAGAGCACGCCGACCGACCCGGTCACCGTGGTCGACACCGAGACCGAACGGCTGCTGCGCGCCCGGTTGGCCGAATTACGGCCTGGCGAACCGATTCTCGGCGAAGAGGGCGGCGGGCCGGCTGACGGCGGCGGCGACGGGGTCACCTGGGTGCTCGACCCGATCGACGGCACGGTGAATTTCGTCTACGGCATCCCGGCCTACGCGGTGTCGATCGCCGCACAGCGCGGCGGCGTGTCGGTGGCCGGTGCGGTCTCCGACGTGGTCGGGTGCCGCGTTTATTCCGCGGCCCAGGGGCTGGGTGCGCATGTGCTCGACGGGCGGAGCACGCACGCGTTGCGCTGCTCCGGGGTCGACAAGTTGTCAATGGCCTTGCTGGGCACCGGGTTTGGGTATTCGACCACCCGGCGCACCGCCCAGGCGGCGCTGTTGGCCGAGCTGCTCCCGTTGGTTCGCGACGTGCGTCGCATCGGTTCGGCGGCGCTGGATCTGTGCATGGTCGCGGCGGGCCTGCTGGACGCCTACTACGAACACGGGCTGCAGGTGTGGGACCGTGCGGCGGGCGCGCTGATCGCCGTGGAGGCTGGGGCGCGGGTGGTGGTACCGCCGCCGGAGGCGGCGGTCGGGTCGCCCGGATCGGTGGTGGTCGCGGCCGCGCCGGGCGTCGCCGACGAGCTACTGGCGGCCCTGCAGCGATGCGACGGCCTGGCGCCGATCAGGGATTGATTCAGCAGCTGCTGGCGTGAATCTTCTGCAGCAGCGAGGGATCTGGCGATCCGGTCGCGCCGGGGCGCAGGCTCGCCAGCACCGAGTCGATGTCGTCGTTGTGAGCCAGCGCGGTGAACTCCGTGCCGATGGCCAGGTCGACGGAGTCGTCGGCGCGGTTGTCGTTGAACAGCTCGCTGCACGGGGCGACCAGCCACACCGCGGCGGCGGCGGCCTGCCCGGCGGTGCCGAACCGGATCTGACCCTGACAGCCGAGGCGGGTGCCGGCGTAGATCGGGTCGTTGGCGGCGGTGGGCTGTGCGAAGCCGAGGTCCTTCATCGCACCGGCGACTTCACCGGCTTGTCCGCCGCGGCCGCTGGCGTTGAGCACGCGGACCTTGGTGTCGCTGAGTTTGGCGGGGGTGACATCGACCATCGCGCTGCGTGACATCTGCTCACCGAGTTGGGCCGGCGTGGCGGTGCCGGTCGGCTGTGGGGGCGGATTGCAGACCTCGGCCTCGCGCACGTTCGTGGGCCGCGTCAGTGCCACCGTCCACGCGATACCGGTGATGACCGCGAGGAAAATCAGCACGATGATGGCCGGCCGGGGATTGCGGCGGCGAAACGGCCGACCGTGCTTGTCAAAGGCTGTACCGTCGGTGATTTGGGCGACCACAGGTGCACTCTAGCTGCACACTAAATCCACTGTTTAAAGCCAAATAGGGGGCCAATCCGGGGGTGTGAGGTAAATCACAACCCATCCAACCCGGATCCGGGCACGAATCGTTTGGTGGATGCGTTCGACCGCTGGTACAAAGCTTTGCTTGAGGTAACGCAGGCATGTGAGGGGATTGGACAATGCCTACCGACTATGACGCTCCACGGCGTACAGAAACCGACGACGTTTCGGAGGACTCGCTGGAGGAGCTCAAGGCACGGCGGAACGAAGCAGCGTCGGCTGTCGTCGACGTTGACGAATCCGAATCCGCCGAGAATTTCGAACTGCCTGGCGCTGACCTGTCCGGGGAAGAGCTGTCTGTTCGGGTCATTCCGAAACAGGCTGACGAGTTCACCTGCTCCAGTTGTTTTTTGGTGCAGCACCGCAGCCGGCTCGCCAGCGAGAAGAACGGCGTGATGATCTGCACCGACTGCGCGGCCTGATACCCGCGCAGGCTTGTCAGGGCCTGTTCGGGCCAGTCAGGGCCGACAGCACCCGCTCCGGGTGCCGGCAGCTCACCAACCAGTACGGCGTCGGGTCATCGGGGTCGTCGAGGACAATCAGAATCAGTGGTCCCACCCATGCGCGATGCACGACGTATGCCGCAGGATCGAGTTGACGGCCTAGTGCCGCCGACTTGGCGGACGGCGCTATCTCCGCGGATCGGGAGATGACGGTGACCGGCAGGTGCGCGTCGCCGACCCAGAGCTGGACCACACCGTCGTCAGCGGCGGTGACCCAGATTTCGACGCGTCCCAGCCACAGCAGCGCTCCGGTGGCCACCACGAACAGCATCACGAACGGCAACCAGTCAGGTAGAGTCCGGACGCCGAAATTGACCTCGACGGCGATCAGCGTTGCCAGCGCGAAGGCCGGTGGCCACCACCACCAGGGGACCCACAGCCGTTCGCGATATCGCACGCTGTGCGGCGCGAGGCGCGTACCGGACACGCGGTCAAGGGTAGTCTGTGGCCCCGTGTCGACCAGTCTGGCGGTTATCCTCCTCGACCCCGAGCTCCCGCTGCCCAGCCGCGCCCACGACGGCGACGCGGGGGTTGACCTGTTCAGCGCCGAAGACGTCACGCTGGATCCCGGGCATCGCGCCCTAGTCCGGACAGGCATCGCCGTGGCCATTCCGTTCGGGATGGTCGGCCTGGTTCATCCCCGCTCGGGATTGGCTGCGCGCGTTGGTCTTTCGATCGTCAACAGTCCCGGCACCGTCGATGCCGGCTATCGCGGTGAGATCAAGGTTTCGCTGATCAACCTCGACCCGTCGGAGCCGATCGTGGTGCACCGCGGCGACCGCATCGCCCAGTTGCTGGTGCAGCGGGTCGAGCTCGTCGAGCTGGTGGAAGTGTCTTCGTTCGACGAGGCCGGGCTGGCCGAAACATCCCGCGGCGAGGGTGGTCACGGCTCCTCCGGCGGACACGCGAGTTTGTGAGGCGCTGGCGACGATGCACTGCGAACTGATGAAAAGGGGGCGCCGATGGCTGCATTACGTAAACGTTCGGGCAGCGACGACACGTTCGGCCGCGAGCCGGTTACCGAAGCCGCCGATCCGGTCGACGACGAGTTCGACGAGGAGCTGGAAGGCCCGTTCGACATCGACGACTTCGATGACCCGGCGGTCGCCGAGTGGGAGCGCCTCGATCTGGGTTCGGTGCTCATCCCGATGCCGGAGGCGGGCCAGCTGCAGGTCGAGTTGACCGAGACCGGCGTGCCCAGCGCGGTGTGGGTGGTGACGCCCAACGGCCGGTTCACCATCGCCGCGTACGCCGCGCCCAAGACCGGAGGCCTGTGGCGCGAGGTCGCCGCCGAGCTGGCCGAGTCGCTGCGTAAGGATTCGGCTCAGGTCAGCATCAAGGACGGTCCGTGGGGCCGTGAGGTGGTCGGCACCGCCTCCGGGGTGGTGCGCTTCATCGGGGTGGACGGTTACCGCTGGATGATCCGGTGCGTCGTCAACGGCACCGTCGAGAGCATGGAGGCACTCGAGGCGGAGGCGCGAGCGGCGTTGGCCGACACCGTAGTTCGCCGCGGCGACACCCCGCTGCCGGTCCGCACACCGTTGCCCGTACAGCTGCCCGAACCGATGACCGAGCAGCTACGCCAGGCCGCCATGCAGCAGGCCGCCGAACAAGCCGGCACCGAACAGCCACTTAGTGAGCCGGCCGCGCGTCGCAGCGCGGAGGGCTCGGCGATGCAGCAGCTGCGCACCATCACCGGCGGTTAACCCGCAACTCGACCGTCGAGTGTGCGCCGACGGTGTCGAATGTGCGTCCGTGCCGTTGAATGTGCGTTCCGGGCGTGGACACGCCGGGACATCGCGCCGTCAGCGCACTCGGAAATCCGTCAGTGCACACCGGAAGCCGTGACGGCCTTAGGCGTCGGCCAGCGCGGCCAGACAGGCGGCCCCGAGCGTGGCACTGTCGGCGCCTATCTGATCAAGCGTCACCGTGCGCAGGGCCGCGCGCGGCGCGGCGGCCACCCAGTCCACCCCGACCTGCAGCGGATGAATCGGATCGTCGACGGCGGCCACCACGCCCAAAGGCGCCGTTAGACTGTGGAGTTCGTCACAACTGGGCGCGACGTAAGCGGCCGCTTCGTCCATCGCGTCGGGCAGCGACGGCCACTGCGCCCGCCAGGACCGGGTGAGCTCCTCAGCCAGCCAGGACGGGCTGGACGCGTGCATCTGCGCGGTCGTCGCGGCCAGCCCGTCGACCCGCAGCGCGGTGGCCGAATACCGCGCCGCCAGGGCTGCCGGCGCCGCTTCGGGTGCCCCGGCCCAGGCCGGCAGCGCGGCCAGCACCGCGACCGCGTGGCCCGGGTTTTCCAGCGCCCACGCTGCTGCGACGGCAGCGCCGATAGAGATTCCGCCGACTGCGATCCGGCCCGCGCGCGCGGCCTCGTCCAGGGCGGACAGGTACACGTCGATCAGCCGGTCCGGCCGTGAGACGGGGGTCAGTGGACGGGCGCCGGCGGCGCGCAACGGCCCGGAAAATGCCCGGTCGACATAGGCATCATCGGACCCGGTTCCGGGGAGCAGCACGGTTGGGACACCGCGCAGATCGACAGCCACGCCTCGATCCTGCCCGGCCTCCGGGGCGTTGAAAAATCGCGTTTGGTTCATGTTGGCGGTTGGGAACCAAGAGGCCTACGGTGTCCGTTGGCATACAAGAGGTCTACGGTGTCCGTTGGCATAGATGAAAGTACCGCAGCTTTATCGGATATTGTCAGGAGTAGCCATGGGGGCTCAAAGGTATTTGCGCCGCCTCACTCGTCGGTTGACAGAGGACCCGGAGCAACGCTATTCCGAAGAGCTGTCGGACGAAGTCGCGAGCACCGGGGCGCAGCGGGTAATCGATTGCCAACGTGGCCAGGAGGTCACGATGGTCGGTACGTTGCGCAGCGTGGAATGTAACGGCAAGAACTGCGCAGGCGGCGTCAAGGCCGAGCTGTTCGACGGCAGCGACACCGTGACTCTGGTCTGGCTGGGCCAGCGTCGCATCCCCGGCATCGACTCGGGCCGCACGCTGCGGGTGCGCGGCCGGATGGGCAAGCTGGAGAACGGAAACAAGGCCATTTACAACCCGCACTACGAAATTCAGCGTTGAGTCTTCCCGGCAACACGTTTCCCCGCATCAGTCCGGACCGTCTGCTCAACCAGTTAGGCGGCGTGAGTGGTGTCCTCTACTCGTCGCTGCCCGTCGTCGTGTTCGTAGCGGTGTCCAGCGTCGCGGGTCTGCTGCCTGACATCGGCTCGGCGCTGGGCGTGGCCTGACTTGTGTTGGTATGGCGGCTGATTCGACGTGATTCAACTCATCCGGCGTTTTCCGGATTCGTCGGTGTCGTGGTCTGCGCGCTGATCGCCTACGTCGTCGGCGTGTCCAAGGGGTACTTCCTGCAGGGCATCTGGATGTCGCTGCTGTGGGCGGTGTCCGTGGCGATCCGCGCCGGCCGCTCGTCGGCTACGCCTGGAGCTGGGCCGGCGGACGCGACCGGGGCTGGCTCAAGGTGTCGCGGGCCGTGTACGCGTTCGACATCGCCACGCTGTGCCGGGTGCTGGTCTTCGTCGCCCGGTTCGTGGTGCAACGGCTGTTCTACGACGCCAATCAGACCGGCTGGCTGGCCGCGGCGTATCGGGATGGGCTGGCCGCTGACCGCCCTGGTGACCTACGCGGCGATCAAGGCCGCACAGCGTGCCCTGGCCGGCGTCGAGGACGACTTGGATCCGGCGGTCCGAGCCGACCACCGTCGGCGATTAACTCGGCGGCGGTGCGGACGGCAGCAGCAGCTTGCGCAGGTCCTCTTCGACCTCGGTGACCGCGACGAACAGCAGCTCGTCGCCGCCCTCGAGCGGCTCGTCGCCCTCCGGCACGATGACCCGGGCGCCGCGCAGGATGGTGACCAGCGCGGCGTCGCGGGGCAGATCGAGCCGACGAACGGGCTTGCCGCCCCACGGCGTGTCGTCGGGCAGGGTGATCTCGACCAGGTTGGCCTGACCCCGCCGGAATTCCATCAGCCGCACCAAATCGCCTACGGCGACGGCCTCTTCGATCAGCGACGCCAGCATCCGCGGGGTGGACACCGCCACGTCGACACCCCAGGCGTCGGTGAACAGCCATTCGTTGCGGGGGTCGTTGACCCGCGCCACCACCCGCGGCACCGCGAACTCCGTCTTGGCCAGCAGGGACAGCACCACGTTTGCCTTGTCGTCGCCGGTCGCGGCGACCACCACGTCGAAACCCTCCAGGTGCACCGACTCCAGCAGGCTCAGTTCACAGGCGTCGCCGAGGCGCCAGTGCGCCGCCGGGATCGCGTCGCCGATGACGTGATCGGGATTGCGCTCGATCAACGTTACGTCGTGGTTGTTCTCGAGCAGCTCGCGAGTGACCGAGCGGCCGACCTCCCCCGCCCCGGCGACAACTACCTTCATCTGCGCCGATCCTTCGTCGCGATCGGCCAGCTGGGGCTCAATGCCCCGCCCCCGAATCGATGTCCTCGGCGGGCGGCAGCGCCGCAATGGCCACCGCCTCGGCCGCGCGGCCGGAGATGGCGGCGATGTAGACCTGATCACCGGCCTGTAGGACGGTCTTCGGCTCGGGCAGGATGCCGGTGCCGAACCGGATCAGAAACGCCACCCGCGCGCCGGTGGCCTGCTCGAGATCGGTGGCCCGGCGCCCGACCCAGTCCTCGTGCAGGACCACCGCGGCCACCGCGACGGTGCCGGTAGGGTCGCGCCACTTGGCGGTCTCGCTCTCCCTGGTCAGCGCGTTGAGCAGGCGATCGGTGGTCCACGGCACGGTTGCGATGGTCGGGATGCCGAGGCGTTCGTACACTTCGGCGCGTTTGGCGTCGTAGATGCGGGCCACGACGCGTTTGACGCCGAACGTCTCGCGCGCCAGCCGCGCCGAGATGATGTTGGAGTTGTCTCCGGAGGACACCGCCGCGAACGCGTCGGCCTCCTCGATGCGCGCCTTCAGTAGCACATCACGGTCGAATCCCTGACCCAGCACCCGTTCCCCGGCGAACTCGGGACTCAACCGGTTGAACGCGGCACTGTCGCGGTCGATCACGGCCACATCGTGGCCGATGCGAGACAAGCCGTCGGCCAAGGACGAGCCCACTCGGCCGCAACCCATAACAACCACCCGCACGTAAAGTCCTCTCGGCCGGGTCCTGTCTGTAGTCATTCCAATCGGCAAACTCAGTTGGCCAGCCGATTTCGTTGACAACCTTCTCGCCCACGGAACGCTACCGGCATGGCCCGTTACGCTTACTCTTGGCTCTCGTGTCCAAACTTTCAACCGCAGCTCGCCGGTTGCTGATCGGTCGGCCGCAGCGGAGCGACCGGCTGAGCCACACCCTGCTGCCTAAGCGTATCGCCTTGCCGGTGTTCGCCTCGGACGCGCTGTCCTCGGTGGCCTACGCCCCCGAGGAAATCTTTCTGATGCTCTCGGTGGCGGGAGCAGCCGCTTACGCGCTGACGCCGTGGATCGGGCTCGCGGTGGCCGCGGTCATGTTGGTCGTGGTGTCCAGCTACCGGCAGAACGTGCACGCCTACCCGTCCGGCGGCGGCGACTACGAGGTGGTCACCACCAACCTCGGCGAGACCACCGGCCTGGTGGTGGCCAGCGCCCTGATGGTGGATTACGTTCTCACGGTTGCGGTTTCGACTTCGTCGGCGATGGCGAACATCGGTTCGGCGGTTCCGATCGTGGCGCACAACAAGGTGTGGTTCTGCGTGGTCGCCATCTTGTTGGTGATGGCGCTGAACCTGCGCGGGATCCGGGAGTCCGGGGTAGCGTTCGCGATCCCGACCTACGCCTTCATCGTCGGCATCGTCGTGATGATCGGCTGGGGTTTGTTCCGGATCTTCGTGCTGGGCAACCCGCTGCGCGCTGCGTCGGCCGGCTTTCAGATGCACGCCGAGCGCGGCCAGATCGTCGGTTTCGCGTTCGCCTTCCTGCTGGCCCGCTCGTTCTCGTCGGGCTGTGCGGCGCTGACCGGTGTCGAGGCGATCAGCAATGGGGTGCCCGCGTTTCAAAAACCCAAGTCGCGCAACGCCGCAACGACGCTGCTGATGCTCGGCGCGATTGCGGTGACGCTGTTGATGGGCATCATCGTGCTGGCACAGCAGATCCACGTGCAGGTGGTCGACGACCCCGCCACCCAGCTGTCCGGAGCCCCGGCCAGATACCTGCAGAAGACTCTGGTCACGCAGCTGGCCGAGACGGTGTTCGGCGACTTTCGCATCGGGTTCCTGCTGATCGCCACGGTCACCGCGCTGATCTTGGTGCTGGCCGCCAACACCGCATTCAACGGCTTCCCGGTGCTCGGGTCGGTGCTGGCGCAGCACAGCTACCTACCACGCCAACTGCACACCCGCGGCGACCGGCTGGCGTTCTCCAACGGCATCCTGTTCCTGTCGGCGGCGGCGCTGGCGTTCGTCATCGCCTTCCGCGGTGAGGTGACCGCGCTGATCCAGCTCTACGTCGTCGGGGTGTTCATCTCGTTCACGCTGAGCCAAATCGGCATGGTCCGGCATTGGAGCCGCCTGTTGCACACCGAGACCGATCCGTCGGTGCGGCGCAAGATGAATCGTTCGCGTGCGGTCAACACGGTCGGCTTGCTGTCCACCGGCGCGGTGCTGTTGGTGGTTCTGGTCACGAAGTTCCTTGCCGGGGCGTGGATCGCGATCGTCGCGATGAGCGCACTGTTCGTCGTGATGAAGCTGATCCGCAAGCACTACGACACCGTCAACCGCGAGTTGGAGGAGCAGGCCGCCACCCAGCGCGACGTGGTGTTGCCCAGCCGTAACCACGCCCTGGTGCTGGTGTCGAAGTTGCACCTGCCGACATTGCGGGCGCTGGCGTATGCGCGCGCCACCCGGCCCGACGTACTCGAGGCCCTGACCGTCAGCGTCGACGACGCCGAAACCCGTAAGCTCGTGCACAACTGGGAAGAAAGCGAAGTCAGCGTGCCGCTCAAGGTGATCGCCTCGCCCTACCGGGAGATCACCCGGCCCATCCTCGAGTACGTCAAACGGGTCGCCAAAGAGTCGCCACGCACCGTGGTCACGGTCTTCATCCCGGAGTACGTCGTCGGGCACTGGTGGGAGCAGCTGCTGCACAACCAGAGCGCGCTGCGGCTCAAAGGCCGTTTGCTGTTCATGCCCAAAGTGATGGTCACTTCGGTTCCGTGGCAACTGAATTCGTCGGGGCGTCTCAAGACGCTGCAACCGCATGCGGCGCCCGGCGACGCGCGCCGCGGGATCTTTGATTAACCCGACGCGGCGAGGGATATGTAGTGCGGTCCGAGGCGTCAATAGCGGAGCTTTCACTGGTCACTGGCGCACCCGCCAACGGGGGCAGCTGTGTGGCCCATCACGAGGGGCGGGTGGTGTTCGTGCGCTACGCCCTGCCCAACGAGCGGGTGCGGGTGCGAGACACTGCGGATCGCGGATCCTATTGGCACGCAGAGGTTCTCGAGGTGATCGAACCGTCGGCGGACCGGATCTATTCGCTGTGCCCGATCGCCGGGGTGAACGGCGCCGGCTGCTGCGACCTGGCGTTCGCCGCCCCCGAGGCGGTTCGGATACTAAAATCCCAGGTCGTGGCCAACCAGCTGGAACGACTGGGCGGCCATCACCGGAGCGGTGAGGCCGAACCGCTGTCGGATTGCGCCGCGACGGGCTGGCGCACCCGGATGCGTCTGGAGGTCGGCGCGGACGCGCGGCCCGGCATTCACCGTTACCACAGCGACGCGCTGGTCAGTGATCTGCGCTGCGCGCAGCTGGCGCCGAGAATGCTGGACGGGCTGGTGCAGGCCTGTTCACCGGCGGACCCGACGCCGACCGCGCAGCTGCACGTCGCCGTCGACGACGACCGCCGGCGTCATGTGGTGTCACGCTGCGCCACGGCGGTCGGACAAGGGCCAACGTGGTGCAGGGCGACTACCAGGCCACCCAGAGGGTGGGCGCGCGGAGCCGGCAGGTGCCGGTGACCGCGTTCCGGCAGGCGCATCGCGACGCGCTACGGATGTACAGTGCGCTGGTCGCCCAGTGGGCGCAACCCGGCACCGGCATGGGGGTGTGGGACCTCTACGGCGGCGTGGGGGTTTTCGCCGCCACCCTGGCCGACGCGGTCGGGGAGTCCGGCCGGGTGCTCACCGTCGACACCTCACGAGCCTCGACCCTGTCGGCGCGGGCCGCGCTGGTCGATCTGCCGCAGGTCGACGTCGTCACCGACTCAGTCCGCCGCGTGCTCTCAGCGCAACCGACCGGTGCCGACGTGGCGGTGCTCGACCCGCCGCAGTCCGGCGCCGGCCGCGAGGTCATCGACATACTCGCCGCCGCCGACGTTTGGCGGGTGGTGAACATCGGTTGCGAGGCAGCATCTTTCGCCCGCGCCATCGGCCTCTACCTCAGTCACGGTTACACGGTCGAGAATATCAGGGTGTTCGACGCGTTCCCGCTGACCCACCACATCGAGTACGTCGCGCTGCTGACCCGGGTGGGCGCGTCGTGAGCGAGACGCTGCGCTACGCGGCGCTCGTGTTGTTCTGCAGCGCGGTCGGTTTGGCCGCCGTGCTGGCGAACCGTCTGACCGAGCGGGTGAAGGTGCCCGTGCCGCTGCTGGTGCTCATTGGCGCCGCCGTCGCGGTGCACGTGCTGCCCGCCGTGCAGGCACCGTCGGAGCTGGCGGTGGAGCGGGTGATCACCATCGTGCTGGTGCTGGTGCTGTTCGACGGCGGTATGCAGATCGGGCCGGCACGGTTCCGCGCGGCCGCCGCCCCGATCCTCTCGCTCGGCGTGCTGGGTACGGCGCTGACCGCCGCCGGGGCGGCGTTGATCGTCCACTACGCGTGCGGCGTCGGCTGGTTTCCGGCGGTGTTGGTGGCCACGGCCGTGGCGCCCACCGACCCGGCGGTGGTGTTCTCGGTGCTGGGCAAACGCGAGATCCGGGGCCGCAGCAGCGCCATCCTGGAGGGCGAGTCCGGCGCCAACGATCCGGTCGGCATCGCGCTGATATCCAACCTGATCGCGGCCGGCGGCCTGACCTCGACCGGATTCGCCAGTGTGGGAACGCAATTCGTGGCGCAGACGGCGGTCGGCCTGGCCGTCGGGGTGCTCGGCGGGCGTGCCCTGCTGGTCTTCATGCGCCGGGTGGCGCTGCCGAGCGAAGGCCTCTACGCGCTGCGCACGCTGGCGTCGTGTACGATGCTGTACGGCATCGCCACGCTGGCGCACGGCTCGGGATACCTGGCCGTGTTCGTCGCCGGTATCGTCATCGGTGACGCCCGCGCGCCCTACAAGCCGGAGATCAAACGGTTCCACGGCGCCCTAGCCGGGCTGGCCGAGATCGTCGCGTTTGCCGTCCTGGGTCTGACCGTCGACCTCACCGTGCTGGCCCGGGCGGACGTGTGGGTGCCTGGGGTCGTCCTCGGCGTGACGCTGACCCTGGTGATCCGGCCGGTGGCGGTGGGCGCCTGCCTCCTGCCCGTGCGGCTACAACATAACGAACGCATCTTCGTGATGCTGGCCGGGCTCAAGGGCGCGGTGCCGATCCTGCTCGGTGAGTTCTTGCGGGCCGCGCACATCGCCGATGCCGAGCGCCTGTACGGGATCTTGGTGGTGGTCGTCATCTTCTCGGTGCTGGTGCAGGGCAGTGCGGTGCCCGGACTGGCGCGGCTGTTGCGGCTGCCGATGCGCACCGTCGAGACCCGGCCGTGGCAGATCGGCGTCCGGCTCGCGGACGAACCGGAGGGGGTACACCGGTTCAGCGTGGCCCGTGGGTCTGCCGCCGAACGGTGCACGGTCGGGAGCCTCGGCGACCGCGTCGGCGACATCTGGGTGAGCATCGTGGTCCGCGCCACCGGGCTGGTGGTGGTGCGCGGCGACACCAAACTGCAGGCCGGCGACGAGGTCGTTATCCTGGCCGATCCCGAGCTGCGCGACAACCTGGCCGAACTGTTCGGTGCCCGGTAGGTCAGGCGCTTGCCCGGTGTTCTTGCGGGCGCTGCGTACACTGGCGGGATGCTCGAACAGATCCGCGGGCCTGCTGATTTGCAGCACCTGTCGCAACGGCAGCTTCGCGAGCTGGCCCAGGAGATTCGTGAGTTTCTGATCCACAAGGTCGCGGCCACCGGCGGCCACCTGGGCCCGAACCTCGGTGTCGTTGAGTTGACGCTGGCGCTGCACCGGGTGTTCGACTCGCCGCACGACCCGATCATCTTCGACACCGGTCACCAGGCCTACGTGCACAAGATGCTGACCGGGCGCTGCCAGGACTTCGAGACGCTGCGCAAGAAGGGCGGGTTGTCGGGGTATCCGTCGCGGGCCGAAAGCGAGCACGACTGGGTGGAATCCAGCCACGCCAGCGCCGCGCTGTCCTACGCCGACGGTCTGGCCAAGGCGTTTGAGCTGACCGGGCACCGCAACCGGCACGTCGTCGCGGTAGTCGGGGACGGTGCCCTGACCGGTGGCATGTGTTGGGAGGCGCTGAACAATATCGCCGCCTCGAAGCGCCCGGTGATCGTCGTCGTCAACGACAACGGGCGCAGCTACGCACCCACGATCGGCGGCGTCGCCGACCACTTGGCCATGCTGCGCCTGCAGCCCGCCTACGAGCAGGTGCTGGAAAAGAGCCGCGACGTGATGCGCGCGGTCCCGTTGATCGGCGAGATCTGCTACCACTTCATGCACAGCGTCAAGGCGGGCATCAAGGACTCGCTCGCGCCGCAGCTGCTGTTCACCGACCTGGGGCTGAAATACGTCGGCCCGGTCGACGGCCATGACGAACGCGCGGTGGGGGCCGCGCTGCGCCGGGCGCGCGGCTTCGGCGGCCCGGTGATCGTGCACGTCGTCACCCGCAAGGGCATGGGCTACCCGCCGGCCGAGGCCGACGAGGCCGAGCAGATGCACTCGACCGTGCCGATTGACCCGGCCACCGGCCAGGCCACCAAGGTTCCGGGCCCGGGCTGGACGACGACGTTCTCCGACGCGCTGATCGGCTACGCCCGCAAGCGTCGCGACATCGTGGCAATCACCGCGGCGATGCCCGGCCCCACCGGGCTGACGGCGTTCGGCCAGCGCTTCCCGGACCGGCTGTCCGACGTCGGCATCGCCGAACAGCACGCGATCACCTCGGCGGCCGGGCTGGCGATGGGTGGGATGCACCCGGTGGTGGCGATCTATTCGACCTTCCTCAACCGGGCCTTCGACCAGATCATGATGGACGTGGCGTTGCACAAGCTGCCCGTCACCTTCGTGCTCGACCGGGCCGGGATCACCGGTTCCGACGGTCCCAGCCACAACGGCATGTGGGACATGTCGATGCTCAACATCGTGCCCGGCATGCGGGTGGCCGCCCCGCGCGACGGCGCCCGGCTGCGCGAGGAGCTCGGCGAGGCGCTGGACGTGAACGACGGCCCGACCGCGATACGGTTCCCCAAAGGTGATGTGGGCGAAGATATTCCGGCCCTGGAGCGGCGTGGATCGGGCATTTCGGCCGTCGACATCCTCGCGCTGCCGGCCGATGGGCTTAATCACGACGTGCTGTTGGTGGCGGTCGGGGCGTTCGCCCCGATGGCGCTGGAGGTGGCCAAGCGGTTGCACAACCAGGGGATCGGCGTGACGGTGATCGACCCGCGGTGGGTGTTGCCGGTCTCCGACAGCGTGGTCGAACTGGCGACGCAGCACAAGCTATTGGTGACGCTGGAAGACAACGGCGTCAACGGCGGTGTGGGAGCGGCGGTTTCGGCGGCGCTGCGCAACGCCGAGATCGATCTGCCTTGCCGCGACGTCGGTCTGCGCCAGGAGTTCTACGAGCACGCCTCGCGCGGGGAGGTACTGGCCGATCTGGGGCTCACCGATCAGGATGTGGCCCGGCGGATCACGGGTTGGGTTGCCGCACTGGGCAGTTGCGAATCCGAGACGGAGACCCGCGAGCACCTCGACTAGCCCTTGTCGTCGTCGCGGGGTGGCTGCAGCGCCGTCGCCAGCACAGGATCGACCAGCTCGCGTTGCCACGCCCGCGCCTGGGCGGCGCATAGGAACTCGTCGACCGCCTCGAGCGGGTTGGGCGTGTCTTCCCAGTCCCAGCACAGCCGGCGCACCAGGTCCGGTGTGACCAGGTTCTCGGTCGGCACGTGCACCCGTTCGGACAGCTGCGACAGCCCGGCCCGGGCCGCCTCCAGCCGGGCCGCCGCCTCCGGTTTACGCCTGCTCCACCGGGCCGGCGGCGGCGGTCCGTTCAGCGGTTCGGCGTCCTCCGGCAGCTCGGGGCTCTCGCGCGCGGCCTGCAGCGCGGCCAGCCACATCGCCGCGCTGCGCCGCTGGTTGCGCCCGCCGAACACCGGCAAGGCGGTCAGGTCGTCGACCGTTTTCGGATCGGCGAGCGCGGCGTCGACGATAGCCGAATCCGGCAGGATGCGGCGCGGCGCGATGTCGCGGCGCTGGGCGATGTTGTCGCGCGCCGACCACAACTCGCGCACCGCGGCCAGGGCGCGGCGGTCGCGCACCCGGTGTATGCCCGACGTGCGTCGCCAGCGGTCGCGCCGCGGCGCGGTCTCCTTGCTTCCGGCGTCGCGCAGGTAGTCGAATTCCTCTGCGGCCCAACCGCTTTTGCCTTGTTCGGCCAACACGGCCGAGATCGCGGCGCGCAGTTCCACCAGCAGTTCGACGTCCAGTGCCGCGTAGTTGAGCCACTCGGCGGGTAGCGGGCGTTTGGACCAGTCGGCCGCGCCGTGGCCCTTGACCAGTCCGTGGCCCAGCAGCCGTTCGGTCATCGCCGCCAGGTTCACCCGCTCGAACCCGGCGAGCCGCCCGGCCAGCTCGGTGTCGTACAGCGTGGGCGGGTGCATGCCGACCTCGGCCAGGCAGGGCAGATCCTGATCGGCCGCGTGCAGGATCCATTCGTCGGTGCCGAGCACCTCGGCGACGGGCCGCAGCGCGGTCAGCGGGTCGGCGCCGTGGCTGACCGGGTCGATCAGCACGGTGCCGACCCCGGCGCGCCGGATCTGGATGAGGTAGGCCCGGTTGGAGTAGCGGAAGCCCGACGCCCGCTCGGCGTCCACCGCGAACGGACCGTGCCCGCGGTCCAGCAGTCGCGCGGCGTCGGCGATCTGTTCGACGGTCACCGAGAGCTCGGGTACCCCGTCGGCCGGGTGCAGCAGGGGAGCGGGCGCCGGCTCGGATGCAGCGCCGTTGGAGCTGGAACTGTCGGGCGCGGTGCCGTCGGGCACGGAGATCTCGGGTTCGCGCATATCAGGCGCGTGATTGCGAGCTCAGGTCGGTGACCCCGGCCGGCGGTAGGCCTGCGGCGTGCTCTAGCACCTCGCAGAACGCCTCGACATGCACCCCGACGGCCGGTGTGGTCGCGGTCCAGGAGGCCCGTAGCTCGAGCTGGTGGGCCCGCGGTGGCCCGGAGATGTCGCCGTAGCGCACCGACGTAGTGGCGGTGACGGTGCCTCCGAGGGCGGTCATCTGGTCGGTCCGCGATTCCAGTGCTTCGACCAGCCAGCTCCACGCCACCTCGGGCAGCAGCGGGTCGACGACCTCGTGCGAGTCCAGATCGACCTGGATGTAGGCCACCAGCCGGATGGTGCCGTCCCAGGCGTCGGCGCCGTCCGGGTCGTGCAGCAGGATCAACCGGCCGAACGCGTCGCCCTCGGACCGTTCCGGCACGATGTCGAGGTCGGGGTTCTTAACCTCGGCGCCGAGGGCGTAGCTGAACGGTGCCAGGCGCTGTGGGGGGCGTATGGGGCCGAGCTCGATCTCCGGCCTGGCGTGCACTGCCTTCATCGCCGCCACCGCCTCGCGGAACGGGGCCGGTTCGACTGAGGTCACTGCCGACCCTCCTCTTCGCCTCCGGTCCGCATTGTCGTGTGCGCGGGTCACAAGGATCGACGCTAGACCCATCGCCTGACCCGCCGCGACAGGCGCGCCGCTGTCAAGCCCGGCGCGACCAAGCTATTACCGGGGCTCCGCCAGCCCGTGACCATATGCCGTCGGCCCCAATCAGGGTGCATTTATCGGGTGAACCGCGCCGGGCGTTTCTCGCGATGCGCGGCCAGTCCTTCCTGCACGTCGGGGCTACTGAAACTGAGGAACTCCAAGCCCAGCGACGTCTCGAAGGCGGGCGCGAACATGCGATACCAGTGGTTGAGGCTGTGCTTGGTCCAGCGGATTGCGTTTTGCTCGCCCTGCGCCAGGTCGCCGGCGATCCGGCTGGCCGTCGCCATCACGTTGTCATCGTCGACGCACACCGAAACCAGGCCGATGCGCTCGGCCTCCTCGCCCAGCAGCGTGTCGCAGGTAATCAGGTAGTACTTGGCCTTGGCCATGCCGATCAGCAACGGCTAGCAGATGGCCGCGTGGTCGCCAGCCGCCACCCCGAGTTTGGTGTGCCCGTCTATGAGTCTGGCGGTCTGCCCGGCCACCGAGATGTCGGCCAGCAGGGCTATCACCAGGCCGGCGCCGACGGCGGGGCCACGGATGGCCGAGACCACCGGCTTGTCGAAATTGACCATGTTGAGCACCATGTCGCGGACCTTGCGCATGATGCGCAGCCGGCCCTCGTAGTCGCCGATGGTCTCCGCGATCAAGTCGAAGCTGGCGCCGGAGGAGAACGCCTTGCCTTCGCCACGGACCAGGACCGCCCGCACGTTGGGATCGCGGTTGATCGTCGGCCAGACATCGTCCAGGTCGCGGTGCATCTGTGGGCCGACCGAGTTCAGCCCCGGGGCGTCCAAACCTAGCGTCAGGACGCCGTCCAGGCCGGTGACGTCGGCCCGTTCGAAGCGAAGGCTGGGGAATTCGTCGTAATTGACGGAGGGCGGGGGCTACGGGCACGAGGTCGATGGTACGCAGCGCGTTCAGGGGCCCCGGGCCGCCGTCTGGGCGCCAAACCGGCAGCGTGGCAGCATTGACACCGATGAGCACCCGTCGTGAATTGCCCGAGTCGCCCTACCTGGCGGCGGTCACCGGCCGCAAACCCGGCCGGGTGCCGGTGTGGTTCATGCGCCAGGCCGGTCGCTCGCTGCCCGAATACCGGGAGCTGCGTCGGCATCACACCATGCTGGCGGCGTGTCTCGAGCCGGAGGTGGTCTGCGAAATCACCCTGCAGCCGGTCCGTCGCCACGACGTGGACGCCGCGATTCTGTTCTCCGACATCGTGGTACCGCTGCGCGCCGCCGGCATCTACCTGGACATCGTCGCCGACGTCGGCCCGGTGATCGCCCACCCGATCCGCACCGACGCCGACATCTCCAGCATTAAACCCCTTGAACTGCAAGCGATTCAGCCGGTATGCCGGGCCGTTTCGCTACTGGTCGACGCGTTGGGCGACGTCCCGCTGATCGGTTTCGCGGGGGCGCCGTTCACGCTGGCGTCCTATCTCGTCGAGGGTGGGCCCAGCCGAAATCACGCCCGCACCAAGGCGATGATGCTGGCCGAGCCGGCGAGCTGGCACGCGTTGATGTCGAAGCTGACCGACCTCACGGTGGAGTTCCTGCGCGGGCAGATCCACGCGGGGGTGGACGCCGTTCAGGTGTTCGACTCGTGGGTGGGAACGCTGTCGCTGGCCGACTACCGCCAATACGTGCTGCCGCACAGCGCCCGCGTCTTCGCGACGCTGGCCGAATACGGCCTGCCGATGACGCATTTCGGTGTCGGGACGGCCGAGTTGCTCGGCGCGATGGGCGAAGCGGGCGCGACCGTCGTCGGTGTGGACTGGCGAACGTCGCTCACCGATGCCGCCGCCCGGGTGGGGCCCGGCAGGGCGCTGCAGGGCAACCTCGATCCGGTGGTGGCGCTGGCCGGCTGGCCGGTGGTCCAACGGGCCGCGCGGGCCGTCGTCGACGACGGACGCCGCGCCGTCGACGCTGGTGTCGCGGGCCATGTCTTCAACCTCGGCCACGGTGTATTGCCCGAAACCGATCCCGGTGTGCTGACCAACCTGGTGTCCCTGGTTCACTCGTTATGACCACGAACTCGTATTCTGTTGTGGGCGGCGGAATTTCGGGCCTAACGGCGGCTTACCGGCTGCGCGTGGCCGTCGGCGACGACGCGAACATTACCCTGTTCGAGCCGGCCGCGAAACTCGGCGGGATCTTGCGCACCGAGCAGGTCGGCGGACGGCCGATGGACCTGGGCGCCGAGGCGTTCGTGCTGCGCCGTGCCGAGATGCCGGCGCTGCTGGCCGAGCTGGGCCTGTCCGACCGCCAACTCGGCACCACCGGGGCCCGGCCGCTGCTCTACAGCCAGCGGCGGCTGCACCCGCTGCCGGCGGGCACGGTGGTCGGGATCCCGTCGTCGTCGGTCTCGGTGGCCGGACTCGTCGACGACGCCACCGTCGCGCGCATCGACGCCGAGCCGGACCGGCCGATCGACTGGCGGCCCGGAAGTGATACCGCCACAGCCGAATTGGTGTGCGAGCGGTTCGGTGAGCAGACGGTGGCCCGGTCGGTGGACCCGCTGCTGAGCGGGGTGTACGCGGGCTCGGCCGCCACGATCGGGTTGCGCGCCGCGGCCCCCACGGTTGCGGCCGCGCTGGATCGCGGCGCCACCAGCCTGACCGACGCGAGCCGGCAGGGGCTGCCGCCGGCGACGGGGGCGCCGGTGTTCGGCGCGCTGGACGGCGGCTTCCGGGTGCTGGTTGACGAACTCGCCGCCCGCGCCCGGGTGAGCTGGGTGTGCGCGGCCGTCGACCGGCTCGAGTTCGGCGAGCGGGGTTGGATGCTGCGCGACGACACCGGCGCGCACTGGGACGCCGACGCGGTGATCCTGGCCGTGCCCGCCCCGCGGCTGGCGGGCCTGCTCGACGGCGTTGCCGCGCAGAGCTGCGCGGCCGCGCGGCGGATCGTCAGCGCGTCGTCGGTGGTGGTCGCCCTCGCGGTGCCGGGCGACACGGCGTTCCCGGAGTGCTCGGGTGTGCTGGTCGCCACCGGAGAAACGTTGCGCGGCAAAGCGATCACACTGTCGTCGCGCAAATGGGAGATGCCGGGCGAGCTGGCGTTCCTGCGCGTGTCGTTCGGGCGGTTCGGTGACGACTTGGCCGTCACCGCCACCGACCGCGAACTGTTGGTGTGGGCGGCTGAGGACCTCGCCACGGTGTTCGGTCTGCGCGTCGAGCCCGTCGATGCGCGGGTGCAGCGCTGGATCGACGCGATGCCGCAGTACGGGCCGGGACATGCCGCCGTGGTCGCCGAGCTGCTCGACGGCCTGCCGCCGACCCTTGCGGTGGCCGGCAGCTTCCTCGACGGGATCGGCGTGCCGGCGTGTGTCGGCGCCGCGGGCAAGGCCGCCGAGCGCGTGATCAGGGCCACCGAGGGCTCCGGCACGGAAGTGGCACGATAGGTCTCATGGCCAAGATCGACTTTGACGCGCTCAACTCGACGATCCGGTATCTGATGTTCTCGGTGTTCTCGGTGGAGCCCGGCGAATTGGGGGACCAGCGCGACGCCGTGATCGACGAGACCACCCGGTTCCTCAAGCAGCAGAAAGAACGCGGGGTGGTGGTGCGCAGCCTCTACGACGTCGCGGGCCTGCGCGCCGACGCCGACTTCATGATCTGGACGCACGCCGAGCGCGTCGAGGCGCTCCAGGCGACCTACGCCGATTTCCGGCGCACCACCACGCTGGGGCAGGTGAGCTCGCCGGTGTGGAGCAGCGTGGCGCTGCACCGGCCGGCGGAGTTCAACAAGAGCCACATCCCGGCGTTCTTGGCGGGCGAGGAACCCGGCAATTACATCTGCGTTTACCCGTTCGTGCGGTCTTACGAGTGGTACCTGCTGCCCGACGAGGAACGTCGCCGCATGCTCGCTGAACACGGCATGGCCGCCCGCGAATGCAAGGACGTGCGGGCGAACACGGTGCCCGCGTTCGCGCTCGGTGACTACGAATGGATCCTGGCCTTCGAAGCGCCCGAGTTGCACCGCATCGTCGACCTGATGCGGGAGCTTCGCGCCACCGACGCCCGTCGGCACACCCGGGAGGAGGCGCCGTTCTTCACCGGCCCCCGGGTGCCCGTCGAGCAGTTGGTGAACGCGCTGCCATGACAACTATATTCTACCCCCACAACCCCGCCCGCTTCGAGGGTGCCTACCGCGACCAGCGGACGTCGCACGGCCTGCCCACCGCCATCCCCTGGGACATCGGCGGCCCGCAGCCGGTGGTCCAGCAACTGGTCGCGCTGGGCGCGATCAAGGGAGAGGTGCGCGACTCGGGCACCGGCCCCGGCCATCACGCGATCTACTACGCCTCCAAGGCTACTCGGCGACCGGCATCGACGGGTCGGCGGCGGCGCTGGAACGAGCCCGCGAGAACGCCCGAAGGCCGGTGTGTCAAGTCACTTTCTAGTTGGTCGACGCCACCAACGCTGGAAGGGTTGGAGAATCGGTTCGACACCGTCGTCGACTGCGCCTTCTACCACACCTTCAGCACCGAGCCCGAGCTTAGGCAGTCTTACGTGCAGGCGCTGCATCGCGCCACCAAGCCGGGCGCGGCGGCTGTACATGTTCGAGTTCGGCGAACACAACGTCAACGATTTCAAGATGCTTCGGTCGTTGTCCGAGAACGACTTTCGCGAGGTGATGCCGGCCGGCGGCTGGGAGATCACTTATCTGGGCACCACGACCCAACGGGTCAACGTCAGCGTCGAGAGCATCGAGCTGATGGCCGCGCGCAATCCCGACGTGGTCGGGCAGGCCGAGGAGTTGCTTGAACGGTTCCGCGTCATCGAGCCGTGGCTCGACGGGGTGCCGGCGCACGCGCCGTTCTGGGAGGTGCCACCCGCGTCGATTGACCGCGCCGCGCCCTAGCTTTCCGTCGGCACCAGCCGCAGGCAGATCGAGTTGATGCAGTACCGCTGGTTGGTCGGCGTCGGGTAGCCCTCGCCGGCGAACACGTGGCCGAGGTGGCTGTGGCAGTTCGCGCAGAGCACCTCGGTGCGGGTGGCGCCGAACGAGTGATCGGGACGCAGGGTCACCGCATAGGAGTTGGCCGGGTCGAAGAACGACGGCCAGCCGCAGTGCGAGTCGAATTTCTCGGTGCTGCGGAACAACTCCGCCCCACAGGCCCGGCACTTGTAGATGCCCTGGGTTTTGGTGTCGGTGTATTCACCGGTGAACGGCCGCTCGGTGCCGGCGCAACGCAACACCTGGAACTCGTCGGGTGTGAGCTTCTTGCGCCACTCGTCATCGGTCAGCTGGATCTTGGGCTGCGACAAGTCGGAGGAAGTCATCCATCTACGCTAGCGTGGATCAAACTGACGCGCGTCACGCTCGTCGGTCAGCCAGGCTGGATCCAGGCCCTCGTCCAGCCGGTCCTCCATCTTGGCGTCCAGGTATCGGAAGACCAGCACCGTGAACGCGACGATCAGCAGCAGCGACCACCCGTAGGTGATCTTGAGGTAGTGCAGTGCGCGGCCGTACCGCATGAACCGGTAGATCAGCCAGTCGTCCAGCGTCAGAAAGCCGTAGACGCCGAGCCAGGCCGGCCAGTTGCGGATCAGCGAATTCGGCAGCACCACGGTCATCAGGAATGGGAACAGCATCATCGAGTAGTAGCCCTGGGCCAGCGGCAACACCAGCCAGGAACACAGCAGCAGCACGCCCGAGGAGCTGGTGAACCAGAACAGCGGGTCCTGGGTGCGGTAGTAGCGGTACAGCAGCCACAGCGCGCCGATCGTGATAAGAACGAACAGAATTCGCAGGAACATGATCAGCCAGGTGGGCAGGCCGAAGTAGACGCCGTTGCCCTCGATCGAGCTGTTGAAGTAGTCGCGGGTGCCGCCGATGTACGGCAGCGTCTTGGTGACGAAGTCCATCGGGTCACTGACCAGCGGCCAGGCGACCGCGTTGATGACCGCGGGCACGACGAAGGCGGGGATCAGCGCCCGCCACTGCCGGTTGAGCAGGGGCAGCAGCAGCAGCGGACCCAGCACGGGTTTGAGGGTGAGCGTCAGGCCGATCGCCAGCCCCGCCCACCACTGGTGCCCGACCTTTCCGTCCAGCAGCCAGCGCAGGAACAACACGTCGGCCAGCAGGACGCAGCCGTTGATGTTGGTGAACACCAGCGTGCTGGTCACGCTCTCGGTGCAGAACATGGCCAGCAGCAGGGCAGGCGCGGCCACCGACGCGAGCATGTAATTGAACAGCCGCAGCAGCAGGTACCAGGCGATCAGGATCGCGACGGTGTTGATCAGGATGAACAGATACCGCGACGGCGTGAACGACAGATAGCCGAACGGCGCCATCAGCAGGGTGCCGCCGGGCGGGTACAGGTAGTGCGGGTCGACGTAGTCGAAGTGCTCGTTGTAGATGTCCCAGCCGTTGCGGAAGTTGAGGACCGCGCGGTACACCGGCCTGAAGTCGTCGGTGATGTTGCCGTTGAGCGTCAGGATGATGCTGCGGTGTAGCACCGAAAAGATGGCGATCGGCCACAGCGCGGACCGCAGCATCGTCGCCGTGCTGGGCGGTCCGGAGCGGGGACGGAAGGTGGCCAGCACCGAATCACGCAAGCCGGCCCGGGTCGAATCAGCTGGCGTCACCAGCGCACCGTACACCGCAGCGACGCTTCCCCGAGGAAACCCCTCGACCGTGTCAGGCGGGACAGTAGGTGTCGGTTGCGGGCAGCTTGCCGCTGTTGAGATACCCGACGAGTGGCGGAACCGCGCACGTCGGGTAGATGCTCGCACCGTGCCCGATGCCCTGCCACATCACCCGCCGGTTGGCCGCGCCGGCGTTGATGACGGCGGCCGCGGTTTGGGCGACGCCTTCGTTGCCGACGATCGGGTCGTTCTGCACACCCAGCAGGACGACGTCGACCTTGAGGTCCTTCGGCGGTGCCGGCGGCGAGATGGTGGGCCAGTGCACGCACTTGACCAGGTTGAGCGCGGCGACGGTGCCGAACTGCGGATAGAGCTTGCCCCAGGACACAACGAGCTCGCGGATCCGGTCCGGGGTCGGGCGGTTGATCGTGTCGCTGCAGGTGTTGACGAACTGGCCGTCGGTGTCACGGGTGGCATCAGCGTGGTTGATCAGGCTGGTCAGCTGATTGACATCGCCGCCGCGGGCCGCGGCCAGCGCGTTGGCCAGGCTGGTCGTCGCGTTCACTCGCCCGCCGGACGGGAAGCCCAGCGCGGCGGTGATGGCGTTGGCGAGCTCGGCCAGCGAGGCGCCGCCAGGGCCTCGACCGGCCCGGGCGGCGGCCAGCAGGTCGTTGACGGCGCCCTTGGGATCGGCCCCCAGCGCGCAGTTCACCGCCACACACTGCGCGGCGAACGCGTCGAGGGCGGCCTGCTGGCCCTTGACCTGTTGTTCGGCCGCCGCTTCGGCGTTGACTCCCAACGCAACCGGCGAGTCGAGGATCAGCCGGGCGACCTTGTCGGGCCGCGACGAGGCGTAGGCCAGCGCGACCTGGGCGCCGTTGCCGATGCCCAGCAGCGCCACCGACGGCACGTCCCACAGGCTGCGCAGCCGCTCGATGTCTGAGGCGGCGTGGAAATTGTCGTAGGCGCTATCCTCGGGTGCGATCGCTTCGGTGCAGTTGGTCGTCGCGGTGTTGGAGATGTCGGACAGGTTGGCGACGGGGTCGTCGCCGGTCTGGAACTGTGCCTGATCGCGCATGGCCTGGCGATCGAAGTGGTCCCGGCAGTCGATCGGGCTGGATATGCCGATGCCCCGCCGGTCCACGGCGACGATCGGGTGGGTGGCCAACACGTCGCCTCCGGCCCGGGACAGCCAGACCGGCAGCTGCGCCGATGACGGCAGGTCGGAGCCGGTGGTGAAGACGATAGGCCCGGCGTCCTTCGGGGTCTGACTCGATCGGGCGCGCACCACACCGATACTCACCGTTCCCGATCCGCCGTTGACCGGATCGAGGTCGGCGTCGTAGTTCGCGCAATCCAGCTGAATCCCGCCGGGGGCGGGCCGGATGCCGGTGTCGGTGAACACCCGCGTGGTGCAGTCGTGCCACGGCAGGTCGTTCTTGGGTGCGGCGATCGGGGGCGGGCCGGCCGGCGGTGGTTTGGTCGTGGCCGCGCCCTGCGGGCGCGCGCCGGAGTTGGTCGCGAAGCGCGGTTCGGCGGGCAGGCCCGGGATGCAGGCGGTAAGCAGCGTGGTCACGGCGACGGTCAACGGGAGCAGCGTCGCTGCGGGCCTGTGGAGCCGTCTCATGCCGACTACAGTAGCCATTCCGCGCGGTGTGGCCCGGCAGCGTTAAGCTCGCACGTAGCGCGTGTACAGATAGTCGGCCGCATCGGTGAGGATGTGGTAGCAGCGCATAGCCGTCAACGCGTGACCGGCACCCGTCGCGATGCGGCGGGCCGGCCCGCCGACCACGTAGGGCGCGATCGTCAGGCACAACTCGTCGAGCAGGCCGCGCTGCATCAGCGAGCCGAGCAGCGTCGGCCCGCCTTCAGTCAGCACCCGACGCATGCCGCGGACCCGCAGCACGGCCAGCACGGTGGCCACGTCGACCTCGTCGGGGTCGGCGCCGGAACAGTCGACGACCACCGCCAAGTCGCCGAGCAGCCGGCGGGTTTCCTCGGCCGCCGCCGTACAGGTGAGCACCAGCGGCGGCACCTCGGTCCGGGTGAACACACCCATATCCCGTTCCAGCTGACCGGATCGGCTGACGATGGCCAACTGCGGCACCTCGGTCTGCCCGCGGGCTTGCCGGCGCTGGCGCTCGGCCACGCCGGCGTGCGCGCCGGAATAGCCCTCCACCCGCACGGTGCCGGCGCCCACGACGATGACGTCGGCGAGTTCGCGCAGCAGGAAGAAGATCAGCCGGTCGCCGGGTCCGGCCATCGGGCCGCTCTTGCCGTCGGCGGTGGCCCAGCCGTCGATGCTGGTGATGAAGTTGGCTCGCACCCAGGTGTCGCCGCCGTCCGGATAGGCGTAGAGCTGGGGGAGTTCACTATCGCCGAGTTCGCGCCCCGATTCGAGCTGGGTCAGTACGGTCTCGGGGGACTTGCCGGTGGCGGAGTCGGCCATGAGGACACGCTATTAGGATTTTTGCATCCATGGGTCCGCGTCGACAGACGTCAATACGCCCATTCAGCAGCTGGTGGACCGGCATCCTAGCGTGTCACCGGAACGGTTCATCAGCCAATTGCGGCCGCTCCCAACATTTTCCGATGTGAGCTTTGCGACCTACCGTCCCGACCCGGCCGAGCCCAGCCAGGCCGCCGCGTTGCAGGCGTGTCAGGAGTTCTGCCGCGCGGCCGAACAGCGCCGGGCCGGCCGGCAGAAGTTGTTCGGCCGCCGCGAGGTGTTGCCCGGCGTGGGCATCTATCTGGACGGCGGGTTCGGCGTGGGCAAGACGCATATGCTCGCCTCGGCCTACTACCAACTGCCCGGATCGGGGCCGGGCGGGCCGGAGCACGCCCAAGGCGTTCGCCACGTTCGGCGAGTTGACCCAGCTGGCCGGGGTGTTCGGCTTCGCCGAATACATCGAGCTGTTGGCCGGCTACACGGCGGTGTGCATCGTCGAGTTCGAACTCGACGATCCGGGCAACACCACGCTCGTCTCGCGGATGCTGTCTTCACTGGTCGAACGGGACGTGTCGGTGGCGACCACCTCCAACACGCTGCCCGAGCTTGGTGAGGGTCGTTTCGCCGCACAGGATTTCCTGCGCGAGATCAACACGGTGGCAAGCATTTTCACCACGGTGCGGATCGAAGGCCCGGATTACCGGCATCGCGGCCAGCCGCCGGCGCCGCCACCGCTGTCGGACGAAGAAATCGCGGCGCGGGCCGCCGAAACCGACGGTGCGACGCTGGACGACTTCGACGCGCTGTGTCGGCATCTGACGACCATGCGTCCGTCGCGTTATCTGACCCTAATCGAGGGCGTGACGGCCGGTGTTTCTCACCGGCGTGCACGGCATCGACGATCAGAACGTTGCGCTGCGGCTGGTGTCGTTGACCGACTTCCTCTACGACGCCGGCATCCCGGTGCTGTTGTCGGGGGCGAAGCTGGACACCATCTTCAGCGCGGAGATGCTCGCGGGCGGCTACCGGAAAAAGTATCTGCGGGCCACGTCGCGCCTGTTGGCACTGACTGCTGCGGCTAGCCGAGCTCACAAACCATAATGAAGACGTTTTCGACCTGTGCGCCGACCTGAAATGTTCTGGTGCCGTTGATCCGGAATCCGTACTTGCTATAAAAGCGTTGTGCGCGTTGGTTTTCCTGGTTGACCCCGAGCCACACACGCTGGACGCCCCAGCCCCGGGCGACGTTCAGGGCCCGCCGCATCAGTGCCGGGGCCATACCGGAGCCGTGGTGATAGGGCAGCACGTAGATCTTCGACAGTTCGGCGCAGGCATCGTCGTCGGCGCGAATCACCATGGCGTAGCCGACCATTCGGCCGGTTTGCGCGGCGGTGATGATGGCCCGGTCGGGGTCGGCGAGGTACTGCGCGAAGAGCGGGCCTGCGACAGGTTTGCCTCGATGAACGAGGCGATGTTCTCCGCGGTTGCGGTGGGCGGGCACGCCAGCGGAAACGTCAGGGCGGCCAGCTTTGCCAGTTCGGAGGGATCGACGGACTCCGTTCTGGCGAGGTGGATGACGGGCGTCAGAGGTTCCACTGTGCCAGGTGATGGCCTGTCTTGCGGTCCAGCAACACGACGTTAGAGATCGGGTCGCGGTAGGCGTCCCAGTACACCCCGCCGCGCACGATCGCCCCGTTCGGGGCGTTGACAAGCACGTTGTCCAAATCGTCGGGGGCGTCGGTGGCGCGCGGCTTGTAGGCGTCGGCGTACGGGGTCACCCCGGTGAAGCTGAACGCGGTGGCCATGATGAACGGGTTGGGCACCCGGACCGCGCGCACGGTCACGTCGGCCCGGTTCGGGGTGCTGCCGGGGAAGCTCTTGATTGGAACGCCGCTGCGGGTGTAGCCGAATCCGGGCGGCGGGTCGCACGGCGCCACGCTGCTGACCGTGACGTCGGCGATGTAGGTGCTGGTGTCCACCCGCAGGGTGTCGCCGATGTGTCCGATCGGCGCGTCCCCGGCCCAGGCGCGCGGAACGGCTAACCCGGTTGCGGTGAGGCTAGCGGCGGCGATCAGCACGGTGGACAGGACGATCAGCCAACGGCGCATCTTCGAATAATTGCACACCGCCGCCGGCGTACGGCAGAGGTGGACCGCCGCGAACCGGCGTTCGGGAGGCGGTGTGAGCGACCGGCCGGAAAAGAGATGCGGATCAGCCGCCGGTCTGCAACGATCAGTGGGCTATGAGACGCCTCTTGATGCTGGTAGCCGCCGTCGCCCTGGTCGGCACGGCCGCGCCCGCGCACGCCGATGGGATGGACGACCAGTTCCTGGCGGCGCTGCAGGCGACCGGCGTCACTTACCCCGATCCCGCCCGGGCGATCGCGGCGGGTAAGTGGGTATGCCAAGCGGTCGGCCAGGGCACGCAGATGGTCGATGTCGTCAGGACCGTGCAAGATCGCAATCCCGGGCTGCGCGAGGAGAACGCCGCCAAGTTCGCGGCGATCGCGGCCACCGCGTATTGCCCGGGCGCGTTGCCGCGCATCACCCCCAACAGCCCCCAGTAACCGGCTCCGGTGCGCTACTGCGGCCCGGCGGTGGTTTGCGCTACGTGTCCCCGCCCGGGTGCTCGGCCCAGCTCCGGCGGACCCATGCCGGGGATGCTGTGCGGGGGGAGTCGTCGGGCTGCATAGCTTCCGCCAGTGGCCGGCAGGCGTTGGAGAGGCGCCAATCGGCGACCCAACGCCATTCGTAGACCTCTGAAGTGCCCAGATTCGAGGCGAGTGCCGCCCTGCGCAGGTTGGCGTTGTCGGCGGCCATCCAGGAAATTCGAGATCGAGTCCCACCTCGTAGCGCACCGCCGGACCGACCATCCGCAGGCTCACCTGCAGTCGGGCCGCATTCTTGCGGCGCGGGGTGAGGCGATCGATGACCAGCACCACGCCCTCGGCGCCGGATCGCCTGCTGCGCGCCCGGAGCCGAGTCCAGGTGGCGATCAGTCCGACCACAGCGAGAATGCCGACAAAACGTCGAGGACAATCAAGATGGCAGCCACGCCTCCTAGCCAACACCATCTGACTGAACTTCCGACGCTTGGCGGACTCGGTGGCTGCGGGGCCCGGGAAACTCTGGGAGAATCCGGAAGTTATGAAAGGCCTGACGACGCTGTTAGCCGTCGCCACCATCGTCCTGGCGGTCCCGGCGCAAGCCGACCCCAGCCCCGCGCCCGACCCCACCGTCGACGCCCAGTTCCTTAAGGAACTCAAAGACGCCGGGCTGACCTATCAGGATCCGGCTGCCGCGATCGAGGCCGCCAAGACGGTGTGCGAACTGGTCGACACGGGACACTCGGACACCGAGATCGTCAACAACCTGCAGTTGCGCAATCCGGGATTCACCGGCAACGGCGCGGCCAAGTTCACAGCCATCGCGGCCGGCATGTACTGCCCCAAGTATCTGACCGGTGAGGGACGCGGACCCAAACCCGAAGGCGCCGTAGGAAACTGAGCACCACGGCCGGGTGCCAATACGCTTGGGGCCATGACCGCTGATCTGGGCCCGCTGACCTGGGACACGCTGATCCGGGTCTGGTGTCCGGACCTCCCCACGGCGGCGATGATCACGTTCGTCGCGGCCACGTATGTGTGGTGTCGGCGGCGGGCTGGCGAGCGGTCCGTTCCTCCCGTCCAGGCCGCGTGCTTCGGCGTCGGCGTGGTGCTGTGGGGACTGGTCACTCTCAGCGCAATCGGCGGCTACGCCGACGTCCTGTTCTGGGTGTGCGCGCTGCAGGTGCTGTTGCTGCTGTACGTGGTGCCGTTCTTCCTGGCGCAGGGCCGGCCGGTCACCGTCCTGCGTGACGCCGTGGGCTGCCAGCGCATCGATCGACTGACCGCGCGGCGCGGCGCCTGAGTGCTCGTGCACCCCGGTGACGACCTCGCTGGCGGCCACGCCCTGGCTGCATCTATCTGACGCCGTGGTACACGGCTGCCCTGGAAAACTCCTGGCTCACCTCGATCAGGGAGTCCAGCCCGAACCCGGTCAACGCCGCCGACGATGCCACCGCGCCGGCCGCCTCGACGATGTTGTAGGTGATCGTTGCCGAGACGAGTAGGCGCACGCGGCGCGACAACACGGCATGGCGTTGTGGTGCAACGGTATTCGCGCCTGACGCGGCAGAACAGCAGCCGTCTGCCAGTGTTACGGAGATCGGCAACACGTTCTCGGCCATGCGTGCGGCATCCTGGTCGGTCATCGCTCGGCTACCGCCCGGCTCGGCGGCTGCTCGCCAGACACGGTTCGTCGGTGTCGACGGCGAGCACGACCTGCACCAACTCCCGGAGTGCGCGGGCGAGGTGCACGTCGGCCAACGCGTAGCGAAACCTGCCGTCCCTGGTAGGTGGCCACCACCAACCCGCAGCCGCGCAGTCACGACAGGTGGTTGGCCACGTTGGACCGGGTTAGCTTCAGCTGGGTCGCCAATTCGCCCGGATAGCGCACGCCGTCGAGCAGTGCCACCAGGGTCCGGCACCGGGTCGGATCGGCCAGCGCCCGCCCCAACCGGCCCAGCACGCCCTCCCGTGTCTCACAGGTCAGCATGTAAAAATACAGTACAGCCGAAGCTGAACCGACGGAAGGCGGTCCGGTGGTGCCCGGTTTGCCGCATCGCGTGCAAGCGGTCGTGGGGTTGATGCAGTAACGCGCGTCGAAATCCTCCGGCCGGCCATTCGGATAAGCGAATGCCGTTGGCGCGCTGCTGGTTTTGCGCTCAATCGCGGCGTATGACTCGGAACGGACCAGCGTCGACGTCGTCGCGGTACCCCAGCGCGCCGAGAAACTGGTTCAGCACCGCTGTGCGTCGTCCAGCTTCTTCAACCGCTGCACCGTACACCGTAGCGCGGTCGCGGCCACCGGCAAGAGGACGGATGCCTAGCCCCAGCGCGGTCCGATCCGCCCTGGTTGCGGTGGTGTGCGCGATTGCCAGCCAAAGCCGGTCGGGCCGTAGGGTTTCGGTGCTCCCGATCGGGCCGGTCGCGAGGCACACCGCGGCGGGCAATCCCAGTTCGCGCAGCACCGGCACCCGTGCGTGGCGAGATTGCCGGCGCCGTCGTCGAAGGTGATGGCCATCGCGCGGTGGCAGGGTCCCCGCGGCGAGGCGAGCCAGCGCGGCGGCGATAGGCGGCCGCGTGCAGGACATGCCAGCATGCTGGCGACCGCGGTTCCTCTGCCACGCCGTGATAAATCACGATGGCGAGCCGGTCCCAGTGGCGCCACCGGACCAACGCCGGGATCCCGACCGCGCAGAGCAGCGCGGCCGCGATGTTGTTGACGGGTCCGTGTCGAGGGCGAGACGGAGTCGCGCCGTCCGTTCGGGAACCCCCTGCCAATCCGGGGCCAATCCGGGCGCCACGGTCTGCTCAACGCTGTTGCTACATCCGGCTATCGGGGTGAACCGTTTGCCCGGGTGTTCACTTGGAAGTTCGCCAGTGATCCTATGCTCTTGCCCATGAAAACAGCACTAGCGGCGTCACTCATCGCCCTTTCCGCACTGCTGTGTTCGGTACCGGCAGTCGCCCACGCCGACCCCGCGAATACGCCCTACATTGCGTTCCTCGATCAGAACCACATCAAGTACAGCAACCACGACATGATCGTCCACGTGGGCACCAACCTGTGCAATCAACTGCGCAACAACATGCTCCCGCCAGACCAGGCGCTGCAGCGAATTCAGAACATGGGCTACAACAGTCAGCAGACCAAGCTGATCGCGTTCGCCGCGGTCGAGGCGTTCTGCCCGGACATGGACATCGACGCCCGGCAGGCAGCCAAGTCCTAACCGACGCATCGCGGGTTCCTCGTTTTGGTTACCGTGATTTGTTATGTGCGCCGAAGTTTGCTGAGCACTGTCGGCTACGCCTTTCGATACCGTCGGTGCGCGAGAAGTTGGCCGGCTGATCACTTGGCTGATACCTGGTCATGGCACGGTAGCCGCATGCCGGCCGAATCGCAGGGCAGTCCGTCGCCGTGCGGTCGACCGATTCCACCGCTGGGCACGCACGGTGCCTAAGCTGGAAGCTACTCAGTGCAGAGGAGGTATACGTTGAGCGACCACGAAGTCAAGATGATCATCTTGTCGACCGACAATCTGGACGAGTCGATCCAGTTCTACAGCGAGACCTTGGGCATGCCACTGAAATTCCGCGACGGCACTCATTTCGCAGCGCTGGACGGCGGCCCGGTCACCCTCGCGCTGGCGACGGACGTGGACCACCCGATCCCCGGTCAGGTTGTCGTCGGGATCAAGACCGCCGACGTCGACGCCGCCGCGAAAGCGGTGGAGGCCAGTGGTGGCGGCATTGTGAGGGGGCCGTACGACGATGTGCACGAGCGCCGCGCCGTGGTGTACGACAACAAGGGCAACGGCGTAGTCTTATACAAGCCGTTGGCCCGCTGAGCAGACCCCGTCAGGCGCTCTGGTCGCGCCGCATGTCATTGAGGTGGGCGTGGGAACCGGTGGCCTGGAAGAGGACTCGTTGCCCCACCGTCACGGCATGGTCGGCGAACTGCTCGTAATAGCGGCTCAGCAGGGTGATATCGACGGCGGTGGTAGACGGTGTGCGACCACTGCCGATCCATCACGATCGCGAACACCAGCCAGTGTAGCTCGTCCATTGCGTCGTCGTAGGCGATTCTGACGGCGTGATCGGTGCCCGACAGCACCACCTCCGTGGCGTCCCTGCTGAGATCGACTGCGATGCGCCCCATTTTGGCGAAGTGGGGAACGATGTCGTCGAGGATCGTGGGGGAGGGATGCCGGAGACGGACGGTGTCGGCGACTTGCAGGGCCAGGGCCGCCATCCGGTAGACGTCGGCGACGTTTTTCAGGCTGGCGAGTACCGCCCGCAGGTCGCTGGCGACCGGGGCCTGCAGCAGTAGCAGGTTGTAGGCGGTGGTTTCGGCGTGGTTGACCTGGACGATGAAGCCGTGGTGGGCGCTTATGACGGTTTCGGCCAGCACGATGTCGGAGCCCAGCAGTGCCTCGGTGGCCTGAGCCATCGCGGTGCCACTGCGATCGCACATGTCGGCGATGCTCTGGCTCAGCGCGTCGAGCTGGTGATGGAACGCGGTACGCATGAGTCTAGACGCTCGGTCGGTCCGGTTCGAAGGACGGCCAGCCGATGGCTTCCAGGCGGCGTTGCACGCGATCGACGTCGTCGGCCGACGGCGACTCGTCGGTGATCGCGTGTGCCGGATGGCGCCGGCGAGCGGTCTGGGCGACGTGCAGGACCAACACGTCCATGCGGTCGGCGTCGGCGACGTTCTGCAGATTGCCGAACACCGCCCGCAGCTCGGTGGCGACCGGCGCCTGCAGGGCCAGCAGGTTGAAGGCGCCGGTTTCGGTCTGGACGACCGCCTCGAGAAACTTCTCGTGTTCAGTGATGACGCTTTCGGCCACGACTTGTCGGCTTCCAGCAGCGCGCGGGTGGCCCGTTGCATCGCGGCGTCGGAGCGGCCACACAAGTCGCCGATGCTGCCTTGAGCGCGTCGAATTGGTGATGGTAGGCAGTCTGCATCAATCAACGGTAGTCTGCCGCACCGCCAATTGCGATGATTCGACACCATGTCGACTTAGATCTGCATTGGGGACGTCATGGCGAGTTTGGGCGAACTGGTTGCCAGAATCGTCGCGTTCGTCCGCGCCGGGGCTATCCCGACGGCGTGCCCGTGACCGCCTACGTCCCGCTGCTGGCACTGCTGCGGCGCCGACACTCACCGACGACGAGGTGACCGAGGTTGCCGTCCAGCTGGCCGCCGACGGGGAGGTGAAAGTCGACGCCATTGATAATCGGCACCGCCATCACCCGGTTCACCGACGAGCTGCCCTCGGCCGCGTGCAACGGCGCCTGGAGGCGATCGGCCGGCCCGGCGACACCGGTGCCTAGCGCAAGGAGCTTCGCGCAAATTGTGGTGCGCGATACTGGGATTGAACCAGTGACCTCTTCCGTGTCAGGGAAGCGCTCTCCCGCTGAGCTAATCGCGCCGGGAAGAATAACTGGAGGTGGAGACGGGAATCGAACCCGTGTGCACGGCTTTGCAGGCCGTTGCCTCACCACTCGGCCACTCCACCGTGGGGGATTGATGCCACTTGCACCTTCGAGCGGATGACGGGATTCGAACCCGCGACCCTCACCTTGGCAAGGTGATGCGCTACCAACTGCGCTACATCCGCGCGCAACGGACGAGACCTTCGCCCGGTGTGAAGGACGACGATAGTCCACCGACGTGGGCGCGCACAAATCTCATGTACGTTGTCGCTCTACGTTATAACGGTGCCCCCGGAGCGGTGATGGCGCATACGGGCGCACAGCGGTTACGTGCTACTCTTCGACGTCGTTCGCCTCTCGGCGCCGGTCCCGTGGCTCAGTGGGAGAGCGTCCGCTTCACACGCGGAAGGTCGCTGGTTCGATCCCAGCCGGGACCACTACCATTACTGCAACTAGGCCTTTAAACAAGGCCCATCGCTAGGGCGGTGTACGTCCGGGCTTCATGGGGTTGACCTCTCGTGGAGAACGACGGGGAGGCGTGTCGGGCCACGCAGCGAGCTGTTGTTGGACCACGTTGTGGGTCCTGTGGTTGAGATTCGTGACACGCGGCCGACAAGTTGACGGAGAACGGCCCCTGCCTCTATGCGTGCGAGGGGCGCTCCTAGGCATAGGTGCGAACCGTAGTCAAAGCCGACGTGGGTCCGTGGGTTTCTGTCCGCGCGGAAGGTGCTGGGGTCGTCGAAGGCAAGGGGTCCCGGTTGGCCGCTCCGAAAGACATAAGCACACGTGAACCTGAGGAGATGGTGACGTCACCGATTTGATAGTCAGCACGGGTGTAGCGGTAAGGGGTTTTGAATGGGACTGGTATAGCGGAGCCGGCTGCGGCAACGCCGTGACCGCAGATGTGCGAAGCATGGAGGATTGCGCGTACCTCGCCGATGGCGCCTGAGACACGCTGGGCGGCATCGACTTGCTGTTTAATATCGGTGGGTTACGCCCCGCTGCGGATGTTCGCCGACACCTCCGCCGATGACTGGTTTGACGTGATGCGTACCAATGTCATCAGCGTCCACCAACTGATCAAGTCTTGTCGCACTATACCTCCGAAATCGTGGGGCAGCCACGGACTGCCCTCGGCGCCTATTCCTTTATTGAGTATTGAGGCCGTGCTGTCGGAGAGCCTCAACGCCTGGCGCGCCGAGCATCCGCGGTTTCGGTTCTGCTGCGTCACGGTGGGAGGCACCGTCCCGACGGAGTTCACTTCGGCGTTTGACCCCGACCTACTGGGGGTTGTCGTCCAAGATTGGGTCGCACGCGGTCTGCTTCAGGAGCAGCTGATGACGCCGGAGGATGTCGCCGACGTGCTGGCGGGTGTTTTCGCGAGCGCGCTGAACTTTTCCGTCGTCGGCCTCGAGCAGCCCGTCGTTCGTCCGCCGTCATCGATGCGTAGGGCAGTGACGACATGACAGCGCAAGTCCAATCAGCGTGGCCCGATCACCCCGAATATCGAATCGAAGCGACTCCGTGCCCTTACACCGGTCAGGTGTGGTTCCGCGATGTACTCGTCGCCGAAAGTGACCACTGCCTCGTGGTCACCGAGACCGACCACGACGACCGGCTGTACTTTCCCCGAATCCGATGTGCGGTGGGACCTCTTCGTGCCGTCGGACTACAGCACGGTGTGTCCCTTCAAGGGCCGAGCAAATTACTGGGCGTTGACTAGTGCGGCCCCGGCTATCGAAAACGTGGTGTGGGCATACCGAACCCCGTTGCCGGTAGGTCGTCTCGATCGCCGGGCACGTCTCGTTCTACGCGTCGTCCTTGTAGAACACTGGCACGATGGCTCGAAGGTTCCTGTCACGTTCCCGCTTTGGGGAGACGCCGACGAGCTGCGCAGGTTGATCGATGTCTAGCCCATGAGCAACGGCCGTTTCATTGGGCCGGCCCATGGACCTACTCGTCGCAACGTTGTCGAGGGTGGGCAACTGCTCGCGGAGTCCATCGTTGCGGCATCGAAAGTGATTCCAGAGCAAAGAGTTACGTCGGGGTCGATGATCTTCACCAAGGCGGCATCATTCGATGCGCCGGTGGACCTAACCGTCGATGTTCTTCGCCGCGGCAGAACGTTCTCGTCGGCCGAAGTCCGCGTGAATCAGCACGGCGTGCTGCGCACCGCGGATATTGTTCTCGCGGACTCTGGCGCCAGCGAGATAATGCGGGACACCGAGCGGATGCCGGACGTGCCGGGACCCGATGCGGCGGTGGCCTTTCCGGGCTTTGGGATGACCGGTCGCGAAATCCGGGTTGTCAACGCTGCCTACGATCCGGACCCCGACCGGGTCGGTCCGCCAGTGATCAACGCGTGGGTCCAATTTCGTAATGCGCCGCGCGCACCCTACCTACAGGCCGCGTTGCTTGCTCAGTCGACGACCCACTGGACCATCGCGGCTGGCATGCTGCCGCATCGTGGACTGGGCGAAGCTCGCGCTCACATCACCCTTTCGACGGGAATCATGAAGGTTACCATAGCATTTCACGAAGACGTCGATATCGCGGGCTGGTTGCTGTACACCAACCACGCTTTCTGGTCGGGGCGCGGGCTCGTGCAAGGCGATGGCCGGGTCTTCAGCCAGGATGGTCGGCTGGCGGCGTCATACACGATCCAGGCAATGGTCCGTGAATTCGCGACCGATCCTGCGGTTATGGGTCACGACAGCCGCACCGCTATGTGATCGGAGTCGTAGACGACGAGCCCTTGCTTCAGCGCAGGCCGTTGATGGCAAATTTCTCGACGTAGGCGCGGACGGTTTTCGGCTTCGTCATATCGAAGCTCAGCCCCTGGTTGACCGTCGAGAAGGAGTAGATGATGCGCGCCAGCCACTCGCTGGCCGCTGTGACGTTGACCCCGGTGCCGACTTCGCCGCGTTTTTGCGCGTCATGCACGTAGGGTTCGAGAAACTTCGTCGTGCGCCGCACTGTGCTGTCGCCATCGGAGACCATGTGGCGCATGAGTTCGGAGTCATCGGCCATCAGTCGGTTGCGGGTGCGGTGCTCGAGGAGGATTTTTGCGTGGGTTTCGGCCATAGCGCCGAGTTTTTCGGCGAGCGTGGTCTTGTTTTCCATCGCCGCGGTGACCTCACGGTAAAAGCGTTGGGCACCATGCTCGATCGCCGCCTCGATGAGCACGTCGCGGTCCTCGAAGTACCGATAGATGGTGCCCCGAGAGACCTTGGCCATCCGCGCCACGTCCTGCACGCTCGTGCGATGAATGCCCAATTGTGTAAAACACTCATTGGCGGCGTCGAGTATCTGGTCGTGCCGATCGAAGTCGTCGGTGACCGTCACTTCGCCAGTTGCTCGATCAGTCGACATATCACTCCTCCGCGGACGATAGCTAAAAACTTCAGCTCCTTATGCTACGTGACACGCGGTGTCTCGTTGGCGAAGCGCGCACCGGACAAGCCGTCAGCCCAGGAATGTGGTTTTGGTGTCGAGATATTCCATAATTCCCGCGCGCCCGTTCTCGCGACCAAAACCGGATTGTTTCATCCCCCGAACGGGGCGTGCGGTTGCAGCGTCCAGGTGTTGACACCGACGTTGCCCGCCCCACGGTGCGGCTCACTCGCAACGCCCGGCCGACGTCGCAGGTGTAGACCGCGGCTGCCAGGCCGTAGGTGGTGTCGTTGGCCAGCCGAATGGCCTCGTCTTCATCGTCGAATGGGATCACGCACAATACCGGTCCGAAGATTTTGTCTCGAGCCACCGCCATCGAGTTGTCCACGTTGACCAGCACTGCCGGCGCTACGAAATTGCCGGCCGTCGGTGGTTTTTCGGCGCGGCCCCCGCCTGCCGCGATTTCAGCGCCGTCACTGACCGCGCTGTGGATGTGGCCGAGCACCCGGTTCATGTGTTGCGGGCTGATCATCGGAGCCGCTGACACCGCGGGGTCGAAGAAGTCGCCGAAGGTCGCGGCCGCGGCGAAGCCGATCAGGTTGCTCACCACATCGTCGTACACGTCGCGGTGCCAAGGTTCGCGACTGACACACGCACACCTAACCCGACAGCCCCAAAAACGCGTTGCCCGCGGCGATCCCAATAGCCTTGCCCAGGTCTGCGTCGGCGAAGATCACCGCCGGGCTTTTACCACCCAGCTCTAACGAAACTCGCCCAATTCGGGCACCGACGGTAGCCGTGATCGCACCACCCACGGCCCGGCTGCCGGTGAATGAGACTTTGTCCACCCGAGGATCGTCGACCAGCGCCTTCCCCACCGGATCGCCGGGTCTGATCACCACGTTTAATACCCCGTGGGCAGATCGGCCTCGGCGATCAACTCCGCGATCCGCAAGCTGACCAGTGGGAACAGTTCCGAGGGCTTGGCCACCAACGTGCAGCCCGCCGCGAGGGCCGGCGCTACTTTTCTGGGCGAACAGGCTCATCGGGGCATTCCACGGGGGTCAGCGCAGCGGTTGACGATGAATCGACGAAGCGGCCCTTGGGCCGAGGCCCACTAGGCAGGGGTCGACGATATGCAACTATTGAACAATAGGACATATAATGTTATATTGTTATATAGCAGCAAGGAGTGGTCTTGTCTCGCTTGGAAGACAGATACGCGCTAGTCACCGGCGGAGCTCAGGGTTGGGAGGGGCGATTGCTGAGGAGTTGGCAGGCTTGGGTGCCCACGTCATGATCGTCGATCTGAACGAGGAGAAGGGCCTGGAGCGCGTAGAGCGGATTTTTACCGACCGCGGGCGGGCCTGGTTCATCAGGGCCAATATTGCCCACCCCGACGCGATTGAAGCCGCTGTGCGTCAGGTAGCCGACACCGGGGAAGGGCGTATAGACGTGTTGGTCAACGCCGCGCAATTCTTCGCTATGCCCCAAGGCGCTGGAGTTGGTCACCGATAAAGATTAGGAGCTCTCGGAGGCGACCGGGCCCAAGGCGACATTTCGGTTCATGCAGCTTTGCTTTCCTTTTCTGAGAGAGTCGGGGTGGGCGTCGGTGCTTAGCTTTGTGTCGGGGTCTGCCCTTGCCGGCATTGCGTATACCGCTCCCTATTCGGCGGCCAAAGTAGCGGTGGCGACGCTGACCAAGGTCGCCGCCAACAGAGTGGGCTCGCTACCACATCCGAGTCAACGCGGTGTGCCCGTTTGCTCTAAATGAGGCTCGGGAGAAGCTGGTCGGCACTGCTGCCGGAGTCGATCCAGCGCATGAACGCCGCCAAGAATATCTTGGCGTGGTGGTCAATATCGTTGCGGCCGTTGGCTATACGTTGGTGGCGTTCGACCGGATCAGTTGGCAGGTGGCCGGCGTCATCGCGGCCAGCTCGCTGGTGGGCGGGTGGGTCGGCGCCCGGTACGGGCGGCGGTTGTCGCCGAACGCGTTGCGTTTCACGATTGTGGCTGTTGGCGCGGTGGGCCTGTATCGCCTGTTCGCGGTGTAGTCAGCTGCGGGTGGCGGCCGCCGCGGCCGCGATGACCTCGCGCATGTCGCCGCGCTGTTGCCATACCGGCGCTGCCGCACCGCGCCGTTGTCGTCGGCCAGCAGCTGCTTGAGTCCGGCGGTGACGCGGTCGTACTCGCCGAGTTGCTCCAGCGCCGGACGAACCCGGTGCACCAGCGCGTCCAACTGCCGGCGGGCTGGCACGGCCGCGTAGTCGTGAACGGAGTCCAGCAGCTGGCCGGCCAGGCCGTCGTGGGCGGCCTTCCAGTACGCGGCGCGCAATGCCGCCAGCGGCAGCAGCCGGTTCCCGTCGTCGCCGCGGCCCACCGAGTCCAGCGCCGTCATCACGGCGGCCCGAATCAACGTGGTCAGCAACACCGTGTCGTCGAACGTCGCAGGCACGTCGGCCACCCGCACCGCGACCGTCGGGAAGTTCGCCGATGGCCGCACATCCCAGTAGATCACCTTGTGATCGAGGATCACGCCGCTGTCGACCAGCATGCGGACGGTGTGGTCGTACTGCTCGGGCGAGCCGAATACCCGCCCGTGAACGGATCTTGAACGCCGCATATGAACTGTTCAGCCGGCGTGGCATCCGTGCGGTCGGCACCGATGAGGTGATCGAGCGGGCCGGAGTGGCCAAGGCGACGTTGTACCGGCATTTCGCCACCAAGAACGCCCTCATGTTGGCCGTGCTGGAGCGCCGCGAGCAGATCTGGACACACGGGCTGATCGAAGCGCAGTCCGAATGCCGCGGCGCCACCCCCGAGCAACAGCTGCTGGCGATCTTCGACTTGATGCACGAGTGGTTTCAGCTCCGCGACGGCTATGAGGGCTGCTCATTTATCAACTTTATCAACGTGCTGCTCGAGTTGGGCGCCGATCACCCCGCCGGGCAGGCCTGCATCGCGCACATCGACCACGTGCGCGACATCGTCCGTCGCCGCGCGCAGGCCGCGGGACTCACCGATGTCCAGGACTTCGCGTCGTCCTGGCACATTGCTGATGAAGGGCGCGATCGTGCTCGTCGCCGTTGGCGATCTGAATGCCGCCCGGCGCGCCCAGAAGATGGCGGTGTGGCTAGATTGAGCAGCACCGCCCGGCCCAGGCCACTCAGATCGTCGAGGCAGCCGGTTAGCCCCGGGGTCAGACGGGGTCGGCCGCGGTGCTTCCGGATTTGCGTTCGTGTTCGTCCTCGAGTTCGGCGATCGCGCGGGAGGTGCGCTCCCGCAGCAGGATTGCCGCGGTGCCGCCGATCACGATCGCGACGACGAGCGCGACCCAGGAGAACCGCTCCAGCCATCGTTCCGCGGCGATCCCGGCGAAGTAGACCAGTGCGGTCGTGCCGCCCGCCCAACAGATGGCGCCGGACACGTTGGCCGCCAGGAAACGCTGGTAGTGCATCTTCAGCGCGCCGGCCAGTGGCCCGGCGAAGATCCGCAACAGCGCGATGAAGCGCCCGAAGAACACCGCACGGATCTTCCAGCGGTCGAACAGGCGCTCGGCCAGCATCACGTGCCCCGGGCCGAAGTGCCGGGGGAGTCGCCGGCTGAGTTTGTCGAACAGCGTCATGCCGAACCGCCGGCCGATCGAGTACCCGATCGAATCGCCGATCACTGCGCCGATCACTGCCGAGGCGCCGACGCCGACCGGGTTGACCGCCAGGTCGTGGTGCGACGACATCAGCGCAGCGCTGACCAGGATGATCTCGCCGGGAAGCGGGATGCCCAGGCTTTCCAGCCCGACCACGCCTGCGACCACGAGGTATACCGCGAGCGGCGGGATGGACTGCAGCAAAGCCTCGGCGTTCATGGGTCAAGGATGCCTGACCGCTGAGGGCTCCTCGCCGCAACGATCGCGGTCGGTGCCCCCGTCGGTGGTCTGTCGCAGCCGCCGCGCCGCGCGGTCACCGGCGCCAACTGCGGACGTTTCGGCGACCGCTCGTCGGACGGGGACAGCCCGCGCATCCGGCGCCAAACCCAGGGAAAGAAGTTGTCGCGTCCAGCGCAGCTTGCCGTGGGCGCCGTCGGCGATGGACAGCTGCGCACGTGACGGGTCCCGAGCGCTACCGGTGGTCGTTCATGATCATACGGGGCCTGGTGGTGATCGGCGTGATCTGCAACGAGCTGATTCGGGTACCGCAGCCGCCGAACTTCCTTGGCGCGGCGGGCGACACGCGGCAACCGGCCAGCGTGACTTCCGGTTGAGGAGCTGCCTTATCGATACGTGGTGGTGGAAGGCACCGTCGTCGAGACGACCATGCCGACTCCGGTGGACGTGATGGAATCCATCGCCGTTCGATACCTCGGTGCAGAAGGCGGACCGGCGTTCGTCGAAAGCTTGGAAGGCCACGAAAACGTGTTGTTCACCATACGGCCGGACCGTTGGCTCAGCGCCGACTTCTCCGACGAGCTCTGAGCCGTGCGCCGCTAGGCGGGGTAGCGGCCGTTGTCGTCGAAGCGGCTTACGCGTCTCGACTGGCCATGGAGTCGGCGGCCTGGGCGACGCGCTGCTGCGCGGTCAACAAGAGGTGGTCGAAATCCGACTGCGACGGCAGCCGCTGGCCCGCGCCGCGAAAGTCGTCGCAGATTTGTTCGGCGAGCAGGCGCAGCTTGATGTTCGCTTCTTGGGAGAGCCATTTCAGTAGTTCGAAGGCTGCCACGTCGCCTATGCCGTAGATCAGCATCAGCATCCCTTTGACCTGCTCGATGACGGCGCGCTGCTCGGTGATCTCGGCGAGCTTCGCGGTGACGAGGTCTTCGCCTGCCTGGTCCAACGGCGAGACGTCGACATAGAACCCGTGCGTCCCGATCACCCCACCTTTGTCGTCGCGCAGCTGATCGCCGACCACCACGACATGATGCACGTGCCCGCCGGTGTCGATGATGCGATGGCGAGTGCTGAACGCCTGGTGCGTGTCCAGGATTTCGTCGATGGCGACTTGCCCGCGATCATCCGGGTGCTTGTGCGACAACACCAGTTCGGTGGTCGGGGTGACCGTGCCGGGCTGGTAGCCGTGCATCTGCTGCACCTGTTCGGACCATTCCCAGCGCTGGTCGGCAAAGTAGAACCGAAACCACCCCGCCCGTTGCGGTGCTCCGCCGGCGAGGGCTTGTTCGACGTCGGCCGATTGGCCGTTCAGGTCCCGACTCATCGCGGACTTCGTCTCCTCAGATGCAGTTCGCCAGGTCCGGCCGGCCACGCTCGCCTGCGCGCGCCGACCCGGCCGGTTACGGCGGGGGCGGGGTAAGGGAGCTTGCGAAGCCGCGGTGTGGGCTCGAGTGGCGCTGGGTATTCAGCGCCGAGGTCGGTTTTGATCATGTCACAACCATCGGCGCAGGCTCCGTGACCAGCGACGGGTGGCGCCGAGCGTGCGGCTGGTGCCTCCCGTCGCTGGTCCACCACTTTTGTCAGGCGTTGATCACCCCCCGTTGTTCGACGTGGTTTTCAACGTGGCCATCGATGACGTGGTGTGCCCCGCCGCGATTGATCGCGATCTTGCGCGGCTTGGCCTTCTCGGCTACCGGGATTCGCAGGCGCAGAACACCTTCGGTGCAAGACGCCTGGATTCGGTCGGTGTCGAGGTTGTCACCGAGCACCAGTTGCCGGCTGAACACACCACGCGGTCGCTCGGTGGCCAGCATCTCCTGGTTGGGGTCCAGCGTCGGGCGCTCGGCCCGCACGGTCACCACGTTGCGCTCGATGTCGATGTCCAGCGAATCGCCGTTGATGCCCGGCACGTCGAACTCAACGATGAACTCGTCGCCCTGGCGCCAGGCATCCATCGGCATCGCCGCGGGACGCGCGGCCGTGCCGAACACCTGTTGAGCGAATCGGTCCAGTTCTCGGAAGGGGTCGGTGCGCATCAACATTGCAGTCATCTTTCCACTCCAATCTGTTGCCCTGAGTCAGAATATCTATGCCGTGAGGCATAGCTTTTATATAACATTCTCGCAAGATGAGTGCAAGTATGATAAACAGGTTTCCTATGCGAGTGAGTGAGGAGGTGTGCTCGATGGCCGATCTCTCCGGCGATGCCGGTGCGCCGGCCCCCGATCACGGCGTGTACGGCATTTCTGTCGCTGCCGAATTGTCCGGCGTCCCGGTCCAGTCGCTGCGGCTGTACGAGCGTTACGGCCTGCTCACCCCGGCTCGCAGCCAGGGGGGCACCCGCCGCTACAGCGCCGACGACCTGGCCCGGCTGCGGCGCATTAGCACGTTGGTCGACGCCGGGGTGAACCTGGCCGGCATCGCCCGAATCCTCAACCTCGAAGACCACAACGCTGAACTGTCCGCGGCGAACACCGATCTGCGGTCCAGCAACCGCGAGTTGCGCAAGGCCGCGAAATCCCGCGCCCAGGAATCGGCCTAGACCGGGTTGGTCAGGCGACCACGCGGAACCGCCGGGCGCTCGGGTCCGCCGGATCCGGCAGCGTCATCCCCGCCTCGACACCGGAACGCAGATAGTCGATGACGGCGCCGTTGAGACGCTCACCTGGCACCACCGCGGGAATGCCCGGAGGATAAGGCGTGATCTGCTCGGCCGAAATGCGTCCGGCGGCGGCCTCGGCGGGCACCATCTCGGTCCGGCCGAAGAACGCGTCACGCGGCAAGCAAACGGTCTCGAGCTCAATGTCCTCGGGCGCCGGTAGGTTGATCGATGCCGGGCGCTCAAAGTCTGTTGCGGCCCGGCGCTATTGGTCATCGCCGTCAGCATGCGGTCCGCAGTGTCTTTGTCGTCGGCGAACGACATGGTGGCCAGGATGCGGCGGTGACCGCTGATGCCGAGGTCGAGGCGGCAGTGTTCGCGCAGCCAGTCGGAGGCCTGATACCCCGACGTCCCGGTCCCGGCGATGTCCATCAGGACCTGCGTCGTGTCGAGGCTGCAGGACGCCTCGGCGCCAAGCAGCTCGTCCTCGAGCACCTTGACGTCGGGGATTTCGGCCAGCCGGCCGCGCAGGTAGCGGGCGAGATCGAGTTCGGCGCTGAGCAGTTCGTGACCGTGCTCGACCATCTGGCGCCGCCAACCGTCGAGCGCCGCATAGACCATCACGTTCGGGCTCGTCGTCATCAACAGGTCGGCACACGCGGGCAACCGTGTCGGGTCGACCAGATCGCCCTGCAGATGAAAGACCGAGCCTGCTCGAATCTGGCACCCATCTTGTGCACGTTGACCACGCAGACATCCGCCCCCGCGTCCATCGCCTGCAGGGCGGGTTCGAGCATCGCGAAGTCGCTTCGAATCGTGGCCCAGCCATCGACCACCAGCACCACGTCGCCAAACTTGTCTTGACCCAGCGGATCTTGAGCCGCGACATCCGGAGGGAGATTAGCCAGCTGAGCCTTGCGCTGGCAGAAGTCCCGGCCCGATGGTTCGCGGATCGGATTCCATTGGGACGGCAAACGCCTGACGTCGCTGTTCCACCTGGTTGCCGGATCTGGCAGCGATGACGACCATGGAACCCGCGACAACCGTGTCCAGTCAGGCGGTTTCACTAGCGACACTGACCGACTGCCTGCGGCAATTCGACATCGCCGTGGACTCGATCGATGTGATCAGTTAGGGTGCCCGACTGCATGACCCCGGCCAGGTCGGGGCGGCATACGATGCGGTGCTCGGGGCCCCTGCCCGCTGTCGCCCGCCGATTGGCGTGGGTGGCGGTACGGATGGATCCCGCGCTGTGCCCGCAAGCCGTGCGGCACCGTGGTGGCGGCTGGGCCGGGACGGTGCGCACTGCGGCGACGGCGACCCGCCGCAGTGCCAACCGGCTATCCGACGCCGGCCTGGACAACCCAGATCATGACGGCCGGTGAAATCGCGGAGACCGCGCTTGAACTAACGCATGGGTTAGAAACGAGTGAATTGGGCGAATCATGGTCTGCCTGCGGCAAAGACCGCCTGCAGGTACGCAGCTTCGCCGTCCGGCCATCGATGCTCACCAATTCGGGCCTGGGTGCGCTGTGGCATTCGACCCCGGTCACGGCGCCATCCCGATATTGCAACCCGGTCGCCTGGGCGCGCTTGACGGAGATGTTTGCCCGGGACAAGACGTTGCCACGTACTACTGATTCGAGCAGCGGCCGTGTCGCACCGATCATCGGCCGCGGGCCTGACTGGTCAATTCGTCGCGCTCGACGATCACCACTTGGCACGCAAAGTCAGCGAGGACCCGGGCAGCGAACAACCCAGCGACGCTGCCCCCGAGCACGCAGGCAGTGTCGAACAGGATTCGCGGGCTGGGTGGGCGGATCGGCGTTGACAAGCTGGTCGAACACGACACTGGCGCTATGTGACATCAGTTCGGCCCCGCCGATATCGGATGTGCGGCAATCATTCTGGCTTCCCCTGTGCCGTGGTTGGCCCTGCCTACTTGACGGTATCCACCCGGGGGGAGCACGACCAGCGCAATGCCATGAGCGTTATCGATGGCACCCATCGAAGATGCTGATCGGCGCGCGAGCCACCACCGAGCAGCTGAGAGCTTATGACTCCCAAAGCGTTTCGATCGTGTGCTCAGTCCAGTCGGTAGCGGATGAGTCGGGAACTGTTGGCAACCACGGCAACCGACGACACGTTGTGCAGGATCGCGGCCAGCATGGGAGACAGCACCCCGCCCGCGCCGATGATCAATCCGGCGGCGTTGACAGCGATCGACATGCCGTAGTTCTCCCGGATCACGTCGACCGCGCGGGCGCCGAGGTCTCGCACGTCGAGCAGGCGATGCAGGTCGTCGTTGGCGAGCGCCACATCGGCGGTCTCGACCGCGACGTCAGTGCCGGCCAACCCCATCGCGATCCCGATGTCGGCCGCGGCCAGCGCCGGCGCGTCATTAATACCGTCGCCGACCATGCCCACGATGTAGCCCTGGCTCTGCAGGTCGCGCACCACCTTGAGCTTGTCTTCCGGCAAGACCTCGGCGCGCCACTCGTCGATCCCGAGCTCGTCGGCGACCACCTGCGCGATGTCCGGGTGATCTCCGGTGAGCATGACGATGCGGCGAATCCCGTTGGCGCGCAATTCCTTGAGCACCGCGGCCGCCTCCGGTCGAACCTCGTCGCGCAGCCTGATCAGGCCCACCAGCGTCCCGTCCACCGCCAGCAGCAGCGGGGTCTCGGCCTGGCGCCGCAACTTGTCGACCCAATCCTTCGCCTTCTTGGAGACCTTGACCTTTTCGTCCTGCAGCAGCGACGGGCTGCCCAGCAGCAGGGTCCGGCCGTCGGCCCAGGTTCGCATGCCCAGGCCGACCAGCACCTCGCATTCCTCGTGCGGCGGGATGGTGATGTGTCGTTCCTCGGTGGAGCGGATCACCGCCTCGGCCAACGGGTGGCGGGAATGGATCTCCGAGCTGGCGGCATACGCCAGCACCTGCTCGGGCTCCCAGTCCTTGTGCATGGAAACAATATTCGTGACCACTGGCCGCCCGACGGTCAGCGTCCCGGTCTTGTCGAACACGATCGCGTCGACCTGCCCCGCCTGTTCGAGGTGGGATCCGCCCTTGATCAGGATACCGCGCCGGGCGCCGTTGCCGATAGCGGCGCTGATCGCGGTCGGAGTGGCCAATCCGACCGCACAGGGGCAGGCGATCAACAGCATGGTCATCGCGCGCCTGACGTCGCCGGTGATCGCCAGGGTGATCGCCGAGACGATGAACGACGTGGGAACGAAACGGCGGGAGAAGTTTTCGCCGACCGTCTGGATGGGTGCCCGATCGTGCTGCGCCTCCTCGACACGGCTGATGATCCGGCCGATGGTGGTTTGGTTGCCGACAGCCTCGGCGCGGACCACCAGCCGTCCGCGCACCACGACGGAACCCGCGTGCACGTGCGCGCCCACGGCGATGCTCACCGGCAGGTTCTCACCGGTGATCGCGGACTGGTCGACCACGGCCTCGCCGTCCACCACCTCGCCGTCCACCGGGATGGCGACGTGGTCGTGCACCACCACCTCGTCGCCGATCTTCACGGTGCCGACCGCCACCTGCACCTCGGCGCCCTCATCCGGTCCGTCGGTCAGCCGGACCCAGGCGGTGTCCTGGTTGCCGCGCAGCAGCTCCGAGATCGCCCGGCGGGTGCGGCGCAACGTCAGATCCTGCAGGTATTCCCCGATATTGAGCAGCCAAAGCACGGTGAGCGCGACGACGTTCTCGCGCAGGATCAGGCTCGCCACCGTTGCCGCGGAGACCAGCGCGTCTGTGCCCGCCCTGCCCGACCGCAACGAACGCAGCGCGCCATGCAGAAAGGGATAGCCGGTAAAGATCGTAACCCCGGTGGCGACCACCCGGCCGCTGGGGCCGAGCAGCGGCGGCCGGGCGAACACGTAGCGGCGGATCCCGAGCAGGCCCAGCGCGACACCGCCGATCACCATCCGCACCACATCGGAGTTACGGATCTCCGACGAATGCGGATCTCGGACCGGGATCAGTTCGGCGGCAATGTGTTCGGCACCGCTGATGGCGGCCAGCACCGCGGACCGGTTGCACCGGAGCGGCGAATACCAGACCACGACCGAACCGGTGCGCGGGTAGGCGTGCACGGCACGCACACCGGTCTGTTTGGCGACGGCCTCCTCGACCCCGACGGCGCGGCGCGGGTTGGCGCGAACCCAGTGCACGGCCACTCGCATCCGGCCGGCCGCATCCGAAAGGATGGTGAGCGAGGGTTCTTCGGCGATTGCGACGTCTTCAACGATCGCGAGACTCATGAACGGCGATCAGTGCTCGTGATCGTGGGCGTCGCCGACGGTGGGGGTGGGCGCTTCTTCGCCGATGCGCTCCCGGGCCTCGGCCATCACGTCGGCCAGCTTCAGCCGCGCCGACTCGGCGGCCGTCTCCGCCTTGCGGGTTCCGCGCAGTCCCAGCTCCGCGGTCGCCACCGCGGTTTGGTGCAGCGGCGCCTTGGCCACGGCTTTGCGGACCACCTCGTAGGCCGTCACGCCGACTAAACCGGTGATAACCGTTCCCGCTGTCTTCGCCAAGAGCCCGTACACCGCCATCACCTGGTCCTTTCTTCATCGGGACGGGCGCGAAATCTATTCCGTGGTCTGGTGTTGTCGCGCCGTCCAACCCATGTTTACACGAAAGCTAACATTGATATATTGCGATATCAAGATTAATTTGGTGGTTGGTCAGAGCACGCGAGTGACCTTCTCGGTCTCGACGCGGCGCGGCAGCGCACCTGGGTCAGGGTTCGCTACCTACACCAGCGAGGACCCGACGGCCATGATCGCCAGCAGCTCGTCGACCAATTCGGCGGGCTCGGTCCACGCCGCGGTGGAGAGCACGCGGTCGTTGGCGGTCAAACCCCTTGCCGCCGCCGAGTTTTCGCAGTCCGCCAGCACCTCGTCGATCGATCGGCCAGCCAGCGCCGGATCCGGGTGGGGTTCGGGGATGATCTGGTCGCCGTGCACGCGCACCGCGGTGGCGTAGTCGGTGACACCGATCGGCAGGTCGGGTGCCGGGCGGCCGAACGGATCCAGCGACAACACCGCGACCTCGCCGCCCGGCTCGACCGCCGCGTCGGCCTCGTCCAGCCGGTCGGCGGTGCAGAGCCCCAGATCGGCCGGCCCCGTCAGCACCGCCTCGGCGCCGATCCACCAAGCCCCGGACAACACCACGGCGGTCTGCCAGCGTGCCGGCAGCAGGATCGCCACTCGACTGCCCGACGCCGCGCCCAGCTCGTCGCGCAACAGGTTGCCGGTCTTGGCGGCCCAGTTGGCCAGCGTCACCGCGGACAACTCGATGCGCTCGCCGGTGGCATCATCGTAGTAGGTGATGCGCGGGCCGACCGAGTCGCCGCGCAGCTTCGGGTCGAGGATCGCCCCGGACAGCGTGCTTAGTCGATGCACTCCGGTTTGTCGCTGCCGGCCGTGAGGATCGGCGACGGCGGCGGCACATTCGGGTCGGTGGCCGACTGGTCGGTCACCCGGGCCGGTGCCGTGGTCGAGCCGGACAAACCCGATCCGGGCCCGGTGTAGTCGTCGGCCAGCACCACCCGCACCGAACCCGGCGCCAGCGACGCATCGGGGACGACCGGCAATCCGCCCAATTCCTTGGAAACCTGCTGGGCCCCCATGTCGTCGGGCTTGTTGGCGCGCACCTGGCTAGCCTTCACGTGGCCCCCGTCGTTGTTTCCGACCGGGCCGGTGCTGAAACCCTTGGAGCTCAACACATCCGAGACCGCGGCGGCCAATCCGTTGATGTCGGTGTCGTTGACCACGCTGGCGGTGGTCTTGGCGGGGGTGTAGGCGACCTCTTCGGTCTTGCCCTGATCCTGCTCGTGCAACAGGCTGGCCACCCAGTCCTGGACCTGCCGGGGGTCGACCCGGACCACGCTTTGCATGCCGTCGTCGCTCCAGCCCGCGCCGTCGAGCACCGGGATGGTGGCGAACGCGACGTTGCCGCCAGCCAGTTTCTGCAGCTGCTGGATGAAATCCATCACGTCCCAGCCCTGGGAGAGCACCACCGAGCGCTGCACCGCGGCTTGCAGCCGCTTCATCGTGGTGGGGCTGGACAGCGTGTGACCGGAGATGACGCGATGGGCCAGGGAGGCCATCACGACCTGCTGGCGCACCACCCGGTCCAAATCGCCGCGCGGCAGCTCGTGGCGCTGGCGCACAAAGCTTAGCGCCTCGGCCCCGTTCAGCCGCTGCGGGCCGGCCGGGAAGTCGGCGCCCGAAAGCGGTTCGTTTACAGCGTCTTTGAGGCACACATCGACGCCGCCAAGCGCGTCGGTGATCAACGCGAAACCGAGCAGCCCGATCTCGGCGTAGTGGTCGACGGTGACACCGGTGAGATCGGCGACGGTCTTGATCAGTGCTTCCCGCCCGGCCTCGATTCCCTGGGCGGCGGCATCGCCGGGCGGATCGCCGGCCTTGACCAAGCTGGCTCGCTTGGCCTCGCGGGTCTGGCCGTAGACCCCGTTGATCTTCGTCTTGCCCAGGCCGGGGGCCGTCACGTAGGAGTCGCGTGGAATCGAGATGGCGGTGGCCGACTTCCCGTTGTTCGGTATCCGGACCAGGATGATGGTGTCGGTGTTGGTGGCTTCCTCGTCGCCGGCCCGCAACGTCGCCAACTCCTCGGGGGTCAACGGGTTGCCGTGGGCGTCGGTGCGGCTGTCCAGGCCGACCAGCAGGATGTCGATGGCGCCGTCGTCGCCGCCGTGGCCCAACGAAGGTGCGGACATGTGGAAGATGCCGTCTTCGAACGACCGTACGTTGTTCCAGGCCACGCCGGTGCCGATGACTACGGCGACGGCCAGCACAGTGGCAGCAACACGAACCACACGTTGCACAGGCATCCCACTAGGTTACTTGCGGCACACCTGCTTCTCGAGTATCCGACCCCGGCGTGCCCGGGCGTGACCCGCACTTTCCCGGGCATGCCAAACTCGAACCATGTCGGACAGGATCGTCATCAGCGGAGCCGGTGGGAAGCTGGGCGGTTGTCTGGCCGCTCAAGCCACTGACCAGGGTCGCGACGTCCTGGCCCAAACGTCGAGCCAGTGGGACATCACCGACCCCGCCGCCGCCGAGGCGATCGTCAAACCGGGCGACGTCGTGATCAACTGCGCCGCCTACACCAACGTTGACGGCGCCGAAAGCGATGAAGCTCGGGCGTATGAGGTCAACGAGGCCGGCCCGGGACACATCGCGCGGGCGTGCGCGCGGGCCGGCGCCCGGTTCATCCACGTCTCGACCGATTTCGTGTTCGCCGGTGATTTCGGCGGTGCCGAACCGCGCCCCTACGAACCCAGCGACGAGACCTCGCCGCGCGGCGTGTACGCGTGCAGCAAGCGCGCCGGGGAGGTGGCCGCGCTGGCGGCGCTGCCCGAGACGGTCGTCGTCCGCACCGCCTGGGTCTACACCGGCGGCGACGGGACCGATTTTGTCGCGGTCATGCGCATGCTCGCGGTCGGTGACGGCCCGATCAAGGTCGTCGACGACCAGGTCGGCTCGCCGACCTACGTCGCGGACCTGGCGACGGCCTTGCTGCAGATCGTCGATGACGACGTGCCCGGCCCGATCTTACACACCGCCAACGAGGGCGTCGTCTCACGATTCGGATTGGCCCGCGCGGTGTTCGAGGAGTGCGGCGCCGACCCGGGGAGGGTAAACCCGGTGAGCACCGACGACTTCCCGCGCCCCGCGCCGCGCCCGGCCTACTCTGCGCTGTCCAGCGGGGAGTCGGTGGCCGCCGGCATGGCGCCGCTGCGGCCGTGGCGCCCGGCACTAGTCGCCGCACTCGCCGCGTCGGACGACGCGGTCGCGGCCGGTCGACGGATAACCTCTACGCGTGACTGACGTCCTGCCGGTCGTGACGGTGACCTACTCGCCGGGCCACCACCTCGAACGTTTTCTCGCGTCGTTGTCGCACGCCACTGAACGTCCGGTGAGCGTGTTGCTCGCCGACAACGGCTCCACCGATGGCACCCCGCAGGTGGCCGTGGAACGCTACCCGAACGTCCGGTTGATCAGCACCGGAGCCAACCTCGGCTACGGGACGGCGGTCAACCGCGCGATCGAGCACCTGTCCGGCCGGGGCGAGATCGACGACTGGGTGCTGGTGGCCAATCCGGACGTGCAGTGGGGGCCGGACAGCATCGATGCCCTGCTAGACGCGGCGACCCGCTGGCCGCAGGCCGGCGCGCTGGGACCGCTGATCCGGGATCCCGACGGATCGGTCTACCCGTCGGCGCGCCACCTGCCCAGCCTGATCCGCGGCGGCATGCACGCCGTCGTCGGACCATTCTGGAAGAACAACCCGTGGACGGCGGCCTACTGCCAGGAGCGGCTCGAGCCCAGCGAGCGCTCGGTCGGCTGGCTGTCGGGATCATGCCTGCTGCTGCGCCGCTCGGCATTCGGCCAGATCGGCGGGTTCGACGAGCGCTACTTCATGTACATGGAAGACGTCGACCTCGGCGATCGGCTCGGCAAGGCGGGCTGGCTCAACATTTACGTGCCGTCGGCCGAAGTGCTGCACCACAAGGGCCACTCCACCGGACACGATCCGGGCAGCCACCTGGCCGCACACCACCGGAGTACCTATATCTTTCTGGCCGACCGACACGCCGGGTGGGGGCTGGCTCCGCTGCGCTGGACGCTGCGGGCATCGCTGGCTCTGCGCTCCCGGCTAATGATCCGCAGTTCGCGTCGGCAGCGAGCCGGAAAACTGGCAGAAGGGCGGCGCTGAATGACACTCTTCTCGGTCGATGCGGTGATCCTGGTCGGCGGCAAGGGCACCCGGCTGCGGCCGCTGACGCTGTCGGCGCCCAAGCCGATGCTGCCCACCGCCGGGGTGCCATTTCTGACGCACATGTTGTCGCGCATCGCCGCGACCGGTGTCCGGCACGTCATCCTGAGCACCTCCTACAAGGCCGCGGTGTTCGAAGCGGAGTTCGGCGACGGCTTGCAGCTTGGCCTGGAGATCGACTACGTGACCGAAGAGGAGCCGTTGGGCACTGGCGGCGGCATCGCCAATATCGCCGACAAGCTGCGGCACGACACCGCGATGGTGTTCAACGGCGACGTGCTCTCCGGCGCCGAGCTCTCCGCGCTGGTGGAATCCCACCGGGCCAACGAGGCCGACGTCACGCTGCACCTGGTGCGCGTCGGTGACCCGCGCGCGTTCGGTTGCGTGCCCACCGACGAGAACGACCGTGTGCTGGCGTTTCTGGAGAAGACCGAGGACCCGCCGAACGACCAGATCAACGCCGGCACTTACGTTTTCGAGCGCAAAATCATCGATCGGATCCCGCGGGGCCGGCCGGTGTCGGTCGAACGCGAGGTGTTCCCGTCACTGCTGTCGGACCCCGACGTCAAGATATGCGGCTACGTCGACGCCAGCTACTGGCGGGACATGGGCACCCCCGACGACTTCGTGCGCGGCTCGTCGGACCTGGTGCGCGGCATCGTCACCTCGCCGGCCCTGGGCGGCCAGCACGGCGAGAGGCTGGTGCACGACGGCGCGGCGGTGTCGCCCGGCGCGGTGTTGATTGGCGGCACGGTCGTCGGGCGCGGCGCCGAGATCGGTCCCGGGGTGCGGCTGGACGGCGCGGTGATCTTCGACGGTGTCAAGGTCGAGGCCGGCAGCGTGATCGAGCGCTCGATCATTGGCTTCGGCGCCCGCATCGGTCCCCGCGCGCTGATCCGCGACGGAGTGATCGGCGACGGTGCCGATATCGGTGCCCGCTGCGAACTGCTGCGCGGTGCCCGGGTGTGGCCGGGCGTCTCCATTCCTGACGGCGGGATCCGCTACTCCAGCGACGTTTAGCCTTTGCGTCTCGTGCCGAACGTGACGGCGCCATCACACTCGGCGGGTGGTGGCCCGCGAAACCAGGTGAGCCAGCGCGTAATCGGTGCCCGGCGGCAGCGCGTCGACCGGCCACCAGCGCAGGTCCTCGGATTCATCGCTGATCGTGATCTGTGCGTCCGACGGCGCATGCGCGACGAATTGCAGGTCCAGGTGCCGGGTCGGCAGGCCCAGCGAGCAGGTGCACGATCGCCGACGCGGTGACATGCCCCGGTTCGCACTCGCGGCGGCAGGCGTCGGGGCGGCCGAGGACGAAGGCCAGCACGGCATGCCGCAGCGATTCCTGCACCGTGTCGGGCGCGTGCCAGTAGGACAGGATCGAGATGGCCGACTCGCGGATACTCATCGGACACCGCGCGGTCCGGCGATCGCGCAGCGTGTGCCACGCCGCCCGGCACTGGGCCACGGTGTCCGGCGACCAACCAAGCGCGTCGATCAGGTACGCGACGGTCGACGACGTCCAGTGCCTTCTCGATTTCGTTGGCCTTCAACAGCAGGTCGACGTCCACGGCGAGATCGGCGCAGGCCCGCGAGGGTGGGGATCGGGCAGCTGCGCGGCTCCAGTTCCAAGATGCCCCCATCATAACTGCGACCCATGATCGGCGAACGCAAACGTCGCGCTGTTGTGAAGACCGCGACGAGGGCGGCCGGGTCCACGCCTTAGTCGATTCGCACCCGATGCACGGTGTCGGTGCTGGTCGGTCGGCGGCGTTGACGGTCAGCCGCGGGGCCGGGTGGATCTGGCGCAGCAATACCAGAACCCCCGTCCGCCGTCGCGCACCGACACGGTGATCGCGACCACGAACGGCACTCAGGCGTTGGTCAACCGGCTGGGCCGCAGCCCCTCGCGCCGCATCAGCACCAGTGCCGAATCTCGTTGCGCACCAGCCCAATTACCGAACCGGATGTAGGGCGGGTTGCCCGCCACCCCGTCCCAGCCGGCTGTGTCGCCGGCCAGCTCACGCAGAATGCGCCCGTCGCCGCAGGACGGCTCGAGGATGCGCGGTCCGGCCTGGCGGACCCAGCGGGCCAGAAAGCGCGCCACCGGCACCGGCGTGTAGTAATCGCCGCGAACCTTGTCGGCCGAAACGGCCGCCTTGCCCGCGAACGTCTTCACCGCGCCAGTATCACTTGCGGATCAGCAGATCCCCGGGATTCACGGGATCGCGCAACGTGTCGGCCCGCGCCTCTTCGGAGGCATAACCGATCACGATGGCGCCCAACGGTTCCCAATCGGGCGGCAGGTCGAGTTCGGCGCGTACCAGGTCGGCGGCGAAGATCGTCGAGCCGATCCAGCAGCTGCCCACTCCCCGCACGGCCAGCGCGACCAGCAAGGCCTGCACGGCCGCGCCGACCGCGACGGTGAACATGGTGTGCTCGGCGCCGGTGCGCGCGGTGTCGGGATAAGTGTGCGCGCCGTCGGGCACCAGGAACGGGATGACCACCTCGGGCGCGTCGTAGAGGATCTGGCCGCGCGCCACCCGACGCGCGACCGCGTCGGCGGGCTTGCCGTCGCCGGACAGATCGGCGCGCCACTTGTCCTTCATCCGGTCCAGCAGCCGGGTCCGGGTGGCGTCCGTTTGCAGCCACACGAACCGCACCGGCCGGGTGTGGTGCGGGGCGGGCGCGGTGAGCGCCTCGGCGACGGCCGCCTCGATCAGCTCCGGCGGCACCGGCTCGGCGCTGAACTGGCGCACCGATTTGCGCAGCAGCTGCGCCTGCCGGCGGCCCATATCGATGGCTTCGGCGGTGCCGAGCCAGAACAGGTCCTCGGGGCCGGGGCGCAGCAGCTGACGGGCGGTGGTGCCGTCGTCGGTGACGTTGAGTCCCCGCACCACGGCGACCGGCATGGCGGTCAGCTTGCCCTTGACTAGATCCGCCGCCGCGGCCACCTCGTCGGCCACCGCGATCTCGGTGACCACCAGTTCATTCCCATGCTCGTCGACCGCGCCCGAATACCCGTGCAGCACAGCCAAACCGGACGCGCCGATGGCCGCGTCGATCTGACCGTTGCGCCAGGCCCTGCTCATCGTGTCGGTGATCACCACTGCGATGTCCACGCCGAGCTTTTCGCGCAGCGCGGCGCGCAGGGCCGCGGCGCTGCCGTCCGGGTTGACCGGCAGCAGCGCGAGTTCGCTTCGGCCGACGTTGGATCCGTCGACGCCCGCGGCGGCCTGGACCAGTCCCAGCCGGCTCTCGGTGATCAGCGTGCGACCCTTGCGGGCCAGCACCCGCACCGCCTCGGCCTCGATCAGCCTGCGGCGCAGCGCGTCGCGTTCGTCGGGATCCTCAGGGGCCGCCACCAGCCGGCCCTCGCATTTGGAGACCACCTTGCTGGTGACCACCACGACATCGCTGTCGCGCAGCCAGGGCGCGGCCGCCGCCAGCACGGCACCGAGATCGTCGCCGGGACGGAACTCGGGAAGACCGGTGACGGGCAGGATCTCGATCGCCGCGGCGGTGCCATGCTCGCGCCGGTCGGTCATGCCGGCACACCCGCAACGTCCAGCCCGGCGCGGACCACCTGCGCCGTCGCCTGTGGATCGCTCATCAGCAAGGGCACCGCACGCACTGCGACGCCATCGATGTCTGCCACGTCGCCCTCGTGGATCAACCAGCAGTCCAGGATTCCGGTGGCCGCGCGCGCCCCGAAATGCCGACCCACTGCCTCGGCGGTGGATTCGACGCCGATCACCTCCAAGCAGGCATCCGCCATGCCGCGCAACGGCTTTCCGCCGATGATCGGGGAGTAGCCGACGACCGGGGCCGACGCTGCCCGCAGCGCGCCGCGAATACCGGGCACGGCCAGGATCGCGCCGACGCTAACCACCGGATTCGACGGTGCCAGCATGATGATGTCGGCGTCGGCCATGGCCTGCACTGCTTCGGTTGTGGCGCTGGCCGTTTCGGCGCCGATGAACGCGAAGCTGTGGGTGGGCACTTTGGCTCGGTAGCGCACCCACCACTCCTGGAAGTGGATGGCGCGGCGGCTGTCGTCGGCGGGATCGGTGATCACCACGTGTGTTTCGCAGCGGTCGTCGCTGGCCGGCACTAGCCGCGCGCCCGGCCGCCAGCGATCGCACAGCGCCGTGGTGATTTGCGACAGTGGATAGCCGGCGTTGAGCATCTGGGTGCGTACCAGGTGGGTGCCCAAATCGCGGTCGCCCAGTTGGAACCAGTCCGGTTGCACGCCGTACCGCGCCAATTCTTCTTTGGCGTGCCAGGTTTCGTCACGGTGACCCCACCCGCGATCGGGATCCACGCCTCCACCTAAGGTATACATGCAGGTGTCCAAGTCCGGACAAACCCGAACCCCATGAATCCAGGCATCGTCGCCGACGTTCACGACCGCGGTCAGCTCGTGGCCGGAATCTTGTCCCCCGGTGGCGAACTGGCCCAGCCCGAGGAACTGTTGAACACCCAGCAGGAACCGGGCGCCGCCAACGCCGCCGACCAGAACGGTGACCTTCACACCGGACGACAGTACCGTTTGGTGAAATTTGGCAGCGGTGTGACGAACACGCCGACGGTCCGCGATAACAGAAACGCCGGAAATTGATCACGAGATGGTATGGAAAATCGCCGCAACGCTTGACCCGGCAGATTAACCCGTGTCTAATCACATCAGTGTCATTTCCCGGGGCCGGCCGGTTCCGGTGTCGCAGACCGAGATTCGATCATTTGTTCGAATGTCTGTCACATCAGAACAGCGGAAGTCATCCACATTTTACTCCCAAATGAAGCTGAGGAGACGTACGACGCATGTCTTATGAACACCTACGGGGCGTCATACCTAGCACTGAGCGCGCCACGATCAGCTCCGCGCCGGCCCCCATCATCCGGCCGCACTTGACCGTGGTTCCTGACGCGCCAGCCGCATTCGAGCCCGAGCCGTTGCCGGAACCGACCCCCGACCAATGGCAGGACCGCGCCCTGTGTGCGCAGACCGATCCGGAGGCCTTCTTCCCGGAGAAGGGTGGCTCCACCCGCGAGGCCAAGAAGATCTGCCTGGGTTGCGAAGTGCGTCATGAATGTCTCGAATACGCCCTCGCGCACGATGAGCGCTTCGGTATCTGGGGTGGCTTGTCCGAGCGAGAGCGTCGCCGCCTCAAGCGCGGCATCATCTGAGCATTGCGTCAGTCGTCGTCGATCGTTGGGTCGATGACAGAAGGTTCGACGTCGAGATGGATGGCCACCTGGGCCACCAGAATTTCGTGCAATAACTCGCCGAGTTCCACCGTGTCTTTAGCGCGCCGCTCAATGGGCTTGCGGAACAACACAATTCGCGCCCTTGTCGTGTTGCCGCGCACATCCACGCCGGCCGGAATCAACCTGGCCAACGCGATCGGCCCGTCGGCCACCACTTCGGGCGGCCACTGCACACTGTCCGGATCCTTGGCGGCGATGCGCGGTATCTCATCGACCGCCACATCGAGATCGGACACCCGCGACTGCCAGCGCCGCTCGATTGGCTCGTAGGCCTCCAGCACCGCCATGTCGAAACGCTCGGCGCGGCTGCGCCAGCCCGGCACCGTCGGGGGCAGCAAAGGACCCCGCATGTCGCGGCCGCGCCGAGTTGCCCTGTGCGAGGCCGCGTGACCGGACGGCCGTCCGTTCCGCGGGAAACTGCGCCAATCGCCCACGCGCCGATAGTAACGGTTGGACATCGGGGCACGAATGGTTGCGCGTGTCCGGCACTTCGGCGGCGTTTCCGCACGATAGCCTTTCGAACGTGAACGCTCCCCGTCGCTGCTGTCGGCCTGGATGTCCGCATTACGCCGTGGCGACTTTGACGTTCGTCTACTCGGACTCGACGGCAGTCGTAGGACCCCTGGCGACCGCGCGCGAACCGCATTCGTGGGACCTGTGTGTCGGCCACGCCGGCCGAATCACCGCGCCCCGCGGATGGGATCTGGTGCGCCACGCCGGCCCGCTCAACTACGAGCCCACCAACCCCGACGAGGACGACTTGGTCGCCCTGGCCGACTTGGTGCGCGAACGTGGTTCGGGCCAGGAGAGCCTGCCATACGTCGGCGCTACCGGCACACCGCTGAACAGCTTTGCCCCCGACCCGCATCTGCATCCCGCCGGCGCCCAGGCCACCGCGCCGAGCAGCACGGTGTACGCTCCACCCGAGAAACGGTCCGGACGTCGGCGCGGTCATCTTCGGGTATTGCCCGATCCTTCCGACTAGCACCGCGCCACGGCCTATAGGCTGACGCTAAAAGCCCATCACTTTCCGGCGTCAGGAGGCCCCCGCATGTCTCGGCCCGCGGCGACCGTCCAGCGAGTCATCAAGGCGTATGACATCCGTGGACTGGTCGGCGAAGAGATCGACGGGTCGCTGGTCGCCGACGTCGGCGCCGCGTTCGCCGCGTTGATGCGTAAGGAAGGCGCGACCCGCGTAGCGGTCGGCCACGACATGCGGGACAGTTCGCCGTCACTGGCGGCTGCCTTCGCCACCGGCGTCACCGATCAAGGCCTGGACGTGGTGCGTATCGGGCTGGCGTCGACCGACCAGCTGTATTTCGCTTCGGGTTTGCTGGACTGCCCCGGGGCGATGTTCACCGCGAGCCACAACCCCGCCGCCTACAACGGCATCAAGCTCTGCCGGGCCGGCGCCAAACCCGTCGGGGCGGACAGTGGGCTCAAGGTGATCACCGAGGATCTGATCACCGGAGTCGCAACCTACGGCGGGGATCGGGCCACCGTCACCGATCGTGATGTGCTCGCCGACTACGGCGCGTTCTTGCGTTCGCTGGTGCCCACCGCGGGGCTGCGTCCGCTGCGGGTGGCGGTGGACGCCGGCAACGGCATGGCCGGCCACACGTCGCCGGCGGTGCTGGGTGCGATCGACTCGATCACCGTGCTGCCGTTGTACTTCGAGCTCGACGGATCGTTCCCCAATCACGAGGCCAACCCGCTGGACCCAGCCAACCTGCTGGACTTGCAGCGTTACGTCCGCGAGACCGGCGCCGACATCGGATTGGCATTCGACGGCGACGCCGACCGCTGCTTCGTCGTCGACGAGCGCGGGGTGGCGGTGTCTCCGTCCACGGTGACCAGCCTGGTGGCCGCCCGCGAGCTGGGCCGGGAAATCGGCGCCATCGTCATCCACAATCTGATCACCTCGCGCGCGGTGCCCGAATTGGTCGCCGAGCGCGGCGGCACGCCATTGCGTTCGCGGGTCGGGCATTCCTATATTAAGGCGCTGATGGCCGAGACCGGCGCGATCTTCGGCGGCGAGCATTCGGCGCACTACTACTTCCGCGACTTCTGGGATGCCGACTCGGGCATGCTGGCCGCGCTGTACGTGCTGGCCGCCCTGGGCGAGCAGGACCGGCCCCTGTCGGAGTTGACCGCCGACTATCAACGTTATGAGTCCTCCGGCGAAATCAATTTCCGGGTGGGCGACGCCGCACGGTGTGTGGATGCTGTGTTGAAGTCGTTCGGCAGCAAGATCCACTCCATCGATCACATGGACGGGGTGACAGTGGATTTGGGCAACGGCAGCTGGTTCAATCTGCGCACCTCCAACACCGAGCCGTTGCTGCGGCTCAACGCGGAGGGCCGCACGGTCGAGGACGTCGAGGCGATGGTCGCTCACATCAGCGCCGAGATCGGCGCGCAGGTGCAGGCGGACGAGAGCGTGCCGTGAACGCCACCCGGGCGATCGATTTCGAAGACACCGACGGTTTGCTCGCCGCTGATCGGCACGGATCGCTGCGAGCGGCGTCCTCGGCGGGTGCGCAGGTGCGCGCCGTGGCCGCCGCCGCTGAGGAAGGCGACCTGAACTCGCTGCGCAGCGCAGACCGGCCCCGCAGCGTGATCTGGGTGGCCGGCCGGGGGACCGCGGAGACGGCCGGGATCATGCTGGCCGCGACGCAGGGCGGCGCGGCGGCCGCGCCGATCGCGGTGCTCGCCGAGGCCCCGCCCTGGGTCGGGCCTCTGGACGTCCTGGTCATCGCCGGCAACGACCCCGGCGACCCGGCTCTGGTCAGTGCGGCCGCGACCGGGGTGCGCCGCGGTGCGCGGGTGGTCGTCGTCGCGCCGTACGAAGGTCCGCTGCGCGATGCCACCGCCGGCCGGGCCAAGGTGCTGGCGCCGCGGCTGTGGCTGCCCGACGAGCTCGGCTTGTGCCGGTACCTGGCCGCCGGCCTGGCCACGCTGCAGGCGGTCGATCCGAGCGTGGACATCGACGTGCCGGCACTGGCCGACGAGCTGGACGCCGAGGCGCTGCGCAACAGCGCGGGTCGCGAGCCGTTCACCAACCCGGCCAAGACCCTCGCCTCGCGCATCCTCAATCACCAGGTCGCGCTGGCCGGCGACGGTGCTCCGACGCTGGCGCTGGCCCGGCACGGCAGTTCGGTGCTGTTGCGCCTCGCGCATCAGGTCGTCGCGGCGACGGGCCTGGCGGACGCGGTGTTGGCGCTACGTGAACCGGATTTCGCCGACAGCCCCTCGTCGGTGGACGCGCTGTTCCATGATGAGGAGATCGACGGACCGTTACCGCAACGACTACGGGTGTTTGCTTTGACCTTGACCGGGGATCGGACCGTGGCGGCCACGCGGGTCGCCGGGCTCGACGATGTGTACCTGGTCACGGCCGAGGATGTGCCGGAAGAGCCCGGTACTCCCGACGGTCTGGCCGCCGCCCGCGAATCGGTCGGGGCCGGACCCGCCGAGCAGCAACTGGCAGTATTGGCAGTTCGGCTGGAAATGGCCGCCGTTTACTTGAGACTGGCACGGGGATAGATAGATTAAGTGGAATTGATTCGCGGTGCGGTGCGGACGTACGCCTGGGGGTCGCGTACCGCCGTCGCCGAATTCACCGGGCGGACGGTGCCCGCGGCGCACCCGGAGGCCGAACTCTGGTTCGGCGCGCATCCGGGTGACCCTGCCTGGCTGGAAACCGAGGGGGGTGAAGTCTCGTTGCTGGACGCCGTGACCGCCGACCCGGAGGTGCAGCTCGGCACCGCCTCGCGTGACAGGTTCGGCGACATGCTGCCGTTCCTGGTCAAGGTGCTCGCGGCCGACGAACCGCTGTCGCTCCAGGCGCACCCGAGCGCCGAGCAGGCCATCGAGGGGTACCTGCGGGAGGAGAGGCTGGGCATCCCGGTCAACTCACCGGTCCGCAACTACCGCGACACCTTGCACAAGCCGGAGTTGCTGGTGGCACTGCACTCGTTCGAGGCGCTGGCCGGATTTCGGCAGTCCGCCCGCACCATCGACCTGCTGCAGGCGCTGACCGTCACCGACCTGGACCCCTATATCGAGTTGCTCAACGACCAGTCCGACTCCGACGGGCTGCGCGCACTGTTCACCACCTGGATCACCGCGCCGCAGCCCGACATCGATATGCTGGTGTCCGCCGTGATCGACGGTGCCATCCAGTACGTCAGCTCCGGTGCAACGGAATTCGCGGCCGAAGCCAAGACGGTGCTCGAACTCGGCGAACGCTACCCCGGCGATGCCGGTGTGCTTGCGTCGTTGCTGCTCAACCGGATCAGCCTGGTCGCGGGGGAGGCGCTGTTCATCCCGGCCGGCAACCTGCACACCTACCTGCGCGGGTTCGCGGTCGAGGTGATGGCGAACTCCGACAACGTGTTGCGCGGCGGGCTCACGCCCAAGCACGTCGATGTGCCCGAGTTGCTGCGGGTGCTGGACTTCGCGCCCACCGACGAGAAGCAGCTGCGGCCGCAGGTCCGCCGCGACGAGCTCGCGGTGGTCTACGACACCCCGGCCGACGAGTTCGCCGTCGCGCTGCTGACCATCGACGATGCGCATCTGGGCCACGAGGTCGACGCCTCGCCGGGCAATGACGGCCCGCAGATCCTGCTGTGCGCCGAGGGCGCCACCACGCTGCACGGGAAATCCGGTTCGCTCGAGTTGCGGCGCGGCATGGCAGCCTGGGTCGCGGCCGACGACGGCCCGGTGGCTTTGGTCGCACACGAGCCGGCCAAGGTGTTCAGGGCGACCGTCGGTCTGTGACTCTCCGGTGTCCGGCGGCGCGCCGCGACTCGCGGCGTTCGCGCACCACAGCCGAAGGTTGTGGGCAAGGGCGCGGCCGACGATCCGGGGGCGGCGGAATCATATAGAGGCTGTCCATCAGGGAGAATCGGCGCAAAAACCATTCGGCGAGACGGGTTCGGTTTCAGCGGCGCCGAGGAAATGATCGAACAGGGCCCCCAACGGCCGCCACCACCAGGGAACCGGCCCGGGCGTGCCGGCGTGGTGGAAGATGACGTCGCCGATGGCATTCATCGTCCACACCGGAAAGGTGGTCCGGTCCGTGGCCCGGTTCAGTTCGGCGGCCAGGTCGGCATCCGCCGATCGCAACGCTCGCCGCAGATGGCCGGCTTGCAGCGAGGTCATCGTCATGCCCTGTCCGAAGGTGGGATTGAAGCTGGCCACCGCATCGCCGAGCGCCACAATGCCGGTCGGGAAGCGGTCCAGCTTGTCGTAACGGCGCCACCTGCTGGTCGGAAACGCGTGAAACGCCGGCGCGCCAACGAGTTTGGCCCGATTGAGGGCGTCGGTGAAATGCGCCGGCAGCAGCTCGATGCCAGCGCGACCATGCCCGGGAACGTCGTCGGCGGTTTGACGTTGGCGACGCCGAACGTGGTCAGCACCCAGGTGCCGTCCTCGTAGCACAGCATGCCCACCCCTGGTGACTGGTCGTGCGAGGCGCCGGCCACCACCACCACCACCTTCTCGGCGATCAGTCCGTCCGGCATCCGGAACTGCTGACTGGCGTAGTTGATGCCGATGTCTATCGCCTGTTCGATGGGGCGTTGAAATCCCCACTTCTCGAACCACACCGGCAGCCGGGTGCCGCGACCGGCCGCGTCGACGACCAGGTGTTGGCGGGCACGAACTCCGGGTCCACTCCGGCGGGATCTGGGCGGGATCCAGTAGCACCCGGGTCACCCGCTGCCGTCGCGGGTCGAATCGTGGTTCGGCCACCGAGAGCCGGACGATGGTGACGTTGTCGCAATCGCGGACGCGGGTGCGCAGCTGCCACTCCAGATGCGGACGGCTGGGCACGTAAGCGGTGAATTCGTCGCGCAACGTGTGCCCCATCTCCAGCGCATGGCCGGTCGCGCCGAGATGGATGCAATCGGGCCGGTTTTCCAGCATGGGCACCCTGGCGGCCACCATGTCCGTCAACAAACCCCGGAAACAAGCTGTCGAACTCTGTGGCCCCGCGGGCCATCAGCAGATGCAGATGCCGATCCTGCGGAATCGTCGCGCGATGCGCCGGTGAGTCCGGCAGCTCATCCCGCTCGTAGACGGTGACCCGGGAATAGAAGTTCAAGAGCACTTTTGCCGCGCTCAAGCCGGCAATGCTGGCTCCGATCACCGCGGCGTGGTCCCGCGCCTCTCGGGAGTCCGGCATTACCAAAGAGTACCCAGTACTGTGCGGTCCAACGGCTTCCGACGAGAGGGCGACAGATGGCCAGCAGGTGGCGTACCAAATCGGTCGAACAGTCGATCGAGGACACCGACGAGCCGGACACCCGGCTGCGCAAAGACCTCACCTGGCTGGACCTAATGGTGTTCGGCGTCGCTGTGGTCTTCGGTGCCGGAATCTTCACGGTCACCGCGTCGACGGCCGGCGACATCACCGGCCCGGCGATCTGGATATCGTTCGTGATCGCGGCGGTCACGTGTGCGCTGGCCGCGTTGTGCTACGCCGAATTCGCCTCGACGCTGCCCGTCGCGGGCAGCGCCTACACCTTCTCCTATGCCACCTTCGGGGAGTTCCTGGCTTGGATCATCGGCTGGAACCTGTTGCTGGAACTGGCAATCGGTGCGGCGGTGGTGTCCAAGGGCTGGTCGAGTTACCTGGGGACGGTGTTCGGATTCGGCGGCGGCACGGTCACGCTGGGCTCGTTCAGCTTCGACTGGGGCGCGCTGCTGATCGTCTCGGTGGTGGCCACGCTGGTTGCGGTCGGCACCAAGGTGTCGTCCCGGGTCTCGGCGGCGATCACCGCCATCAAGGTGTCGGTGGTGATCTTCGCCGTGGTGGTCGGTGTCTTCTATATCAAAGGCGCCAACTATTCGCCGTTCATTCCGAAACCGGAGGCCGGGCACGAGGCCAGCGGCGTCAACCAGTCCGTGCTGTCCCTGCTGACCGGGGCGCACAGCAGTCATTACGGCTGGTACGGCGTGCTGGCCGGGGCGTCGATCGTGTTCTTCGCGTTCATCGGATTCGACATCGTCGCGACGATGGCCGAGGAGACCAAGCAGCCCCAGCGTGACGTGCCGCGCGGGATCCTGGCCTCGTTGACGGTCGTGACCGTCCTCTACGTGGTGGTCTCGGTGGTGTTGTCCGGGATGGTGTCCTACACGCAGCTCAAATCGGCGCCCGGGGGCAAACCCGCGAACCTGGCCACGGCGTTCACCGCGAATGGTATCCACTGGGCGAGCAAAATCATCGCGATTGGGGCCCTGGCCGGGCTGACCACCGTGGTGATGGTGCTGCTACTCGGGCAGTGCCGGGTGTTGTTCGCGATGGCGCGCGACGGACTGTTGCCGCGGTCGCTGGCCAAGACCAGTTCGCGTGGGACCCCCATCCGGATCACCGTGCTGGTCGCGATCGTGATTGCGGCGACCGCCGCGGTGTTTCCGATCAGCAAGCTCGAGGAGATGGTCAACGTGGGGACACTGTTCGCGTTTGTTCTGGTGTCCGCCGGGGTGATCGTGCTGCGCCGCACCCGCCCGGACCTGGAGCGTGGATTCCGGGCGCCCTGGGTGCCCGCGCTCCCGATCGCCTCGATCTGCGCCTCTGTCTGGCTGATGGTGAACCTCACCGCCCTGACCTGGATCCGGTTCGGGGTGTGGCTGGTGGTGGGGACCGCCATCTACCTCGGTTACGGATATCGCCACTCGGTGCAGGGTCTTCAGAAGGCCCAGCAACCGACCTGATCTGTTTACAAAACTATGATATATGTCTAGACACGAGACTTAGATGTCGATATTGTCAAATCCAACGTGGCATGACTCACAAGGAGGGCGCGGTACGGGGCAGACGGGGCATGACCGCCTACCGTTGCCCGGGCTGCGGCTACATTTATGACGAAGCGAAAGGCGATCCGCGGGAAGGCTTTCCCGCGGGCAAGCCGTTCAGCGAGTCCCCGACAACTGGTGTTGCCCCGACTGTGCCGTCCGCGAAAAAGTCGATTTCGAGCCCGACGATGCGATAGGAGTGAACAAATGAGCGACTACAGACTTTTCTCTGCGTGCAGTGCGGCTTCGAGTATGACGAGGCCAAGGGCTGGCCCGAGGACGGCATCGCCCCCGGCACCCGGTGGGACGACATCCCCTACGACTGGAGCTGCCCGGATTGCGGCGCGGCGAAATCCGATTTCGAGATGATCGAGGTCGCTCGATCCTGAGCGACCCAGCAGCTAATGTCGCGCCCGTAAAGCGGATTCCCTACGCGGAGGCGTCGCGGGTCCTGCTGCGCGACTCGGTCCTGGACGCGATGCACGATTTGCTGCTGACCCGGGACTGGTCGGCGATCACCCTTGCCGACGTCGCGAAGGCTGCCGGCATCAGCCGGCAGACCATCTACAACGAGTTCGGCTCCCGGCAGGGCCTGGCCCAGGGCTACGCCCTGCGGCTGGCGGATCGCCTGGTGGACAGCGTGCACGCGGCGCTGGACGCCAACGTCGGCCAGATCTACGAGGCGTTTCTGCAGGGCTTCCGGGCGTTCTTCGCCGAGTCGGCGTCGGATCCGCTGGTGATTTCACTGCTCACCGGCGTCGCCAAGTCCGACCTGCTGCAACTGATCACCACCGACAGCGCGCCGATCATCACCCGCGCGTCCGAGCGGCTGACGCTGGCGTTCACCACCACCTGGGTGGCCACCAGTGACGAGGACGCCGGTGTGCTGGCCCGCGCGATCGTGCGGCTGGCGATGAGCTACGTCTCGATGCCACCGCAGGACGACCACGACGTCGCGCGCGATCTCGCCCGGTTGATGACCCCCTTCGCCGAGCGCCACGGCGTCGTCAACATCCCCTGACCTGCGGGGGCCAGCCGACCCGGAAAGGTCAACGACTACAGTGGCGGAAGAGCGTACCCAAGCTAACTAAAGCCAGACATCGCACTCATACCCTTGAGCCTCCTTTGAGCTGCAGAAGGAACAGACACGCAATGACTCTGACGCCCGACGTTCGTAACGGCATCGACTTCAAAATCGCCGACCTGTCGCTCGCAGAATTCGGCCGCAAGGAACTCGATCTGGCCGAATACGAAATGCCCGGACTGATGCAGCTGCGCCGCGAGTACGCCGAGGTGCAACCGCTGAAGGGCGCGCGCATCTCGGGCTCGCTGCACATGACTGTGCAGACCGCGGTGCTGATCGAGACGCTGACCTCGCTCGGCGCCGAAGTGCGCTGGGCGTCCTGCAACATCTTCTCCACCCAGGACCACGCGGCCGCGGCCGTCGTCGTCGGCCCGCACGGCACGCCGGAGGAGCCCAAGGGTGTCCCGGTGTTCGCGTGGAAGGGCGAGACGCTCGAGGAGTACTGGTGGTGCGCCGAGCAGATGCTCACCTGGGAGGGCGAGCCGGCCAACATGATCCTCGATGACGGCGGTGACGCAACCATGATGGTGCTGCGCGGCATGCAGTACGAAAAGGCCGGCGTGGTGCCGCCCGCCGAGGAGGACGACCCCGCCGAGTGGAAGGACTTCCTCAACGTGCTGCGCAAGCGTTTCGAGACCGACAAGACCAAGTGGACCAAGATCGCGGAGTCCGTCAAGGGCGTCTCCGAGGAGACCACCACCGGTGTGCTGCGGTTGTACCAGTTTGCCGCCGACGGTGAACTGGCCTTCCCGGCGATCAACGTCAACGACTCGGTCACCAAGTCCAAGTTCGACAATAAGTACGGCACCCGGCACTCGCTGATTGACGGCATCAACCGCGGCACCGACGCGCTGATCGGCGGCAAGAGCGTGCTGATCTGCGGCTACGGCGACGTGGGCAAGGGCTGCGCGGAGGCCGCCAAGGGTCAGGGCGCCCGCGTCACCGTCACCGAGATCGACCCGATCAACGCCCTGCAGGCGATGATGGAGGGCTTCGACGTCAAGACCGTCGAGGAGGCCATCGGGGACGCCGACATCGTCGTGACCGCCACCGGCAACAAGGACATCATTTCTCTCGAGCACATGAAGGCGATGAAGGACCACGCCATCCTGGGTAACATCGGTCACTTCGACAACGAGATCGACATGGCCGCGCTGGAGCGCTCCGGTGCGACGAAGCTCAACATCAAGCCGCAGGTCGACCTGTGGACGTTCAAGGAAACCGGCAAGTCGATCATCGTGCTGTCCGAGGGCCGGCTGCTGAACCTGGGCAACGCCACCGGGCATCCGTCGTTCGTTATGAGCAACAGTTTCGCCAACCAGACGATCGCCCAGATCGAGCTGTGGACCAAGAACGACGAGTACGACAACGAGGTGTACCGGCTGCCCAAGCATCTCGACGAGAAGGTGGCGCGCATCCACGTCGAGGCGCTCGGCGGTCATCTGACCAAGCTGACCAAGGAACAGGCCGAGTACCTGGGTGTCGACGTCGACGGCCCCTTCAAGCCGGACCACTACCGGTACTGACCGGGAGATTTGGTCGCGGGCTAAGATCGCGCTGTGCTGATCGCGATCGAGGGCGTCGACGGTTCCGGCAAACGGACGCTGACCGAAAGCTTGCGAGTCGCGTTCGAGGCCGCCGGGAAGTCCGTGGCGTGCCTGGCGTTCCCGCGGTACGGCCAATCGGTTACCGCCGACATCGCGGCCGAGGCGTTGCACGGCCAGCACGGAGATTTCGCGTCGTCGGTCTATGCGATGGCGATGCTGTTCGCGCTGGACCGCGCCGCCGCGATCGACGACATCGAAACCCTGCGCCGCGGCCATGACCTGCTGATCCTGGATCGCTACGTCGCGTCCAACGCCGCCTACAGTGCCGCGTGCCTGGATCAGGACGCGGCCGGGGACGCGGTGGCCTGGGTTTATGCGCTGGAGTTTGAGCGGCTCGGACTGCCCACGCCCAACGTGCAGGTGCTGCTCGGGGTGTCCGCCGAGCTGGCCGGCCGGCGGGCTCGGGGCCGGGCCGAATCCGATCCGGGCCGGCCCCGCGACACCTACGAACGCGACGAGGGGCTGCAGCGGCGCACCGGTGCCGTGTACGCCGGACTGGCCTCGGCGGGCTGGGGCGGGCGCTGGCTGGTCGTCGGTGAGGACGTCGATCCCGGCCAGCTGGCCGCCGAATTGATGGCCGAATAGCACAAATTTGTCACGATTCGGCCTTATCGAAGAAGAAACGCCCGTGTGGCGCCCGAGCTTTGTCCCGATCTGGTGACACCATGGACTCCATGAGGCAAAGGATTTTGGTTGTCGACGACGACGCTTCGCTCGCGGAGATGCTGACCATCGTTCTTCGCGGGGAGGGCTTCGACACCGCGGTCATCGGCGACGGCACGCAGGCTCTGACCGCGGTGCGCGAACTGCGGCCCGACCTGGTGTTGCTGGACCTGATGCTGCCGGGTATGAACGGCATCGACGTGTGCCGGGTGCTCCGCGCCGACTCCGGCGTTCCGATCGTCATGCTGACGGCCAAGACCGACACCGTCGATGTGGTGCTGGGCCTGGAGTCGGGCGCCGACGACTACATCATGAAGCCGTTCAAGCCGAAAGAGCTGGTGGCCCGGGTGCGGGCCCGGCTGCGGCGCAACGACGACGAGCCGGCCGAGATGCTATCGATCGCCGACGTCGAGATCGATGTGCCGGCCCACAAGGTCACTCGCAACGGCGAACAGATCTCGCTGACGCCGCTCGAGTTCGACCTGTTGGTCGCATTGGCGCGCAAACCACGCCAGGTGTTTACTCGTGATGTGCTGCTCGAACAGGTGTGGGGGTACCGGCACCCGGCGGACACCCGCCTGGTGAACGTGCACGTCCAGCGCTTGCGGGCCAAGGTCGAAAAGGACCCGGAGAACCCGACTGTGGTGTTGACCGTTCGAGGAGTGGGATACAAGGCCGGACCTCCGTGATCCGGGAGCGCTATTGATCGCCGGCGAGTATGCAGGGCGCAGCTATGCTGAGGAGTTGCGGCATTGATGTGGTGGGGCTCGCGGCGACGTATTCACGGTCATCGCTGGGGGCGCACCGGTCCCATGACGCGGGGTATGAGTGTGTTGAGCCGGGCTGTCGGCATTGCCTGGCGCAGGTCGCTACAACTGCGCGTGGTGGCGCTGACGCTCGGCTTGTCGCTGGCGGTGATCCTGGCGCTCGGCTTTGTGCTGACCAGCCAGGTCACCAATCGTGTGCTTGACGTCAAGGTCAAGGCGGGCATCGAGCAGATTGAACGCGCCCGCACCACGGTGGGCGGCATCGTCAACGGCGAGGAGACGCGCTCGCTGGACAGCAGTCTCCAGCTGGCGCGCAACACGCTGACGTCAAAGACCGATCCCGCATCGGCTCCCGGTTTAGCCGGGGCGTTCGACGTGGTGCTGATGGTGCCGGGCGACGGCCCCCGCGCCGCGACCGCGGCGGGACCGGTGGATCAGGTGCCCGCCTCGCTGCGCGGATTCGTCAAGGCCGGGCAGGCGGCCTACCAGTACGCCACGGTGCACACCGAGGGTTTCTCGGGACCGGCGCTGATCATCGGCACCCCGGCCTCATCCCAGGTCGCCAACCTGGAGCTGTACCTGATCTTCCCGTTGGCCAGCGAACAGGCCACGATCACGCTGGTGCGCGGCACGATGATCACCGGGGGCGCGGTCCTGCTAGTGCTGCTAGCCGGCATCGCGCTGCTGGTCTCTCGCCAGGTGGTGGTGCCGGTGCGGTCGGCGTCGCGGATCGCCGAGCGGTTCGCCGAGGGACACCTGTCCGAACGGATGCCGGTGCGCGGCGAGGACGACATGGCGCGGCTTGCGGTGTCGTTCAACGACATGGCCGAGAGCCTGTCCCGGCAGATCACCCAGCTCGAGGAGTTCGGCAACCTGCAGCGCCGGTTCACCTCCGACGTCAGCCATGAGCTGCGGACGCCGCTTACCACCGTGCGGATGGCCGCCGACCTGATCTACGACCACAGCGAGGACCTGGATCCGACGCTGCAACGGTCGACCGAGCTGATGGTCAACGAGTTGGACCGTTTCGAGACGCTGCTCAACGACCTGCTGGAAATCTCCCGGCACGACGCCGGCGTGGCCGAATTGTCCGTGGAGGCAGTCGATTTGCGCACGACGGTGCAAAGCGCGCTGAGCAACGTCGGTCACCTGGCCGAGGACGCCGGGATCGAGCTGCTCGTCGACATGCCCGCCGAAGAGGTGATCGCCGAGGTCGATCCGCGACGGGTGGAGCGGATTCTGCGTAACCTGATCGCCAACGCCATCGACCACGCCGAGCGCAAACCGGTCCTTATCCGGATGGGCGCCGACGAGGACACCGTCGCCGTCACGGTCCGCGATTTCGGGGTGGGGCTGCGGCCCGGCGAGGAGAAGCTGGTGTTCAGCCGGTTCTGGCGGTCGGACCCGTCGCGGGTGCGCCGCTCCGGCGGCACCGGGCTGGGCCTGGCGATCAGCGTCGAGGATGCGCGGTTGCACCAGGGCCGGCTGGAGGCGTGGGGCGAACCTGGCCAGGGCGCCTGCTTCCGGCTGACGCTGCCGCTGGTCCGCGGCCACAAGGTCACCACCAGCCCGTTGCCGATGAAACCGATTCCGCAGCCGGCCACGGCGTCCGAAGCACCCGCGCCGCCGCCCGGCAGGGAACGTCCGCGCCCGCGTGAGCACGCCGAGCGGAGCGGGTGATGCGGAAACTGGATTGCCCGACTTATCAGCGGGCCGTGTCGGCCCGCATCGTCGCCGGGCGGAAACTCCTCGCCGCGTTGCTGGCTCTGCTGCTCGCCGTGCTGCTGGGTGGGTGTGCGGGCGTCCCCAGTACGTCTGCCCCACAAGCGATCGGCACCGTCGAACGGCCCGCTCCGTCGAATCTGCCCAAGCCGACTCCGGGCATGGACCCCGACGTGTTGCTGCGCGAATTCCTCAAAGCCACAGCAGATCCCGCCAACCGGCATCTGGCCGCCCGGCAGTTCCTCACCCAGTCCGCCTCGAACTTGTGGGACGACGCCGGTAGCGCGTTGCTGATCGACCATGTGGTGTTCGTCGAAACCCGTGGCGCCGAACGTGTTTCTGCCACCATGCGGGCCGACATCCTAGGTTCGCTGTCCGACGTCGGGGTCTTCGAGACGGCCGAGGGGGTGTTACCCGACCCGGGGCCGATCGAGTTGGTCAAAACTCCCGGCGGCTGGCGTATCGACAAGCTGCCCAACGGGGTTTTCCTGGACTGGCAGCAGTTCCAGGCAACCTACAAGCGCAACACCCTGTACTTCGCCGATCCGACCGGCAAGACGGTGGTCCCCGATCCGCGCTACGTCGCGGTGTCCTATCACGACCAGCTGGCCACCGAGCTGATCTCCAAGCTGCTGGCCGGGCCACGTCCGGAGATGGCGCACACCGTGCGCAACCTGCTCGCGCCGCCGCTACGGCTGCGCGGGCCGGTGACCCGTGCCGACGGCGGCAAGAGTGGGGTCGGGCGCGGTTACGGCGGTGCGCGCATCGATCTGCAGAAGCTGTCGACCACCCGTCTCTTTTACACATCTGGCGCTGCCGGCGGCATGCCGTGGGGGGGGGTCGGGGGGTGTGGGTGTATTGTGAACGAAAACTAGTACGCGCGTGGGTGGAGTGGGTCGCGTGGGGG
>NZ_LR655697.1 GCF_902168065.1 Mycobacterium tilburgii | reverse complement strand
CACTGGCCGCCCCCGAGGTCCCCACCCCGGTCCCGGCAACGACCATCGTCCCGCCCCCGGCTGCCTCCCCGGCACCGGCGGGCACCCCGGCCTCCGCGTCTCCGGCACCGGCGGGACAACCGGCCTCCGCGTCTCCGGCACCGGCGGGACAACCCGCGCCCGTCGACCCCAACGCCGCGCGCATCACCAACCCCGTCGGCGGCTTCAGCTACATCCTGCCCGGCGGCTGGGCGGAGTCGGATGCGTCGCACCTCGACTACGGTTCGGCTCTGCTCAGCAGGATGATTGGCCCGCCGCCGGCGCCCGGCCAGCCCGCGCCGGTCGCCAACGACACCCGCATTGTGATGGGACGGCTCGACCAAAAGCTCTACGCCAGCGCGGAAGCCGACGACACCAAGGCCGCCGTCCGGCTCGGCTCCGACATGGGCGAGTTCTTTATGCCGTATCCGGGCACGCGGATCAACCAGGAATCAACCCCGCTGGTCGGCGCCAACGGGATCACCGGTAGCGCGTCGTTCTACGAGGTCAAGTTCAGCGACCCGAGCAAGCCGAACGGACAGATCTGGACCGGCGTCGTCAGCGCACCCGGGGCGTCCACCGCCGGACCACCGCAGCGCTGGTTCGTGGTGTGGCTGGGGACCAGCAATAACCCGGTGGACAAGGTCGGCGCCAAGGCACTGGCCGAGTCGATCCTGCCGTTCACCCCGCCGCCCGCTCCGGGAGCACCCACACCGGCGCCCGGGCAAGCGCCGGCCAGTGAAGTGGCGCCCGCCCCGGAGCGCAGCTATACCGCCTGAATTCGCCGACGATTGGCCACACCCGCGCGGGTATATCTCCTTCGTCCCGTCTGTAGCTAATACTCGAAGGAGCCGGTCGCGGTTTGCACATCATCTGGCTAAATTGTTTTGGTCTGGTCGCGCGTCTTCTCGTCCCGGGCAAACAGCCCATGCAGATCCGTGGCGGACGCGGCTACGAGACTGCGGAGTCGCTCGGCGCGCGCGGCAAGCGCGGTCCCCGCCAAGCAGGCGCTGCGCGATCTGCGGATCGACTTCAATCTTCGAGGGGTCCAGCGGGATCATGCGGCTGCTCATCGCCCGCGAGGCCGTCGACGCCCACCTGAATGCGGCCGGTGACCTGGCCAAACCCGATACGGGGTTGCGTGAGAAGGCCGCCACGGCGGTCGGTGCGAGCGGATTCTACGCAAAGTGGTTGCCCCAGTTGGTGTTTGGTGAAGGGCAGCGCCTCAGGGCTTACAGCGAGTTCGGTCCGCTGGCCACGCACCTGCGTGTCGCCGATCCGATGTTGGGCAAACAGGCTTACGCGCTGGCCGAAATGTTCTGTCGGCAAGCGACTTTGCGTGTCCAGGCCTTGTTCGAGGCGTTGTGGACCAACACCGATAACGGTGATGTGGATCTGACCCGTGAGGTGCTGCAGGGCCGCTTCACCTGGCTGGAGGACGGGATCGTCGACCAGTCGGAGGGCACCGGGCCGTGGATCGCGCATTGGGAGGCGGGCAAGTCGACCGAGACCAACTTAGCTCGCCGGTTCCTGACGGCCTCGGTGTCGACGGGCTCGACGGCGCATTAGCACAATTGTCGGCATGCCCACCTACGTTGCCGGCGCCGGCGAGTTCACCCGTGACACCGACTACATCAGCACCCGCATCACCGCCGACGGCGCGACGGCTATTTGGTGGAACCGGGCCGGTACGGGCTGGTGGTCGCCCGGGCCTGTCCGTGGGCTAACCGCGCCATCATCGTGCGGCGCTTACTAGGCTTGGAAGATGTTCTCTGCATTGGGTTTTGCGGATCCACCCACGACGAACGCAGCTGGACTTTCGACCTCGACCCCGGTGGTGTCGACCCGGATCTGAAGATCCCGCGGCTGCAAGACGCCGCCTTCAAACGGGTCCCCGATTACCTCAAAGGCATCATCGTCCCGGCCATTGTGGACGTGCCCACCGGCGCCGTCGTCACCAACTACTTCGCGCAGATGACGCTGGACTTCTCCACCGAATGGACCGCCTATTACCGCGAGGGGCGCCCCGGCTGTACCCGGAACACCTGCGTGCCGAGATCGACGAGGTGAACAAGTCGTCTACACCGAGATCAACAACGGCGTGTACCGATGCGGATTCGCCGGCTCGCAGGAGGTGTACGAGGCCGCCTATGACCGACTTGTTCACTGCCCTGGACTGGGTGAGCAATCGCCTGACCACCCAGCGATACCTGGTGGGCGACCCACCATCACCGAGGCCGACGTGCGGCTGTTCACCACCTTGGCCCGCTTCGACCCCGTCTACCACGGACATTTCAAATGCAACCGCAGCAAGCTCAGTGAGATGCCGGTGCTGTGGGCTTACGCACGGGATCTGTTCCAGACGTCGGGCTTCGGCGATACGACCGACTTCGTTCAGATCAAACAGCCCTACTACATCGTGCACTCCGACATCAATCCGACCGGGATCGTGCCGAAGACCCCGGAGCTCGCCGGCTGGCTTTCGGCGCATGGCCGGGAAGCGTTGGGCGGCCGACCTTTCGGCGACGGAAGTCCTCCCGGCCCGACGCCCGAGGCGGAGCGGGTGCCGGCCGACCACGGCGCCTGGGGTTTGTCGGGCCCGAACGTCGACTTGTTGTGCCCAAACGCTCCGAATCTCCCCGACGACTCGACGTTCGATGCATCAAAGTCGATAACCGGCGGCCAGCAGGGCTGCACTGGTGTCGCCACGATGACGTCGGGACGGTGACGCACCATGTCGGCGCTCACTCGGAGGATCGCCCCGCCCCGCGCCTGCAGCTCGGTCAGTCGATCGATGTCTCGCGTCCGCTGCGCCGGGTCGGTCCAGTGTTGGGCCCCGTCGAAGTTCCACGCCGACCTTCCATTCCTCCCACCCCATGTCGATGCGCGCTATACCGCACCCCAGTCGTTGAGTACCTTGATCTGTGTTTGCGTCCGCGGTAATCCACCGCCCACAGGGATCAGCCGGGTCTTGGTTTCGTAGGGCGATTCGGCGCCGGCGTCGGTCAGGAGCAGCGCTTGTCGTAATTGCACCACACCACGCGCTCCGCAATGCCGGTCGGCCAACAGTTCGACGCGGCCGACTTCAGCTCAGTTGCGTGCATCACGCGTCACGACGAATAACCGCCCTGGCCAAACCTTTTCGCCTGACCAGATCGAACACCGTGCGCGCCGGCGTGGTCATAGTGATCCCGTCGCGCACGCAAACCTCATCGTCGTCGAGCGCGTCACTGTGCAAGATGATGCCGCGCACGTTGTCTCGACTGCGCCGGTTCGACTCGGCCGGCAGCCAGTAGTCGATCCATGCCGTGCGGTGTAGTGCAGCCGCCGACAAGCCGGCCAGCGACGCCGAACGCCCCGACCACAGCCACGCGGCGAACCGCTCACGTCACGGGTATCAGTTTTGTTCCTCGCGGGATGTAAACGTTGCGAACCGGTTCGAAATCGGGTCTGCAACCGATGCGGCGTGAGGAGCCCGGCTGCCAGCGCTTCATCCTCTGGACGGCCACTCTAGGTTATGCATGCCGACACAGTGCCCCGCTGCCCCGACAGATGCGGTCCAACGTCGACTTGTTGGGCCCAAACGGCCGGAACTTCCCCAACAACTCGACGTTGGGAGAAGGTGTCGGTCGACGTTGGGCGTTAAAAGACGGTCCGCACTGACCATTCGGCGTGCGGGACGTCGTGCAGCTCGCCCGACGGATCGACCACCAACGTCAGCAGCTGCACCACGATTCCGGTCAGCTGGCCGCGATGCATGTCGACCGAGGGGATCGTGACGGCAGACCGGGTATTGGGCCGGAACATGGTGGTGGTGGTGTTGGCGGGATCCTCGTACACTTGCAGCAGCCGCCACGGCGCGCGCGAAATCGCGTCGGGCACCGAGAGTAGCACCGGGTCGCGGCCGTTGACGTGTAGTTCGCCTTGCGCCTGCGGTTCCTGACAGTCGTTGAGGTTGAGCACGTTGCAATACATGTAGGGTCCGACGCGGACCAACTGTCCATGCGAGTATGCGCTGATCTCGGGCGCCGGTGGGCCGGGCTTGTGCAGCAGCCACCAGGTGCCGACGACGGCACCCCCGGCCAACAGCACCGCCGCCACGACGGCGGCGGCCACACCACGTTTCACTGCGGCGCCGTCGTGGTCATGCCGGGGTCCCGGGGCATGCCTTCTTGTTCGATCATCACCGGCCGGTTACCTCCGAGACCCGGGATCAAGGAGTTGCCGCGGAAGCTGACCACGGTCTGCGCCAACCCCAGGATCAATATCGCGCTGATGGCCGTGAAGCCTACCCACAGCTCGGTGTAGACCAGAACTCCCAGCGTCCCGCCCAGCACCCAGGCCAACTGCAGCGTCGACTCGGAGCGGCCGAAGCCTGACGCCCGGGATTCCTCCGGCAGGTCGTCCTGCAGCGAGGCGTCCAGCGAGGCCTTCGCGATCGCGCTGGCACCTGAGGTGACCAGGGTGGCGATCGCGGCCGCCGCCAGGGTTCCCGCCACCGAGGCGGTCAGGGCCACCGCGCAGACGGCCACCGTGCAGCGGACGACGAGCACCGCGGGCCGCCCCAGTTTCAGCCGTGCGCTTATGAAGTTGCCGACGAAGTTACCGATCCCGGCCGCGGCGCCGATGATGCCCAGCATCGCGAGCTGCACCCACCCGTCGGCGTCGTGCGCCTTGGCGACGAACGCAGGGTACAGGAACAGGAAACCGACCATCACCTTAATGGTGCAGTTTCCCCACAGTGAGGTAATGATGTTGCGGCCCAACGGTTGTCGCAGCGCCCCGCCGACCTTCTTGAACTCCCCGTGCCAGTGGTACCGCTGCGGCTCGCTGTCCTGATGATAACTCAGGGTGGCGGGGACCTCGCCCGCGGTCACCTCCACCCACCGCGGAATCCGCATCGACAGCATGGCGCCGGCGACGGTGACCGCGACGACGACGAACAACGCCCCGGGCAGCTTGAGCAGGTGGGTACCGAGGAACTCGACACTGCCAGCGATCGCGCCGCCGACGATGGTGCCGCCGAGCAGACCGAACATGGTCAGCCGGGCGTTGACCCGGACGAGGTCGATGGTCGGCGGCATGACGCGCGGTGTCACCGCGCTGCGCAGCACGCTGAACGACTTCGAGAACACCATCATGGCCAGCGCGCAGGGATAGAGCACCCAGGAGGGGAAGCTGCCGCTCTCGCCGTCGTAGTTCATGATCAGCAGCACCGCCAGCGCGGTCCGCAGCCCGAACGACAGCGCCAGCGCGACGCGGCGGCCGTGCTGTAGCCGGTCGAGCGCCGGGCCGATCAACGGGGCGATCACCGCGAACGGCGCGATGGTGATCAACAGGTAGAGCGCCACGCGGGATTTGCTCTCCCCGCTGGCCGCGGCGAAGAATAGGGTGTTGGCCAGCGCCACGGCCATCGCCGAGTCGACGGCGGAGTTGGCGACCACCGGCCAGGTCAGCGCCGTGAGACCGGACTTGTCGGCGCCGTCGGCGGTGGCCGCCCGCTGCACCATCCAGTACATTCGCGATCCCATCTCCCGGCTGCGCAGGGCGGCGGCGCGGGTGACGGTGATCCGTGCCCCGGACGCGGGACGGCGCGGCAGTGGTGCGGCGCTGCGGTCCGATTCTTTCTGCCGGCCGAGCGGGAGCAGATAGCGATTGGCGCTGGGCGGAGGTGGCGGGCGGCGGGTGCGTCGACCCGAGTCGTCGGTCGGGTAGTTGGCCATGCCCGGATGCTCATTCGACACCCCGGTGCGGGTGCGGCGGCCCTGGTAGGGGCCCAACCGGCCCGCATCATCACGCCGTTGTCCAGACACGAATCAATTCTGTCTCATGGCGAGGGTCAACCGGGCGTGGCTCGCCCAACCTAGTATTGGAGACGCAATGCATGGAGACGAAAGCGTGACCGGACCCGTCGAGGAATCCGCCGTGGCAACCGTGGCCGAGTGGCCCGTCGAGTTGGCGGCGGTGCTGCGGGGTGCGGTGGACCAGGCCAGGGCGGCCGTGGTGGAGTTCAGCGGCCCGGACGCGGTGGGGGATTACCTGGGCGTCAGCTACGAGGATCCGAACACCGCGACGCACCGGTTCCTGGCGCATCTGCCCGGTTACAACGGGTGGCAGTGGGCCGCCGTCGTTGCCGCCTACCCCGGCGCCGGGCAGGCCACGATCAGCGAGGTAGTGCTGGTCCCCGGGCCGACGGCGTTGCTGGCGCCCGAGTGGGTGCCGTGGGAGCAGCGGGTGCGGTACGGCGATTTGAGTCCGGGCGATCTGCTGCCGCCGGCCGCCATGGACGAGCGGCTGGTCCCGGGCTACACGTTGAGCGGTGACCCGCAGGTCGACGAGACCGCTGCCGAAGTCGGGTTGGGCCGGCGGTGGGTGGTAGGCCCGTGGGGTCGCGCCGAGGCCGCCGAGCGGTGGCACACCGGCGACTACGGCCCCGACTCGGCGATGGCGAGATCCACCAAACGTGTGTGCCGCGACTGCGGTTTCTTCCTGCCTCTGGCCGGATCGTTGGGGGCGATGTTCGGGGTGTGCGGCAACGAGCTGTCCGCCGACGGACACGTCGTCGACAAGGACTACGGGTGTGGCGCGCATTCGGACACGCCCGCCCCGGCGGGTAGTGGATCGCCGATGTACGAGCCCTACGACGACGGCGTGCTCGACATCATGGAGCCGGCCCCCAGGTGCCCGACGTGACGGACGTGTCCCGAGCCGAAACCGATGGAGCATGCCGGGGCGCCCGAACCGGAGTCGAGCGACTCCGCCTAAACCACCTAATCCACTGGGGAGTCACCACCTAATCCACTGGGGAGTCACCACCTAATCCACTGGGGAGTCACCACCTAATCCACTGGGGAGTCACCACCTAATCCACTGGGGAGTCAATGGACTAGCCGTTCTCGGTGGCCGCCTTGATCTTGGCCAGCGAGGCGTTCATGCCCTCGACCAGTTCCCGCTCGAAGTTCGCCGTCCTGCCGAACAGCAGGTTTATCGCCATGTTGGAATACGCGGTGACGCCGTTTTCGGCATGCCGGCTCTCGACCACCCGGGTCCCGTGGTCGCGCGGCTCGAGCTCGTAGCTCCAGATGGTTCTGTTGGTGCCGATCCGGAAACCCAGCTTCTGCTGCGGAATGACCTCGACGATCGTGGCGGTCGTCGGCCAGTACGCGTGGAAGCGCCGGTTCAGGTTGAGCGTGCGCGTCCCCGGGCGCAGCGGACCGAACGCCTTCATCCAGCGGCACTGCGGACTCCACTCCGGCATCCGTCGCAAGTCAGCCACCAGGTCCCACACCTTCGCCGGTGGTGCGTCGTTGTCGATCTGCGCTTGCAACAGCGGGGCTACCATAGCTCTTTCGGTTCTCGTTCGTCGCACCTAGTCACGGTCGAGAAAGGCCTCCAACCCGGCCTGTGCGCCGCGTTCGCCCCGGCGGGCGCCGGCGAGCTGCAGCAAGAAGATCGACGTACCCAGCACGCCAGTGCCCAGCCCGGCCAGCGCCACCGGCCGCCAGCTCTGCAGCGACGGAACGAGGAACGCGGCGATGGCGACGCTCAGCCAGCCCAGGGCGCCGATGGTGATGAACGGCCACGCCCGGAGCAATGCGGGCGGCAGCGTCGGCGGCTGCGGGCTGGGGCAGGGTTCGGCGCTCATTGCGAACAATCTACCTAGCGCCGGCGTGAGCACGGCACCGACGTCTGTGGTGCAGCGAAGCGCGTCACATGCCACCTTCGCCGTTTCTCGGCGTCGAAGGCGCCCGGACCATCGCCGTGCTCGAAGGGGTCAACGACCACGAGAACCTGGGCTCGATCTTCCGCAACGCGGCGGGGCTGGGTGTCGACGCGGTGGTGTTCGGCAGTGGCTGCGCCGACCCGTTCTACCGTCGCGCAGTGCGGGTGTCGATGGGGCATGCGCTGCTGGTGCCCTACGCGCGGTCCACCGACTGGCCCGCCGATCTGGTGAGGCTGCAAGATCGCGGCTTCCGGCTGCTGGCAATGACTCCGGACGACACCGCCCGCCCGCTGGCCGAAGCGATGCGGGAGGCGCGCGACGACCGCGTCGCCGTGGTGGTGGGTGCCAAGGGGCCCGGGCTCACCCTGGCCACCCTGCGCCTGGCCGACGTGCGGGTGCGCATCCCGATATCGCGGGGAACCGACTCGCTGAACGTCGCTACCGCCGCGGCGCTGGCGTTCTACGAGCGGGTCGCCCGGTGACGATGCGGCCCGTGGCGCGGCCGGACCCGCGGCCCGGCGTTCGGGTTAGGCTCGCCGAGTGAGCGACAAACTCGGCAAGCAGGGCCAGTCTGTGCCCTGGGCAACGGGTTTGACGGTGACGGGATTTGTCGCCTCAGTGACCGGGGTGGCGATTATGGTGCTGAGCCTCGGGCTGATCCGGGTGCACGTGCTGCTCGCCGTGGGGCTAGACGCGGTGGCCGCCGGCGGCCTGGCGCCGACGTTGTGGGGCTGGCGGCGCACGCCGGTGCTGCGTTGGTTCGTGCTGGGTGCCGGGATCGGCGTGACCGTCGCGTGGGTGGCGCTGCTCGCGCACACCCTGTCCTAGTCAGTCCGGGTCAGGTCCTTGCTAGCGCTGTCCGCCCGAGCGCACGCCGAGCAGCACGTCCTCCCACGCCGGGATGACCGGCTTGCCGCGACGGCTGTGCACCGGCTGCCGTTGCCGGGGTTCCTCCGGCGCCTTTGGCTCCGGGAGCGCCGGCTCCGGCGGATCCGACGAAACGGGTGCGCGGGGCTCGTCGAACTCGACGTGGGCCACGGGCGCAAGGGGTCGCAGCGGTCGCTCGAAGTCCGGGTCGATCAGTTCACTGGCGCCGTCGTCGATGGCGGTGACGGTTCCGCCGTGCGCGCCCGGCGTGAAGTGGAAGTGCGCCAGGTTGTCGGAGTGGCCGACCTTCCACGCCAATAGCACGGTCCACCGGTTGTCTTCGTTGCGCCACGCGTCCCAGCTGAGTCCGGTGGGGTCTAGGCCGCGAGTGACCATCGCGGCGCTGACGGTTTCCAGCAGCGTCATGACCGCGGGCCCGTCCGCGAGCATGGGATGCGCCGCGGTTGCCAGCTCGGCGGCGCGGAACCGCTCCAGCAACACGGGATGGGCGAACCGCCGCACCCGCGAAATGTCGGAGCCGGACGCGGCGGCAACTTGCTCGACGGAGGCACCGGCGCGGATCTTGGCCTGAATTTCTTTGGGGCTCAGCATGTTGGTCACCTCGATGTCGAGGTGCGGTTGCTCGAGCGGCTCCGGTTTCTTGTTCAGCAGATCCCGTAGCCGGTCGTTGGCTGCCACCTTGAATTGCTCCGCGGGAGCATCACCCTCGCAGATGATGTATTTGCTGTTGGCGTCGAGCCCAACCACTTTGAGTTCCCGCATGGCTTCTCCTCGCAGGCTTCGTACAGGTCGGCTCCAATTTCTAGGGACCCATCACTCTGCCGCACTCTAGTCCAGCTAACGCCCACACCTGTGCTGACACGCTGGGTGGTTGCGCCTCGATGGTGGCCGCGACGCTACAAACGCTCGACCACCCAGTCGACGCACTGGGTCAATGCGCTGATATCGTCGGGGTCGACGGCGGGGAACATCGCGATCCGCAACTGGTTGCGACCGAGTTTGCGGTACGGCTCGGTGTCGACGATGCCGTTCGCCCGCAAAGTCTTGGCGACGGCCGCGGCGTCGACCTCGTCGACAAAATCGATGGTCCCCACCACCTGGGAGCGCAACGCCGGATCGGCGACGAACGGCCTGGTGTACGACCGCTCCTGCGCCCATGAGTATAACCGCTGCGATGAATCCGCCGTGCGTTTGACCGTCCAGTCCAGTCCGCCGTTGGCGAGCATCCAGTCGAGTTGCTCGGCCATCAATGCGAGGGTGCCGATCGCGGGGGTGTTGTATGTCTGATCTTTGAGGCTGTTGTCGATCGCGATCGGCAGCGACAGGAAGTCGGGCACCCAACGACCCGAGGCGGCGATGGCCTCGACCCGGGCCAGCGCGGCGGGGCTCATGATCGCCAGCCACAGGCCGCCGTCGCTGGCGAAGTTCTTCTGCGGCGAGAAGTAATAGGCATCGGTGTCGGCGATGTCGACGGGCAACCCGCCGGCACCCGACGTCGCGTCGATGACGACCAGCGCGTCACCCGAGCTGGCCGGGCGGCGGATCGGAACCGCGACACCGGTCGACGTCTCGTTGTGCGCCCATGCGATCGCATCGACCGACGGGTCGGTTTGCGGCTCCGGGGCGCTGCCGGGCTCGACCTTGACCACGATCGGGTTGCCGACGAACGGGTTGTTGGCGACCGCGGAGGCGAACTTCGCGCTGAACTCCCCGTAGGTCAGGTGCAGCGACCGTTTGTCGATGAGTCCGAAGGCGGCCGCATCCCAGAATGCCGTGGCACCGCCGTTGCCCAGCACGACCTCATACCCGTCCGGCACCGAAAACAGCTCGGCCACGCCCTTGCGCACCCGCCCCACCAAGTTCTTGACCGGCGCTTGCCGGTGGGAGGTGCCGAACAGGGCCGCGGCAGTGGTGTTCAACGCCTGCAGTTGTTTGGGCCGAACCTTCGATGGACCGCAACCGAAGCGGCCGTCGCGCGGTTTGATGTTTGCGGGGATCTGGAGCTGGTCAGCCATGCTCACCAGGGTAGTGAGCGGATCTGGCAGGGCGATGCGGCGGCCCGTTTGTTCCGCCACCCCAGCTGCTATGCACCAGCGGGCAACGGTCCGACGCCCCGTCTGGCCTGTGATGCAGGTCGCCCAACCGCGGTGACCCCCCGTCAGGCAACAGAGTCTCACAAAGGGCCTAGCTAATTCCCGGTACCTGCGGTACCGTTTTGGACATTGCACGTCCAAATGTAAACCTCGTTGGGGAGGCTTGGATATGGCCAGGACGCGAATGGTCCGGCGGTGGCGCCGCAATATGGAAGTGCGCCACGACGCCGAGTACGTGAAGTCGCTCGCCACACTGTCTGAGGGGTCGGTGCGGCGAAATTTCAACTCGTACACCGATATCGATTGGGATTCCCCGGAGTTCGCCGTCACCGAGAACGATCCCCGGTGGATTCTCCCGGCGACCGACCCGTTTGGCCGCCACCCCTGGTATCAGGCCCAGTCCGAAGAACGCAAGATCAAGATCGGCATGTGGCGCCAGGCCAACGTGGCCAAGGTCGGCCTGCACTTCGAGTCCATCCTGATCCGGGGTCTGATGAACTACACGTTCTGGGTGCCCAACGGATCGCCGGAATACCGGTACTGCTTGCACGAATCGGTCGAAGAGTGCAACCACACCATGATGTTCCAGGAGATGGTCAACCGCATCGGCGCCGACGTGCCGGGCATGCCACGACTGCTCAAGTGGATCTCGCCGCTGGTTCCGTTGGCGGCCGGGCCGTTGCCGGTGGCCTTCTTCATCGGCGTCCTCGCGGGTGAGGAACCGATCGATCATACGCAGAAAAATGTTCTGCGCGAAGGCAAGTCGCTGCACCCGATCATGGAGCGGGTGATGGCGATCCACGTCGCCGAGGAGGCGCGGCACATCTCTTTCGCGCACGAGTTCCTCCGCAGGCGCATACCGGAATTGAACAAGCGGCAGCGGTTCTTCACCGCGCTGTTCCTGCCGTTGACCATGAAGGTGCTCTGCCGGGCAATCGTGGTGCCGCCCAAGCAGTTCTGGCGCGAGTTCGACATCCCGCGCGAGGTCAAAAAGGAACTGTTCTTCCGGTCTCCGGAGTCGCGCAAGTGGATGTCCGACATGTTCGGCGATGTGCGGATGCTGGCCTACGACACCGGGCTGATGGACAACCGATCGGCGCAGCTGATGTGGCGCCTCTGCAGGATCAACGGAAAGCCGTCGCGCTACCGCAGCGAACCGCAACGGCAGCACCTGGCCGCCGTGCCGGCCGCCTGAGGACCGCGAGTTCCGTTATGCCGCACGTGATCACCCAGTCGTGTTGCAACGACGGGTCCTGCGTTTTCGCCTGCCCGGTGAATTGCATTCACCCGTCGCCGGACGAACCGAGCTTCGCCACGGCCGAGATGCTCCACATCGATCCGGATGCCTGCGTGGACTGCGGTGCCTGCGTGAGCGCGTGCCCGGTGGGGGCGATCGTCTCCGACAACCGGCTCGACGCCAAGCAGCTGCCGTTCGTCGAGATCAACGCCTCGTTCTATCCCGACCGGCCCACGGACGTGAAGCTGCCGCCGACGTCGAAGCTGGCGCCGGTGCTGCCGGCCCCGCAGGTGTGCGCCCGCCGCCGGCCACTAACCGTTGCGATCGTCGGATCCGGGCCGGCGGCGATGTACGCCGCCGATGAACTGCTGACCCAGCACGGCGTCCGGGTCAACGTGTTCGAAAAACTGCCCACGCCTTACGGTTTGGTGCGTGCTGGAGTGGCGCCGGATCATCAGAACACCAAACGGGTCACCAACCTCTTCGATCGGGTCTCGCGTCACCGTCACTTCCACTTCTACCTCAATGTCGAGGTCGGCAAGCACCTGAGCCACGCCGAGTTGCTGGCTCACCATCACGCCGTGCTGTACGCGGTCGGCGCGCCCAACGACCGACGGCTGGATATCGACGGCATGGGGCTGCCGGGGACCGGCACCGCGACCGAATTCGTCGCGTGGATCAACGGCCACCCCGACTTCAGTGATCTGCCCGTCGATCTCAGCCATGAGCGGGTGGTCGTGATCGGCAACGGCAACGTCGCCCTTGATGTTGCCCGGATGCTCACCGCTGACCCGGAGGATCTAGCCTGCACCGACATCTCCGACCGCGCCCTGGCCGTGTTACGTACCTCGGCGGTCCGCGAGGTTGTCATCGCGGCGCGCCGGGGTCCCGCGCACTCGGCGTTCACGTTGCCCGAATTGATCGGGCTCACAAAGGCATCCGACGTCGTGCTCGATGCCGGCGACCACGCGCTGGTGGCGCGTGATCTCGCGGCCACGACGGACCGGCTGACGCGACACAAGCTCGAGATCGTAAGCAACCTGGGCGACAGCACGGTGCCCGGGGGCGGCCGGCCCCGCATCCGGCTGGCGTATCAGCTCACCCCCGCACGCGTGCTGGGCGAACGCCGTGCGACCGGTGTGGAATTCTCGGTGACCGGCACCGGCGACGTGCGCCGCATCGATGCCGGCCTGGTGCTGACCTCGATCGGCTACCGCGGCAACCACACTCGCGATCTTCCCTTTGACGAAGCGGCTGCCGTGGTGCCTAATGCGCAGGGCCGTGTCGTCGACCCCGACTCCGGTCGGCCGATGTCCGGTGCCTATGTCGCGGGCTGGATCAAACGCGGGTCGACGGGCTTCATCGGCACCAACAAGTCCTGCGCGCTGCAGACGGTTCAAGCGCTGGTCGCCGATTTCAACGCCGGGAAGCTGACCGATCCCGTCGGCCAGCCCGCGGCACTGAACGAGCTGGTGCACACCCGGGCGCCCGACGTCGTCGACGCGGCGGGATGGCGCGCCATCGACGCCGCCGAGATCGCGCGTGGTCTCGACGACGGGCGGGCGCGCAACAAGTTCACCGCGCTGCACGACATGCTTGCCGCCGCCGCGGCTGCGCAGCCGGCGCCTCCGCGCCGGCTGCTGGCGCGGCTGCTCGGATCACCGGTCGACATCGCGGCCTGGATTTCCTCCGGGCTGACCTCACGCACCGGTTGCTCCAGCGACCAGTGGTGGCCGAACGGGTCCGCGAGCACCCCGTAGCGGTCTCCCCAGAACTGATCCGCCAGCGGGGCGACGACCGTGGCTCCCGTGTCCATCGCGCGCTGGAATTTGGCGTCGATGTCGGTGACCGTCAGATGGATCGTCACCGGTGTGCCGCCCAACGACTTCGGGGTCATCGACTAGCCGCCGCACGTCTCCGGGAAGTCGTCGTTGCGCATCACCAAAGAGCCGTTGATGCGGAGCGCGGCATGGACAAGTTTGCCGTCCGGCCCCGACACTCGTCCGAGCTCCTCGGCGCCAAATGCCTTGACGTAGAAGTCGATCGCCGCGGCGGCGTTGTCCACCATTAGGTGCGGGGATACTGCGGGTTCGATGTTGATGGCCATTGCGGTCTCCTTGCTGTCGTGGCGCGGACCGGCCTCGGGGGAAGGCCGGCTCGCGGTATTGACTGCCACAGCGACGCAAACTCATCGCGGTCTTATCGTGGACCGGACCATTCAATCGCCGGGCACCGACAGAATTCCTCAGGCGTGGGAGAGCACGCGGTCCCAGCCCTCGACGGATTCGGGGCTGCGCGGTCCCGGCCCCACGTAAATGGCCGACGGGCGCACCAGCTTGCCGAGCCGCTTTTGCTCGAGGATGTGCGCACACCATCCCGCGGTGCGCCCGCAGGTGAACATCGCGGGCATCATGTTCGCCGGCACCTGGGCGAAGTCGAGGATCACCGCGGCCCAGAATTCGACGTTCGTTTCGATGGCCCGATCCGGACGGCGCTCGCGCAGTTCTGTGAGGGCGGCCTGCTCCAACGCGACCGCGACTTCGTGGCGTGGGGCGCGCAGTCGCTCGGCGGTCGCGCGGAGCACCCGGGCTCGCGGATCCTCCGCCCGGTAGACGCGGTGACCGAACCCCATCAACTTGTCGCCGCTGTCCAGCATCTTCTTCACCAGGCCGCGCGCGTCGCCGGTCCGCTCAACCTCTTCGAGCATGGGCAGCACCCGGGCCGGCGCCCCGCCGTGCAACGGCCCACTCATCGCCCCGATCGCGCCGGACAGCGACGCGGCGACGTCGGCTCCGGTGGAGGCGATCACCCGCGCGGTGAACGTCGAGGCGTTCATGCCGTGCTCGGCGGCCAACACCCAGTAGGCGTCGATGGCCTCGATGTGCCTCGGGTCGGGGTCACTCTGCCAACGGGTCATGAAACGTGCTGTCACCGTTGGGCATTCGTCGATCACGCGTTGCGGGACGGCAGGTTGATAGATGCCGCGCGCGGACTGCGCGACATAAGACAGTGCCATCACCGAGGCGCGGGCCAGCTGGTCGCGGGCGGTGCCCTCGTCGGTGTCGAGCAGCGGCCGGTATCCCCAGATCGGGGCCAGCATCGCCAGGCCGGCCTGCACGTCGACGCGGACGTCGCCGGTGTGGATCGGCAGGGGGAACGGCTCGGCCGGCGGCAAACCGTGACCGAATCTACCGTCGACCAGCAGGGCCCAGACATCGCCGAAGGTGACCTGCTGATTCACCAGATCTTCGATGTCGACCCCGCGGTAGCGTAGCGCGCCACCATCTTTGTCCGGCTCGGCGATCTCCGTGGTGAACGCGACCACACCTTCGAGGCCGGGGACGAAATCTTCCGGGACCAGAGTCATGGGAAAATTCTCGCACTCCCGCTCCGGGCCGATGCTACCGGCCGGTAGCAAGCGCCGGTAGCGTTGTGCCGATGGCAGGCCCAGACCCTGTAACCGACCAAGAGCACTTGCAGCGAATGCGCGTGGAGTACGGCTCGGCCGAGCGGGACGGCAGTTCCGATCTCGATGCCTCCTGGCTCGACGACGGTTGGCTTGGGTTGTTGCGCACCTGGATTGGCGACGCCGAGCGGTTCGGCGTCGCGGAGCCCAATGCGATGGTGCTGGCGACCGTCGCAGACGGCCAGCCGGTCACCCGCACGGTGCTGTGCAAGAGTCTCGATGAGACGGGGATCACTTTCTTCAGCAACTACGACTCGGCCAAGGGTCTCGAGCTGGCGCGGACACCCTACGCGTCGGTGACGTTCCCCTGGTACCTGCTGGGGCGGCAGGTTCACGTCCGGGGCGCGGTAACCAAGGTCGACTCGCAGGCCACCCAGGACTACTGGTCCAAGCGGCCGCGCGGCTCACAACTGGGTGCCTGGGCGTCGCATCAGTCGCAACCGATCGCGTCGCGGCCGGCACTGGTCGAGCAGCTCGCCGAGGTGACCGCGCGCTTCGCGGACCACGAACAGGTCCCGCTCCCCTCCAACTGGGGCGGATATCTGATCGCACCCGAGGTGGTCGAATTCTGGCAGGGGCGAGAAAATCGGCTGCACAACCGGATCCGGGTGGCCGGCGGGAAGGTCGAGCGGCTGCAGCCCTAGCCCGCAATACCGGGAGTGATAATTCCCTCACTGCGGCGCCCGAATCGTCGATTACCTGCGCTGCGCGATCATCAACACAGCACGATAAGGCCTGGTTCGGCGGCCCGTGCGCGGTCGGCTGAGCGGACCCGACCCCGCACGGGCGCGCTGCCGCCACAACGACTACCTTCAGCTATACGCACCTAGTCAGAGGCAGCCATATCAGCCAGAGCGCAAAGGGGTTCTCGTGGCCGACAGCTACGACACCGCAAGTTTGAAATACCCGGGCGGTGAGATCGACCTGCAGATCGTTAATGCCACCGAAGGAGCTGACGGTATTGCTCTCGGCCCGCTGTTGTCGAAGACCGGCTACACGACCTTTGACAACGGACTCGTCAACACGGCCGCGTGTAAGAGTTCCATCACCTACATCGACGGCGACGCGGGGATCCTGCGCTATCGCGGTTACCCGATCGACCAGCTCGCCGAGAAGTCGACCTTTATCGAGGTTTCTTACCTGCTTGTCTACGGCGAGCTGCCGACCAGTGAGCAGCTGGCCGATTTCACCAAGCGCATCCAGCTGCACACGATGCTACACGAGGACCTGAAGCGGTTCTTCGACGGCTTCCCGCGCAACGCGCACCCGATGCCAGTGCTGTCCAGCGCCGTCAACGCGCTGTCAGCGTACTACCCCGATTCGCTCGACCCGATGGACTGCGAGGACGTGGAGCTCTCGACGATCCGGCTGCTGGCCAAGCTGCCGACGATCGCCGCGTACGCCTACAAGAAGTCCGTTGGGCAGCCGTTCCTCTACCCGGACAACTCCATGACGCTGGTGGAGAACTTCCTGCGGATGACGTTCGGGCTGCCCGCCGAGCCGTACCACGCCGACCCCGAAGTGGTGCGGGCGCTGGACATGCTGCTGATCCTGCACGCGGACCACGAGCAGAACTGTTCGACGTCGACGGTTCGGTTGGTAGGCTCCTCGCAGGCCAACCTGTTCACCTCGATCTCCGGTGGCATCAACGCGCTGTGGGGGCCGCTGCACGGCGGCGCCAACCAGGCGGTGCTTGAGATGCTCTCCCAGATTCACGAAAGCGGCGACGACGTCAGCGAGTTCGTACGCAAGGTGAAGAACCGCGAAGAGGGCGTGAAGCTGATGGGCTTCGGCCACCGGGTCTACAAGAACTACGACCCGCGGGCCCGCATCGTCAAGGAGCAGGCCGACAAGATCCTGGCCAAGCTCGGGGGCGACCCGCTGCTCGACATCGCAAAGCAGCTCGAAGAGGCTGCGCTGACCGATGATTACTTCATCGAGCGCAAGCTGTACCCGAACGTCGACTTCTACACCGGGCTGATCTACCGGGCGCTGGGCTTCCCGGTGCGGATGTTCACCGTGTTGTTCGCGCTGGGCCGGCTGCCCGGCTGGATCGCGCACTGGCGTGAGATGCACGACGAGGGTGACAGCAAGATCGGCCGTCCGCGCCAGATCTACACCGGCTACACCGAACGCGACTACGTCGGTATCGACGGGCGGTAACGCTCCTACCCGAGCGAGGCTAGCACCGCCATGGCGGCGTTGTGCCCTCCGATACCCGATACGCCGCCACCGTGCCGACTACCGGCCCCGCACAACATGATTCGTTGGTGGGCGGTGGCCACACCCCAGCGCCGGGCCGACGTATCCAGCACCTCGCTGTCATCGGCGTACGGCCACGACAGCGCGCCGTGAAAGATGTTGCCGCCGGTCATCGCCAGGGACTGCTCCAAATCCCGTGTGGTCGTTGTCTCGATGCATGGCCGGCCCTGCGCGTCGCTGCTCAACACATCCTGAATCGGTTCGTCCAGAACGGAATTCAGCGATGCCCGCACCGATTCGGTGAGGTTGTCGCGGGATACCGGTGGGTCGGCGTGCAGCAATGAGTGGGGTGTGCAGGCTGAACACCGTCATCGTCTGGGCGCCCGCCTTGCGCAGCCCGGCCTACAGGATGCTCGGGTCGGTCAGCGAGTGGCAAGAGGCTTCGCACGGCAACGGGTTCGGTAGCACCGCGGCGTCGGCGCGGGTGTAGGCCGCATCCAGTTGGCACCACGTCTCGTTGACGTGAAACGTCCCGGCGAACGCCTGCTCGGGGCGCATCGTGGTGTCGCGCAGCCGGGGCAGGCGCAGCAGCACCGTGTTCACCTTCACCTGCGCTCCCGGGGCTAGCGGAGGCTCTTCGTCGAGAAGTCCGGCCAGCACCGCCGGGGCGTCACGCCGGCCAACACGAACCGGGCGCGTAGCCGGTGTTCTTCGCCGTCTCGCCGGAAACACACCAGGCCGTCCGGCTGTACCTGGAAAACCTATGCGCCGGTGGCGATTTCGGCGCCGTGGTGCACGGCCGCCGCGGCCAGGGCGGCGGTTACCGCCCCCATTCCGCCGATCGGGACGTCCCAGTACCCGCCGATCAGGTGGTAAAGAAAGCAGATGTTCTGCCGCAGCGACGTCTCGTCGAGACGGGGGTAAAGATACCGATCAGCGCTTCGGTGGCGATCACCCCGCGGACCAGGTCGTCGCGCACCGCCTCGGCGATGGCATGTCCGATCGGCTCGTCGACCATCGCCCGCCACGCCGTGGCGGCTTCGGCGTCGTTGCCGTCCAGGACGAGCCGGCGCGCCTGCTCGCGGGTGCGCACCGGTTCCAGCAGCGTCGGCCAGAGCCGCTCGGTCATCAGCCGGCGGCGCCAATGGCGCTGAAGGTGTTGCCGGGTGATCCGATCAGCAGACCGTCGCGACCGCCGCTTGCGGGATTGGGGGTGTACGACGACACCGGCCGCGTGGCCAGCGGTATCCCGGCGCCCAAGTCGGTGGCGATGCGGGCGGGCAGCAAGCTGACCAGGTAGGAGTACCGCGAGACCCGGATGTCGACCCCGTCGAAGGGCTGCACGGAAACCACGGCGCCGCCGACCTGGGCCAGCCGCTCCAGCAGCCGCACCCGCAGACCGGCTCGGGCCAGGTAGCCGGCCGCGACCAGCCCGTTGTGGCCTCCGCCCACGACCACCGCGTCACAATCGACGTCATCGTCGGTCCCGTCGTCGAGGGGCATCGCTAACTTAGGTAGCCCCTCGACCTGGCCGGCGGGACGCACCGACGCCTCCCGCGGGTCACCACCGGTTTCACGCAGCGCACGACGCTGCCGCAGCAGATCCCAGCATTGGTCGAGTTCGACTTCGAGCCGGCGCAGCCCGCTCGTGCTCCTCGGACTCGCTGATATCGCTATGCAGCAGGCCGCGCCGCAGGTCCTTCTCCTCGGCCACCAGGGAGCGAATGCGCGCCAGGGTGTCGCTGTCGGTCGGTTTGCTGCCATCGCTCATCGCTCCAGTGTGCCCGACGCGCGTGTTGGTAACCCCTGCCGACGGTGAATTTCCCAGCCGCCCAGGGCGTCAGCGCGGGGCGGGCAGCCGCAGCAGTAGCCGGGCGCCGCCCAGCGGGCTCTCTTTCAGCGAGGCCGTGCCGCCGTGCAGGTGGGCCTGCTGGGCGACCAGCGCCAGCCCCAGCCCTGACCCGGAGTGCGACGCCGTCGACCCTCGGGAGAACCGCTCGAACACCACATGCCGCTCGTTTTCGGGCACGCCGCTGCCGTTGTCGTCGATGGCGATCTCCACACCGGCTCGCGAACTGACCGCCGACAACTGGACCCGGGTCGCACCACCGTGCTTGACGGCGTTGGCGATCGCGTTGTCGACCGCGAGGCGCAGCCCGGCCGGCAGCCCGACGATGATGCAGGTGGGGGAGGGCACCAAGGAGACATCCAGGCCGGGATAGATCCGGGATGCGTCGTGGGCGGCGCGGTCCAGCAGCTCGGTGACGTCGACGGGTACATGGTCGTCCGAGGTGGACAGTTCGCCCTGGGCCAACCGCTCCAACGCGGTCAGCGTTGCCTCGATCCGGGACTGGGTGCGGATGACGTCGTTGAGCACCTCTTTGCGCTGATCATCCGGAAGATCCAGGGTGGACAGCACCTCCAGGTTGGTGCGCATCGCAGTCAGCGGGGTGCGCAGTTCATGTGAGGACACGGCGGCGAAGTCGCGGGCCGAGGACAGCGCCTCCTTGGTCCGGTTCTGCTCGTCCCAGATTCGCTGCAGCATGCCGCGCATGGCCTCGGCGATCTCGACGGCCTCGGTGGCGCCGTGCACCTCGACCCGCGGCGCCTCGTCGCCGGTGTCGATCAGTCGGGTCTGCTGGGCCAGCTGTTTGAACGGGCGCACCGCGAAGGACGCCAGCAGCCAGGCGAACACCGTCGACGCGAAGATGGCGAACCCGCAGATCAGTAGAACCCGGCGATGCAGGTTGTTGGTCTCTGCCAGCGTGGTGTCGTAAGTCGCGCCGACCGCCAGCGAGGTCGGCTGCGGCCCGGGGATCTCAACGGTGCGCACCCGGTAGCGCACACCGTGGACGTAGGTGTCGGCATAGTCGACGTCCAGCTGCGGCAGTGTCACGTCGGAATTCGACTTGACCTGGCTGCCGCGTCGGATCGTCATGATGGCGTCGCGGTCGTTGGGCGAACGGGGGATCTCCTCCAGGCCGCGGGGCAGGAACGGCAGCGCGAAGCCGGCGGTCTCGTCGAGCCGGCGGTCCAGCCGTTCCTTGCGGTCGTTGGTGATGCCGACCCAGACGACGGTGCCGACGATTAGCACCGGGATCGCCGCACCGATGGCTGTCGCGAGCACCACCCGGGTCCGCAGCGACGGGGTACGGGCCAGGATCCGCGACAGGAATTTCATGGCGGTGGCTGCGCCCTACTGCATGCGCAGCACAAACCCAACGCCGCGGACGGTGTGCAGCAGTCTGGGGCCGCCGTTGGCCTCGAGCTTGCGGCGCAGGTAGCCGATGAACACGTCGACCACGTTGGTGTCGGCGGCGAAGTCGTACCCCCACACCAGCTCCAGCAGCTGCGCGCGGGATAGCACAGCCGTCTTGTGCTCGGCCAACACCGCCAGCAGGTCGAATTCGCGCTTGGTCAAATCCACGTCGACGCCGTTGACCCGGGCCCGCCGACCGGGGATGTCCACCTCGAGTGGCCCCACCGTGATGGTTTCTGAGGAGGACGTCGCCGTGGCGCCGCGGCGACGCAGCAGCGCCTTGACCCGTGCGACCAACTCGGCCAGCACGAACGGCTTGACGAGGTAATCGTCGGCACCCGCCTCCAGCCCGGCCACCCGGTCGTCGACCGAGCTGCGGGCGGACAGCACGCAGACCGGTACGTCGTTGTCCATCGCCCGCAGCGCGGTGACAACACTGACGCCGTCAAGCACGGGCATGTTGATGTCGAGCACGATCGCGTCCGGCCGGGTCTCGGTGGCGCTGCGCAAGGCTTCCGCGCCGTCGACTGCGGTCGATACCTCGAACCCGGACAGCCGCAGCCCGCGTTCCAGGGAGGCGAGTACGTCGGAGTCGTCGTCAACGACCAAAACCCGAGGTGAGGTGACACCAGAGTCCATGTCGCCCATTTTGCCGGATTGTTGGCGTCGGCTGCGGGAGGCCGACCGGGTCGGCGCTTTCCGATCGACGATTTGCCCCGGTCGGCGGCCTCGCGCAGTCGACCGGACGCACCGTGGCGGCGAGCCCGACCCAGATGACCAGCGATCCCAGGGACAGGGCGCCGAGCATGGCGAAGGCGACCGGGAACCCGAGATGTTGGGCGACCACGCCGCCCAGGACCGGGCTGAGCGCGCCGCCGAGGCCCTGCGCCGCCATGATGGCGCCCTGGCCAACATTGATGTGCCCGGTGCCTTCGAGCACCCCTGCGACCAGGCCCGGCACTGCTGCCGACAGCATGCCGGTGCCGACGCCGTCGAGGATCTGCACGGGGATGACGCCCCAGGTGGTGATGGTGCTTGCGGCGAGCAGCGCGCGTACTGGCAGCGCGCCGAACGCGATCAGGATGGCCGGCCAGTAGCCGTGGCGTTGGGCGATCCGCATCGCCACCAGCGACGCGACGATCATCACCCCCTGCGCGACGACGACGGTTTCGGCCACCGTGATGAACGGGTTGGCGTGGGTGGCGACCACGGCCAGTCCGTAGAGCGGCAGCATCGCTGCGTTTCCCAGGTGGAACAGCACTAGGGCGGCGGCCAGAGCGAGCAGCGGTCGGGATTCGAGCAGCACGCGCATCCCCTTGATCGGGGGCCTGCCGGCCTCGGCGGCCTCGCCGCGCGCGATGTGATTGTCGATCCGCGCCGCGGGGATCGCCAGGACGGACAGGATGGCCAATCCCGCGAATCCCACGGAGAGCCAGAACACCCCGGCATATCCGAAGACCCAGCCGACCAGCCCGGAGGCGGCGGCGCCGACCATGTTGCCCGCGTGGTTGTAGGCCTGGTTTCGCCCGTTCTGGGCGGTGAAGCCGGCCTGTCCCACCAGCCCGAGCGTGATGCCGATGACGGCCGGGGCGATGGTGGCCCCCGAGATGCACATGACGGATTGCGCGGCGGCGACGACCCAGAACCGGCCCGAGATAAGGATGACGGCGGAAGCCGCGACGGCGCCGAGGCCCACCACGACGACGCAGGCCCGTTTCCGGGTGGTGGCGTCGATCAGTGCGCCGGCCGGGGCGACGGTCAGCATGCCGACGATCGCGCTCAGGGTGATGACCGCTCCGATGGTGCCGGTGGTCCAGTCGCGCCCGGCGAGCAGCACGCCGAGAAAAGGACCCATGCCGGCTTCCATGTCCGCCATGAAGAAGTTCAGCGCCTGCAGCGCAACGCGGTCCCGCCGGAAGACCATCGCCCTGTCCCGATGAGGCATGCCTCGATTGTGGCGAAGGTGCACCGGCGCAGCGCAACTCCGCGCTTGGCGGACCGCCGGAGATCGGCCATAATTGGCACTCGTCAGGTGAGAGTGCTAACGCGTGTGGTGAAGTTGTTGAGGAGGAGAACGTCGATGCGCGGCGCCGAATTCGTCTTACCTACCACCTCCGTGGAGTCCAGCCGTCCCCTGCGGATCGTGCTGGTCGCCCCGCCGTACTTCGACATCCCGCCCTCCGGCTACGGCGGCGTCGAGGCGGTTGTCGCCGACCTGGCCGACACGCTGGTAGCCCGCGGCCACCAGGTCACGCTACTCGGCGCCGGGCGGCCGGGCACCGTGGCCGACTTCGTCCCGCTGTGGGAGCGCGCCATTCCCGACCGGCTGGGCGAGCCGTATCCGGAAGTCATGCACGCGTTGAAGGTGCGTAGCGCGGTGGCCCGGATCGCCGCGACCGACGGTGTCGACATCGTGCACGACCACACCTTCGCCGGACCCATCAACGCCCCAGTTTACCACGCGCTGCGGGTGCCAACGGTGGTCACGGTGCACGGGCCGATCGACGACGATCTGTATCCGTACTACCGGGAGCTCAGCGCCAATGTCGGGCTGGTGGCGATCAGCGACCGCCAAAAAGAGCTGGCCCCGGATCTGAATTGGGTTGGCCGCGTTCACAATGCGTTGCGTATCGACGAATGGCCGTTCGAGACCGAGAAGCACGACTACGCGCTGTTCTTGGGTCGGTTCGCACCCTACAAGGGCGCCCATCTGGCGGTGCGGGCGGCGCACGAGGCAGGGATCCCCCTGGTGCTCGCCGGCAAATGCAACGAATCGGCCGAGAAGGAGTACTTCGAGGAGTGCGTGCGGCCGCTGTTGTCCGACAGCGACCACGTGGTCGGTGAGGCCGACGCCGTCAACAAGCGAAAGCTGTTGTCGCGCGCCCGTTGTCTGCTGTTCCCCATCGGCTGGGAGGAGCCGTTCGGAATCGTGATGATCGAGGCGATGGTCTGTGGCACGCCGGTCGTGGCGTTGCGTGGCGGGGCGGTGCCCGAAGTCGTCGTCGACGGGGTGACGGGCGTGGTGTGCGAGCACGCTGACGAGTTGCCCGCCGCCATAGACCGGGTGCGAACGTTCGACCCGCATGCCTGCCGGCGCCACGTCGCGGCCAATTTCGGTGTGGCTCAGTTCGGCTCGGCGTATGAGCAGATCTACCGTGGCGTGCTGGGCCAGGCCGGCGATCCACATCGTCATGCCCGAGGCAAGGGTCTGGTCGAATCGCTCGGGCACGGCAGGCGCGTCCATGACTTCGTCATCCGCCAGGTCACCGCGTGACGGCTCCGACGCCCTTCAACAGCGGCTCGCCGGTTCAGATCGGTTCGGGCGGCGACACGGTGACGCTGGTCGACGGCGCAACCTTCTGCTTGTCTGACCGCTACGGGAACGTCGTGGTCGGCAGGGCACACGGATTGTTTTTCCGCGACGCGCGGGTCCTGTCGCGCTGGGAATTGCGCGTCGACGGTGAAACCGGCGATGCGCTGTCCGTGGAATCGACGGAAGCATTTGCCGCGCAATTCATTTTGCGGCGCCGACCACGGTCGGGGCAGGACAGCACACTGCTGATCGTGCGCGAGCGACTGGTGACCGACGGGCTGCGGGAAACGATCTGGCTACAGAACATGGACAAGGAGAGCACGGTCGTCTCCCTTGAACTGCACGCCGACGCGGACTTCGCGGACCTGTTCGCGGTCAAGGAGGGGCGGGCACCGGTAGGCGGGGCCGAGAAGACGGTGGCCGGATCCGAACTCGTGTTGCGGGGCCGGGACCAGTTGCGGGGCCTGACGGTGTCCGCCACCGGTGACCCGATCGTGTTGCCGGGGTCGCTGAACTGGCGGGTGGTGGTGCCGCCCGGGGGACGCTGGCAGGCCGAGATCACGGTGCATCCGACGTGGGGGAACCGTAAGGTCTGGACCCGCGCGCCGCGTGGTGAGACCGCGCGAAAAAGCGCGCCGGCCCGTAAGATCGAGGCGTGGCGCGACAGTGCGACCACGGTCGAAACCGACCACACCGCACTGGCCCAGGTGCTGGCGCAAACCGAAAGTGATCTGGGGGCGTTGCTGATTCACGACGCCGACGGCCGCCGGTCCTATGTGGCGGCGGGTGCGCCGTGGTTCATGACCTTGTTCGGCCGGGACAGCCTGCTGACCGCGTGGATGGCGCTGCCGCTGGATGTCGGACTCTCGATCGGTACCCTACAGCGGCTCGCGGCGCTGCAGGGGCGGCGCGTCGACGCCGTCACCGAGGAGCAGCCCGGCCGCATCATGCACGAGCTCAGGCATGGCCCGGACAGTGCCGACGTGCTGGGGGGCGGCGTCTATTACGGCACGGCCGATGCGACCCCGTTGTTCGTGATGCTGCTCGCCGAATGCTGGCGCTGGGGCGCCGACGAAGCGGTGATCCGGGGGTTGCTGCCCGCGGCCGACTCCGCGCTGGCCTGGGCGGAGGAGTACGGCGACCGGGACGGGGACTGTTTCGTCGAATACCGGCGCGCCACCGACCGGGGGCTGATCAACCAGGGCTCGAAGGACAGCTTCGACGGCATCAACGACGCGGCCGGCCACATCGCCGAGCCGCCGATCGCGCTGTGCGAGGTGCAGGGCTACCTGTACGCGGCGCTGCTGGCCCGGGCGGAACTCGCCGATGCGCTGGGGGACACCGGCAGCGCGGCCCGACTGCGCGAGCGGGCGCAGCTGTTGCAAGACAGGTTCCTCGAGGCGTTCTGGTTACCCGAAAAGGGTTGGTATGCAGTCGCTTTGGATGGAGACAAGCGCCCCGTAGATGCGTTGACGAGCAATGTCGGCCATTGCCTGTGGACCGGGATTGCGACCGATGAGCACGCCATGACCATCGTGCAGCGGCTGTCCGGGCCGGAGATGGATTCCGGCTTCGGGCTGCGCACGCTGGCTACTACGATGGGGGCGTACAACCCGATGAGCTACCACAACGGCTCGGTATGGCCGCATGACACCGCCATCGCGGTGGCCGGCCTGCTGCGCTACGGCCATGTGCCCGGTGCGGTGCAGCTGGCGCAGCATCTGGCGAACGGACTCCTCGACGCCGCAACGGCTTTCGGCGGGCGCCTGCCCGAGTTGTTCTGCGGCTTTCCGCGCACTCAGTTCGGCGCGCCGGTGCCTTATCCCACGTCCTGTTCGCCACAGGCATGGGCCAGCGCGGCGCCGCTGCTGCTGCTGCGCTCGGCGATGGGGCTCGACCCGCACGTGCCGAACCGCACCTTGTCGATCGCGCCGCGGCTGCCGGTCGAGTGGGGCCGGATCACGTTGACTAATCTGCGCTTGGGCTCCAGCACAGTGCACCTGGAAGCCGAGGGCGAGACGGCCAAGGCGCACGGTCTGTCCGCCGACTGGCAGCTGGTGACACCCGAGGCGATCGATGAGGCCGGCCGTTGACGGCGGCTCAGGCCGCTCAACTGCAAAGCCAAGGGCTCAAGCACCGTCAAGCCGTCCCGGGCATACAACAGTACGACCTCTTCGCGTGGTGCCGCACCGGACAGTGGGACGTCAGCCAGCGTGTAAGGATTCGCTGAATTCGCCACCTGCGAAACCAATTCCGGCCTGCACCCGCACTGTGCTTGTGTATGCCGTCGGCCCCGACCAGGTAGCCGGCGCGGATGCTGTCGCCGTCACGAAGGTGGCCGTCACGCCGTCGGCATCCTGGGTGAAGTGGCTCAGGGCGGGCCTTCGGTCGGATCACCATGCCGCAGAGTTCGTGCAATCGCTGCAGCAGCCGTTCGTCTCGACCTGCGTAGAGTATTAGCTTGTAGGGATGCTCGGTCGGCAGTCCGCTGAAGTCGACGGGAATAGCCACGATCCGCGGCATCGCCGCCGACGCCGGGGTGGACCCGGCGATGGTTATGCGCTACTACGGCAGCAAGGACAAACTGTTCGCGGCCGCGGCGGAGTTCGACCTCCGCTTCCCCGACGTCACGGCGCTGGACCGAACGCAGCTCGGACGGTCGCTGGTCCGGCATTTTCTCGAACGTTGGGAGGACGACGCGCTGGTCATCCTCCTGCGCTCCAGCGACGCCGCACAACGCATGCAGGAAATCTTCCAAGCTCAGATCCAACCGCTGGCTGCGTCGCTGGTGCCCGAAAAGGAGGTCGCCACGCGCGCCGGGCTGGTGGCGACCCAAATCCTCGGTATGGCCTTGTGCCGCTTCGTGTTACGGCTTCCGCCGGTTGTCGAGCTGAGCCATGACGAGGTCGTGGAACGGCTCGGCCCGACGATCCAGCGTTATCTCGGAGTGCCGGAGGCCGATGACGCGGCGGGCAACCCGATGTTGCGGTAGCGCCGCAATCGCGCGGCCATCCGCTTGGGGCCGGGGATGTAGCGCAACGACCGGACCTCCATGGCTATCGCGTGCGACAGCCGCTGGGAGAACTCGATCGGTTCCTCGGCCGCGTCGGGATGCTCCGGCACGATCGCGTCGATGATGCCCGAGCGCAGCAAATCAGCCGATCGAATGCCTTGGGCGGCAGCCAGTTCGGGAGCATGCGCGGTGTCGCGGAAGACGATCGCGCTGGCGCCCTCCGGCGGCAGCGGCGCCAGCCAGCCGTTCAGGGCGGCCAGCACCCGGTCGGCGGGCACCATCGCCAATGCGGGCCCGCCACTGCCCTGACCGAGCAGCACCGACACCGTCGGGGTGTCCAAGGTCACCAGCTCGGCCACGCACCGGGCGATCTGACCGGCCAGCCCACTCTGCTCGGCTTCGGCGGACAGCGCCGGGCCCGCGGTGTCGATCACCAGCACCAGGGGCAGCCGCAGCTCGGCGGCCAACGCCATTCCGCGGCGGGCCTCCCGCAACGATGCCGGCCCGACGAGCTCACCGGTGACACGCTGCTGGCCGAGGACCACCGCGGGCTGGCCCGCTAACCTAACCAGTGCCAACAGGGTGGTTGCGGCCTCGACACTACCGGTGCCGGACAACAACACCCGGTCGGTGGCGCCGTGTCGCAGCAAATGTCCGACGCCGGGACGATCCGGGCGCCGCGACGCGATCACCGAATCCCACGCCGGCACATCGGGAATCGGCTCTTCGTGCTGCGGGGCGAGCAATTCCTCCGGGGCGTCGACGATGACCTTCAGCGCGCGGTCCGTCGTGTGTCGCAGTTCTTCCATGGACACCACACCGTCGATCACGCCGTGGCGGTGCAAGTTCTCCGCGGTCTGGATGCCCTTCGGGAACGGCTCGCCGTAGAGCTGTTCGTACACCCGCGGCCCGAAGAAGCCGATCAGTGCGCCAGGCTCGGCCACGGTGATGTGGCCCAGCGACCCCCACGAGGCGAAAACCCCGCCGGTGGTGGGGTTGCGCAGGTAGACGAGATAGGGCAGGTGCGCTTGCTTGTGCAGGGTGACGGCCGCAGCGATCTTCACCATCTGCACAAACGCGACCGTGCCCTCTTGCATGCGGGTACCGCCGGAACTCGGCGAGGCCAGCAGCGGAAGGCGCTCGGCCGTGGCCCGCTGGATCGCGTTGGTGATCCGCTCGGCTGCCGCCACGCCGATCGACCCGCCGAGAAAACCGAACTCACACACCACCAGCGCCACCCGGCGCCCGAATATTCGGCCTTCCCCGGTCAGCACGGCTTCTTCCAGGCCGGTGGCGGCCCGGGCGCCGGCGAGCTCCTGTGCGTATGCATCGCTGATTGGTATCTCCAGCGGTTCACTGTCCCAGCTCACGAAGGAGCCTTCGTCCAGCACCGCATCCTGCAGTTGTTTGGTCATGATGCGACTCACGCCATGAGGCTATATAGGGTGTCGCTATGATCGGTATCACCCAGGTAGAAGCCGTTATGACCATCGAGTTGCAGCGCCCGGAGCGTCGCAACGCCCTCAACTCTGAATTGGTCGACGAACTGCGCGAGGCCGTGCTGAAGGCCAGTGAGGGGTCTACCCGCGCGGTCGTGCTGACCGGGCAGGGCGCGGTGTTCTGCGCGGGCGCGGACCTGTCCGGCGATGCGTTCGCGGCCGACTATCCGGACCGGCTCATCGAACTGCACAAGGCTCTGGATGCGGCTCCCATTCCGGTGATTGGCGCCATCAACGGCCCCGCGATCGGCGCGGGCCTGCAGCTGGCCATGCAGTGTGATCTGCGGGTCGTCGCACCGGACGCGTTCTTTCAATTCCCGACCTCGAAATACGGTCTGGCCCTTGATAACTGGAGCATCCGTCGGTTGTCGACGCTGGTCGGGCACGGCCGCGCCCGGGCGATGCTGCTGGCCGCGGAGAAGTTGACCGCCGAAACGGCACTGCTGACCGGAATGGCCAACCGGATCGGGACACTGGACGACGCCCAGGCCTGGGGAGCCGAGATCGCCGTGCTGGCGCCGCTGGCTATACAGCACGCCAAACGGGTACTCAACGACGACGGCGCGATCGAGGAGGCCTGGCCGGTGCACAAGGAATTGTTCGACAAGGCCTGGGCCAGCCAGGACGTCATCGAAGCGCAAGTTGCCCGGGTCGAGAAGCGACCACCGAGGTTTCAAGGGGCCTGACAGGGATGGTGCCCGCCGCACTGCGGCCCACCCGCCCGCGGCAAGCGTGAGGGTGCCGCGGGCGGGTGGGTGCTGCATGGGGCACCGGCCGCCCTAGGGTGCCGATCCAGTCTCGATCGGGGCGGTGACGCAACACTCGCCCAATTGCCGCGACGGGGCGTTCCTCAACCTCGAGCCACGTTCGAATACCGACCTGAACCGCGAGCAGCTTACGCTGATCGCGTGGGACCTCGTCGGCCACGCGGTCGGAGTCGGCCGCCCGACCTGATCCCGTTGGCGGCGCCGGGCACCTTCGACGCCGACCCCGGCCTCCTGGCGGTCAGCTGGCTGGGCCACTCCACGGCGCTGCTTGAGATCGACGGTTAACGGGTGCTCACCGATCCGGTGTGGAGCCAGCGGTGTTCGCCGTCGGACGTGGTGGGTCCCCGAGCGTCTGCACCCGCCGCCGGTGGCGCTCGAGGCGCTGCCCGTGGTCATCAGCCACCACTACGACCATCTTTTCGGGCCGCTTCACCGACCGTAACAACACCCTGTGGGCCTCCTGGGGCCACCATCGGTCCCACCCCCGTCGGGTCTACTTCGGCAGGGACGCAGGGTACACCAAGAGCTTCGAGCAGATCGGCTTCGACCACGGGCCGTTCGGCGTGACCCTGTGCCGGTCGGCGCCTACAACCCCGCGTGGTCGGACATCCTACATGAATCCGGAGGAAGCGGTGCGGGCCCACCAGGATCTCAACGCCGCCGGGTCCGGGCTGCTGATGCCCACCCATTGGGGCACCTTCCGGTTGGCCCCGCACCCGTGGGCCGAGCCCCCGAAAGGCTGCTCGCGGCCGCGCAGAGCGCCGACGTCGCGGTTGCGGTCCCCGTTCCCGGCCAGCGCGTCGACGCTGCCGGGCCGCCGCGCCTGCACCCGTGGTGGCGGATGTAGCGGGACCCGGACCGGATTGTTCCAGTGCACAACGTAGCTCGGTGTACGCACGGACGAGGTCGTCAAGCGTGAAGCTTCTGTTGAGACCGCTCGGGTTCGGCAGCACCCATGCGGTGGTGCCGGCGAAGCCGGGTGCGTAGCGGCCCCAGGACCCAGGAATCGGACCCCGCTGACCCCACTGGGACGGCGATACCTTCACCTTCTCGATAACCGACGAAAATGCGCCGCCCGGAACGATTTCCAAGACGGTGTTCTCCGGTTTCCCCGGCGCCAGGTTGAATCTCGAGTACTACGACACCGACCAGCTGGGAACGTTCACCCGATGACCCGCGTCGTCGCCGCAGGCCTCACCGACGTCGAGGTGGCCCAGCGGATGGCCGACGGGCGCACCAATGCACTTCCGGCACGCGCCACCCGCAGCGTCGCGGAGATCGTCCACGCCAACGTATTCACCCGGATCAACGCGATCCTGGGTGTGCTGCTGATGATCGTGGTGGCGATGGGCTCAACGGCCTGTTCGGCCTGCTGATCATCGCCAGCAGCATCATCGGCATGATCCAGGAGATCCGGGCAAAACGGACATTGGATGCACTCGCCATCGTCGGGCAGGCAAAGCGCGTCGGTGCGCAGGCAATCCGTTACTCGCGCAGTGCCGCCCGGCGAGTTCGTGCTCGACGACATTATCGAGCTCGGCCCGGGAGACCAGATCGTCGTCGACGGCCAGGTGGTCGAGGGCGACAACCTGGAGGTCGACGAATCGTTGCTGACCGGGGAAGCCGACCCGATCGGCAAGCATGCCGGCGATCTGGTCATGTCGGGAAGTTTCGTCGTCGCCGGCACCGGCGCCTACCGCGCAACTAGTGTGGGCGAGGCGGTCTACGCCGCCAAGCTCGCCGCGGAGGCCAGCAAATTCACTTTGGTGAAATCCTAACTGCGCAACGGCATCAACCGGATTCTGCAGTTCATCACCTACCTCCTGGCGCCGGCCGGCCTTTTGACGATTTACACGCAGATGTTTTCACCACGCATGCGGGTTGGCGTGAGTCGGTGCTGCGGACGGCGGGCGCGCTGGTGCCGATGGTGCCCGAGGGCCTGGTGCTGATGACATCGATCGCGTTTACGGCCGGCGTCATCAGGCTCGGCCAACGTCGTTGTCTGGTACAGGAATTAACGGCCAACGAGGGATTGGCCCGGGTCGACGTGGTGTGTGCCGACAAGACTGGCACGCTGACCGAAAGCGGTATGCGGGTTTCCGAGGTCATCGAACTTGCCGGTGAGCATTCGGCGGCGGTGACCGATGCACTCGCCGCGCTGGCCGTGGCCGACGCACGTCCCAATGCGAGCATGCATGCGATCGCCGATGCCTGCGGCCGGCCGCCCGGCTGGACCGCCACGGCGTGGGACCCGTTTAAGTCGGCCACCAAATGGAGCGGGGTGCCCTTCGGCGAGCACGGCAACTGGGCGATCGGCGTGCCCGACGTATTGCTCGAACCGGGGTCACCGGCGGCCGCGCAGGCCGAACAGCTCGGCGCGCGGGCTGTGGGTGCTGCATCTCGGCGTCGCAGACCTCGCGGTGGACGACCCGGGTGCGCCCGGCCGGGTAACGCCGGCCGCGCTGGTGGTGCTGGAGCAGAAGGTGCGGACAGACGCGCGCTCAACGATGAAATTTTTTGCAGCACAGCATGTTTCGGTGAAGGTGATCTCCGGCGACAATGCGGTGTCGGTCGGCACCGTCGCGGCCAAGCTCGGCTTGCACGGTGAGGCGCTGTACGCCCACCACCTGCCCGAGGACCCCGCCGCGTTGGCGTACACCCTGGACGCCTACACCATCTTCGGGCGGGTGCGGCCGGATCAGAAACGTGCCATCGTGCACGTCCTGCAGGCGTATGGACACACCGTGGCGATGACCGGCGACGGCGTCAACGACGTGCTGGCGCCCAAGGATGCGGACATCGGTGTGGCTATGGGAGCCGGTAGTCCAGCGTCGCGCGCAGTGACCCAGATAGTGTTGTTTGACAACAAATTTGCCACGCTTCCCTATGTCGTGGGCGAGGGCCGGCGGGTGATCGACAACATCAAGCCTACCTCGCGATTTTCAGCATCCCGCTGGCTAAACATAAGTTTCTGCTGGATCCGTCGGATCACGTGGTGACGCTCACCGCGGTGGGCATCGGGGTCGCGGGCGCGGCGGCAATCGAAGCCACCTGGTGGATCCGGGCCAGGATCCTCGGGATCGAGCCGCGGTTGTGGCGGCCACCGGCAGGCGAGGGTGATTTAGGCCACACCGGCATCGGCAAGTAGGGTGCTGCCAGCAAGAGGGTCCCCGGCGGCCCCGGGGATCCGCGGCGAAGGGACAACAGATGGGATTCCTGGACAAGGCCAAGGATCTGTTGACGCAGCATGCCGACACGGTCGAGACGGCGATCGACAAGGCCGGCGAGTTCGTCGACGACAAGACGCAAGGTAAGTACTCCGACACCATTCACAAGGTGCAGGAGGAGGCCAAGAAGGCCGCGGCTTCAGCCGCCGCCGATGACGATGACCAGCACAACTGAGCACATGGCGAAACTTTCCGGATCCATCGACGTCCCGCTGTCCCCTGCGGAGGCCTGGAAGCACGCCTCCGACCTGTCCCGCTACAAGGACTGGCTGAGCATCCACCGCGTCTGGCGTAGCGCGCTGCCCGACGACCTGCAAAAGGGCACGGTGATCGAATCGATCGTCGAGGTCAAGGGCATGCTCAACCGGATCAAATGGACGATCGTGCACTACAAGCCGCCGGAGGCGATGACCCTCAACGGCGACGGCGTCGGCGGTGTCCGGGTCAAGCTGCTGGCCAAGGTCAAACCGAAAGACAACGGCTCGGTCGTAAGTTTCGATGTGCACCTCGGGGGACCGGCGTTGTTCGGGCCGATCGGCATGATCGTCGCCGCCGCGCTGCGCAGCGACATCGACCAGTCTCTGGAACGGTTCGTCACCGTGTTCACCGCCGCCGATCCCGGCAGGAACGGAGCTCACGGCCTCGGCCACTGATTTGTTGCCACGTTCCCGGGTGCCCGGGTTCTGCGTGGCGCACGACGGCGGGTCTGACGGCCGATTAAGGTCGCAGCATGACAAGCCGCCTACGCCTCGGATGGTTGGTTGCGTTGTATGCCTTGCTGATCGCGGTCAGCGGGTGGCTGCCGTGGCTGACGACCTCCGACGGTGGCGGCGGCTGGGCCAGCGCTATCGGCGGTAAACACGGCAGCCTGCAGTTGCCGCATGGCTTCGGCCCGGGTCAGCTCATCACCTTGTTGTCCTCGGTGTTGCTGGTGTCCGGGGCAATGCTGGGCCGTGGCCTTTTGGTCCGGCTTGCTTCGGTTGCCGCCCTGCTCATTTCGCTGCTGATCGGGGTGCTGGTGGCGTGGTACTATAAGATCAATGTTCACCCGCCGGTGTCCGCGGAATACGGTTTCTATATCGGCGGGGGTGCCGCGGGGGGGGCGGTTGTGTCTTCGGTGGCGTCGCTGATCGTGGCCGTTGTCTCGCGTGGCTCCGGTCGGTGAAACTCAGCGCGTCGGGAATTAGTGTTTGCCCGACACCACGCTGTCGCTGGGCTGGTTGACTCCGAACACGAACGGAGCGAACACCACCTCCCGGCCGTCCGGGTCGCGAAACGTGACGGCACCCGTCGCCACCCAGTAGGGTGCTGCTGCACTTCCGGTGCCCCGGCGGCTGCAGGACGCGCGATCGCGGCCTGCTGGGCTTGCCGATTCGGGGAAGTACAGGCACAACTGTTCGTGGTTGTCGAACGCGACCTCGCCATCGGTCGCCTCGACGATCTCCATCGTAAGGTTCCATCTGGGCAAACCGAAGATCGCGCCGTTGCTGCCGTAGCTGGCCTCGAACGTCTCGAACAGCGGCAGACCGACCAGCTCGCGGTAAAACCGCACTGTCTCTTCGAAATTCGCAGATCTGCGGGCAAAGCGAATCTCGCCGATCGGCTCCAAGTGCATGGGCCAATGGATACTACGTCGGGACGTAGGGGGTCATCGCCATGTAATGGTGGACGGGTCGCAGCAACACTGAGTTCACAGCCCGACGGCGGCGACCGCCGAATCGCTGGTGCGCCAGCGCCGCAACTGGTCGCCCGGCGCCCACGTCGAGTGGGTACCGCTGGAAATACGTTCCGGCGGTTGCAGTTTGCACACCGGACCGTCGGCTACCTGGGCGGCGTCGAACACCACGCAATAGGAGGCATCGGTGTTCATGTCCGTGGTCAGGGTGACTAAGTAGCCGTCGTCCTCGGCGGCCACGCCCACCCGCGGCGCCATCGCGGTCTCGCTGCCGTACACACCCCTTGCCGAACGAGAACGCCTCCTGGTCCCCCAGTGACCACATCGTGTTTGACCAGCCCGTCTAACAAAAACCAGCCCGGCTTGCCCGTTGCCGCGTAGGTATAGCGATAGCTGCCGCCGGCGTATCCGGGGTTGATGGTGCCGAACTCGGTGATCGAGTCCGACAACTGTTCCTCCTTGACCACGCCGGTGACCAGGTTGAACCGCCACCGGTGCACGCGGTCCTGCAGCCGGTCCAGCGCGAGGAACCGAAACAGCTTCTCCCACTTCCTACCTCCGATATCGAGGGGCTGTGGGTCGCCATCGAAGAAACCGTTCAACACGATCTCGTCGCCGTCATCGTGGGCGTTGGTGAAGTGCAGCACGAAGGTTGGGGTCCGCCTCGAACCAGCGAATGTCCTCGGGCGAGCCGCGTCGCGGTATCACCGCGAAGCGCGACGGCAGGTCGGGATCGAACCAGGGCAGGTGCACGTCGTGCTCGAGCAGACGAGGATTCTAGAACAGCGGGAAATCGTTGAGTATCGCGTAGTTTTTGGTAAACGTCGATGTCGGCCACCGTCCACATCGGGACGGTGATCGGATCCGGGCTCCCTCCGGCGGCACCGGCCATCGGATGTGTGCTCAACACCTGCCAGCTGTCGGCCACCCTGCCGGGTTCGAACGTCCACTCCAGCAACCGGCCGTAGAAGTCGCGGAATCTGGCCGCATCGGGGACTTGGTAGGTGACGTAGGACAGCTCACCAGGACCAGATCCGTCGATTTACAGTCGTTTTCGGACTGTGGTGGGCTGGTGAACCGCGAACGGGATGCCCTGCGGATCGGTGGCGCCGAGCACGAGGCCGTGCTCGGCGATCGCGGTGCGCGCCGCGGGCAAGTCCTCGACGGCGTAGCAGCAGAACAGGGTGGCGGGTCGTTCGGTGGCGAAGATGCCCGTCGGCAGGTCGGTGTTGGTCACCTGATGCGACGCGGGATCGTAGGTCCAGCCCAGCACGTGGCCGTAGAACGCGGCTGCTCGTTCGGCATCGGGCGTCCACAGCGAGACGAAGGCGATGTCGCCGTGCCGGATGCCGGGCACGGTCGCGACCGTCGGCCCGGACAGCATCCAGCGGTGACCGAACGGGTCGATGAGGGTTGCGTTGCGGCTTCCGTAATTCTCGTAGGCCTCGCGCTCGACGGTGGCCCCGTGTTCGCGTGCTCGACGTAATGTCTCGTCGGTGTCGGCGACCGGCAATATCAGGCTGACTGAAACGGCGTCCGGTGCAGGCGCTTTCAGCCCGAGCTCCGGGTATTCGTCGGCCAGGTACAGCACACCGGCACCGATCCTGAGCTCGGCGTGCCCGATCCGCCCGTCGTCTATGACGATCGAGTCACCGACGACGGCGGCGCCCGAACGCGTCGGCGTACCAGCCGATGGCCGCGCGCGCATCCGCCACGGCCAGGTAGGGCAGTGCCGCCGGCCGCGGCGCCGGGTCGGATTCGGTGTCGTCGTTGGTCACGTCGACCGGTGGGTGCGATGTCGTATCCGTGTCGCGCCACGATCCGCACGTCGCCGGGCGGGGACAACTGATCGTGCCAGGCGTCGTCGATGGTGACCGGTGACGCGGTCGGTCCCCACTGCCCGCCGTCGAAGCGGTAGTGGTACTGGTAGGCCCGCAAATTGAGTCCGGCGCTGCAGCCGATCTCGACAAGCCGGATGGGTAGCCGTGTTTCGTGATTCAGCCGCAGCAGCGCACCGATCAATGCCGCCGAGCGCCCGACCTCGTTGATCTGCGGTGGGTGGCCCAGGGCGGCACGCAGCGCGTCGGCATGTTCATCGGCGACGACCGTGATCTCGGGCCAGGCGCGGTCGGCGTCCCAGCTGCCGCCGGTACGAGGATACCAACGGCGCAACGCCGATGCCCGGCCGTCGAGCACCAGCCGGTGCAGACCACCCAGCAGCCGCAACGGCACCGCCGCGCCCGACGAGTCGTCTTCTTGGCCGGACACACACCAACGAGCACCTTTTGCACACACTGCGCTCGCAGGGATGGTTCTGCGGCTTCACCGGCCTGCCGATGGACGGTCCGGACCCCGAATGCGTTCAGGTACATAGCGTTTCGGCGCTGGCCCGCGATCGGGAGACGCCGCGCCCGCGTGCCGACCATTCGCGCGGGCAGCGTGTCCGCCACCCGGTGCCGCTGACTCTGTCGGTGCGGCCGCCGCAGCACCCGCCGGCACGGCTGTGTACTGAAAGCCCGGTGTGACCATGGCCGACGAATGGTTCGAGACCGTTGCCATTGCGCAGCAACGCGCCAAGCGCCGCCTGCCGAAGTCGGTTTATTCGGCCCTGATCGCGGCCAGCGAAAAGGGAATTACGGTTTCTGACAACGTCGAGGCTTTCGCTGAGCTCGGTTTCGCGCCACATGTCGTGGGTGCGGAAGAAAAGCGTGAATTGTCGACCACGGTTATGGGACAAGACATTTCCATGCCGGTGTTGATTTCACCGACCGGTATCCAGGCGGTGCACCCGGACGGCGAGGTCGCCGTGGCGCGCGCCGCCGCGACGTGGGGAACGGCGATGGGGTTGTCCTCGTTTGCCAGCAAGCCGATCGAAAAAATCATAGCCGCAAATTCCAAATTGTTCTTCCAGGTGTACTGGCTGGGCGGCCGAAACGCGTTCGCGGAACGGGTGGATCGCGCCCGTGCGGCCGGTGCGGTCGGCATGATCGTCACCACCGACTGGTCTTTCTCGCACGGGCGCGACTGGGGCAGTCCGAAGATCCCCGAAAAGATGAACCTGCGGACCGTCTTGCGGCTGTCCCCGGAGGCGGCCGTCAGGACCCGGTGGTTCCTGACGTGGGCGAAGACCATGCGTCCGCCGACGTTGTCGGTGCCCAACCAGGCCCGCCGGGGCGAGCCGGGCCCGCCCTTCTTTGCTGCCTACGGAGAGTGGATGGGCACGCCCCCGCCTACCTGGGACGACATCGCGTGGCTGCGCGAGCTGTGGGGCTGTCCGTTCATGCTCAAGGGAGTCATGCGGGTCGATGATGCGAAACGCGCTGTGGATGCCGGTGTTTCGGCGGTCTCGGTGTCGAACCATGGCGGCAACAATCTGGACGGGACGCCGGCGACCATCCGCGCTGCCCGCGGTGGCGGCGGCCGTCGGCGACCAGGTCGAGGTGTTGCTGGACGGCGACATCCGGCGCGGCAGCGATGTCGTGAAAGCGGTGGCGCTGGGGGCGCGGGCGGTGATGATCGGTCGGCCCTACTTGTGGGGGCTGGCCGCCAACGGTCAAGCCGGGGTCGAGAATGTCCTCGATGTGATGCGCGGTGGTATCGACTCGGCACTCATGGGGCTGGGACACGCTTCGGTTCACGACCTGAGCCCGGCCGACGTTCTGGTGCCGGACGGTTTCGCCCGGGCGCTCGGTGTGCCGGCGGCCGGGCAGGCCTAGCCGCGGGTGCCGCCCGGGCAAAATGCGGGCACGTCGGCCGGCTCGCCCAAGATATCGCGCGATTCGGCTCCAATTGGCGATTGCCAGCGAAAATCGACGTGTGCGAAAATTTTGATACGCGCGTGACAACCGTGACGGACGAGGAGAGTTTCGGCGCCTTGATGAACCGGCCAGGAAAAAATAATTTTGAACGCAGAACAATTGGTGCACACCAGGTGAATTCGTCCTACCATCACCGACTGCCCGTACTCGGCGAACTAGGAGCTGCGACGTCGAGCGACCTATTGGGCATCTCGCTGTCGATTTTGATCCCGCTGGGCTCGACCGAGCAACATGGTCCACACCTGCCGTTGGACACCGACACCCGGATCGCCACCGCGGTCTGCCGTGCGGTCGAAACGGCGTGCGAAGCCCAGCTGCACGGGGCGTGGTCGGTGGCGCCCGCCATTGCCTACGGCGCCAGCGGCGAACATCAGAGTTTTCGCGGCACCATTTCGATCGGGAACGACGCGCTGGCACTGCTGCTGGGCGACCCCACCACCGCGACCGCGGCCGAGGGCCGGGGGATCTTCACAGAGATGGTGGACGGCTGTGTGCGCAGAATCGGGCGCTGGTCGCCCGGCCCCGACGGAATGCTGACATGAGCTCACCTCGACTACCGGACGGGTTCGCCGTCCAGGTGGATCGCCGCGTGCGGGTGCTCGGCGACGGGTCGGCCCTATTGGGCGGATCGCCGACCCGGCTGCTGAAGCTCGCACCGGCCGCCCAGGGCATGCTTTCAGATGGCCGGCTGAAAGTCCGCGACGACGTCAGCGCCCAGCTGGCCCGCACGCTGCTCGACGCCACCGTCGCGCATCCGCGCCCCGCGGGGGGTCCTTCACACCGCGACGTGACCGTGGTAATCCCGGTGCGCGACAACGTTTCTGGAGTAAGAAGGTTGGTCAGTTCGCTGCGCGGCTTGCGTGTCATCGTGGTGGACGATGGTTCGTTGACGCCGATTCAGCCCGACGACTTCGCCGGCACGTACTGCGACATCGAGGTGTTGCACCACCCTCGCAGCCGGGGTCCGGCCGCGGCGCGCAACACCGGGCTGGCGGCGTGCACCACCGACTTCGTCGCTTTCCTGGATTCCGATGTGGCCCCGCGGCGCGGCTGGCTCGAGGCACTCCTCGGCCACTTCTGCGACCCCACCGTGGCGCTGGTGGCGCCGCGCATTGTCGGCCTGGCGCACAGCGAGAACGTCGTGGCGCGCTACGAGGCGGTGCGCTCCTCGCTGGACCTCGGGCAGCGGGAAGCGCCGGTGTTGCCGCACAGCACGGTCTCCTATGTCCCGAGCGCGGCGATCATCTGCCGCCGTGCGGCGCTGTGCGAGGTCGGTGGGTTCGACGAGACCATGCAGTCCGGTGAGGACGTCGACCTATGCTGGCGGCTCATCGAAGCCGGTGCCCGTCTGCGCTATGAGCCGATTGCCCTGGTCGCGCACGATCACCGGACGCAATTGCGGGATTGGCTTGCGCGCAAGGCATTCTACGGCGGTTCTGCGGCGCCGCTGTCGGTGCGCCACCCGGACAAGACGGCCCCGGTGGTGATCTCGGGTTGGGCCCTGATGTCCTGGATATTGATAGCGCTCGGCACCAGCCTGTCCCAGCTGACGTCGATCGTGATCGCGTTGCTGACCGGCCGGCGCGTTGCCAAGGCCATGCGCGGCACCGAGACCTCGTTCAGCGACGTGCTGATAATCGCGGCGCGTGGCCTATGGTCGGCGGCGCTGCAGCTCGCCTCGGCCATCTGCCGGCACTACTGGCCGGTGGCCTTGGTCGCGGCCATGCTGTCGCGCCATTGCAGACACGTCGTGGTGGTCGCGGCGGTGATGGACGGCGTGGTGGACTGGATGCGCCGCCGGGACGCCACCGGTGACGACGCAGAAACGATCGGGTTGCTGACCTATCTACTGCTCAAACGCGTCGACGACCTGGCTTACGGATTGGGGCTGTGGTGGGGCGTGCTGCGCGAACGTAATCTGCGCGCACTCAAGCCACAGATCCTCAGCTAGCCGCCACCTGATCGTGCACAGCGATGTGCTTATCGTCGGCGCCGGAAGTGCTGGATCGGTTGTTGCCGAACGTCTTTCCGCCGACTCCAGCTGCGAGGTAACGGTCCTGGAGGCCGGTCCCGCGCTCACCGATCCGGTTCTGCTCTCGCAGACCAGTAATGGGCTGCAGCTGCCGATCGGGGCCCGCAGCCCGCTGGTGCAGCGGTATCAGACCACGCTCACTGATCGGCCCGTCCGTGCGGCGCCGATCGTGCGCGGCGCGACGATCGGCGGCTCCGGGGCCGTCAATGGCGGATATTTCTGTCGCGGATTACCACAGGACTTCGATCGGTTCGGCATACCCGGTTGGGCGTGGTCCGACGTCGCCGAGCATCTCCGCGCGATCGAGACCGACCTGGATTTCACCGGGCCTGCGCACGGCGATTCGGGACCGATACTTGTTCGTCGAACCCAAGAAATGACCGGTCCCACTGAACGTTTCATCGATGCGGCAGACCGCGCCGGCTTTTCCTGGATTGCCGATCTCAATGATGTTGGACCGCAATTGGTTCCGGGTGTCGGAGCGGTGCCGCTAAACATCGTCGACGGGGTACGGATTGGTCCGGGTGCAGCGTATCTGCTCCCCGCCCTTGGCAGAGCGAACCTGACCGTGCTGGCAGAAACCCGGGCGGTGCGGCTGCGATTCAACCAGGCCGCGGCCGTGGGCGTCGACGCGGTGAGCCCGGAGGGGGCGATGGCATTCAGCGCCGATCGAATCGTTTTGTGCGCCGGCGCCATTCAATCGGCACATCTGCTGATGCTGTCGGGTATCGGTGACGAGGCGATGTTGCGGTCGCTCGGTGTGCCGGTGGTGGTGCCGCTTCCGGTGGGCATGTCCTGCAGCGACCACCCGGAATGGGTGTTGCCCACCGACTGGACGGTCGCCTCCGGACGGCCGGTGCTAGAGGTAGTCCTGACCACCGCCGACGACGTGGAGATCAGGCCGTACACCGGTGGCTTCGTCGGGATGACCGGTGACGGCGCCTCCGGTCATCCCGACTGGCCGCACCTCGGCGTCGCGCTGATGCGACCGCGGGCCCGGGGCCGTGTCTTGCTGGTGTCGGCGGATCCCGCGGTGCCCCCGCGCATCGAGCACCGTTATGACAGCGAGCCCGAGGATGTCGCGGCCCTGCACCGGGGAAGCGCGTTGGCCCGCGAATTGGCGAGCACAGCGACGCATGTCGGGGCTCCGGTGTGGGCCACCTCCCAGCACCTGTGCGCCAGCGCGCCGATGGGCGTCGACGGCGACCCGCGTGCCGTCGTCGACCCGGAGTGCCGGGTGCGCGGCATCGAGAATCTGTGGGTGATCGACGGTTCGATCCTACCTACGGTCACCGCTCGCGGACCGCACGCGACCATCGTGATGCTGGGGCATCGCGCTGCCCCGTTCGTCCGCTGAGTGTGCGCATACCTATGCTTCTGACCAGCAGGGACATCCCAAGCAGAGCGAAGACAGCCGCAAGGATGCGGGGACGGTGCGCCAGCGACCGGTCATGCACCACACCGAGTAGTGCTCGGGTTCTGATCGGTGCCGCCAGATGCCTGACGAAAACAATCTCGACAACCCCGAACATCCCGACGATGAAGGCTGGACGATGAAGGCTGCAAGAACGCTGGACGTGGTGCCGATGTCGGCTCGCGAAGACGCGACGATGGCAAGCAGGAAGGGGAGGCCGTCGAGGGGTGGACCACTCGACATCAGACCGATAACGAACGCGACCCACACGGATCCGGCATCCCAGGCATCGAGGACAAACCTGCGCCGCCGCCGAATCGGCGATCTTCTCTTCCCGGCCGGGTCCCGGTCTTTGACCAGAAGTGGTGAGATCGGCTTGGGTGTGGGGGACTTGCCGTCAGGGTGGCAAACATCCGGGGCCGCGACCCAAACATGGGTGTGACCCGCAGCAGTGTCAGTGGAATGACGATCGTCGGAATGCACGCCGTCAGCCCGCCGAACCCGTAGACGAGTAGGTTCCGCAGCGGATGTCGTCGCGAGACCAAAGTGATGCTGAGGCGCAACGGATCTAGTGCCGCGAGTAGCGTGGCCGTAGGCCCTTATGTCGGCGCATTGACGATGGAATTGCAGGCTGACACCGACTCGGAGGTCGCGGCATGGATTGCCGCAGGGAGGCCGCCAATCTTCTTTGGCTTTGGCAGCATAACGGTTAAGTCTCCCGCCGAACTGCTCAAAATCGTCAGCACAGCTTGTGCTCAGCTGGGCGAGCGAGCGTTGATTTACTCTGCTGCAACAGATTGCGGCGATACCGCAACTCTGAGTCACGTCAAAGTGGTGAAAGCGATGAATTACGCCGCCGTATTTCCGGCGTGTCGCGCGGTTGTGCACCACGGCGGCACTGGCACCACCGCAGCGAGCCTGCGCGCCGGAGTTCCCACCTTGATCCTGTCGGCAGACCTCGATCAAACCATCTGGGGTGTCGTGGTCAAACGATTGAAAGTGGGCACTGCACGGCGCTTGTCTGGTCTTACCAAGCAGTCGTTGATTAGCGCTCTCGGTACCGTCCTTGCTCCGGAATGCGCAGCTCGTGCCCGCGATATTGCACAGCGGATGACCAAACCGGCCGCGAGCGTGAAGGCGGCCGTCGATCTGGTGGAAACCATCGCCGCTGAGTCGCCGATGACCGGATCCCATCTACAGACGTTCAGCCGAAGCCGCGCTACCACCTAGCGGTATCGCGGCGGACAGCGAGGAGATCCTGGCGTCCAACCTCTGCCGAGAACATCGCCGGCCCAACTTGTTAGCCACAAGTGACGACGCGATCTATATTACCGCATATAATAATATTAATCATATTAATCATATATTGTCAGTCAGTAGAACCGAATGCGATCATCGCAGGTGGCGGATCGGCTTGTCGGCGCTGGCCTCACCTCATGGATAAATGTTGACAACCAACCCCTTTGACGACGATGCCGGAGCCTTCTTCGTGTTGATCAACGAGGAGGAGCAGTGCAGTTTGTGGCCGGTTATCGCGGATGTGCCGCCAGGTTGGCGGATAGTGTTCGGTGAAGCGGATCGCGCCGCGTGCATGGACTACGTCGATCAGAACTCGCCCATCTCCCGTGGGGTGTCGTTCACCGCGGAGGCTACCCCCTGCATTTCGTCGGGAACCGCTCCCATGATGGCCGATGTCGTGGACGCCGTGCAGATTTCGATGCCGGTGGCCAGAATCAAAGTAGGCCAAGCTAACTGCGTATATGTGCAATGCAGGGTCAGGCCCGACATGCACGCGAGGCCGGCTGCCATCAGCGCGGTTCCGATGAACAGCACCAGCCGCAATCCGAATTTCGGCACGTACCAGAACGACAACGCCGAGAAGATGCCGAGCGGCACCATGAAGGGGCCGAACGTAATTGCCGTCATCACGGCGAGTAGCCCACCATCTGTTACACATACGGCATGCCGACGTAGAAAGAAGCCGAACGTTGCGCCGAACAGCACGACGTTAGCTGCCACGCCGGTGCGAAGTTGGGTGTAGCCGTCGACGATCCAGTTCAGCTGTGACTACGTCGCGGAGACGGCCACCGCGAGGTCACCCAGCGCGGTGTTCAGTGCCGTAATCGAGGCGACGACCAGCGCGACACCCATGCAGGCGACCGCCGGCGTCCAGGCTCGCGCCCAAGGGCTACCTCCGATACCGACACCATCAGTACGCTGTTCACGCCGGACCTGGACAGCGGCGACATCGATTATGAACGCGTCTCCCTTCGGGGGTGTAACGAGATTCGAGCCAATGGTCTCGTTGATAGACCGATAGCCTTGGTTCTAAAACAGGAGGTGAGTCACAATCACCTAGGAGAGCACCGATCCCCGGCCCGCGCGGTCCCGGGCTCGTTTGCTGGAGGCCGCGGCGGCACTGCTGCGTTCCGGGGGCCCCAGCGCAGTGACCGTCGAAGCGGTGACTCGTACCGCGAACGTCGCGAGGGCCACCCTGTATCGCCACTTTCATAGTGAAAAAGATTTTCTGGCCGCTGCATTTAACAGTTTGATCCCGCCGTCGCCGATGCCGCCGCAGGAGGGTTCGTTACGCGATCGGCTGATCGCCTTAGTGCTCGAGCGGGCCGAGGCGGTCGCGCATGCGCCGGCGGTCATGACCGCCATGTCCTGGCTGGCGCTCGGGCGCGACCTGGAAGGCTTGCCCGAGCCCGATCACGCGCGCACCGCCGACAGCCTGGCTATCACCACCCTCCGCGAGCGCATCGCCCAGCAGTATGCGGCACCGTTCGACGCCCTGTTCGACAGCCCCGAGGCTGCCGAACTCGGGGAGGTGAACCGGTCCCGGGCCATCGCCCTACTGATCGGTCCACTGGTGCTGAGCCGGCTGTCAACCCTGCCGGATTTCGACTATCGCGAATGTGCATTGGCCGCGGTCGACGGGTTCCTGCACGTGCAGCGGACGCAGCGGCGTGCCAGCGCCGCGAGCATCGAATCGGCGGGTGCCTGAAACCGCGGCTGTTCAGATCGTGCTGTGCGCCAGCGCGGTCAGCTTGTCCAGGTATCGCAGTGCGTCCGACTCCGCCAGTGTCGGGAGCAGGAACGCGGCCTCATCGGCACTGGAGGCGGAAGCCATATCCGACATCGCAAACACGTTGTAGCGCAGCCTAACTAGACGCGGCGCGCCGGTTCTCGGGAACGGTTCGGCATAGGCGACGGGCATGTGGGAGTGCTCGGTAACGATCAGCGAGTGAAACCCTCGCTCTTCGACCGCCATGGCGAGCACGCCCGCAGAGATGCTTTTGTCGGTGACGAAAGTGGCGATGGATTGCGTCATGCATGGAGCTGGTTTCCTTTCCGGCCGTGGCTAGCGCAGTGCGTACCGAATGGGCAGCCGCTTGAGCCTGCCGACGAACGTCGTGGCGAGGAGTTCCGTTTCCCCGTTCAGATCAATGGATTTCAGCCGTGGTGACAGCTCGCTGAAGAACCCTTTCAGCTCTATCCGGGCCAGTGCCGCTCCCGGGCAGAAGTGCACACCATGACCGAATGCCAAGTGCTTGTTCGGATTTCGTCCGATATCGAAACGGAACGGATCGCCGAACACCTCTTCGTCTCGGTTGGCCGAGACGTAGGACAGGTACACCACTTCGCCCTTGGCGATCGGCACCCCGCGGATGACCGTGTCCGCCGCCGCGGTACGCATGAACTCTATTCACCGGCGTCACCCAGCGGATCATTTCCTCCGTTGCCAGCGGCATCAGGCTCAGGTCGTCGGTTAGCCGCTCGAGCTGATCGGGATGTTCGATCAGGGCTCTCAGGCCGCCGGCGATCGTCGAGCTGGTGGTGTCGTGGCCGGCGGTGGCGACGATCGTGTTCGGATAGGGGCGCCCCGTTGACCGTGACGTTAGCGATCGCGGAGGCCAGGTCGTCGGTGGGGTGTTCGCGTCGCAACGCGGTGAGCGCGGTGAAGTACGCGAACAATTCCGCCACCACTTCGTACTGCTCCTCGGGTGTGCCGCCGCGCTGGCGCTCGGGGTCGCTCACGCCGACAGCTGTTGGGTTAGGGTCAGCATGCGAGGAAAGTCCGATTCCGGCAGGCCCAGCAGCGACAGGATTACGTACAGCGGAAAGTTCACCGCGACCTCCGCTACGAAGTCGCATTCGCTGCCCGCGGCGGCCCTCTTGGCGACGTAGGTCTTGGCCAACTCGTCGACGCAGAGCTGTAGTGCTTGCATTGCCTTGGGCCGGAACCAGTCGGCGCCGATCGCGCGGGAATGCCCGATGGTCCGGTCGTCCATGTGGATCAGCGTGCGCAGGCCCGCGCCGGCCGCCACCTGGGCGCGGGGTCAGCGCCTCGGCCTCCGCGGGGACCAGAAGCGGCCGCGGGTCGTTGGTGAACAGCTGATGGGCTCGCTCGATCGGCCATGATGTCGGCGGGCTTGGTGATCGCCCAGAACGGGTTGTAGGGCGCACGATCGACCAGCGATACCGGCGCGTGCGCGCGTAGGTGGGTCAGCGCGGCATGTAACCGCGGCTCGTCGGTGAAGGCCGCGGGGTCGGCGAGGACGTGTGTGGCCGCATCGATCATTGGTGTGTCCATACTCCCCCGACGCCGGATTTTGTGCCTGGTATGTACGGGCGGCCACTCGGCGAAGGACCGTCCTCCTCTCAGCTACGCAAAATCGCCTATCGGGCCTGGTAGCGGAATATCGAGCGAGATATGGCCCGGAATTTTGAACAAGCCAGGATGTAGGGCATACTGTTCGGGTTGCCTTGAGCCGGGTCGCGCCTGGCCGGGCATACGACCCGCGCCCAAGCGGGCGCGTCCGGTCCCATCCTTGGAGCGACTATTTTTGGGAGCGACTATTTTTGGCCGCGAACGAGGCTGTGTGCGGGTGACACGCCCGACCGCGGGGACGGTGGACCACGACAGGTAAACAGCGGCGCAGCATCTGGCGCAGTGCTCGATCGGCCCCAGATGGGCCGGGTCGAGTCGGCGCGTCGGTGGCACCAGGCCCGGATACCCGGGCTTCCAGATGAGTGAGGGTAGGAGAAGCGTGGCGGGACAGAAGATCCGCATCAGGCTTAAGGCCTACGACCATGAGGCCATCGACGCCTCGGCGCGCAAGATCGTCGAGACCGTCGTCCGTACGGGTGCCAGCGTCGTAGGGCCGGTGCCACTGCCGACCAAAAAGAATGTGTATTGCGTCATCCGCTCCCCGCATAAGTACAAGGACTCGCGGGAGCACTTCGAGATGCGTACGCACAAGCGGTTGATCGACATTCTCGATCCGACGCCGAAGACCGTTGACGCGTTGATGCGCATCGATCTGCCGGCCAGCGTTGACGTCAACATTCAGTAGGAGATCCAGAAGAAATGGCGAGAAAAGGCATTCTGGGTACCAAGTTGGGTATGACGCAAGTGTTCGACGAGAACAACCAGGTTGTGCCGGTGACCGTGGTCAAGGCGGGACCCAACATAGTGACGCGCATCCGCACCCCGGAGCGCGACGGATACAGCGCTGTGCAGTTGGCCTACGGTGAGATCAGCCCACGTAAGGTCACCAAGCCCGTCACGGGCCAGTACGCCGCCGCGGGGATCAACCCGCGGCGTTTCCTGGCCGAGCTGCGGCTGGACAACCCCGACGCGGCGGCCGAGTACGAGGTCGGCCAGGAACTGACGGCCGAGATCTTCGCCGACGGCGCCTATGTCGACGTGACCGGCACCTCCAAGGGCAAGGGCTTCGCCGGCACCATGAAGCGGCACGGTTTCCGCGGCCAGGGCGCCAGCCACGGCGTTCAGGCGGTGCACCGCCGGCCGGGATCGATCGGCGGCTGCGCCACCCCCGCGCGCGTGTTCAAGGGCACGCGGATGGCCGGCCGGATGGGTAACGACCGGGTGACCGTGCAGAACCTGGTGGTGCACAAGGTCGATGCCGACAACGGCGTGCTGTTGATCAAGGGTGCGGTCCCCGGCCACACCGGTGGACTCGTTGTGGTCCGCACGGCGATCAAACGAGGTGAGAAGTAATGGCTGCCCTGAAAATTCAGGTCAAGACTCCGGATGGCAAGGTCGACGGTTTTGTCGAGCTGCCCGCCGAATTGTTCGATGCTGCGGCCAATATCGCGCTGATGCACCAGGTGGTCACCGCGCAGCGGGCCGCGGCTCGCCAGGGCACGCACTCGACCAAGACGCGCGGCGAAGTCAGTGGTGGGGGCCGCAAGCCCTACCGCCAGAAGGGCACCGGACGTGCCCGGCAGGGTGCGACGCGTGCCCCGCAGTTCACCGGCGGTGGCACCGTGCAAGGACCCAAGCCGCGCGACTACAGCCAGCGCACGCCGAAGAAGATGATCGCCGCGGCGCTGCGCGGGGCGCTATCCGACCGGGCCCGCAACGGCCGCATCCATGCGGTCACCGAGCTGGTGTCGGGTCAGACCCCGTCTACCAAGAGCGCCAAGGCATTTCTGAGCACCCTGACCGACCGCAAGCAGGTGCTGGTCGTCATCGGCCGCACCGACGAGACCGGTCAGAAGAGCGTGCGCAACCTGCCCGGCGTGCACATCCTTTCACCCGATCAGATCAACACCTACGACGTGTTGCGCTCCGACGACGTGGTGTTCAGCGTTGAGGCGTTGGGCGCCTACATCGCCGCGGCGACGGGCACCGCTGACAACACCGATGTGGAGGTTTCGGCCTGATGGCGACCGTCACTGACCCACGCGACATCATCCTGGCTCCGGTCATCTCGGAGAAGTCCTACGGACTGCTCGACGACAACGTGTACACCTTCGTGGTGCACCCCGATTCGAACAAGACGCAGATCAAGACCGCTATCGAGAAGATCTTCTCCGTCAAGGTCGCATCGGTTAACACCGCGAACCGACAGGGCAAGCGGAAGCGCACCCGGACCGGTTTCGGCAAGCGCAAGAGCACCAAGCGCGCGATCGTCACACTGGCCCCGTGCAGCAAGCCGATTGATCTGTTCGGAGCGCCGGCCTAGCCGGCCGTGCGCGGAGAGAAAGATCTGATTAGACATGGCAATTCGCAAATACAAGCCGACCACCCCGGGTCGCCGTGGTGCGAGCGTGTCCGACTTCGCCGAGATCACTCGTACGGAACCGGAGAAGTCCTTGGTGCGTCCGCTGCACGGGCACGGCGGCCGCAACGCGCACGGCCGCATCACCACTCGCCACAAGGGTGGCGGCCACAAGCGCGCGTACCGGGTGATCGACTTCCGGCGTAACGACAAAGACGGCGTCAACGCCAAGGTCGCGCACATCGAGTACGACCCCAACCGCACCGCCAACATCGCGCTGCTGCACTTCCTCGACGGGGAGAAGCGTTACATCATTGCTCCGCTTGGTCTTTCGCAGGGCGACGTGGTCGAGTCGGGCGCCAACGCCGACATCAAGCCGGGTAACAACCTGCTGCTGCGCAACATCCCGGCCGGTACGTTGGTGCACGCGGTGGAGCTGCGCCCGGGCGGCGGCGCCAAGATGGCACGCTCGGCGGGCACGAGCATCCAGCTGCTCGGTAAAGAGGGCGGCTACGCGTCGCTGCGCATGCCCAGCGGTGAGATCCGCCGTGTCGATGTGCGCTGCCGCGCCACCGTCGGCGAGGTGGGCAACGCAGAGCAGGCGAACATCAACTGGGGCAAGGCTGGTCGTATGCGCTGGAAGGGCAAGCGTCCGACCGTCCGCGGTGTCGTGATGAACCCGGTGGACCACCCGCACGGTGGTGGTGAGGGTAAGACCTCCGGTGGTCGTCACCCGGTCAGCCCGTGGGGTAAGCCCGAGGGCCGCACCCGTCAGCCGAACAAGGCCAGCAACAAGCTTATCGTCCGACGCCGGCGCACCGGCAAGAAGCACGGTCGCTAGGAAGTCGAGGAGTAACAGATGCCACGCAGCCTGAAGAAGGGTCCGTTCGTCGACGACCACCTGCTCAAGAAGGTGGACGTACAGAACGAGAAGAACACCAAGCAGGTCATCAAGACCTGGTCGCGTCGTTCGACGATCATCCCTGATTTCATCGGTCGCACGTTCGCGGTGCATGACGGCCGCAAGCACGTCCCGGTGTTCGTCACCGAGGCGATGGTCGGCCACAAGCTCGGTGAGTTCGCGCCGACGCGCACCTTCAAGGGGCACATCAAGGACGATCGGAAGGCCAAACGGCGATGACCTCAACTGAATTCCCATCGGCAACGGCCAAGGCGCGGTTCGTGCGGGTGTCGCCGACGAAGGCACGCCGGGTGATCAACCTGGTTCGCGGCAAGTCGGTGACCGACGCGCTCGACATCTTGCGTTGGGCGCCGCAGGCCGCCAGCGAGCCCGTCGCCAAGGTGATCGCCAGCGCCGCGGCCAACGCGCAGAACAACGACGGCCTGGACCCGTCGACCCTGGTGGTAGCCACGGTCTACGCCGACGAGGGGCCGACCGCCAAGCGCATCCGGCCGCGCGCCCAGGGGCGTGCCTTCCGGATACGCCGCCGCACCAGCCACATCACCGTGATCGTGGAGAGCCGTCCGAGTAAGGACCAGCAGTCGCCCAAGTCGTCGCGGGCCCGTCGCGCCGAGGGCAGCAAGGCCGCCGGCAAGGCGCCCGCCAAGAAGGCGGCTCTGAAGGCTGAGACCAAATCCGAAGCCAAGACGTCTGAGACTGCCGAAGCGAAGGGAGGCTCAGACTAGTGGGCCAAAAGATCAATACGCACGGCTTCCGGCTGGGGATTACCACCGACTGGAAGTCCCGCTGGTACGCCGACAAGCAGTACGCCGACTACGTCAAAGAAGACGTGTCGATCCGCCGGCTGTTGTCCACCGGTCTGGAGCGCGCCGGCATCGCCGACGTGGAGATCGAGCGCACCCGCGACCGGGTCCGCGTCGACATCCACACCGCGCGTCCAGGCATCGTCATCGGCCGCCGCGGCACCGAGGCCGACCGCATTCGCGCCGACCTGGAGAAGCTGACCGGTAAGCAAGTCCAGCTGAACATCCTCGAGGTCAAAAACCCCGAGTCGCAGGCACAGTTGGTGGCCCAGGGCGTTGCCGAGCAGCTTAGCAACCGGGTGGCGTTCCGTCGCGCGATGCGTAAGGCCATCCAGTCGGCGATGCGTCAGCCCAACGTCAAGGGCATTCGGGTGCAGTGCTCGGGCCGCCTCGGTGGCGCTGAGATGAGCCGCTCGGAATTCTACCGCGAGGGTCGGGTCCCGCTGCACACGCTGCGCGCCGACATCGATTACGGCCTGTACGAGGCCAAGACCACCTTCGGCCGGATCGGTGTAAAGGTTTGGATCTACAAGGGCGACGTCGTCGGCGGCAAGCGCGAACTCGCCGCTGCCGCACCGGCGGCCGCCGATCGTCCGCGCCGCGAACGGCCATCGGGCACCCGCCCGCGCCGCAGCGGTGCGTCGGGTACCACGGCCACCAGCACCGAGGCCGGCCGGGCCGCGGGCGCCGCGGCCGAGGGCGGTTCCGCCCCCGACACCGCAGAGCACGGAGAGCTGGATCATGTTGATTCCCCGCAGAGTTAGGCACCGCAAGCAGCACCACCCCCGCCAGCGCGGCATCGCCAGCGGCGGTACGGCGGTGAACTTCGGCGACTACGGCATCCAGGCTTTGGAGCACGCCTACGTCACCAACCGGCAGATCGAGTCCGCTCGTATCGCGATCAACCGGCACATCAAGCGTGGTGGCAAGGTGTGGATCAACGTCTTCCCCGACCGTCCGCTGACCAAGAAGCCCGCCGAGACCCGGATGGGTTCCGGTAAGGGTTCCCCGGAGTGGTGGGTGGTCAACGTGAAGCCGGGCCGGGTGCTGTTCGAGCTCAGCTATCCCAACGAGCAGACGGCACGGGAGGCCCTCACCCGGGCGATCCACAAGCTCCCGATCAAGGCACGCATCATCACACGAGAGGATCGGTTCTGATGGCAGTCGGTATTTCGCCTGGCGAACTGCGCGAGCTCACCGACGAGGAGCTCACCGATCGCCTGCGTGAGTCCAAGGAGGAGCTGTTCAACCTGCGCTTCCAGATGGCGACGGGGCAGCTCAACAACAACCGCCGGCTGCGCACGGTGCGTCGGGAGATCGCCCGTGTGTACACGGTGCTGCGAGAACGAGAACTGGGCCTGGCATCTGCTCCTGAGGGTCCCGACGGAAACAAGGAATCGTGATGGCAGAAGCTAAAGCCGCCTCGAAGGCCGCCGCAAAGGACGGCGCTTCGAAAGGGAAGGGCCCCCAGCGCACTCCGGCCAACCCCAAGACGCGCGGGCGCCGCAAGACGCGCATCGGCTACGTGGTGAGCGACAAGATGCAGAAGACCATCGTGGTCGAGCTGGAAGACCGCACCCGCCACTCGCTGTACGGCAAGATCATCCGGACCACCAAGAAGGTCAAGGCGCACGATGAGGACAGCGTCGCCGGTATCGGCGACCGCGTGTCGCTGATGGAGACGCGTCCGATGTCGGCCACCAAGCGGTGGCGGCTCGTCGAGGTGTTGGAGAAGGCCAAGTAGTCCCCGAGCATTAAACGTCCGAGACCGGATGGACTCGGGTGTTTTGCTTTTCGAGCGGCGGCACCGCTACGACGAAAAGAGATAGCAATATTCGCCGCGGCGTTACGCTCGGCGCATGTCTGCTGACTCGCGCGAATTTCAAGGCAAGATACCCCGAGGATGGCTACCATTGGTCAAAAGATCTGTGGATGTGCAGGGCCCCGACAGCGAGCCGTGGTCGCCGCAGGACACGGTGCGGCCCTGGGACTCGCTGGGCGACGAGGAGAAGAGATTGTTCAGCCGGATGACCGAGGTGTTCGCCGGCTTATTCAGTTACACCGATGCCCAAATCGTCCTTATCCTCGACCATCTCGAGGAATCCGGCCAGCTGGACAACACCCTCGTCGTGGTGATCTCGGACAATGGGTGCCAGCGGTGAGGGCGGCCCGAAACGGATCGGTGAACGAGAACAAGTTCTTCAACGGGTACATCGACAACGTCGAGGAGAGCATGAAGCCCTTCGACCACCTCGGCGGGCTGCAGACCTACAACCATTACCCGATCGGATGGGCGATGGCGTTCAACACTCCCTACAAGCTCTACAAGCGCTATGCCTCAGACGAGGGCGGCGTCGCTCGGCAATCATCTGCTAGCCCAACGGGATTGCGGCGCGCGGCGAGGCCCGTGACAACTACGTCAACGTTTGCGACATCACCCCGACGGTCTACGACCTGCTGGGGATGACACCGCCGGAGACCGTCAAGGGCATTGCGCAGAATCCCTTAAACGGTGTCAGTTTCAAAGCGGCCCTTGCTGATCCGAACTCTTACACCGAACCCAGTTCTACACCATGCTGGGCACCCGTGGGATTTGGCACGACGGCTGGTTTGCCAACATCGTCCACGCCGCCAGCCCAGCGGGGTGGTCACACTTCGACGTCGACCGTTGAAAGCTGTTCCACATCGATGCCGACCGCAGCCAGTGCCACGACTTGGCCGCCGAAATCCGTGGCCGTTCATTCGGGATTCTGGCCGACGTGACGGTGGATACCACAGGGGCCGAAGGGGTGCTGTTCAAGCAGGGCGGCGCGCATGGCGGTCACGTGTTGTTCATCCGGGACGACCGTTTGCACTATGTCTATAACTTCCTGGACGAGCGCCAGCAGTTGGTTTCCTCCTCGTGCACGGTGCCGTTGGGCAGACATCTATTCGGCGCCAGTTACGCGCGGACCGGCACGGTGCCGAACAGCCACACTCCGCTTGGCGACGTGACGCTGTTCATCGACGACGAGGTGATCGGCACGCTCGCGGAGGTGATCACGCACCCGGGCGCGTTCGGTTTGGTCAGCGCTGGCATCACCGTCGGCCGCAACGGCGGTTCCGGCGTATCCAGCTGCTACAAAGTGCCATCAACCTTCACCGGGGGCAGCATTGCTGCGGTCACCGTCGATTTGTCCGGGCGACCCTATATCGACGTGGAGCCGAACTTGCACTTGCCTTTTCGCGCGACTGAGCGCGCAAGGCGAGCCAGGTCCGCCGCGACGGACGCGGCGGGGACCATCTGCGTCCTGACATGCGTTGCGGTGGTATGCGGAAAGTCCATGGATGGCAAAGCCGTTCGCGCCTGCACGACGTCTTCGACGGCGAACGCGACGACCACATCGGGTGCACCGCGCCGCTTTGACCCGACCGAGCCGGTACCCGGCATCGAGACCACCCTCCCCGCCCACATCCCACCGAACGCCCTGGTGTGCTTCCCGCCGCCTAATGGGAACGGCCGGATGACCCCCGCTGCGGTGTCGGATCCGGTGGCCCCCAAGCTGACCGTGCCGATACCCGATGGCTGGAATTCGGCTCCCGGCACCGTGGCGTTGACCGCAACCGACCCCGACGGTTTGTCGCTACAGGTGACCATCAGTTCTGACCGGCCTCGAACCGGGCGGGGCATTCCTGCGGTACGGTGCCGCTGCGCACTGCCAAGCCGGATGTGCAGGACACCGTCACCGCGACACAGTTCTGTGGCTACAGCAGCCAGTTTATCAGCGGCACCATCGGACGACCCGCCCGCGTGACCTTTGCCGACCGCATCACCCACATCTGGACAAACGCCCAGACCTACCTGGTGGCTATTCACATCGAGGGACCCGCGGGCGCAGTGGGGTTCGGTCCGGCGAAATCCATAGCAATGCAGCAATTCGCGGTCGTAATCCCTTGAAACCCCGGCGTGGCTGCTAGCATCTGCCCGTGCCCTAAGCAGCAGGCAGCAAACTGTTCGTCCAACTTGTGGTGGTGATGGCCGTTGACTGTACAAGCTCCGCCGCTACCGCCGTCGCCGCCAGAATCGCTGGCACGGCAAATGGCGATCGCGTTCGGGATCGTGGTGGCCATCCTGAGCGTCTACGTGATGTCCCTGATCGCAGTACACCTGTTGGCGAAGTCGGCGCCCCCGCTGCCCGCGGTGGACTTCAGCAAGGTCGAGGCCGAGGACAGTGTGGTGCAGGTGAGCCTCAGCGAGTTCAAGACTGTGATCAATCGACTTACGGTGAATGTGCTTGTCTATCACAATGATTAGTTGTACGACAAGAATTTCCGGTGTGCTGACCACCGGCGCGGCCGTGCGAATGTACCCGGACAACGATCTCGGCGACCTGCAATATCTCGTCTGTTCGGCGTCCACTACCTGCAGCGATCCGAGGAGCCGCTGCCGCCACTGGATCTGAGCCAGGGCGGCGGCAACGACACGATCGTGCAGTTGCTACCCGACGACCTCAAGACAACCGCGCATAGCTCAAGGTCGATGTCCTGGTTTATCCCCCGGATTCGTTGTACGACAAGCGATTCAACGTACTCAATACCGACGTCGCGGTTCGCCTGTACATCTCCGGTTCCCGGCGGGGAAGGCCCGGCGCAGTTGGACACCGCCATCGAGGCCCACGGCGATCCGGCCAATTGGCCCTTCTACACCTAATACGGCCGAAAAGATCTCGGCCGGCATGCTGATCGGTGCCGGCGATCGCCGCTAGAAGGTGCCGGCCCGGGTCGAGGTCACCGGCGGACTGGACGGCTGGGACGTCGAAGTCGAGCGTGTGGATGAGACGAGCCGCGTGAAACTCGGGCAGACTAGCCGACGCCGCTTTGGTCATCACCATGAAGCGGGCCAAGGGTCCGCTGGTGTTCGACCTGGCCCTCTGCGTTGTGCTGTTCACCCTGCCCACCTTGGCGCTGTCGGTCACCATCCCGATGGTGCGGGGCAAGAGGAAATTCGTGCCGCCGTTCGGTACCTGGTATGCCGCGATGCTGTTCGCCATCGTCCCGCTGCGCGGGATCCTGCTCGGCTCGCCACCACCGGGATCCTGGATCGACCAGGCGGTGGTGCAATGGGTGCTGATCGGGCTGGTGGTGGCCATGAGCCTGTACATCATCGCCCTGGGTGCGGTAGGGCGACTGATTTCCGGAGGCGGGCGCCGGGGGTTATCCACAGGCCCGACGATCGGACTGGAAAGCGTCGGCACCGGGGTGACGTTTCGAACACATGTTCGATAAGCTACCGGCGGAGGTGATCGCCGGGTTCGACGAGCTTTTTGAGCGGCGCCATCCGAAGGCGACGCCGGAATCGGGCACGCTGCTCGAGCAGGTCTCGTGCTTGTCGCGCGCCGAGAACCGGGCGGCCGCCGGACAGTTGGCGGCGATCGGGGCATTGTTCGCCTATCGGTTGTCGCGGTGTGCGGAGTCCGAGGAGTGGGCGGTAGACACCGAGGCGGCGGTGTCCGCCGAGGTGGCCGCGGAGCTGCGGATCAGTCAGGGATTGGCGGCCAGCCGGATGCAGTATGCCCGGGTATTGCGCGAGTGGCTGCCTCGCGTCGCGGAGGTGTTCGCCAGCGGCGACCTCGATTTTCGGATGGTGCAGACGCTGGTGTATCGCACCGATCTGCTCACCGATGTCGACGTGTTGGCCGCCGTGGATGCGCAGTTGGCGGTGTCGGTGGCGTGCTGGCTTCCCCTGACCCCGGCCCGGCTGGCCGCGCAGGTCGACAAGGCGGTGGCCCGCGCCGATGCCGATGCGGTGCGTAGGCGCCGTGACGGCGCGGCAGGCCGGGAGGTTGGATCGATGATGGGCGACGGGGTTGGCCCGCCTCGAAGGAGTACTGCTCAGCCCGGACGTTGCGGCCCTGGATGCGCGGCTGGACGCGGTGGCAGCCACCGTTTGTGCCCAGGATCCGCGCACCCGCGAGCAGTGCCGCGCAGATGCATTGGGCGCGTTTGCGGTCGGGGCGGATCGGCTGGGATGTCGTATGCGGGCGCGTCGATTGCGCGGCCGGCGGGGCCGGCGCCAGGCGCCTCCCGTGGTCATCATGTCATCGCCGAGCAGGCCACCGTGGCCGGCCGTGGCAGCGCGCCGAGTTGCCAGCTCGGTGCGGAGGGGTTGATTCCGCCCGAGCTGGTCGCCGAGGCCAAACACGTGCCGCTGATCCACCCCGCCGACGTGCCACCTGAGCCCAGCTATGTGCCATTTGGTGAAAACGTTCTGGGGCTGGACCGAGAAGCAACTGCCCGACGGCACGCTGATTTTGACCTCCCCGGCCGGGCCGCACCTACGTGACCACGCCGGGCAGCGCCCTGCTGTTTCCCAGCCTGTGCCGGGCCACCGGGGGCCTTGCTGCCCCGAGGCCAAGCCCCCGCAGGACTACTGCGGCGAGCGCACCGCGATGATGCCCCGCCGACGGCGCACCCGGGCCCAAGACCGCAGCACCCGCGTCGCCGCAGAACGCCGACAGAATTGGGCGGCCCGACTGGTCACCCGTGCCGCGCGCACCGGTCCCGCCGCCCCACCCGAGACCGACGCGGAGTCGCCACCCTCCTAGGGAAGGCTGCCCCGCGCACTGGGCTAATGAGGTCGGACCGGGAATTTGGCGCTGAGTAGCTCGTCACCTAGACTCTAGAGTCTGCCTTGGGCAGACCTCGGCCGGTGCGTGCAAGCGTCACAGGCCCCGCGTGCCCTTCGGTGACAAAGACCGCGCACGTCAGGTTGGTGGGCCTCGTTTGTGGGGGCCTCGCAGAGGCGTTTCCTGCCGTGCACACGTGAACTTCAGTCAGGAGATCGAGTGATTCAGCAGGAATCGCGGCTGAAGGTCGCCGACAACACCGGCGCCAAGGAGATCTTGTGCATCCGGGTGCTCGGTGGTTCGTCGCGACGCTACGCCGGCATCGGTGATGTCATCGTCGCCACCGTGAAAGACGCCATCCCCGGCGGCAATGTCAAGCGGGGCGACGTCGTCAAGGCCGTCGTGGTGCGCACCGTTAAAGAGCGCCGGCGTCCCGACGGCAGCTACATCAAATTCGACGAGAACGCCGCGGTGATCATCAAGCCCGACAACGACCCGCGCGGGACGCGCATCTTCGGGCCGGTCGGGCGTGAACTGCGTGAGAAGCGATTCATGAAGATCATCTCGCTGGCTCCGGAGGTTTTGTAAATGAAGGTCAAAAAGGACGACACCGTCCTGGTGATTGCGGGCAAGGACAAGGGCGCCAAAGGCAAGGTGCTGAAGGTCTACCCCGGCCACAACCGTGTGCTGGTCGAGGGCGTCAACGCGATCAAGAAGCACACCGCCATTTCGACCAACCAGCGCGGAGCGCGGTCCGGCGGAATCGTCACGCAGGAAGCGCCGATCGACGCCTCCAACGTCATGGTGGTCGACTCCGACGGCAAGCCGACCCGCGTCGGATACCGGGTCGACGAGGAAACCGGTAAGCGCGTCCGTATCTCCAAGCGCAACGGCAAGGACATCTGAGGCTATGACCACAGCAGAGAAAGTGCAGCCGCGCCTGAAAGAGCGCTACCGCAACGAGATTCGCGATGCGTTGCTCAAGGAGTTCGGCTACCGCAACGTCATGCAGATCCCGACGGTGGCCAAGGTCGTCGTCCACATGGGCGTTGGCGACGCGGCTCGCGACGCCAAGTTGATCAACGGCGCCGTCAACGACCTGGCGCTGATCACCGGGCAGCGGCCCGAAGTCCGCAGGGCGCGCAAGTCCATTGCACAGTTCAAGCTGCGTGAGGGCATGCCGATCGGCGCGCGGGTGACCCTGCGGGGAGACCGCATGTGGGAGTTCCTCGACCGGCTGACGTCGATCGCGCTGCCGCGTATCCGTGACTTCCGCGGGCTCTCGCCCAAGCAGTTCGACGGTGTCGGCAACTACACCTTCGGCCTGTCCGAGCAGTCGGTGTTCCACGAGATCGACGTGGACAAGATCGACCGAGTTCGTGGCATGGACATCAATGTCGTCACCTCGGCGACGACTGACGACGAAGGACGAGCGCTGTTACGGGCCCTCGGCTTTCCGCTCAAGGAGAACTGAGCATGGCCAAGAAGGCATTGGTCAACAAGGCCGCGCGCAAGCCGAAGTTCGCGGTGCGCGGCTACACGCGCTGCAACAAGTGCGGCCGCCCGCGTGCGGTCTTCCGCAAGTTCGGCCTGTGCCGGATCTGCCTGCGCGAGATGGCGCACGCCGGCGAGCTGCCGGGCGTGCAGAAGAGCAGCTGGTAACAGCCGAGATCCCAGGACCAACCCAGAACAGGTGCGCGACAGACCCGGACCGGGAACCACCGCGAGGAAGGTGACAGACACTGTCATGACTGCGACAACGACGATGCAGAGCGCAGCGATGAAGAGGAGTTGCGCTCGATGACGATGACGGACCCGATCGCAGACTTCTTGACACGTCTGCGCAACGCCAATTCGGCATACCACGACGAGGTGACGTTGCCGCACTCCAAGCTGAAGGCCAACATCGCGCAGATCCTCAAGGGCGAGGGCTACATCAGCGATTTCCGGACCAAAGACGCTAGGGTCGGCAAGTCGCTGGTGGTTCAGCTCAAGTACGGCCCCGGCCGGGAGCGCAGCATCGCCGGCCTGCGCCGGGTGTCCAAGCCCGGTCTGCGCGTGTACGCGAAATCTACCAATCTGCCGCGAGTGCTCGGTGGTCTGGGCGTGGCGATCATCTCGACCTCCTCGGGCCTGCTCACCGACCGTCAGGCAGCCAGACATGGCGTGGGCGGCGAAGTCCTCGCGTACGTGTGGTAGGCGGGGAGAGGTAACGAAAGACTATGTCGCGCATTGGTAAGAAGCCGATTCCGGTTCCCGCAGGAGTCGACGTCACGATCGACGGTCAGAGGGTCTCGGCTAAGGGTCCCAAGGGCACCCTCGACCTGACCGTGGCCGAGCCCATCACGGTGGAGCGCAGTGCAGACGGCGCCATCGTGGTCAACCGTCCGAATGACGAGCGGGAAAGCCGGTCGCTGCACGGGCTGTCGCGCACTCTGGTCTCCAACCTGGTCACCGGCGTCACGCAAGGTTACTCCACCAAGATGGAGATCTTCGGCGTCGGTTACCGGGTGCAGCTCAAGGGCTCCAACCTCGAGTTCGCGCTCGGCTACAACCACCCCGTGGTGATCGAAGCCCCGGACGGCATCACCTTCGCCGTCGAGTCGCCGACGAAGTTCAGTGTCACCGGAATCGACAAGCAAAAGGTCGGCCAGATTTCGGCGAACATCCGCCGCCTGCGCCGCCCGGACCCGTACAAGGGGAAGGGCGTGCGCTACGAGGGTGAGCAGGTCCGCCGCAAGGTCGGAAAGACAGGTAAGTAGTCATGGCGCAAAAGCAAGCTACCGTCAAGCGGAAGCCGGTGGGGCAGAGCGTATCTGCAATTCGCCGGGTTTCCCGGCTGCGTCGGCACGCCCGCCTACGCAAGAAGATCTCGGGCACCCCGCAGCGCCCGCGGCTGGTGGTGAACCGCTCCGCGCGGCACATCCACGTGCAACTGGTCAACGACGAGAACGGCACCACGCTGGCCGCCGCCTCGTCGATCGAGGCCGACGTGCGTGGGCTGGACGGGGACAAGAAATCCCGCAGTGTGCGGGTCGGCCAGTTGATTGCCGAGCGCGCCAAGGCGGCCGGCATCGACAGCGTGGTGTTCGACCGTGGCGGATACACCTACGGCGGACGGATCGCGGCCCTGGCTGACGCCGCCCGCGAGAACGGATTGAAATTCTGATGACAACTGGAAGGATCGCGTAATGGCGGAGCAGTCCGCTGGGGGGCAAGGCGCCCCGGACGGCCGCGATTCCCGCGACTCCCGTGACGGACGGGGCCGCCGCGACGGCGGCCGTGGTGGTCGTGATAGGGACCGCGACTGCGACAAGAGCAACTATCTCGAGCGGGTCGTTGCCATTAACCGGGTTTCCAAGGTGGTCAAGGGTGGTCGGCGATTCAGCTTCACCGCTCTGGTCATCGTGGGTGATGGAGTCGGCATGGTCGGCGTCGGCTACGGCAAGGCCAAGGAAGTTCCGGCCGCGATCGCCAAGGGGGTGGAAGAGGCGCGCAAGGGCTTATTCCGGGTCCCGCTGATCGGCGGCACGATCACGCACCCGGTGCAGGGTGAGGCGGCCGCCGGGGAGGTGCTGCTCCGTCCGGCCAGCCCCGGTACCGGTGTGATCGCCGGCGGTGCGGCCCGCGCCGTGCTGGAATGCGCTGGGGTGCACGACATCCTGGCCAAGTCGCTGGGAAGCGACAACGCGATCAACGTGGTGCACGCGACGGTGGCCGCGCTCAAGCTGCTGCAGCGCCCGGAGGAGGTGGCCGCACGCCGCGGTCTGCCGATCGAGGATGTCGCCCCCGCCGGGATGCTCAAGGCACGACGTGAAAGTGAAGCGCTGGCTACGACCGCCGCGCGCGAGGGAACGGCACAGCAATGAGCCAGTTGAAAATCACCCAGGTGCGCAGCACCATCGGTGCGCGCTGGAAACAGCGAGAGAGCCTGCGGACTCTGGGCCTGCGACGGATTCGCCATTCGGTGGTTCTCGAGGACAACCCGCAGACCCGCGGGCTGATCGCCGTGGTGCGCCACCTCGTCGAGGTGGAGTCGGCGCCTGAAGGGAAGACACAATGACCATCAAGCTGCACGACCTCAAGCCCGCCCCCGGGTCGAAGACGGCGCGCACCCGTGTCGGTCGCGGTGAGGGATCCAAGGGGAAGACCGCAGGCCGTGGTACCAAGGGCACCAAGGCGCGCAAGAACGTGCCGACCACCTTCGAGGGTGGTCAGATGCCGATCCACATGCGGCTGCCCAAGCTCAAGGGGTTCCGTAACCGGTTCCGCACCCAGTACGAGATCGTCAACGTCGGTGACATCAACCGGCTGTTCCCCGAGGGCGGTGCCATCGGCATCGCGGAGCTGGTGGCCAAGGGTGCGGTTCGCAAGAACTCGTTGGTGAAGGTTCTGGGGGACGGCGACCTGACCGTCAAGGTCGAGGTGTCTGCGCACAATTTCAGCGGCAGCGCCCGCGAGAAGATTACCGCCGCCGGCGGCTCGGCAACCGAAGTTTCCTAACACCTTTCGGATTTCGCAACGGCCCCCGCGCACATCTGCGCGGGGGCCGGGTTAGTGTCGTCACACTAGATGGGTTCACCGTGCTTGACTCTGCTACTCACATAGATAACGTATCGTTACGATAACGACGTCTATCCAATGACCTCGCGAAAGGTGCTCCCCATGGTCAGTACGCAAGCAAAAGAGTTCGCCGACTTTTCGGCGCGCTGAGTGCCCGCTCCGCCAACCCCCACTCCGACCTGGCCGCGGTGCGCTACGTGGTCGAGACGATGCACGTCGCGACCACCGAACCCGAGGGTGTCAGCTACGCGGAAGTGAACGCCGGCGGCGTGCAGGCGCTGTGGTGCATTCCCGCCGACAGTGACCCCGGAGCGGGTGCTGCTGCACAACCACATGGGCGGCACCGTCGTCGCGTCGATGTACTCCGACTGTAAGGGCCGCCGCGAACATTGCGCAGGCGGCGGGCGCCCGGGCCCTGGTGCTCAACTTCCGGCGGGCGCCCGAACACAAGTTCCCCCCGCCCCCCAGATCGAAGATGTGCGCAACGCCTATGATTGGCTGCTGTAGGGCTACCGTCCGGAAAACATTGCCAGCATTGACCATTCGATCGGCGGCAACTTCCAGGTCGGTCTGGCCATCGCGCTGCGCGACGGAGCCGCGATGCCGGGCGCGATCGTGTCGATTTCTCCGTGGGTCGACCTGACGCTGTCCGACAACAACGCCGACCGGGACCGGCTGTTGTCGCGTCCGCTTGCGGAGTTCTTCCGGTCCTCGTGGTTGGACGGCACCGGCGTCAGCGCCGACGGACCCGCGGGTCAGCCCGATCACCGCCGACCTGTCTGGCCCGCCGCCGATCGCGGTGTTCTGGGGCAGTGACGAAGTGCTCGCCGGTGAGGACGCGAAGTCCGCCCGGCGCCTCGAGGCCGCCGGCAACGAGGCGCGTGAGGTCGAGGGCGGGCAACACTCCTTCATCATCTCCGCCGGCTGGGTGCCCGAAGTCGACGACGCGATCGCCGAAATGGGGAAGCGGCTGATCGCCAAACTCGGACGCTGATCAGTTCAGCTGCGGAATCACCTCTGCGGCAAGGCGTTCCATTTGCTCACGATTTTCCGGCACATCCAGGCCGAGAGGATTCAGCAGCAGCGTCTGCGCCCTGGCGTTGATCGCCTCTTTCAGCCCACGGGCGACGTTGTCGGGGGTGGCCGGATACCGGGAACGTGTCGACGCCGGGCATCTGGCCGTAGAGGCGGCGCAGGCCGTCGAGCACCCGCTCGCGAGCACGAGCCGCGTCGTCGTCGATCATCAAGTAGACGCGCTTCCTGATCGGGAAGCGCGCCGAATCTTTCCCTGTTCGGCTAGTTCACGCTGGACGCCGGGGACCGTCGTGGCAAAGGCTTCGGTGCTCGACGCGCCTGCGCCCATGTACGCGTCGCCGAGGCGTACCGCCCTGGCCAGCGCCTTGGGGGCTACGCCGCCGAACCAGATCGGCGGGTGCGGCCGCTGGATCGATTTGGGCTGGAACGGTAGGTCGGCGACGTCGCGGAACCGGCCGTGGAAATCCACCGTCGGATCGTCGGACTAGGCCGCCTTCATCAACTTCAGGCCCTCGGTGAAATACGAGATGTAGGTGTCCTTTTCGACACCGAAGGCGGCCAGCGCGGGTCCGCCGCGGCCCGGTGCCACGCCGACGTCGAGCCGGCCGTGGCAGATCCGGTCGAGCGTGGTCACCGTGGAAGCCAACTCCAGCGGCTCGTGCTGGGACTTCACCAGCACGGCCACCCCGAGCCGCAGCCGCTCCGTGTACGCCGCGCAGAAGGACAGCAGTTCCAGCCGAAGATGTTGCCGTAGAAGATCATTCCGATGCCGAATGGGATCGTGACGATACCGCCGCCCAGCGGGATGATCGACAGCGTCGTCAGCAGAATCGCGAAAATGAAGAAGCCGTGGTGAAACCCGGCGATGTAGATCGATGCGGCCTCGGCCACGCCTTGGCACAACGCGATGACGAACTGGCCGAACACGGTGTCGCGCACCATGGCGCCCGTCTTGCGCAGGTACAGCTTGGTGACTTCGGGCCCGAGCGGATTGAGCTGACCCGAGCAGCGTGCGCAACCTCTCCCGGTGCACCAGCAAGGCCAAGAATACGGGTCGGTGGTCTTGACACAGTCGGAGATGCTGCCCAGCGTGCGGGAGACCTGGACGACGGCCAGGACCCCCAGCAGGCCGACCTGCACGATGACCATCGCCAGCGCCGACAACAGGGTGCAGGCCGCCGCCAGGCCGGTGCCCAGCTGCCGGTTGAACCGGGTGAACAGCGTCGTGAACAGATTACGCCCCGACAGCAGCCACGACGATGAGTACGAAGAAGTCGCGCAGGAAGTAGGCGCCGAACAGCAGCGCGATCAGCGTGAAAACCGCCAGCGCGTTTTTGTGTGAGCGTGAATTCGGTGTTCATCCGCCGCCCTCCGCCTCGCTGTTGTGCTGAACCCTAGCCTGCGACGGCGGTTTTCGGCAGCGGCCTCGCGGTGTTACCGGGAACGCCGGGCGGTCTTAGCCGCCAGCGCTTCGCGTTCCATCTGGTGGTACATCTCCACGTAGTACGACAGGCACTCGGTGAGTGCCTTCTCAGTGGTGAACAGGGGCTGGTAGCCGAGATCCCGGGTCGCCTTGGCGACCGAGAAGAAGTTGTCCAGGTACAACCGCTCCACGGCCAGCGGTTCCAGTAGCGGCGCCGGGATGCCGAACCGGAAGTGCAGGCGCTGCCATCCGGTCATGGCCGCGCGTACGATAGGCCCGTTGACGCGGAGGCGGGGCCAGGTTTGCCCGCACGCTTCCACCACTGGTCGGGCGAACTCGAACATGTTGATCGGCTCGGCATCGTTGATGAAGTACGCCTGGCCGGGTGCGGTGCCGCCGGGCACCAGGTGCTGGGCGGCCAGCAGAAAACCGTAAATCAGGTTGTGCACGTAGGAGTTATCCAGCCGGGCCGACTTGCGGCCGATCAGCACCTTGACATGCCCGGCGATCACGCTTTCGAACAGCTTGCGGAACATGGTCTGGTCGCCGCGGCCCCAGATTCCGCTGGGACGGATCGCGCATGTCAGCATGCTGGCAACACCGTTCTGGGACAACACGTATCGCTCTGCCACCACCTTGGTCTCGGTGTAAAGGTCGTTGAAACGTGTGGTGTAGGGCATGGTCTCGTCGCCGCCCGCGATGTTCTGGCCGCCCATCACGACGCTGTTGGAGGACGTGTAGACGAATCGCTGCACGCCCGCGGCGCGGCCGGCGGCCACCAGATTCTGGGTACCGCCGACGTTGATGGCGAAGCTGCGCTGACGGTATTCGTCGGTCACCGACACGCCGCCCATCAGGTCGATGATTGCCGCGGTGTGGAACACGGTGTCGATGCCGTCCACCGCCTGCGCGCAGACGGCCTCGTCGGTGATGTCGCCCTGCAACACCTGCAGTTGCGGATGCGGGGGCAACGGCGAGGGGGCCCGGTCGAAGGACCGTACTGAGTATCCGCGGTCGAGCAGTGTGGTCACCAGGTTGGCGCCGACAAACCCGGAGCCCCCGGTGACCAGAACGCGCCCGAGCTCGGTGGTCAGCGCTGCATCACCCATGCCGCAGAGGATAACTGAAACATGTTCCAATTTAAAACCTGAACAATCGGGTTTTCTGAATAACCCTGTTCAGGCGTCGTCGCCGTGGCCTGCTGCCAGCGCGTCCTCCACACGCTTGCGGGCGCCAGCTAAGTGTTCCTCGCAGCGTCTTGCCAGCTCTTCGCCGCGTTCCCACAGCTTCAGCGATGCGTCGAGGTCCAATCCACCCTTTTCCAGCGTGCGCACGACCTCGATCAGCCCGTCCCGGCACGCTTCGTAACCGAGCTGACTAATGGGTGTAACCGCATCGCCTTTGCCACGGCCCGTGCGGTTCGTATCGCGGTCGTTGTCGTCAGTGACCATCGGTCAGCCCTTCACTCACCGCCGCTACTGCGCCGTCGGAAACCCGGACCCGTAACGCGGTGCCGGCCGGCGCGTCGTCCACGGAGCGCAGCACGCGCATGGGCTCGCCGGAGCCGGCCCCGGGCACCGTCTGCACCACCGCATAGCCGCGGGCCAGGGTGGCCGCCGGGCCCAGGGTGGCCAGCCGCGCGCCGAGGTGGCCGACGCGTTCGGATTCGGCGGCGACCAGCCGGGCGATGTCGCGGCGGACCGCCGTGCGGGCGCGGTGGATTTCCTCGGCCCGAGCGGTCAACGCGGTCAGCGGTTTGGCCAGTACGGGACGGCTGCGCAGCTGGGTCAAGGCACGCTGTTCGTGCGACACCCAATTGCGCAACGCCTGCGCGCTGCGCCGCCGCAGATCGCGAAGCAGTTGTTGCTCCGCGGCGGTGTCGGGGACCATCTTCTTGGCCGCGTCGGTGGGCGTGGCGGCCCGCAGGTCCGCGACCAGATCGCAGAGCGGATTGTCCGGTTCGTGGCCCACCGCGCTGATCACCGGAGTGCGGCAGGCCGCGATCGCCCGGCACAGCGTCTCGTCGGAAAACGGTAGCAGATCCTCGACGCTGCCGCCCCCGCGGGCGAGCACGATCACGTCGACGGCCGGGTCGCGGTCGAGTTCCTTTAGCGCGTCGACGATTTGGGCAACCGCGTTGGGTCCCTGCACGGCGGTGTTGCGGATGGCGAAACGCACGGCCGGCCAGCGGGCACCGGCCACCGTCGTGACGTCGCGCTCGGCGGCGCTGGCTCGTCCGGTGATCAACCCAATCACGTTGGGCAGGAAAGGAATTGGCCTCTTGAGTCGTAGGTCGAACAGGCCTTCGGCGTCCAGCAGCCGGCGCAACCGGTCGATGCGGGCCAACAGTTCGCCGACACCCGCGGCGCGGATCTCGGACAGCCGCAACGAGAACGTGCCACGCCCGGTGTAGAACGACGGCTTACCGCAGACCACCACCTGGGTGCCCTCGACCAACTTCACCGGCGCATTGTGCACCAGGTCGCGCGGGCACGTCACGCTGAGCGACATGTCGGCCGCCGGGTCCCGCAGCACCATGAACACGGTCTTGGAGTCGGCGCAAATGTTGATCTGGGCCAACTGCCCTTCGACCCACACCGTGCCCAGCCGGTCGATCCAGCCCGCGACCCGGATCGCGACGGCGCGAACCGGGAACGGGTTTTCGGCCGAGTTCGGCCCCGGATTCGCCGCTCGCGTCACTTGGCGGTCGCGCGGGTGATCCTGTTGGCCAGCAACGTCTGAAACGGGGCCCGAGCCTTGGTGGCCTGCTCGTAGGCCAGCAGCTCTTCGAGTTCGTCGACGCCCAGTGACTGCACGCGGGCGCGCAGCTGGGCCAGCGTCAACGCCGGGTAGTCGAGCTCGGCCGCCACCGACGGCTCGGGGACCGACGCGTTGCTGGGCTGACGGGTCGCCGGTGCGCCGGCGTCTACCGCGGCGTCGGCGACCGAGTATAATGCGAACCGGCCCTCGGCCCGGCGATCACCGCCGGCTCCTTCGGGCAATTCGGCGCCGCCCGCCACGTCGTCGGCGTCGTTAGTGTCCTCGTCAAACGTCGCCCAATCCGGCTTCTCGTCCTTGGGCGGAAAGATGGATTCCAGGGTCGAATCGCCCTTGATCACCAGCTCCGCCAGATTCTGCTGAAACCGCATCACCAGGTGCGTCGCCTGACTGGCTACCGTCATCGGGCACATCAGGATTGTCTTCGGCAGTCTCAGCGTTTCCTCGACCGCGACTGTCGCTGCGCCGATCAGTAGCCGAACTCCATACGGTGCCGTAGCCATGCATCCCAGATTGCCCTAAGCCGCGGCGAAGTCCAAGCCCAGCGCCGCGAGCTGGCAGTGCCGTGTCGGCAGAACGTATACCCTGGATGCCATGCCGCCGACTGTTGACATGGGGATTCCCGGCGCATCCAGCTCGGTAACCACCGATCCGTCTAGCAAACGAGTGCTACTGGCGGAGCCGCGCGGTTATTGCGCGGGCGTGGACCGGGCCGTCGAGACGGTCGAGCGCGTCCTGCAGAAGCATGGCGTGCCGGTCTACGTGCGGCACGAGATCGTGCACAACCGGCATGTCGTCGACACCCTGGAAAAGGCCGGCGCGGTTTTCGTCGAGGAGACCGACCAGGTGCCGGAGGGGGCCATCGTGGTGTTCTCCGCGCATGGCGTGGCGCCGACGGTGCACGCGGCCGCCGCCGCGCGCAACCTGCGCACCATCGATGCGACCTGCCCGTTGGTGACCAAGGTGCACAACGAGGCGCGCCGATTCGCCCGCAACGACTACGACATCCTGCTGATCGGCCACGAGGGCCACGAGGAGGTCAGCGGGACGGCCGGCGAGGCCCCCGAGCATGTGCAACTGGTCGACGGCGTTTCCGCGGTAGACGACGTGACGGTCCGCGACGAGAACAAGGTGGTGTGGCTGTCGCAGACTACGCTGTCGGTCGACGAGACCATGGAGATCGTCGAGCGGCTCCGGGAGCGATTCCCCAGGCTGCAGGACCCGCCGAGCAACGACATCTGCTATGCGACGCAGAACCGGCAGGTCGCGGTCAAGGCGATGGCGCCCGAATGTGAGCTGGTGATCGTGGTCGGCTCGCGCAATTCGTCGAATTCGGTGCGGCTGGTCGAGGTGGCCAAGGACGGCGGCGCGGCGGCCGCGCACCTGGTCGACTGGGCCGACGACATTGACCCGGCGTGGCTGGAGGGTGTGCGGACGGTCGGAGTCACCTCCGGTGCATCCGTTCCCGAGGGGCTGGTGCGCGGCGTGCTGGAGCGGCTGGCCGAAGCCGGCTTCGACGTGGTGCAGCCGGTGACGACCGCGCAGGAGACGCTGGTGTTTGCGCTGCCCCGCGAGATCCGTTTGCAGCCCTGAACAGAACCTAATCAGGCCCCACTCAGGTGTCGTATTCCCATGAGTTCGCGGGCGGTCGTCCCTGCGTCCGGCCGTTGGCTTGCGGCCGGACGCGACGATCTCCGCGGTACTCCTCGGACGGGCCCGATCCGCGGTAGCGCACCTGCGAGATCGGGGGATGCGTCGAGTCCGGGCTGCCGGTGCCGTTGGTCGCGGGCCGACGGCGGGGCTCCGGGGGTCGCTGATAGGACTCGTACGGGTCGTAGGACTGGTAGCGGCGGTAGGGATCCCGCGAGCTGGGCGGTTCATAGCGGTCGGGGTCATCGAACCGGCTGGTGCGCGGGGCGGGGCGTTCGTACGGGCTCCGGCGGCCGCGTGGGTCGCGGCTTTCCCGCGGCGACTGCGCGCGCGGGTCATCCTGTGGTTTCGGACGGCGCCGCGGCGACCGGTGCGAGGGATCGGCGGGATCGACATCACGAGGCGGTGGCTGGTGCCGCCGGCGCGGACGCTCGTCCGGGGCGCCATGGTCGTCGTTCGGCGCCGGGCGGGCGTGGTGGGATCGGTTTCGGGTAGCGCCGGACCGGGAGCCGCGGACCGGGCGGCCGGATTTGGTCGTTCCCCGCGCCGGGCGTCGCGCGGAGTCTGCGTCGTGCTTATCGGGGTCCTCGGGGTATTCCTGCGGCGACGCGACGCCCAGCAGCGAGTTGAGTTTCGCGCTGACGGCCTGGAGGAGCGACGAACCGGCCAGGCTACCGGCGTCGTCTTTGGCGGCCATCCGCTGTGACGCCGCGAAGTACCATCTGATCAGGCCGATCAGCAGCACCCCGCCGGCGGTACCCAGCATCAGCGGGAACCGCTCGATCAGCGGATAGCCGCAGTTGATCAGCAGGTCCTTGAGGCTGCCGATCTTGCCGCCGTGGAACAGCCAGTAGGCGCCGGGGACGGCGCAGAACAGGATCAACGGTGGCTGGATGACCGCGGTGAATAAGCCGTCCTTTCGCACGGCCAGCACTGCCGCCACACAGCCCGCTATATAGAGGCAGGCGAAAATGCCGGTAAGCTCCTTGTGCCCGACCCCGGAGTCGATTCCATAGCCGACGGCAGTGCCGGTCACGGCGATGAGCAAGGCGACCCACCACGGCACGCCCGGAATGTTGGGATGGGCCGAGCGATGGGCAGCTTCTACTGCCGAGGTTCCCCGCTGCGCTGACACATGTAGACCGTACCGGGAATGGCCCCAAACGCCCGTAAATAGCTTGTTAGGTATGCCGCGCGTGCCATGGCGCCGTGCATGAAACGGTCCGCGGCGCCCGGGGGACCCCGGCGCGGCCCCTAAACTTGGTTCCCCGTGAGCCTGAGCCTGGGAATCGTGGGCCTGCCCAATGTCGGCAAGTCGACTCTGTTCAACGCGCTGACCCGTAACAACGTGGTGGCGGCGAACTATCCGTTCGCCACGATCGAGCCGAACGAGGGCGTCGTCTCGCTGCCCGACCCGCGACTGGAAAAACTGGCCGAGCTGTTCGGTTCGGAGCGGATCGTGCCGGCGCCGGTGACGTTCGTCGACATCGCCGGAATCGTCAAGGGTGCCTCCGAGGGCGCGGGGCTCGGTAACAAGTTTCTGGCCAACATTCGGGAGTGCGACGCCATCTGCCAGGTGGTGCGGGTGTTCGCGGACGACGACGTCGTGCACGTTGACGGCAAGGTCGACCCGCGCTCAGACATTGAGGTGATCGAAACCGAGCTGATTCTCGCCGACATGCATACCCTGGAGCGGTCGATTCCGCGGCTGGAGAAGGAGGCTCGCAACAACAAGGAGCGCAAACCCGTGCACGAAGCGGCAGTCGGCGCCGAGGCGGTGCTCGACTCGGGTAAGACGCTGTTCGCCGCTGGCGTCGACGGGTCGGTGTTGCGCGAGCTGAACCTGATGACCGCCAAGCCTTTTCTGTACGTGTTCAACGCCGACGAGTCGGTGCTGACCGACGAGGCCCGCAAGGACGAGTTGCGCGCGATGGTCGCCCCGGCCGACGCGGTGTTTCTCGACGCGAAGATCGAGGCCGAGCTGCAAGAGCTGGACGACGAATCGGTGCCAGAACTGCTCGAGTCGATCGGGCAGACCGAGCGGGGACTGGCTGCGTTGACGCGAGCCGGTTTTCACACACTCAAGCTGCAGACGTATTTTACCGCGGGCCCAAAAGAGGTGCGAGCATGGGTGATTCACCAAGGCGATACCGCGCCCAAGGCCTCCGGGGTAATCCATTCCGACTTCGAGAAGGGCTTCATCAAGGCCGAGGTCGTGTCGTTCTACGACCTGGTGGAGGCCGGGTCGATGGCGGCGGCCAAGGCGGTCGGCAAGGTCCGCATGGAGGGCAAGAACTACGTGATGGCCGACGGCGACGTGGTCGAATTCCGTTTCAACGTGTAGGGGCCGGCCCGGGGTTCGGCCTTCTTCGGTTGTCGGTGGGGGTCTCTAGCATCGCAGTACCAGACGCTGTGGGTGGCAGTGTCACGGCACCCAAACGGAGAACCTTGAAATTCGTCTAGACCCGTATCATCACCGCTGACGTCCCCCGCCTCGTCGCGTTCTACGAAATGGTCACCGGCGTCTCCGTGGGGCAACAAGTTGTTCGCCGAGATCCCAACGCCGGTCGGGGTGTTGGCCATCGGTAGCGACAAGACCGTTGCGCTGTTAAGTCCGGGATCGGCGGAACCGACGGCCAACCGCAACGCGATCATCGAGTTTACTCTTTGCGTCCCTGCGCAGGGCCTGATGAAGATCGATGCCGCACCGCACCGCCTGGTCGGGCCGGGCGAAGGCGATCATGAAACCGTCGCCCTGGCTCTTGACCACGTGGCCGAAGTGGTGCTTGACCAAACCGGAGACGAACTTGTCGTACGAGCCGATCAGCTTGACCCACGCCCGGTCTCCGATCCGCTCGTTCAGCGCGGTGGATTCCTCGATGTCGGAGAACAGAATCACCACCCGGCCGGTCGGCGGCGTCACCCGGGCAAAATCGGGTCGTTCGACCTCTGCCCAGTCGGCGAGGTCCTCGATGCTGCTGCTGCGCACGGCCGCGCCAAAGCCTTCCTTGCGCATCACGTTCGCAGTGTTCCACACCGTCTTGACGACCTCACGACCCCCGGGAGATCAACCAGCTGCGCGTGTCGGCGCGCTGCCTCAGCTCCTCGGCCTCGGCCCGGCTCCGCGCCAGCAACCTCCACAGCACCGCGAGCGCGCCGGCCTCGGCCACGGCGATCCCCGTCAGCGCGTAGAGCGCGACATGCAGCGCGTCACCCACACAGGCATCCTCGCAAAGCCCCCGATTGCTAAGGTTGTCGGGCCTATACGCAATGTCTAGGGTTGACGGCGAACGCTCCGGGTAGTGAATCTCAAGAAACTGATCAGGTGATCTTTGGGAGGTTCGGTCTTGGCCGAAGACGGTGGGCGTTCGTCGAATTTGATGGTGATCTTCGGGATCACCGGAGATCTGGCCCGCAAGATGACATTCCGGGAGTTGTACCGGCTGGAATACCGACACTTGCTGGACTGCCGAATCCTGGGTGTGGCCAGCGACGACATCACGGTGGACCAACTCGTCGGCCGTGCCCGCCAGGCCATCGCCGACGCCGGGGAAAAGATCGACGAAACGGTCTTTAAGCGGTTCGCGGGCAGGCTGAGCTACCTGCACGGCGACGTCACCGACGGCCAGCTCTACGACTCGCTGGCCGAGATGATCGGGTCGGATTGCCGCCCGCTGTACTACCTCGAGATGCCGCCATCGTTGTTCGCGCCGATCGTGGAGAACCTGGACCGGGCCGACCTGCTGGAAGGCGCGCACGTCGCCGTCGAAAAGCCGTTCGGCCACGACCTGCAGTCGGCTCGCGAGTTGAACGGGCGGCTGCGGGCGGTGCTCGACGAGGACCAGATTCTGCGGGTCGACCACTTCCTGGGCAAGCAGCCGGTGGCCGAACTCGAATGCCTGCGGTTCGCCAACCAGGCGCTGGCCTCGATGTGGGACCGGCAGAGCGTGTCGCAGATCCACATCACCATGGCCGAGGACTTCGGGGTCCAGGACCGCGGCAAGTTCTACGACGCGGTCGGCACGCTGCGCGACGTGGTGCAGAATCACCTGCTGCAGGTGCTCGCCCTGGTGGCAATGGAACCTCCAGTCGGCCCCAGCGGCGAAGACCTCAACGACAAGAAGTACGAAGTGTTCCGCTCCATGCCGACGGTGAATCCCGCGCACTGCGTGCGCGGCCAGTACCGCGGCTATACCGACGTGCTCGGCGTCGCGAAAGACTCAACGACCGAGACGTTCATCGCGCTGCGGACCGAGATCGACAACTGGCGCTGGTCGGGCGTGCCGATCTTCCTGCGGGCCGGAAAAGCGTTGGCGGAGAGGGTCACTGAGGTTCGATTGTTTCTGCATCACGTTCCCCGGCTCGCCTTCCTCAACCACAAGGGCCCGGACGAACCCAACCAGCTGGTGCTGCGCATCGACCCGGACCCAGGTATGCGCCTGCAGATATCCGCTCAGGTCGGTGACGCGTTTCGCGACGTTCATCTGGATTCCGAATTCGCGGCCGATCTGGGCGAGGCGGAGCGGCCCTACGAACTGCTGTTCCAGGCCGCGCTGGCGGGTGATCACCAGCTCTTTGCGCGGGAGGACAGCATCGAGGAGACGTGGCGGATCGTTGCGCCCTTGCTGGACAAACCAAGTGACATTCATCAGTATGAGCCGGGGTCCTGGGGCCCGGAGGTCGCGCAGTCGCTGCTGCCCGGTCAACGCCGTTGGCAGGAGCCGTGGATGCCGGCGAACACGAACGCCGCACAGTAAGGAGACCGGAGACAATGCAGCTGGGAATGATTGGCCTGGGCCGGATGGGCGCGAACATCGTCCGCCGCGTGGTCAGCGGTGGACACGAGGGCGTGGTGTACGACCACGACGAGGACGCCGTCAAGACGCTGGCCGCCGAAGCGGGGATGACCGAAGCATTCTCAGTCGCGGAGCTGGCCCAGAAGATGACCACGCCGCGGGTGGTGTGGGTGATGGTGCCCGCCGGCGACATCACCACGTCGATGATCGAGGAGCTCGCCGCGACGCTGGACCCCGGCGACATCGTGATCGACGGCGGCAACTCGTACTACCGGGATAACCTGAAGCACGCAAAGTTATTGGCCGAGAAGGGAATTAATCTCCTGGACTGCGGAACCAGCGGCGGTGTCTGGGGCCGGGAGCGTGGCTACTGCCTGATGATCGGCGGTGACGACGAATCCTTCGCCCACGCCGAACCGCTGTTCGCGACCATCGCGCCCGGTGTGGATGCGGCGCCGCGGACTCCCGGTCGTGACGGCGAGGTCGCCACGGCCGAGAAGGGCTATCTGCACTGCGGCCCGTCCGGGGCGGGCCACTTCGTGAAGATGGTCCACAACGGAATCGAGTACGGGATGATGGCCTCGCTCGCCGAGGGGCTCAACATCCTGCGCAACGCCGACGTGGGCAACCGCGTCGTCAAGGGAGATGCCGAAACCGCCCCGCTGTCCAACCCCGAGTGCTACCGCTACGACATCGACATTCCCGAAGTTGCCGAGGTGTGGCGGCGGGGCAGCGTCATCGGCTCCTGGCTGCTGGACCTGACGGCGAGCGCGCTGTACGAATCGCCCGATCTACACGAGTTCTCCGGGCGGGTGTCCGATTCCGGGGAGGGCCGGTGGACGGCGATCGCGGCGATCGACGAGGGCGTTCCCGCGCCGGTGTTGACGACGGCGCTGCAGTCCCGCTTCGCCTCGCGCAGCCTCGACGACTTCGCCAACAAGACGCTCTCGGCGATGCGCAAGCAGTTCGGCGGCCACGCGGAGAAACCGGCCAACTAGCCGGTCAGCCGCCGGACGAAGTCCACGACGGTGTCGGTGAAGGCGTCGTTGTCGCCCACCGACGGCGGTGTGCCCGGCGTGGGACAGCTCGACGAATTCCGCGCGGCACAGTGTCCAGGAAATGCTGGACGCCCTCGGGGCTGACGACATCGGAGAGCTTGCCGCGGATCAGCAGAATCGGGATGTGCAGCTGCGCGGCGGCCCGCTCGAACTTGTCCGTCCGCAGTTCCGGGTCGTCGCCGGGGGCGGTCATGAACGCCGGATCCCAGTGGCCAGTACCCAACAGTCGTTCACCAAAGCGGTGATCATGTCGGTGCCCGTCCCGGCCGCTTTCCGCGGCCAGGTCAGCGAGCGGGGCCGGCTGATTCGGCTGCTGCCATACCAGTTGCTGCGCAGCTGGTACATGTTCTACTTCCAATTGCCTTTGCTGCCAGGGCGTTCCACGCGCTGGATCCTGCCACTGTTGTGGCGGCGATGGTCGCCGGGTTACGGGAACCCGAGGAGGACCTGCGCCACGTTGACGCCGCGATCGGAACGCCGGAGAGCTGGCGGGCGGCGCTGGACACCTATCGGGCCACGCTGCGCAACACCGCAGCCGTCGCAGCCGTTATGCCGAACTCAACGAGCAATGGACCGAGGCGCCCATCCTGCCCAGCCTGTATCTGCACGGCCGTGACGACGGCTGCATGACTTCGGCGTTCGCGCACTGGACCGCCAAGGTGCTGCCGGCCGGGAGCGACGTAGAGCGATCATCGACCACGCCGGCCATTTCCTGCAGCTCGAACAGCCCGAGAAGGTCGCCGAACGGGTGCTGGCATTCATCGGCTCACCCGGCTGACGCCGTGACTCGCGTCGTGTCCGGGCGGCGAATGGCGGCCGTCGACGCGCATTTCTACTGGATGTCGGCCAAAATCCCCAGCGACGAGTTCCTGCTCTACGCCTTCGACGGTGCGCCCGCCGACCTGGATCGGGTCATCGCACGGGTACGCAGCCGGGCGCGGTGGTGGGCGTTTACCCGTAGCTTGGCTTGGACGCTCGGATGCAGCGCATCCGCGCCGACCTGACCAACGCCCGGCGGCGCTTCGAGCATCCCGCGACAAAGAGCGGCAGTCGGGCCTTCGCCGCGGTGCCCGCCCCGCTGCTGCGTTGGGGCACCTCACAATTCGACGCCGACGCCCGGCACACTGAAGTGCTCGGCATCACCGTGCTGTCCAGCGTCAACCGGGGTCCGGCCGATCTGCGTTTCGGGGACGCGCGGGTGGTGCTCACGGCCGGCTATCCGGCGTTGTCGCCGGCCATGGGGCTGACGCAAGGCGTGCACGGCATCGGTGAGACGATCGCGATCAGTGTCCACGCGGCGGAGTCAGGCTTCGGCGACATCGACGCCTACGTCGAATTGCTGGCCGCCGCGCTGTGACCTATTGCGCGTCGCCGGATCGAGCCGCTTCCTCGCGGGTGAGCCCGGCGGCGCCGATCAACTCCTCGTGCCATTCGAACCACACGGTGTGGTAGGAGTCGGCCAGCGGCCGGGTCAGGAAGGAGTTGTCGCCGTCCCTGATCTTCTCAAGAGCCGCAACTAATTTCGTAGAATATGCGGTGATCCGGGGCAGTTGGGCGGCGACGGCCGCGATGATCGGCAGCACCCTGGCGTGCACCGCGTCCAGACGGGCCAACACCGCGGCGTCGTAGTCGACGTCGTCGTGAGGATTGGGCCGGCCGCCCTTGACTTGCCAGTCGGTGACCAGCGACTTGAACTCCGCATTCACGCTTCGGAAGTCGGCGTAGGCCGCGGTGATCGCACCCATGTCGACACCGTCGCGTTCCTCGGCGAGCAGCGCTGCCAGCCGGTCGCGGCCGTCGGGGCTGATGCGCAAGGTCGCCCCGCCGGCCAGCAGGCCCGCGGCGGTCAGCCGTTCGGCGATCCGGGTCACGGTGGCGACGTCGTGCCCCAGGGTGGCGGCCAGATCCGTCGGCGATACCCGGCCCTTGAGCCGAACCGCTTGCAGCACCGCAAGTTCCGTCATGTCCTTTCCCTCAGCCGCAGCGCGGCCAGCATCGCGATCAGTGGTGAGTCCGACAATACATCCGTCTGGCCCGCGTCCAGGGCGGTGCGTACCGCTTCGTCGGAGGTGTCGGCCAGTCCGGGGTAATCGCCCTCGGCGTGCGCCCGCAGCGGGCTGATCTGCCGGGCGATGTCGGCGAGCTCGCGTAACTTCGGGGTGTCGCTCTCCGACCAGGAGGACGGTGTCAGATTGCCTTCTCGAACTTCGCCTTCGCAGCCGTCGACGGTGATTTGTCTGCCCGCCAGCGCGGCGGCAACCCCGTGGCCGCATCCCACCACCGCGACCCGGCCGAGTTCGCGGCTGACCACCGCCGCATGGCTGGCCGCCCCGCCCACCTCGGTGACAATGCCCTGCACGGCGAGCATCCCCAGGACATCCTCGGGCCGGGTGTGGTCGCGGACCATGATGACCTGCTCACCCCGGTCGGCGGCCGCCAGCGCCTCATCCACTTCGGTGTAGGCCTTGCCCGACGCAACACCCGGACATGCGGGCAAGCCCTGCGCTAAAAGCGGTGCGGATAACCGTGTTTCGGGCTGCAGGGCGGGCCGCAGCAGGGCTTCGACGTGGGCCGGGGCCACCCGGCGCAGTGTCTCGGCCGGCTCGATGAGTCCCTCATGCAGCAATTGCAGCGCCAGCCGCACCGCCGCATGTGCCGAGCGTTCGGCCGAGCGGGTCTGCAGCAGCCAAAGCTTGCCGTCTTCGACGGTGAACTCGATCTCCTGCACGTCGGAGCCGAGCCGCTCCAGGGTGCGCGCGGCGTCCATCAGTTCGTCGTAGACGGCGGGCTGTTCGTCGCGCAGTGCGGTGATCGGTTCGACGTCGACCAATCCCGAGACCACGTCGTCGCCCTGGCCGCCGGGCAGCCACTCGCCGAACGGCTCGTTGGCCCCGGTGATGGGGTTGCGTGAAAAGAACGCTCCGGCACCAGAATTGGGACCGTGATTGCCGAACACCATGGCCTGTACGACCACCGAGGTGCCGCCCCGGTCGTCGAGGCCGTAGTGGTCGCGGTAGGCGACCGCGCGCGGCGAATTCCACGACGCGAACACGGCTTCGATGGCCGCCCGCAGCTGCGCGTACGGGTCGGCGGGGACCGACTGCGATCCTACGACGCGCCGATACATGCCGGTAAATCGAGATCGGGTGTCGCGGGCGAACTTTGCGGATCCGGCTGCGGCCAGCGCGTGCTCGACGGCGTCGTTGCTGCCGACGTTCAGGATCGTGTCCATCATGCCGGGCATCGAGAGGTTGGCTCCCGAGCGCACGCTGACCAGCAGCGGCCGCGGCCCCTGGCCGAACGTGCGGGAGGTCTCGGCCTCCAGCCACCGCATCCGGTGCAGCACGTCGTCCCAGATCGCGTCGAGCGTCGCGGCGGGGTTTCGCAGATACCGCGATCTCACTTCGGTGGTGATGCAGAACGCGGGCGGCACCGGCAGCTTGTGCCGGCGCATCACCTCGATGCCGTGGCCCTTGTTGCCCAGAAGTTCCCGCGAATGGTCCGCGTCGCCGTTCAGCAACACCAAGGTGTGGTCGGTGGAGGCCGCACGCTCAGTTGCATGCCCGTCACCTCGCGCGATACGCGCCGTGGTTCACCCCCTCCTGATCCGGCTGGTTTCGGCAAACGCGGGATGTCGTTATGTTCCCATACCGCTCGCCGGACACCGCGGCTTATGGTTGCTGCAAACCCATCGCCCCAATGATCTAGGTTTGCACGTATGACTCCCTATGACGTCGGATTACTGCTCCTGCGGCTGGTGTTGGGCCTGACGTTGGCCGCACACGGCTACAACAAGTTCTTCGGCGGTGGCCGGATTCCGGGGACCGCGAGTTGGTTCGAGAGCATCGGCATGAAGCCGGGGAAGTTCCACGCTACGGTGGCCGCCACCACCGAAGTCGCCGCGGGCCTGGGACTGGCGGCCGGGCTGTTGACCCCGATCCCAGCCGCGGGCTTCGTCGCCCTGATGCTGGTCGCGGCGTGGACGGTGCACCGGCGCAACGGGTTCTTCATCGTCAAGGAAGGCTGGGAGTACAACCTGGTCCTCGCGGTCAGCGCGGTGGCGGTGGCCACGCTCGGACCGGGCCGGCTCAGCCTGGACTGGCTGATCTTCGGGACCCACAACCCGCTAATCGGCTGGCCCGGCCCGCTGATCGCGGTGGGACTGGGCCTCGCGGGCGGACTGGGCCTGTTGCTGATCTTCTACCGCCCGCCGGCCCAGCAAGCCGGCTGATCACGGATCGTCGTTGCCGCCACCGCGCTAACTGCTCGGGGTGGTGGACGGTGTTGGTGCGCGGTTGGCCGCGATTAAGGTGCGGCGGCGGGGATCCATTCGGTGTCCCCGTTGGCGTGTTTGCGGGTGAGCCAGCCGCCCGGTTTGACCAGCCGATGGTGCGTTCCGCAGACGAAGGTCAAATTGTCCATGTCGGTTGCCCGGCAGGTCGCGTAGTCGTCGACGTAGTGGACCTCGCAGAGGTAGCTGGGCACGTCGCAGCCGGGCGCCGAACAGCCACGGTCCCTGGCGTGCAGCACAATTCGCTGTCCGGGTGAGGCCAGTCGCTTGGCGTGCCACAGGGCCACCGTCCGGCCTTTGTCGAAAACCGCCAGATAGTGATCGGCGTGGGTGGCCAGCCGGATGACATCGTTGATCGGTAGCCGGGTTCCGTCTCCGGTGAGGCCGGTGCCGGTGGCGGTTTCCAGTTCGCGCACCGTGGTGCTGACGATGATGGTGGCCGGACGCCCGTTGTGCTGGCCGAGTTCGCCGTTGGCCAGCACGGCCTCGACCGTGGCGCACGCTTCGGGAGTCAGCCAGCCGTTGAGCCGTGACATGCCGTAGACGTCCTGCTTGCCCAGCACTAGTCTGCGCCGGCGGGCCCGATCAAGGTCGGTGAAGTTGCCATCGGGGTTGAGGCACCAGGCGAGCCGGTCGGCGAGCTTGTGCAGTTGCTCGAGCCGAAACTGGGTCGCGTGGTGAGCCAGCTGTTGTTCGGCCAGCGCTTGGGTTTCGACGTCCACCCACTGCGGCAGTTGATCGAAGAACCGCCGAATCGCCGCGACGTGGCCGGCGCCGATGGCACCCTCGCCCTGGGCGGCGGCGGTGGCCGGTAACCGCGCTCCAAGCGCTCGCCGGTGAGTGCTTGGAGCGGGCCCAGATCGGAGGCCCATCGGGCCGACTCGGCGCGGCTGATATGCAGCCGCTCGGCTAGGGCGTGGGTGAGTTTCCCCATCTCGTCGGGGGTGGCCTGGTGCGATCTAGGTGATCAGCTGGTGACCGGGAGCCTGCACGCGACGCGTCTCGTGTTCGAGAGTCTGCAACAGCCCAAAGCGTTCCGGGAGGGTCAGCGCGTCATAGGAATGCGCTCGGATGCGCGAGACGGCGGCGCGTAATGCGTCATGGTCCGCCGCGATCCTCTCTCGATCCATGGAACACATGTGCGAATTATCGCGGTCCACCGACACAAACGACCGGCCAGTAACCACTGAAATCAAAGTGGAGCAAGTGATTTTAAGATCATCGTGCTAGGCCACCGCGACGGTTTCGGCGGCGATCACCTCGGATGCGGCGCGCTCCCCGGACCGCACGGCACCGTCGATCCATCCACACATGACAGCCGGGCTTTCGGTGCCCGCCCAGTGGATGCGACCGCACGGCTCGCGCAGCGTGTAGCCGTATTCGATCAGCACGCCGGTGGGGTGTGCCCGAATCATTCCGCCACCCGAATAGCGATCGACCGTCCAGTTCTGCTCGTGGAATTCGTGTGGAGCTTGGGCTTTGGTGCCGAACCGGTCGACCAGTTCGCCGATGATCAGCGCCCTGCGCTCGGCCTCGTCGAGCCGGCTCAGCCGGCGCGCGGCGGGTCCTTCGGTGATCACGCACATGATCCCGCGGTCCCCGGTGTCGGTGCAGGCGTCGATGGTCAGGGTCGCCGGAGAGTTCGTCGCCGCGGACTGGCCGGAGAATCCGTCGGCACGCCAGAACGGCTCGTCGTAGAAGATCGACGTCTTGATTACCACGCCGCTCGGCACGCGCTGGTGCAGAAATGCGCGGTCCCACCGGGAGTATCGGCTCGTAGTGGATCGAGGTGGCGATCGCCAGCGGGATCGCGACGATGGTCCGACGTGCCCGCACCGTCAGATCGGCCGCGCTGACCGTGACGCCGTCGGCATCCTGGGTGATCTGCCGGACCGGTTGCGACAGGTGCAGCGCGTCACCGAGTGCGGCCACCATCGGCCGGTGCAGGGCGCCCATGCCGCCGACCCGGAGGCGCATTCTGGGAGCCGCCCCTGCCCGAAATCGCGAAGGTGAGCCCGCCGGCGGAGACGGTTTGCAGCAGTCCCCACAACAACTTTGCAGCAGTCCCCACAACAACGAGGTCTCTGACGCCGCCGACGTGTACAAGCCGGCGAACGCTATATCCAGCATCTCGGCCGCTTCTTTGGACATCGAATTCTTTTCGATCCATTGCCCGGCTGATGCGGTCCCACTCCTGCGCCTTCTTCGCCTCCCACGGGGCTTCGCGCGGAATCGCCTTGCACATCTTTTCGATGGCGGCCAACCCGATGCCGAGGTTGGCGACCGCCCACGGGGCTCACGGTTTACGGGATGGTGCCGCCGTAGCGGTGCTTCTTGCCGCCGACCACCATCATCGCGTCGCCGTCGTTGTGCTGCTTGTATTCTGGTACGCCGCACTCGCTCATCAACGCATAGATCCGGTCCTGGCCCGGCCCGATCCACGCGCCGCCGCGGTCGATCGACACCCCGTCATCGCGGGTGACGGTGAATGTGCGGCCACCCACCCGGTCACGCGCTTTCAGCAAGGCCACCGGTGGCCCGCCTGTTGCAACCGCAACGCGGCCGTCATGCCCGCGAACCCCGCCCCGACCACGCAATAATCGACGTCCGCCACCAGGGCTCCCCGTTTGCAGGTTGTTGCCAGCAGCAAACTACACCGAATGTGTGTCGGGAACAACGGTTCGGCGCGATTCGAGCGCCGGCGGCTTGATTTATTTTGACGTAGATTCAAATTAAAACCGTTGAAGAAACTGGTTTTTCATCGTCATTCAGGAGATGATTGCGGGCGGGTAGGGGAGATCGGTACTGGAATGCGGGTCTACCCGTACCGGGCTGCCCAGATACGGAAAGGCGCGCTGCCGACAGGTGGGCCGGTCGCAGATCTTGCAGCCGGCGCCGATCGGAACAAAGGCCTGCCCGTCGCGCACATCGATTCCCGCCGAGTAGATCAACTTTTCGGCGTGCGCAACATCGCAGCCCAAACCGATGGCGAAGCGCTTGGCCGGTCCCAGGTAGCGATCGGCCTCCGTCATGGTGGTCCGCGCGACCCAGAAATAAGTTCTCCCGTCCGGCATTTGGGCGATCTGCGTCAGGAACTCCCCGGCTCGGGAGAAGGCATGGTGTACCACCCACAGCGGACAGTTTCCGCCGGCCCGGGAGAAATGAAAAGCCGTGGCGGACTGGCGTTTAGAAATATTTCCCGCGCTGTCGGCCCGGACGAAGATGAACGGGACGCCGCGCGCACCCGGGCGCTGCAGGGTGGACAGCCGATGGCAAACGGTCTCGAAGCCCACCTCGAAACGGCGTGCCAACTGGTCGATGTCGTAGCGCACGCGCTCGGCCGAGTCGAGGAAACTCCGGTACGGCAGCAACAGGGCGCCGGCGAAATAGTTCGCCAGGCCGATCCGCGCGACACTGCGTGCCTCTTCGCTGAGCTGCTCGTCGCCGGCGAGTATGCCGGTGATCAGCTCGTCCTGGGTGAGTAGCGCGATCTGGGTCGCCAGCTGAAATGCGCGCTGGCCGGCATGCAGCCACCGGGCCAGATACAGGGTCTTCGATTCGCCATCAAACACGCGTTTGACGTTGGCAGACAGAACTTTACCGTCGTCGATCAGCACAGTCACGCCGAGCTGGTCGTTGAGCAGATCTGTCAGCTGACGATCGAGACCTCCAGTGCGCAAATGTTTTTCGTCGAACATCGCTTCAGCCGAGAGGTCCAGCTCGGCGAAGTAGTTCTTGCGGTCGTAGAAGAAGTCGCGGACCTCCTCAAAGGGCATCGGCTTCGTGGGTGGCGCGGCGACGTCGGCGTTGGCCCGGTCGTGCAGCGCTTCGAGGTCGGCCGTGGCGTCATACAGGCGTCGGTGCAGGTTGACCAGCGTCTGTCCGACCTCCGGCATGCGCGCCACCAACTCTTCGATCTTCCCGGCGGTCGCGGGTTCGTCGGCGAAGATCTCGCGCAGGTCCGCCACCAGCCGAGCGTCGGAGTCCGGCGCGAAGTACTGCGTCGGCAGGTCGAAGCGTTCGCTGAGCGCCAGCAGGACCGGCACGGTGATCGGGCGCTGATCGTTTTCCAGTTGATTGACATAACTGGTCGACAAGTCCAGGGCGCGCGCCAGCGCCACCTGAGTGAGTCCGTGCTCCTCACGCAGCCGCCGTAGCCGTGCACCGGCGAACGTTTTTGCCATCTGCACTACGGTACGCCCAGTGTCTTTCACAAGATCCGCAAAACTGCTCGGACGAGGACACAAAATTACGCCTGTTTAGGGCATTTACCGTGATGACGGTGTTGCGTACCGTGCGTCTTATGCGTATCCATGAGGTTTGGGCCCGCCGCAGCGCCGACGATTTCCCCCGTCGCGAGCACCTCGCCGCCAAGATCGCCGAGGTTGCCACCGATCCGGTTCCGGTCGACCCCGACACCGTCGAAATGGTGCGCAACCGGATCATTGACAACACCGCCGTGAGCGCCGCGGCGGTGATCAGGCGACCCGTGACGGCGGCTCGTGCGCAGGCGCTGGCGCATCCGGCGCGGCGGGGCGCACCGGTCTTCGGGGTGCCGGGCTGCTTTTCGACGGAATGGGCGGCCTGGGCCAACGGCGTCGCCGTGCGCGAACTCGATTTCCACGACACGTTTTTGGCCGCCGAGTACGCGCATCCCGGTGACAACATCCCGCCGCTCGTCGCGGTCGCCCAGCAGCTCGCGGTGCCCGGCGCCGACCTGATCCGCGGCCTGGCCACCGCATACGAGATCCAGATCGACCTGGCCAAGGGAATCTGCCTGCACGAGCACAAGATCGACCACGTCGCGCACCTGGGCCCGTCGGTGGCCGCCGGCATCGGGACGATGCTGGGGCTGGACGCGGACACCATCTATCAGGCCGTCGGGCAGGCCCTGCACCTCACCACCAGCACCCGCCAATCTCGTAAGGGGCTGATCTCGAGCTGGAAGGCCTTCGCGCCCGCATTCGCCGGCAAGGTCGCGATCGAGGCCGTCGACCGCGCGATGCGGGGAGAGGGGTCGCCCGCACCCATCTGGGAGGGCGAGGACGGCGTCATCGCCTGGCTGCTCGGCGGGACGGATCGCGTCTACCGGGTGCCGCTGCCCGAGCCCGGCGAACCCAAGCGCGCGATCCTGGACAGCTACACCAAGGAGCACTCCGCCGAATACCAAAGCCAGGCGCCCATCGACCTCGCGCGCCGGCTGCGCGAGCGGATCGGCGATCTCGGGCAGATCGCCACGATCGTGCTGCACACCAGCCAGCACACCCACGTGGTAATCGGGACGGGTTCGGGCGACCCGCAGAAGTTCGACCCGGACGCCTCTCGGGAAACGCTGGACCATTCGCTGCCGTACATCTTCGCGGTCGCGCTGCAGGACGGCAGCTGGCACCACGAGCGCTCCTATGCCCCCGAGCGGACGCGCCGGCCGGACACCATCGAACTGTGGCAGAAGATCAGCAGCGTGGAGGATCCGGAGTGGACTCGTCGCTACCACTCGAATGACCCGGCCGAGAAGGCATTCGGGGCGCGCGCCGAGGTGACTCTCAAGAGTGGTGAGGTGATATCCGAAGAACTGGCGGTGGCCGACGCTCATCCGCTCGGAGCGCGTCCGTTCGCGCGCGAGCAGTATGAGCGAAAGTTCACCGAGCTCGCCACCGACATCGTGGAACCCGCTGAACAGCAACGGTTCCTGGGCGCTGTCGAGAGCCTTGCCGACCTCGGGAGCGACACGCTGGGGGCGCTGAACATTCTCGTCGATCAGCGGGTGCTGGACAAAGCGCCGCTGATCCCCTCCGGGATCTTCGGATGACGAGCGCGGCCGACAAGCGTGCGGCGCTGCGGTCCGGGATGAATTCCGGTCGCCTGCAGCGCTTTCCGGGTGTATTCTCGCCGCTGGTGGCCAAGGCCGTCGCGGACGCGGGCTTCGAGGGTGTCTATGTGTCCGGTGCCGCGCTGTCGGCCGACCTCGAGTTACCCGACATCGGGTTTACCACCCTGACCGAGGTCGCGAGCCGTGGCGCCCACATCGCCGCTGCCACCGAACTGCCGACGCTGATCGACGCGGACACGGGATTCGGCGCACCCGTCAACGCCGTACGCACCGTGACGGCGCTGGAAGATGCCGGGCTGGCCGGATGCCATCTGGAGAACCAGGTCAACCCGAAGCGGTGCGGCCACCTCGACGGCAAGGACGTCATCCCGACCGCCGACATGGTGCGACTGCTGCGCGCGGCCGTATCCGCGCGCCGCGACCCGGATTTCGTCATCTGCGCCCGCACCGACGCTGAGGCGTTCCGCGCCGCCGTCGACGTGCCGATGCTGGCCAACATGACCGAGTTCGGTAAGTCGCCGCTGCTCAGCGCGAGCCAGCTAACCGACCTCGGCTGCAACATAGTCATCTACCCGGTCACCACACTGCGGCTGGCCATGTTCGCCGTAGAGGCGGGTTTGCGTGAAATCGGCACAACGGGAACGCAATTCGATCTCCTCGATCGAATGCAGCACCGCAGCAGGCTCTATGAGCTGCTGGGGTACGACGTATGGGAGGTAACACCGTGGTGACCGCACCGACCACCGATATCCGCAAGGGCCTTGCCGGCGTGGTGGTGGACACCACCGCCGTTTCGAAGGTGGTGTCGGAGACCAACTCGCTGACGTACCGTGGCTATCCGGTGCAGGATCTGGCCGCGCACTGCACCTTCGAGCAGGTCGCGTTCCTGCTCTGGCGCGGTGAGTTACCGACCGACGCGGAGCTCGCCCTGTTCACTCAGCGTGAGCGGGCAAGCCGGCGGCTGGACCGGTCGATGCTGTCGCTGTTGAGCAAGCTTCCCGACAACTGTCACCCGATGGACGTGGTCCGCACCGCCATCAGCTTTCTGGGCGCCGAGGACCCCGACGAGGACGACGACTCGGCGAACCGGGCCAAGTCGCTGCGCATGCTCGCGGTGCTGCCCACCATCGTCGCGGTCGACATGCGGCGCCGCCGCGGGCTCGAACCCGTCCCGCCGCACAGCAGCCTCGGTTACGCCGAGAACTTCCTGCGGATGTGCTTCGGGGAGGTGCCCGAACCCGACATCGTCTCGGCATTCGAGCAGTCGATGATCCTCTACGCCGAGCACGGCTTCAACGCGTCCACCTTCGCCGCGCGGGTGGTGACCTCGACGCAGTCCGACATCTACAGCGCGGTGACTGCGGCCATCGGTGCGCTCAAGGGTGCCCTGCACGGCGGTGCCAACGAGGCGGTGATGCGCGACATGATCGAGATTGGTGATCCGCGCAATGCGCGGGAATGGTTGCGCGGCAAGCTTGCTCGCAAAGAGAAGATCATGGGATTCGGGCATCGGGTCTACAGGAACGGTGACTCCCGCGTGCCGACGATGAAGGCCGCGTTGGCCCGGGTCGCCGCCGCCCGCGACGGACAGCGCTGGCTGGACATGTACAACGTCCTGGAAGCCGAGATGTTCGCGGCCACCGCCATCCTGCCGAACCTCGACTTTCCGACCGGGCCGGCGTACCACCTGATGGGGTTCGACACCGCCTGCTTCACGCCGATCTTCGTGATGAGCAGGATCACCGGGTGGACCGCCCATATCATGGAGCAAGCGGCATCGAACGCGTTGATCCGGCCACTGAGCGCCTATTCCGGGCGCGAGCAGCGGGCTTTGACGCTGCGCCGGACCGGCTAGTCGCACTGCCCGGCGCCGGTGCCGCTGGCTTGAGCAGGTACCGAGCAATCACGCGACCCGGCCAGTGAACTGTGAGCTCGATATGTCATCGGCCGCCCCGGGCGCGCTGCCCTGTTGGGGTTCTAGTCTGTGGAACCATGGGATTCCTTTAACCCGAACTGCCGCAGGTCGACATTGATCAGTGGAGCAAGCTGTCCCGCAGCGAAAAGATCCGGCCGATGGCCCGGCACTGGGAGGAGGTCGGCTTCGGAACGCCGGTCGTGCTGTACCTGTTCCACGTCGGCAAGGTGCTGCTCTACATCCTGTTCGCGTGGTTGATGGCGGTGGCGACCACTCGCGGTCTGGCCTTCACCCGCGTCACCTCGTGGTACGCCGAACCGATCGCGTTTGAGAAGGTCGTGCTCTACACGATGCTATTCGAGGTCGGGCTCGGGTGTGGTCTCGGGCCGTTGAACAACCCGCATCTGGCCGCTGCTGGGTTCGATCCTGTATTGACTTCGGCCCGAGACCATCCGGTTGTCCCCTGGCCGAATCGCGTCCCGGCGACCACGGGCACCGCCCGCACCCTGGTCGACGTCGCGCTATACGGGCTGCTGCTGTTGCTTTTCCTCACCCTGTTCGCCGACGGCACCGGGCCCGTCTCGGAGCAGGGCACACAGGTCGGGTTGATCACCACCTGGAGGATCGTGCTGATCCTGGTCGTGCTCGGGTTGCGGGACAAGGTGATCTTCCTCGCCGCCCGGGGTGAGGTTATGCATCGCTGGCGGTGACGTTCGTATTCGGTGGTGCCGACATGAACATCGCGGCCAAGTTAGTTTTCTTGGTCATCTGGACTGGCGCGGCGACATCCAAACTTAACAAGCACTTTCCGTTCGTGATGTCGACGATGATGTCCAACAACCCGGTCTTCCGGCCCCAGTTCAGTGCTTATCGTGATCCTGGGCAATCTGTTTCCGCGCAGGATCTCGTTTCTGCGCGGCATGCGCTATTACGCCGTCAATTGGGACACCACGCTGTAGTGCATCAAGCCGTCCGCGGACAAGAAGATCAACCACAACATCGTTTCGATCGCCAGCATGCCGGCTGCCCAGAACGCGCGCAGATCCCGATGTATTTCGGATATGCGTTCCGCGCCATGAACACTCACGGCCGGGCGCTGTTCACGCTGGCGCATCGGGCGATGGCCGGCCAGAACGAGGACGATTACGTCATCACAGACGGAGAACGGATCTGCAGCACCGCCGTCGGGTGGAACTTCAGCGACGGTCATATGCACAACGAGCAGCTGATCGCCGCGATGCAGCAACGGTGCGGCTTTCTGCCCTGCGAGGTGCGGGTGGTGCTACTCGACGCGCAGCCGATCCATAAACAAACCCAGACCTATCGGCTGTGGACGCCGCGACCGGTGAGTTCGAGCGCGGCGTCGTCAAGGTCGCCGACATGGTGACCCGACAGCCCTGGTCCGACGATGTGCCGGTTCAGGTGTTGTCGGATGCTGAGTCCGAGGCCGAGGAAGAACCGCGAGCGTGATGCCAGCGCGAAAAAATTCGCTGAAACGCGCCCTGATGTTACGCTCGGCCACAAGCCCGGGGACTAGACGCCGCCGCGCACTTCCTGTGCGGCGGCAACCATGTTGCGAAGCGACGCGTTCACCTCGTTGGTGTTGCGGGTCTTGAGCCCGCAGTCCGGGTTGACCCACAACCGCTCGGCCGTCACCGCGCGCAGCGCGGCGCGCAACGACTCGGCCATCTCCTCTGTACTCGGCACGCGCGGGGAGTGGATGTCATAGACCCCCGGGCCCACGCTGTTGGCGAAGCCGACCGCGTTCAGGTCGTCCAGCACCTCCATGTGTGAGCGGGCCGCCTCGATGGACGTCACGTCGGCGTCCAGGTCGGCGATCGCGCCGATCACCTCACCGAATTCCGAGTAGCACAAGTGCGTATGGATCTGCGTGGCATCGGCGACGCCGGAGGTGGCCAACCTGAAAGACCCAACGGCCCAACGCAAATACTCCTCCTGGTCGGCCCGGCGCAGCGGCAACAGCTCCCGCAGCGCCGGCTCGTCGACCTGAATGATCGCGATGCCCGCGGCCTCCAGATCCACCGTCTCCTCGCGGACGGCCAGGGCCATCTGATGCGCGGTGTCGGCACGGGGCTGGTCGTCCCGGACGAACGACCACGCCAGGATCGTCACCGGCCCGGTCAACATGCCCTTGACCGGCTTGTCGGTCAGCGACTGCGCATACCTCGCCCACTGCACGGTCATCGGATGCCGGCGAATCACGTCGCCGAACAGCACCGGGGGTCGCACGCAGCGGCTGCCGTAGGACTGCACCCAGCCGTTCCTGGTGGCGAAGAAGCCGTCCAGCTGCTCGGCAAAATACTGCACCATGTCGTTGCGTTCGGGTTCCCCGTGCACCAGCACGTCGAGGCCGAGCTGCTCTTGCAACTCGATGATGTCCGCAATCTCCTGTTTCATACGGCGGTCGTACTTGGCCTGGTCGATGTCGCCGGCCACCAGCGCGGCACGGGCCTTGCGGATCTCGACGGTTTGCGGGAAGGAGCCGATCGTGGTGGTCGGCAGCGGCGGAAGGTGCAGCCGTTCCTCCTGACGGGCGCGGCGTTGCGCGGCGTCACCGCGGTGGGTGCCGGAGGCCAGGATCGCGTCGATGCGGGCGCGCACCTCGTCGTTGTGCAGCCGCGGGTCCTTCCGGCGGGAGGCCACTGCGGCGTTGGAGGCCGCGATCTCGTCGGCCACCACATCGCGGCCCGCATGCAACGCCCGCGCCAGCGTCACCACCTCGGTCACCTTCTCCTGGCCGAACGCCAGCCAGCTGCGCAGCGCATCGTCAAGCCCGGTCTCCGGCTGCAGCGAGTACGGCACGTGCAGCGTCGAGCACGACGTCGACACCGCGACCGAACCGACCGAATCCCGCAGTGCCGTCAGCTTGCCCAGCGCCGCCTCGAGATCGGTACGCCAGACGTTGCGCCCGTCGACGACGCCGGCCACCAGGGTCTTGGTGGCAAGCTCGGGCACCGCCGCGAGCGCGGTGTCCGGGCCGTAGACGAGGTCGACGCCGATCGCCTCGACGGGGGTGCGGGCTAACGCGGCTAACGAATCGCGCGGGTCGCCGAAGTAGGTGGCGACGTAGATGGCGGGCCGGTTGCTCACCGCGCCCAGCGCGGTGTAGACCGCCTCGGCCAGTGCCGGCGCATCGGGGGACATGTCGGTGACTAGGGCCGGCTCATCGATCTGCACCCACTGCGCACCATTGTCGGCGAGCAGCGACAGCAGCTCCGAGTAGATCCCGACCAGCTCCTTCCACCGGTCGATCGGCGCACCACCACCGTTCACGGCCTTGCTCAACAGCAGGAACGTGATCGGTCCGATGACCACCGGGCGCGCGGGAATCCCAAGTCCGTGAGCCTCTTTCAGTTCGGCGAGCACCTTGTCGGGGTGCAGTGAGAACTGCGTCGCGGGCTCGATCTCGGGAACGATGTAATGGTAGTTGGTGTCGAACCACTTGGTCATTTCCAGCGGCGCGACATCTTGGTTACCGCGCGCGGCGGCAAAGTAGCGATCCAGGTCGTCGGGGACCTGCGCGGCCCGGGCCGGCAACGCACCCAGCATGACCGCGGTGTCGAGTACCTGGTCGTAGTAGGAGAAGGTGTTGACGGGCACCGAGTCCAGCCCGGCGTCGATCAGCCCTGTCCAGGTTTCGCGCCGCAGGGTCGCGGCCACGCGTTTCAGATCGGCCCGGCTGGTGCGTCCGGCCCAGTACCCTTCGGTCGTACGTTTGAGTTCGCGGTTCGGTCCAATGCGCGGCGAGCCGACAACCGTTGCGGTGAATGCTTGAGCGGTCACGATTTTCGTCCTTCGATCGGCGTGGTGGTCACCGCCGGCGGACGTGCAGCCGAACCGGTAGCGGAGCGCACCCCCATCTTCGTAGAGGTACTAACCCCACCAACGGCTGCAGCCAAACGCCCATTCCTCGGAGGCGATGAGCCGCCGGGCGCGGCGCGCCCGGCACAACTGGCAGGTCTCCGGACTCACAGGCGCGCACCGGTTGGTGCACCTCATGGCCGTCGCTTCCCAGTCTTTCGACCAGTGCTTGCCAAAAACGCTGACGGCAGTCGTTCCTGCATACCGTTGCGGGACAGTCCCGGATTCTCACCGGGTTCCCTCTCACGAAGCGTGGTCCTGCTTGCTTCGCTCGATGCGCGCGCCGCAACCGCGGCGCGCGCAGACCAGCTGCGAGATGCAGCTTAGTCAGCCGGCCAGCGCTTGTGCGATAGGGATGTCGTCGTTGTTGAATTCGATGGTTCGCCGGGTCGAATCGTCGGCCTGCGCGACGGCGGCAACCAGCGCGACGTCGGCAACCAGCGCGACGTCGGCAACCAGCGCGACGTCGGCAACCAGCGCGACGTCGGCGCGGGACACCTCACCCTTGCCTTCGCCGAGCACGATCTTGCCCATCGCCGGCTCCAGCGTCAGCCGGCCGGGACCCAGCACGGTCCAGTCCAGGTCACTGTCGCGCAGGTGGGCATCGGCCGCGGCCTTGGCCTCGGCGTAGGCGAAGAACGAATTATCGTGCGGTACACCGTGATCCGGCCCGGCGCCGAAGTAGGACACCGTCACGAACCGATTGACGCCGGCCTGCGCGGCGACGTCGATCACCCGGATGGCGGCGTCTCGGTCGACGGCATAGGTCCGCGCCGGGTTGCCGCCGCCCGCCTCGGCCGAGAAGACGACCGCGTCGTGCCCGGCTAGCAGGCGGCCAACGCGCCGGTGGTGGCGACGTCGTCGCGGTGATCGGGATTGCGGAAGACCGAGCTTACCTGGTCTTGGCGCTCGATCAGGATGCGAGCCAGCTGCAGCGCGACCTTGCCGTGGCCGCCGATGAGGATGATCCGTGCCATGGTTCCGACGGTAGCGCCGTCCGGCGGGCGTGTCAGTCCGCGGGCAGCCGGCTATGCAGGTGGTCGTCATACGCCGTCATGTCCAACAGCCTATAACTAGAATAGTTGAACAAGATGACGGTCTCCTGTTGCGCCTCCCGCACGGCCAGCGCCACGTCGATCACACCGCGGATGGCGTGGGCGGTCTCCGGCGCCGGGACCATGCCCTCGGTGAGGGCGAACATCACGGCCGCCTCCAGTACCGACTTCTGAGGGCAGGCAACGGCCTCAATCCAAGTCGCGGCCAATCGTGTACATCCACATCCGTGGTGTCAGGCCGGCGGCGTCACCGATCAGCGTCTGATGCAGCAGCACATGGTTTAGCACCGAACCGAGCGCATAGTGCGTGTCCGCGCGCCCGAGTGCCTCTTCGACGGCTTCGCTGATCACAATGCCGAGCGAACCGGGGTGATCGGGGACAGCGCTGTAGCACCGCCCTGCCCGCCTCGGTGATGGGCGACGGGCTCGCGATCACCTCCGCACACCACGTCTCCATCAAGACGCGGCGCGCCGGCTTCTGCCGGTGCGACCAACCGATCGACAAAAGTCGTGGGAAATACCCTTATCGGAAAATGCCAACACGGTTCTAACTTGGCTCAACTGTTTGGGTAACAGTTATTTGGTCAATACCGGGTCGGATTTGGTAAGATTTATTTGCCGCGGACGGCGACGCCGCGCAAAACGGTGTCACGAGTGTGCCGATGTCCACCTCTTCGGGCCGGACCTTGGCCTCGTCGAGCGCGGCGCGCAGGGCCCGCTCACCCAATTCCAGTGCGACCTCGACATAGGCCTTGTTCGCCTCGCTGAAACCGGTCAGCTGCTCCATCCGGTCCATGGAAATCGCCAGGTGCCGGTGGTCGACACCGGCCGACAACGCGAAGCGCCGAAAGTGTTCCCCCAGAACATTACTCAGCCGGTCAATCAGCTCTTTCTGTGGATGGTAGTGCTACGGAAACTGCACAGACATTGCTGCGATTGTTGGATCATCGCTGGCCGTGGTCGAAAAGCCCGCGCGCGTGGCATTTCCCCCTGTTATTTCGTTCATACACTTAGTTACGGTTACCTATACTTAGTTGGTTCAACCCCAACCCGCTTTAGGTATGGCACCCGTGGGATAGGGTCGAATGTATGCGGATTGTGGTGACCGGCGCGACCGGCTATGTGGGATCCAGGCTGGTCACGGAACTCCTGGAGCGCCACCACCAGGTGGTGACCGCGAGCCGAAATCCGAAGCGGTTCAAGCGGTTCGGTTGGTTCGATGACGTCGCACCGGTTCGCCTGGACGCGGCAGATCCGGCGTCGGCACAGGCGGCGATGGACGCCGCCGGGCCGGTCGATGTGCTGTACTACCTGGTCCACGCCATCGGCCAGCCCGATTTCCGGGACGCCGACCGGGCCGCGGCCGCCAACGTCGCGACGGCCGCCCGGGACGCCGGGGTGCGTCGCATCGTCTACCTGGGCGGCTTCGTGCCGGACGACCAGGCACTCTCCGATCATCTGGCCAGCCGCGCCGAGGTGGCCGAGGCGCTGACCATCCCGGACGGCTCGGAGCTGGTGTGGCTGGGCGCGGCGGTGATCATCGGCGCCGGCTCGACGTCGTTCGAGATGATGCGCTACGTAGGTGACCGATTCCCGCTGATCCCCGTCCCGAGCTGGATGGACAACCCGATCGATCCGATCTCCGTCCGCGACCTGCTGCACTATCTGGTCGCAGCGGCCGATCCGGAGCTCGTCCCGCCGGGGGGCTACGACATCGCCGGCCCGGAAACCACGTCCTATCGGGACCTGCTCAGGGCGTATGCGCGGGTCTCCGGCAGATGGCACGCCGCGCTTCCGGTCGGCCGGGTCGACACCTCGTTGGCGTCGCTGATCACCAGGCTTGCGTTGCCGGTGCCTCCCGGCCTGGCCGGAGACCTGGTGGAGTCGCTCGATCATCCGATGCGGGCCTCGGCCAGCGGGCTGCGCGGACTGGTGCCCGATCCGCCTGCGGGCCTGCTGGGTGTCGAGGACGCCATTGCGCTGGCGTTGGCGGGCGCGGCGGGTGGCAGGCCGCGGCCGGGCGACGAGCGTGGCTCGTATG